>MFEL01000001.1 GCA_001777575.1 Candidatus Doudnabacteria bacterium RIFCSPHIGHO2_01_FULL_46_24
CCGGGTCCCCCTTCTCCCCTTTACTCCCATTATCCCCCTTACTCCCCTTTAACAAAGTCTTCAGGGACTCGGAATTGGCAATCAGGTCAGTCAGCTCGGCTTCGGTAAGGGAAGCTTTGACTGTTACCTGGCGGAGAATGGTGGTGGAAGGCTGTATATCTTCGCCCATCCCCGAGGCATGGGTTGGGATTTGTAATCGGGGATCTTGCTGAGGGTTTGGGTAAGATCCCGGATCGCCCGATGTGGCGTCCAGGATGGGAACCAGAGGGTTCTCAACCCTCTCCCCCGCGACCTGGGGCTGGGGCTCTAGTTGCTCACTTGCATACGGGACAGTATGCAAGTATTGCTTGGCTTGCGCAAGAAAAGCGGAAAGGTTGGCAAACGACGGAACGTTATACGTTATTCGTCGGCGCGGCGCGTATCGTAACTCGGCGGCGTCATGCGGTTTTTCAACGCCTGCCGCTAGACGCGCACCGATACGCGCAGCGCTGCCGTACAACGCGTTCACAGGCTCGGACACATCCAGCAGTTCGGAAGCGGCGGTTAGCCCAAAGGCCACCTTTGAGGTCAAGGGCTGCCATTCAGAAAAGGTGACCTTTGGCAGAAGCTCGAAGGCGGCCTGCCGCAATTCGTCCGCCTGCGCCAAGGCTTCGGCGGATAAATAATTCGTGATTCGTAATTCGTTAATTCCATCGGAGACATCCAGCGCCTCAAGTCCGGGGGCAAAATCCAAATGGCGCGAAGCGAAAGCCATGCTGCCGAACGACATAGCAAACACCACGGTCGCGGCCACCAGTTCCGCTCCGCTCAGCCTAAGCCCTAAATTTTTATTTTTCGTTTTCATTTTACCGGCCAAAAATTATTTATCTCAATGCTCGCTCCGGCCACTTGCCCGTTATAAGTTGCGGCCGCAAAATCAGAAAAAGCCAAAAAATTTTCCCAGGTTGCCCAAAGCCCAAAGGTCACCTTTGGGTCTGGCACAGCCGCCACCTCGCCAAACGCCACGTAAAACTCGTCCAAAAATTTTCCGCTGGTATCAAACATAAAGGCAATCGTCTCTACCGGCTCCTGCCAGTCATCATGCAAGTCGAGAATCCGGAAAGTATCAGCCGCTTGCATCTGTTCATCAGCCGGCAGCGACCCAAACGCCATGACGCCGATTAGAATCAGGCCAATCACGATTGCCGCGATCGTGGCGGATTCAAAGTTGTTTAATTTCTGATAGTCAGTCTTCATAAATAATTCAAAAAGCAAAAGTCAAGTGGTTATTCGTTGTTCGTCGGCGCCGCGCGTATCGTTTGACGGTGGCGAGGTGCGTCTCCTATTCGTAAACTTATCCCATGCCTCGGCTAGATTAAATAATTGCCTAGAAATTTTATCATAACTATCTACTAACTGGTCACACAATCCAGATTCGATATTATAGAGATCTTTGCATTGTTCCAAACCGACAATAGTTTCATTCGACTCAGTGTGCGCATCGTCTATGTATTTTTGAAAACCGGCTTTCTGATGCTTCTTGGTATAACCTTCGGTTATCAATCTTGGGACTGCTTTGGTTGATCTAGACAGCTGATCAAAGAGATCGAACTTTTCGTGCTGGGGAAGTTTAGGTAGAATCTGCTTGTGGACTATAAGCATCGCTTTATAAGCATTTTGATAAACATCTAAATCTCTGAAGCTTCGGATTGGCTTTTTAGTTTCTGGCATTTGGTTTAAAAGACCGCTTAACGATTAACGCTTACCGATACGCGCTGCGCTGCCGTTGAACGAGTTACTATTTTGCATTTTGACTTTTAACTTATGACTTTACATTAAAAGATTCAAATACTTCGAAATCACGCTCACCCGCTGTTGGCTTTCGTTTTGCTGATATTTCAGATACTCAAAAAGATCGGCTTTGGTGATTAGCCAATCGCGGCCGATCTTGGTGGCGCGGATTTTCCCCTTGCGCGCGAGCAAGTTTAAGTAGTCCGCGCTGTACGGAGTCAATTCAGAAGCTTCCCTCAAGCTTAAAAGCTCAGGATTTAAGCCTAAATTTTGCATTTTTTGATTTTTCTTTTGATTTTGGTTTCGCTCTAGCCGATGTTTTTTAGGCTAGCCGATATCGTATCTTGATTATATTATAGCAAATTTCTAGGATTATGTCAATGAAAAAACCCCAGGTACTCCTGGGGTTGATATTAGCTCGCCTAACACTCAGTTAGATATTATTCTTGCCGAATTCTTGACCGGATATTCGGCTCTGCCTAACCCTTAGACTGATCTCGGCTTTATAACAATTAATATCCTTCCAAGCGTTGGGCTTGGGCAATATCTGTCCGAGAATTTTACAAAGCCGAGTATCTAGTGAAAATTAGACCGAGATAATATCTATTTCAACGTCACTTTCGCTCCAGCTTCCTCGAGTTTCTTCTTCAACTCTTCCGCTTCAGCCTTGGCCACGTTTTCTTTTACCGGCTTGGGAGCTTGGTCCACCAAATCTTTGGCTTCTTTCAACCCCTTGCCAGTGATTTCCCTCACCACTTTGATGACATTGATCTTATTAGCGCCCGCTTCGGAAAGCTCAACCGTAAACTCCGTTTTCTCTTCTGCTGGAGCAGCAGCGGCAGCAGGACCGGCAGCCATCATCATGGGAGCGGCCGCAGACACGCCGAACTTTTCCTCAAGCTTTTTGACCAGCTCGGAAAGTTCCAGGGCGGTCAGCTTCTCCACTTCGGAAATTATATTGTCTAGGTTTGCCATATTTATTCCTTTCTATCCGCCGTAGCTTTAGCGAAGGCGGATCGACCTTTAGAATTTTTTATCTTTAATTGCCTTCAGCGCATTCACCAGCCCCCGCATGTTGCCTGATAAAACCGTGACCAGTCCCCGGCTCGGGCCCTGCAGGACGGAAAGCAGTTGGGAAAGCAGCTGTTGTTTGGAAGGCAGGCTGGCCAGTTTCAGGATCACATCGCTGCCAACGATTTGTGAATTAAGGATCCCGCCGTCAAACACAAGCTGCGGATTGTCCTTCATCAGGCTTTTCAGCAACCTCGCCGGCGCGGCTTCTTCTTCCTGTGACACAGCCACGGCAATGGGGCCGCCGAACTTTGGCTTGCCAGGTACCGCGAAACTGGTACCTGGTTCTCCTGAAATATTCAAAGCGGCTAACGCTTTCTTCAAAAGAGTGAGCTTGATGACCTGAAACTTCACGTTCTGGGCGCGCAACAGCTTGCGCAGTCTCGTGACCGCGGCCACGCTTAAACCTTTGTACTGCGTAAAGACCACGCCGCGGGCGCTGCGCAAATCTTCGGTCAGCTGCTTAAGGGTTGTCTCTTTTTGTGCTCGGGTGATAGCCATAAACAAGTTGATAGTTAATAGTTTATAGTTGATAGAAAAACAAAAACTGTCTTATCCAAAGACAGCGGAATGTATTCCTGCGCAGCGTTATTAAGCCTTATTGGCCGCTACGGTCTTTGGAGAGAGAAGTATTAAGAGAAGTATATAGTATTCGTAAAACCTGGTCAAGTTCGACACTCCCATCCCCGAGGCGAGGGTTGGGTCGAAAAATCGGGGATCTAGTATAAGATCCCCGCCCAACTCGGGAAGTTCTCAGCGGGGATGGGAAAACTTTACTGCAAGTATTTCGCCCTATTCGCATTATGCTCCTCAATCGTCCTGGCAAAATACGCCGCCCCATCCGGGGCATTGAGAAAATACAAATAATCGCTTTCAGAAGGCTCTAGCGCGGCTTTGATCGAGTCTAAGCCCGGGTTACTAATGGGCGTAGGCGGCAGGCCTTTGTTGACATAGGTGTTATACGGCGACTTGATTTTGGTGTCCGCCAGCAGCGCCTGGCGGTCATTCTTGTCCGTGACGTAATTGACTGTGGCATCCGATTGCAAGGGCATGCCGATCTGCAGGCGGTTAGAAAACACGGACGCCACCAGCCTTCGTTCTTTTTGCATGGCTATTCGATCCTCATCTGTCAGCCACTCTTTGTTGCGTCCAACTTCTTTTTCGATAATCGAAGCCAGAATGACAGCCTCCCCGCTGACTGCAAACCCTTCGGTTTTTAGCTCAAAGTTGGCAAGCATTTTCTCAATCAAATCTTCAGACGTGGCGTTTTTGCCGATGACGTAAGTGTCGGGGAACAAAAAACCCTGATAAGCGAATGGCTTGGCGATGTCCGTGTATCTGAACGCAAAATTCTTGCCGACCAAAAACTCGGTCAATCCCTCTTCGCCTAACCGCTCCCCGATCTGCCTGTTGCTCCAGCCTTCGATGATTGTAATCTTGCGCTCATTGGGCACAACCTTGCCCTCAGTCAACACATCCACGATCTCGGCAACGCTCATTTTGCGGTTCAGCAGATATTCGCCGGCCTGGATTTTCTCGGATGCTCCTTTACTATAAACGTAAAACCCAAAAATATACGGGCTGTTGATGAGTTTTTTACCAGCCAAACTGTCAGCCACTTTTTTTGCACTCTCCCCTTTTTCGACTTGAAAAGAAACTTCCGTGCCGTCAGCGCTTCCTGGCGAATTAACTTTAGTAAAAAAATAAAAAACCAGCGATACGCCAATCATCCCGGCCAAGGCCAAACTCCCCAAAAGAATTTTAAGCTTCCCTTTTTCCGGATCTTGCACTTGGTATTCGTCGTTCATGGCTTAATTATGGCAAAGAACGAATCACGAAGCAAGAATAACGAATCATGGCAACTAAAAACCTGAGATCGACCCAGGTTCCGTAATTCTTAATTCGTAATTCTTAATTCGCTACTCTCTCAAGCTCACCCGGTTGTTCCGGCTGCCAAAAAACTGCACCACAAGGGTAGTGTCGCCGCTAGCCACCATGGCCAAGCCCAATTCATCATAAAACGGCGAAAGAATGTTGGCCCGGTGCGGGGGCGAATTCATCCAAGATTCCTCCAGTTCAGAGGCGTTCGTGTACCCGGCGGCCAGATTCTCGCCGGCGTAAGTGTAAGCATAACCCAAAGCCCTAAACCAATGCCAAGGCTTAACGCCAGACGGACTGATGTGCGCAAAATAATCATTGGCAATCATGTCCTGCGCTTTGGAATAAGCCGCCAGGCTCAATGTCGGGCTTAAAGACAGCTGGCTAAACCCGAGCTGCATCCTATCCTGATTGACCTCGTCCAAAATCGCCTGGGAAGAAATGGAAGGCTTGCTAAAACCAATACTTCCTGCGGCTATGGCGCATAACAATAGCAAAAAACGAATTTTGCCTCGCATTTGTTTTGATTTTTCTTTTTGTTTCTAAACTGGAACTTTAACTATATGTATTATAGCAGATTTTCAAAACAAAAGCAACCGCTGGATTGCGGTTGTCTTTGATTATGATGGAAACTTGTATAAAGAGCTATTGATTAGTTCTAAGTTTATAAAATTCTGAGTTCATAAAGTAACTTTACGAACTTTAGAACTTAGAACCCAGAACTAACTTTTTATATCCCTTTCAATCTTATCAAGCACTTTGGACGCTTGTTCCTTCCCTCCCAAACCAAACGCCAACCCGCCGGCGATGGCCAACATGGCAATAACGCCGGTAAACAAGGTTTGGACGAAAGGCTGGGCCACTTTCAACTGGTCGAGTGTGGCAAGGATGGTAAAGATCATTACAGCCCACTGCGTCACTGACCCCAAAAGGTCAGCAGACTTAAGTCCCCCCGCTTGCACGCTGTGGCGGACCAGGCGCGAGAAGAAGCCGGCCACCAAAGTACCAACCAACAGGATCGCGGCGCCGGCGACGACGTTCGGGATGTAAGCCAGAACATCATTTAAGAACGCGGAGATCTGATCGAGCTGAAGCAAATCCGCTGCAGCCAAAAACACGGCAATCAGGAAGAACCATTTGACCAACCAAGCCAACGCGCCGGAAACGGACATTTTCATTCCGGTCCGCTCAGCCAGCTGATCGAGCCCCAATTTGTCCCCCACTTCGTCAATCTTCACGGAAGTCAAAACAGATTTGACCAGCTTGCCCAAAGCCGTGGCCACGATCCAACCGACAACCAACACGATGACCGCAACTAGGAAGCCCGGCAGGAAATTTACGAAGCGAGCGTACAAATCCTGGAACGAAGCAGAAACCACATCAGGATAATTAGGCATGAAATTCACCCCCTTTCGGTCCCCCAATCTCAATTTGCATTGAGACCGTCCTGCTTCCCCCGGACTTGATCCGGGAGAAGCAGGACTTTCGACCTGTTAATATTTTTTCCAAAAAAAATGGAAAACAAAGTCATTTACCCTCCGTCTGTCACCGAAACAACCGCTTCCCGTTCTCGAGCACCGTCCAGCTCCACAAAAAATATGCTCTGTCGATCCCCCAACAGCATCTGTCCATTTTCGACAGGCACGGTTTCGGAAGAGCCCAGCAGGAAAGCTTTGACGTGGGCGTGGCCGTTGGAGCGCTCGTTGGCCTTAATGCCGGTGCGGATTTCAAACAGGTCGTGGGAATAATTCTCGTCAATGGGCACCAGGCGGTACAACATCTTCATCAGGTCCTGCAGCAACAGCGGCTCGTTGTGGTTAAGCCTGACTGACGCGGTCGTGTGCGGGGTAAAAACCGTGACAGTGCCGTTTTTTAAGCCGGACTTGGAAACCGCGCTTTTGACCTGCTCGGTGATGTCGATCAGCTCAAATTGCTTCTGGCTCTTTAGTTTTAATTTCTCAATCATTGTCATTTTCAAACAAAAAAGACCACACCCAAATATACGGGTTTACATGGCCATTTTCGACAAATGCTTACTATGTGTTTCCATCAAAAAATTGACTCTGTATATATTATAGCACAAAAAAAGCCCCTTGTAAAGGGGCGTTCTTTTGCTAGGCGAGAATTGAGTCTTTTGCCGCCTTAGCCACCCGGAACTTAACCACGGTCTTGGCGGGAATCTTGATCTGTTCGCCGGTGGCCGGGTTGCGGCCCATGCGGGCTTCGCGGTGCTTCTTTTGAAGCTTACCCAACCCCGGGATGGTGAACTCACCGCTGCTCTTGGTCTCGTTGTACGCCAAGCTAACGAGCGCCTCGATCATTTCGGCGACTTCCTTGCGGCTCTTGCCGAATTTTTCGGCAAGGGCGGAAAGGACTTCTGACTTTGACATGCCTTTGGCCATAAGGGTCTCCTTAATTAAATTATTAACAATAGCTAAAGCATTATAGCAAAATCCCGGGAAATAGGTCAATTCCGGTCAAGCGGTAAAAACCAAATCGCCGGATGACATGGAGACAGGCCATCCTTGCCAAATGTAAATAGACGGCTTATCATATTGCTATTGCTTTCAAAGGAGGAACCATGCTTAGAGTGGCTCTCGCCATTTCCCTCGTGTTCATGGCATTTGCAGCGGCCATGTCGCCCATGATTCTCGCTTCGTGGAGCGAGCGGCGAGATGAACGCAAAGCCAAAAGGCAAGCCAAGCAAGTCGGAAACTTGACTGAGCGGCTGCCTGTCGGCACCTGGTTGCGCATGGTGCGCGAAGTCCGCACCCGCCCCCACTAACCTCCAAGCGCCGGCCCCACCCCGCGTCCGGGACTTCCCGTACGCTTTTTTTTTGCTCAAAAAAAAGCCGCTTGCGGACCAGTGGCGGCTAAAGATCTTGCGGCGGGTCAATTGGGCGCGGGTTGGCAATGCTCCTGAGGGCTTCTGCACTGGTGCGAAATACTCTCACCCGAAACGGCCCGACGAAATCACTGATGCCGAACAGCAGGCGCTTGCCCTCCACCCCATCCGTGGCGGCCTCAAGAAATGACGCCGGCCCGGGATTTCTGAGGCTGAGTAAAAGCGAAGAACCGTTCATCGAAAAGATCACGCTCGGCAATGGCCCCACTGCCTTCAACACCGGCAGCTTCTGATCCAGGTGAGATACCGATGCCCATAAGCATCCATCCATGACTCACCCTCCTTCTATCTATGCATTAAAGATAACACGGGCTTGTTTACCCCGCAAACCCGCCAGCCTGAATCTGCCACAGCTTCTGGTAAATCCCCTGTTTGGCTTTGATCAGCTCAGTGTGCTTGCCTTCCTCAGCCACCTGCCCTTTGTCAATGACAATGATCCGGTCCATTTGCATGATCGTGGAGAGCCTGTGGGCGATGACAATCGTGGTTTTACCCAGCATCAACTTTTTCATGGCATCCTGGATCAAATGCTCGGATTCGGAATCCAGGCTCGAAGTGGCCTCGTCCAAAACCAAAATTGGCGAATCTTTGAGAATAGCCCGGGCAATGGCCACGCGCTGGCGCTCCCCGCCAGAAAGCTTGAGTCCCCGCTCCCCTACAAATGTTTCGTACTCTAGCGGAAAGCTCATAATGAATTCGTGGCAGTGCGCAAGTTTCGCCGCACGATAAACTTCCTGCTCGGAGGCTTGCGGCTTGGCATAAGCGATGTTGTCATAAAGCGAACGATGGAACAAAATCGGCTCCTGCGGCACCAAACTTATATTCGCCCGCAGGCTTTCCTGGGTCACTTGCGCGATATTTTGGCCGTCAATCGAAATCCCGCCGCCCTGCATGTCGAAAAACCGAAACAGCAATTTGACGATCGTGGTCTTGCCGCCGCCGGAAGGGCCGATTAAAGCCACCCTCTCGCCGCCTTGAATGCTTAAGCTAAAATTTTTGAACACCCGGCGCTTCTCATGGTAGCCGAAATTGACACCACGGAATTCGATGCTGCCCGTCGAAACCTGCAGACGAGTTGCATCGGCCCTGTCCTGAATTCCGTGCGGCATGGTGAGGATCTCGGTCATTTCTTCCGCATCGCTTAGGCGCGAATAAGTGTCCTTGATGTGCCGGCCCAAATCCCACAGCCGCCCGAAAACCTGGACCATATACCCTTGGATGAGGGCAAAATCACCAATCGTCAGCCTGCCCTCTTTCCAGAATTTGACCGCAAGGTAAAGAAGCGCGAATTCCAAAAGAACCATCAGACCTCCCTGGACCGCTTCGTTTATTGATCCCAGATTCCAGGAGAGCTTTTTTATTCGAAACAGTTTTTCCGTCAAAGCCTGGAAGGTTTTGAATTCCCAAGCAGTTCCGCCGAACAATTTCAAATTGATGTTGTTGGTGATCGTATCCGCCAACCTGCCCGCGACTTCTGTGTCCATTTTAGCGTTGCGGATGTCATAGGGGTATTTGAACCTGGCATAAAACACGCTGAAAACAAGATAGACCGCCATCCAGACCAGCAAGGCCAAAGACAGCTGCCAAGCGACAAAATACAAAGCAATTAAAATAATGATGATTTTGAGGATGGTGTGGCCGAAGTTCCAATACAGCTGGTCAGCGATGTCTTCGAATGCCCGCTCAAACCTGCCGACTTTTTTCACCAGGCTGCCGGCGAAGTTGTTGGTGAAAAAATTGTACGAATGGTCATGCATATACTTAAAGCAGGTGTTGACGATATCGGACATGATCCGCGGCTGGAAAAAATCATTGGCAAAATTGGCCAGGCGCCAAAAACACCAGCTCAAGCCCCCTACGGCCAGAATCTTGAAAACAACCGTCAACAATTCGCTTACCGACCCGTTTTGGATCAAGGAATTGAACAACTGCTTGTATAAAAACGGGCCATATGTATCAAAAACCACCGCCCCGAGCATGGCGATGATCAACAGCAAAATCGCCCGGGGGTAGACCGAAGCGTGTTGCCAAAATATGCGCAATGTCTGCTTTATCAGCGTTTTTTGCATTTGGTTTACTTCTAAAATCAAAAGCGGGAGCAGGGCTCCCATATGTTAAGACGTAAGCAAAGACAAATCTGTTTCTTGAAACGTCTGACGTTTCTTGGCAGGGGTGGAAGGAGTCCCCGCCTGCGCTAAAGCTTCGGCGGATTCCGTCAAAAAGTATTTGAATTTGTGCTCAAGAACCCACGCTCGGTTTTGCCTGTCCGCCGAAGTGATCGTCTCATGGCAGGGGCATAAGGATTTGAACCTTAACTAACGGTTTTGGAGACCGTTGTGCTACCGTTACACTATGCCCCCATCACCAAACGATCACGAAGGCGGAGAGACCGATGTTCTACCATTGAACTACACCCCCATTAAAACGGTTGGCGTTATTCGTCGGCGCTGCGCGTATCGTCTTGCGGCTTGCGTCTTTCGGCCGCTCGCCGTCAGACACTTACCGATACGCGTTGCGCTGCCGTAAACCGAATTACGCTATTTCGTTTCTTTGTGCTCTGTGTGTTTCTTACACCAGCGACAAAACTTGCTCATATTCAGCCGGCTGGTGTTGAGTTTCTTATTTTTTCTGGAATGATAGTTAGTGCGGTGGCACGCCGTGCATTCCATCGTGATCAGATTATCTTGGGACATTATTGTAGTTAAAAGTTAATAGTTATCATTAATTTTTCCCTGGAGCCGTTGGCCAGAATTGAACTGGCGACCTACTCCTTACCATGGAGTTGCTCTACCAACTGAGCTACAACGGCATGGGCACATTAGCTTGGATACTATAACAAATTTTCCCAGATTATTCAATATCAATGCTATAATACTTTCATGAAACCTCTTATTTACTATCACGGTTGGCGATATAAAAATACGGCCTTGCTCGTGGTAAGCCTGGCCGCCCTGTTTCTGGCCTCCCAGTTTTTCTTTGCCCAACAATTAGTGAATTTCTTACAGCAGCTGAACTATTTTGGCGCCTTTATCACAGGCATTTTCTTCACATCCATGTTCACAGTGGCCCCAGCCACGGTTGTGCTGTATTTAATCGCCCAAAACCACAATCCTCTCTTAATTGCCATTTTCGGAGGTTTGGGCACCATGCTTGGCGATTACATCATTTTCCGGTTTCTGAAAGACCGCGTGTTTGACGAATTCGCGTCAGTAGTCGCCAAAATCGGCGGCTCGCACCTTCGCCAGCTGCTGCACACCCCCTACTTTGCCTGGCTGCTGCCGGTCTTAGGTGCAATTATCATCGCCTCGCCCCTGCCGGACGAGCTGGGTATTACCCTCATGGGTTTGGGGAAAATAAAAAACTGGCAGTTTTTGACTCTTTCGTTCGTCTTAAACTCAAGCGGCATCCTCATCATCGCCAGCCTAGCTCACGTCTGAGCTTAAGCTATCGGTAAAGTGAAGTAAAAAGTCGTGCCCTTATTTTCTTGCGACTTAAACCAGATGCGCCCGCCTGAGGCTTCGATGAAAGCCTTGGTAATATAAAGCCCCAATCCCGTGCCGTTGGTTTCGAACTTGAGAATATTACTGCCACGATAAAATTTATTAAACACCGACTTCTGCTGATCCTTGGGAATGCCCGCGCCTGTGTCGGAAATTTTACCCAAGATTTCATGATCCTGCTGTTTGAGGTCAATTTTCAGCTCCCCGCCTTCCGGCGTGTAAGCGATGGCGTTGGAAATCAGATTGCCAATGGCCTGACGGATTTTATTCAGTTCGGTTTTGACCAAGGGCAAAGGCTCCCGCTCTACGGCGAACTCGACATCCAGGCGTTTCTTTTTTATCTCATCGGCTTTTTCCCGAATCAAGCCGCGGACGACGGAAGCAAGATCAGTAGGCTGCAAATACAGCTTGGCTTCGCCCGATTCAATGCGAGAAACCTCCAACAGGTCATTGACCAGCGCAATCATGCGCTCGTTGGATTGATAAATTTTCGACAAAAGCTTTTTCTGCTTCTTATTGAGATTGCCCACGGACGATTTCTGCATCAATTCCAAAAGCCACTTCATGCCGGAAAGCGGCGTCCTAAGCTGATGCGAAGTCAGGGTAATGAAATCCGACTGGATGCTGCCGATGTTGCCTTTTTTTTTGTCCTGGTCTTTAGCCATGTTGTTTTAAGGGTAATGTAAAATAAAACGCTGACCCCTTGCCTTCCTCGGACGTCACGCCGATTTTGCCGCCATGCGCCTCCACAATCCCTTTGCTGATGACCAGCCCCAATCCGGTGCCTTTTTTTTCCGAGGCTGCGGCGTGTTCAAGTTGCGTGAATTTGTTGAATAGCTTCGAAAGCTGATCTTGCGGGATGCCGATGCCGCTGTCAACGACAGCCAGCGCCACGGCATCCGAATCAAACTTCACGCTCTTCGGAGTCAGTCCAGGCCAAACCATGCCAAGACCAGCCACTTTTTCCACGAGATCCATGCCGGCTGGAAGCATAAACGCGCAAACCGTGACTTTGCCGCGCTCCGCAAATTTAATCGCGTTGGACAGCAAATTGTTAAGCACTTGCCCAATCTTTGTCTCGTCTGCCTCCACTTGCGGCAAGCCGGGCTCGATTTTACTTTGCAAGTCAATTTGATTGTCAACGGCCAAGGTCTTATACGACAGCACGCGGCTGTCAATGACAGCAGACAGATTGGTCGGCTTTTTCAGGACTTGGAATTTCCCAGCCTCAAGTTTGGCCACGTCCAGCAAATCATTGACCAAATCGAGCATGGACGCGGAATTGGTGACAATCAGATCCACGAATTCCTGGTATTTTTTTTGCTCTTTTTTGACGCTGTCCTCTTTCAAAAGATTGGCTATGGACCGAATGCCGGTCAGCGGGCTGCGCAGTTCGTGGACCATCATGGAGGTGAAGTCCTCGCGCATTTTTTCGATGGCTTTTTCCTTGGTGATGTCATGAAACAATATGACCGCCCCGAGCGGCTTTTGGTCTGTGTCCTTCACCGGACTGATCAAAACGCGCAAGACCCGATTTTCGATCTTGATATTTTCTTCCACGATAAGCTTGTTGAACTTGATGCTTTCTTCAATCTTGGTGCGGATGTCAAGCTTGGAGGCCAAAGCGTCCAAAACGTCAAAAATGGAAACCTGCTTATTTTTGATTCCCAGCATCTCCAATGCCGCCGGATTGATGACCAAAAGCCGGTTTCTGGTGTCGACCATAAACACGCCGTCGGCCATGGAGGCGACCATGGCATTGAGTTTGCCTTTTTCCTGGCTTAGGATGTTTTCAAGTTTGGACACTGCGGTGGAAGCTTGATTCATGATCGTATAAAGAATGGTCATCTCCGCCTCTTTATACAAACCTTCCTCGGTCGAGGAAACACTAAGCAGGCCGACCGGCTGATTGTTGATGACTACCGGAATGTTGAAAAACGATTTGACTGTTGCCTCGTTCGATTCGTCAGTGATGGTGCCCGATACACTTTCATCCACCTCACTATTCTTAATCTCTCGGTCAATCAGAGCGGAAAAAGCGGTCACTATCCTTTTTTTTACGTCTTCCAAAAAATTCTTATTGACTGATTCTTCCAAAACGCAGTGGTAAATTAGCCGGCCCTCATCGGACCAAAGCAAGTAAGAGACCGTGGAATAAGGCAGAAGCTTGCGCAGGGAACCGGTGATGACGTCCACGATTTTCTGAACATTGAGGGAATAGCCGATTCGTTCCCCAAGCTCCTTTAGGATCGAGACCTCGTACATTCTGCGGCCCATTTCGTCTTCCTTGTATTTGAGGCTGTGGCGCATTTGGCGGTTTTCCCACCAAATAAAAACAATGACAATCACTGTGTAGATTGCCAATGTCAAAAATATGTAGATGAAGGGAGTCGTCTCCATATTGATTTTGATGTCACTTGGCGACGGAAGCCAACTTGGAAAATCCCATGGCCAAGAAAAACAAACCCAACAGCGTCAATACGTCCTGAGCCAGGCTTAGGTTGGGTGTGGCTTGCAGGAGCGCAAAATTCAACAGAATTTTTTCGATGACGGCAATGGTGATAAACAGCATCCCAATCCCCAAAAATCTGACTGCTCTGCCTATAATGCCGCCATAAACCCTGGTCGAAACCCAGACGTTGTAAAATATGCCGACGAGGATGACGGCGATAAACCCTTGGATGACGAGGTTAAGTGACATTGATCTTGATGTCCGGATATTTGGCGAACACCGGACTTAATATATTTTTAACAATCTGGCCCGACAGGGTGACATATTCGTCAATCAATTTCTGCAAAATTTCCTGCGGGTCGCCTTGCAGTTCCAAAACCTCGCCCCGATCCGACAGCCGGAGGCCAGAAACGTTTTTGGCTTTCATCAGCACGATGTCGGGTCCTAAAATCAAAATCTGCTTGGCGACAATCTCGTTGATGAGGTTTTTGTAATCTTCAGGACTAGCCATTGCCTTTACGCTCCAGAACGGTTTTTAGCTTGCTAACCAGCTCTTCCAGCCGGTAATTGGCCTTGACCAGATAATCCATCGCACCCAGTGACAAGGCATCGGAAATTTTGTCGTAATCGGATAAATTGGTCAAAATCACGACCGGCACGTCCTTGGTGTCCGGGCTGGCTTTCATCTCTTTGAGCGCCGTGATGCCATCCATGCGCGGCATGACCAAGTCCAAAAGCACCAAATCCGGCTTTTCTGCCCTCAGTTTGTCCAAGCCCTCCTGCCCGTCTTTGGCGCCGACGATCTGGAAGCCGGCCTGTTTCAGCTCCTCTGACAGCGCGGTTAATAGAATCTCCTCGTCTTCCACGATTAGTATCTTAGTGTTACTTGGCTTCATCGTTTTGTTTCCTTTTTTATTGGATAATTTACGTATATAATTATAGCATAAGTCTTGAAATATTGGAAGTTCTTATGGTAAACTGCCTTACGCGCCGAAGTAGCTCAATGGTGGAGCAGCTGTTTTGTAAACAGCAGGTTGTCGGTTCGAGTCCGACCTTCGGCTCCAGAGTTAAGGTGTGGGCAGGTGGCAGAGCGGACAATTGCACCTGACTGTAAATCAGGCGCCCTTGCGGCTACATAGGTTCGAATCCTATCCTGCCCACCAGAAAAAATTCCTCTTTCGAGGAATTTTTTCTTGCTTTATATTTTCAGCTTCATCAATTTTTCCCGCGCTGCCCGACTTGTCGGCTCGATTTCCAAAATCTGCTCCAATGCCTGCTCAGCTTTGATGCCGTTGCCAGCCTGGATGTAAAGATCGGCAAGCAGGGTCAAGTAATGCAAATTTCTTCTGTCCAAATTAAGCGCTCCCCGCACCGCGGTCACGGCCTTGCCCAAGTCTTCCATGGCGGCAAAACAAAGGCCTAAGTTTATCCAGCGAGTCGGAATCTTGCTGTTTAGGTTCAGCGCTTTCTCATAAGCATTGGCCGCTTCGCGAAATTTTTTGAGGGAATACAGGCTCAAACCCAAATTGCTCCAATAAATGTCGCGGCTTGGGTCGAATTTGGTCAAAAAATCGAAGGTCTCTGCCGCATCCTCAAATTTCTTCTCCTGCAAATAAAGTCGGCCCAGGCCCTCATAAGCCTCGCGGTTTTGCGGATCGCGCTTGATAGTTTCCAAATATACCTCTTCGGGCGATTGAGCTCGGCCAGAATCCGGCAAGCTGTTGCTGACCTCCGGCAGCCAGTCTTGCTCCCGCTCGCTGGTTCTGATGCGAATCTTAAAGGCTTGTTTGACCTTGTCGACCGGATGAAAATCCATGGCCGGAGACAAGTCCTTGGCCTCCAAAATAAAATGCCAAATTTTGCGCAAAATAAGCCGGGATTGCTTGAGTAAATACTGCCAAACCCAAGCTGTCGGCAGTGAAGATGCTTTCGGCCGAAACTGGGGTCGGCTCACCGTTTCCGGCAGTTTGGATAGAAATAACGCAAAAATTCCCCCGATCGAAAACACAATGATTGTCCAGCCTAAGAAAGCCATGCGATATTACGAACCCAAGACATAGCGGGTAAACCTTCGAAGTTGGATATTCTCACCGAGTTTGCCCACAGTTTCAGCCACCAAGTCTTTGACTTTCTTCTGCGGGTCGCGGATATAATCCTGCTCCAAAAGCTCTGATACATCAACCGGATAAACGGCTGCGATCTGCATTGCGACTTCTTGGGCGAGTTTTTTGAACTCTTCGTTTCTGGCAACAAAATCCGTCTCGCAATTCAGCTCCAGCAGCACTCCGACCTTGCTGCCGGTGTGGACATAAGAGACAATTAAGCCCTCGCCAGCCGCGCGCTCGGATTTTTTGGCCATGGCCGCATGCCCCCGCTTTTGGAGAAGTTTAACCGCTTCCTCAAAATTGCCGGCTTCTTGCAGGGCTTTCTTGGCATCCATCATCCCCGCGCCGGTTTGGTCTCTCAATTTTTTTACATCATCTGTTGTAATTTGCATTTTTTATTACTGTCTACTTATTACTAATTACTATTTATTATTCCGCGACAGCGGCGGCTTCCGTCACCGTCACCGGCGATTGGAGGCTGGCTTTGCCTTCGTTAATTGAACCGGCAACGGCTTGGGCCATAAACTCCAGGACCTTGATGGCGTCGTCATTGGACGGAATGAGGTAATCTACGCCAGACGGGTCAGAATTGGTGTCCACCAAACCGATGACTTTGACTTTGGTCAGCTTGGCCTCAGCGACGGGGATTTTGTCATATTTGACGTCGAGGACGAAAATCGCGTCCGGCAATTTCTTCAGCTCCTTGATGCCCGAGAAGAACAATTTCATTTTTTCCACTTCCCGCGAAATCTGGAGCCGTTCTTTCTTGGTGTACTTGGCAATCTCGCCGGTTTCCATCATCTTCTCATACCTTTCCATTTTTTTGATCGAGCGCTGGATGGTGCGGAAATTGGTGAAAGTCCCGCCAAGCCACCTGGTCACCACATAGGGCATGCCGCATGACAGAGCGGCGGCCTTGGTGACTTCTTTGGCCTGGCGCTTGGTGCCCACGAACAAAATCGTCCCGCCCTTGCTCGCCACTTCCTTGGCGAATTGCAGAGCAGATTGCAATTTCTTGCGGGTTTTCTCCAAATCCAAAATATGGATGTTGTTGCGGGTGGTAAAAATGTATTCCTTCATCTTGGGATTCCACAAAGAAGTTTTGTGCCCAAAATGCACCCCGGCCTTCAGCATTTCCATTAGCGTAATATCTCTCATGAACATTCCCTTTCTTGGGAGGGTCGAAGACTTACTCCCCTTCTGCTTTCTTCGCCTGACATCGGATTCTAGTATCATTAAACTAGAACAGGCCCGAAAGTCATCCAAAAGCATGTGTGATTAATTGCCTAAGGATTTTAACAAATATCTTTATAAATGGCAAGGGCGCGACCTGTGGCCGCGCCCTGACTGAACCTGCCTGTTCGATCCGCTCAAGAACCGAACAGTTGCGTTCGTAGCTCCCCAAAGGTCATCCGGGCCATGTCGCCAGACGCCAAGGGCTTCCCGAATTGGCGAGCGCACGCGGCACGAATATTCAACGCCTCTGGCCCAAGCGGAGTCTGCTCCGCGATTTGGTCAACCGGGACTCCGGTGTGCTTGCTGACAAGCACTGCTAGCTCGACAATCAGAGACGACCGCGAGCGTGGCGGTCCCGTTTTCTGATGAAGATACGGCCGAATCCATCCGATCTCGTGGATCAAGATGCCACCGCCCGGCTGCTGTTCAGCCGGATGCCAGTTCTTCCCGCCGTCAACCGTGACCTCGAGCCCGCTCTGGATGTTGCGCTCCCCGTATCGCTTGTGTTTCAGCCGGTCCTGTTCACGGCGCCACAGGTAACCGACAAACAAACTGACGACCATTAACACGACCAGTCCTGGAATGGTGACCATGAAATCCTCCTCGTATTTATTCCGCCGAGCTTTGGCAGAATAAGTTACTATAATCCTGTTGACTTTGCCAGTCAAATTTGATATGATTTAAAAACCATGAAGAATATCCATCCTCAATATTTCAGTACCTCAAAAGTAGTTTGCGCTTGCGGCAACAGCTTTACGACCGGCTCGACTAAACAGGAAATGCATGTCGAAATTTGTTCGAATTGCCATCCATTTTACACCGGAAAGCAAATGTTGATTGACACCGCAGGCATTGTCGAGAAATTCCGCTCGCGCGCGGCCAAAGCCAAAATCAAGTTGCCTAAGAAAACGAAGGCTTAGATACACAAAAACACGCCGAATGAGATATACTTATCTTAGGCGTGTTTTTAATTTTCAAGTAGCAATTGTCAATTGAAAACTGAAAATTAATTGGAAATTGAAACTTGTAAATTGATAATTATTCTATGAAGCCGCAATTCCAACAATTAAAAAAGAACTATGACCAGCTGCTGGAAAAACTTTCCGGCACTACTGATCCCAAAACTTTGGCCGAGCTTGGCAAAAAGCAAGCCGAGCTTTTGACGATGGTCGAAAAGGTTAAAAAGTTAGAAAAGTTAGAAAGTGAAATAACTGACCATGGAAAACTTATCGCAGAAGGTGGTGATTTAGCTGTAGTCGCCAAAGATGAACTGCCACGACTGCAAAAACAGGCCGAGGAACTTGAGCGGGAACTAAATAAGGCCATGCTGCCCAAAGATCCGTATGATAATCATAATATCGTCATGGAAATCCGAGCCGGCGCCGGCGGCGATGAATCAGGACTGTTCGCCGCCGAATTGTTCCGCATGTACGCCAAATATGCCGAAAGGTTAGGCTACAAAGTGGCTATTGCTTCATCGAATCGCACGACAATTGGCGGCTTCAAGGAAATTATCTTCGAAGTCCTGGCGAAGCTCGCCGAAGCCTCGGCGAAGGCGGGGCCATACTCCAAGTTTAAGTATGAATCCGGCGTGCATCGGGTGCAAAGAGTGCCGGAAACGGAAAAGTCGGGTCGGGTGCATACTTCCACGGCCACAGTCGTGGTTTTGCCCGAAATCGAAGAATCGGATTTCAAAATCGATCCCAAAGACATCAAAATTGAAGCTACAACTTCTTCGGGCCACGGCGGTCAGAGCGTCAACACGACTTATTCGGCAATTCGAGCTACGCACATTCCGACCGGGATTATCGTCTCTATCCAGGATGAGCGAAGCCAGTCCCAAAACAAAGAAAAAGCTTTGAACATTTTACGCGCTCGCGTGCTGGCGTTAGAAGAAGAGAAAAAATCCAAGGAACTACGCGATAAAAAACGCTCGCAAATTGGCACCGGCGACCGCAGCGAAAAAATCCGAACCTACAATTTCCCGCAGGATCGCATCACCGACCACCGCATCAATCAAAACTTCAGCCAAATCCAAAACATCATGGACGGTGCGCTTGAAAAAATAATTGCCGCACTGGCAGCCGAGGATCAGAAACGCTTGTTAGAAAAATGACAAAAGTTTGTCATTGGAAATTGGGAATTTGACATTCTTACTTACAGCATGACCATCCGCCAAGCTCTTAGCCTCCATCCCGACGCAGCCATTCTTTTAAGCTTTGTATTGAAAAAAGACCGTGCCTACCGGCAGGCAGGCAAGGCTTTTTTGTACGCAAACCCCGAAAAACAGTTGCGTCTACGCAAACTACGTGGTTTGCGCAGACTCATCAAACAGCGCCAAGCCGGCTGGCCGGCGGCCTACTTGACCGGCGAAAAAAAATTCTATGGCTTGAAATTTTTTGTGAACAAAAATGTCCTCATCCCCCGCCCGGAAACCGAAGGATTGGTTGAGCTGGTGTTATCACGTATCACGAAACACATACCACGTATCAGAATTCTTGATGTCGGCACTGGCTCGGGGTGCATAATTATTTCTTTGGCACGCAACCTGCAACCCGCAACCTGCAACCTGTTTGCCTCTGATATTTCCT
This sequence comes from Candidatus Doudnabacteria bacterium RIFCSPHIGHO2_01_FULL_46_24, assembly GCA_001777575.1. Lineage (GTDB taxonomy): Bacteria > Patescibacteriota > Doudnabacteria > UBA920 > O2-02-FULL-48-8 > O2-02-FULL-48-8. The sequence goes on from MFEL01000001.1 coordinate 19,509, forward strand.
TGCAAGCTTTGACTGTTGCCAAAAAAAATGCCCGCCGGCATAAAGTCAAAATCGCCTTCCGGCAAGGTGACCTTCTTAACCCTTGGGTTGGCCGAAAATTCGACATCATTGTTGCCAATCTCCCCTATCTGGCCAAACTCGAGCATCCATCCATAAGGTTTGAGCCCAAACAAGCCTTGATCGCCAAAAAAAGAGGCTTGGCTTTATACGAAAAACTGTTTATTCAAATTGCTCAAAACTCCTCCCCTACCCCTCCTCTAAAGAGGAGGGGTAAACTGCAAGCTAGTTCTTCAGGTAAAGCGTTGGGTTCCTCTCCTCCACAGGAGGAGAGGTTAGGTGAGGAGGGGCAGGGTCCAAAGCTTATTTTCCTCGAGTTTGACCCAAGACAAACATTGCAAATCAAAAACCTGGCGCGGAAACACCTGCCAGGCTTTCAACAAAAAATATTCAAAGATTTGTCTGGCCACAACCGGTTTATGCGTCTTTCTTCTCGTCTTTAGTCTTGTCTTCGGCTTTCTCTTCTGCCGCTACCCCGTCCACCACTGCTTCCGGCTTGATGACACCCTCAACTTTAGTCACATCCTCAGCCACCGGCGCTTGTTCCAACTCTTTCAACTCTTCCTCTGACCTTGGCGGAGCCACGTTAACGACCATATCATCCGCATTGGTCAAAATTTTTACTTTGTCCGAAACCATAAGCCCAGAAACCCTGAAAGCCTGATTCAGTTCGGCAAGTTTGGAAATATCCAGTTCAATAAACGGCGGCAAATCCGCCGGGAGGCATTCCACTTCCACTTCCTGCAAATTTTTGACCAACACGCCGCCCAAATTCTTGACTGCCGGCGATTCACCCACAAAATGGAGAGGGATTTTCGCGTGCAGTTTCTCGGTCATGTCCACGGCGTAAAAGTCGACGTGCTGCACATAATCGCTCAAAAAATGGTTCTGCACTTCGTGGATAAGGACCGGCCGGGCTTGTCCATCCACCACCAAATTGATAAGTGTGCTCTCGCCGGCCTTCTTGAACACTTTCAAAAAATCTTTTTCATCCACTTCCAAGGAAGTGGCTTCAACATCGTGGCCATATAAAACCCCCGGCAGTTTGCCGGTCTTACGTAAATTACTAACTTTTTTGCCAGTGGTATTGCGCTTAGTCGCAGCAAGTGTCATTTCCATAGCCAAAACAGTTTATCAAAAAACCCTTGCTTATGCAAGGGCTTACGCTTTCAAAGCAACCCGGAAGTCCCCGTCAAAAACTTTCAAAAACTGGTGCATGGCCAGGACGTCATCCGTGCTCAACGCCCGGGTGTTTTTGAAACGCGTCGTATCAATAGAGGTCAGGTCTGTCACCATGCCGACTGAAAAAATCTCCGGCCCATCAATAGCGATACTAAACACCACCGAGCTTTTGCATCGCTCGCAGTCAGTGTGGACCAACAGGTTGGCTCCCACTTGCGGCTTATTCTCCCGGGAGTCGATAAGCTTCGTCTGTTCCAGATTGTAGCGATATCCACAGATCGGGCATTTGAGAATGTATGTCAGCCACTCGATAATCTTTTTGAAATCGCTCTTCATAAGATAATTGTAAAGTCGATAAACTTAGGCGTCAACCCAGTAATACAACTTCGATTGTTTTTGCAGCCAAATGGTCAAAGTTAAAGCTTTGAGCGGCAACAATCTAGTTTTTATTTATGACCAGCGTCCAATCAGACAAAAAATATTTAGACCATTTATCGAAGTTGATATACTGGGTCAAATCAACCGCCAAATCTTATGACTTTCTGGCGGGCGACGATGCTTTGGACAATCCCCAAAGCCAAAAAAGTCGTGATCAGCGAGCTGCCGCCATAGCTAAGAAGCGGCAGAGGGATTCCTGTGACAGGCAACAGCCCCAAATTCATCCCGATGTTAACCAGCGCCTGAGTCAGCATCATGAAAAACACGCCCAAGGACAAATACATGCCGAAATTGTCTCTCGAAATTTGCATGGTTTTCAGCAGGCGGAGAAACAGTATCAGGAATGCGATAAGGATGATGCTGCTGCCGATAAAACCGAGCTCTTCGGCTGTGGAGGCAAATATGAAATCCGTCTGGCGCTCAGGCAGAAATTTCAACTGGGACTGCAGTCCCCGCCCCACTCCCCTCCCCAAGTATTGGCCACTGCCCACGGCAATAATGGATTGCAGAACGTTATAGCCTTGGCCTTGAGGATCAGCCGTTGGATTTAAGAAAGTATGGATCCTCTGTTTCTGGTAATCGTGCAGTACTGACGACCATGCCAAAATCGCGGCAATCAGAAACGCCAGAAACAGCCACAGCAGATGAGTTTTTTTGACTTTGGAAAGCATGAGCATGCCCGCCCAGGTAAAAAAAATCACCAGCGCGGTGCCCAGATCCGGCTGGATGACAATCAGACCAAGCGGAATAAGTACATACATAAGTGAAAGCAGGACGTAGGGGAAGCTTTTGATTTTTTCGCCGTACTGGTCCAAAACCTTGGCGGTCACGATAACCAAGGCCAATTTGGCAAACTCCGCCGGTTGGAACCGAAAAAAACCCAGGTCAATCCAGCGAGCCGAGCCCCGGATGGGTTCGGCAAACCACCAAACCACAATCAGCGCCAAAACAATGAAGAGGTAGATATAACCTGTGGCTTTCTTGAGGTTGCGGTAATCGTACATGGCCAAGGCGAACATCAGAATAAGCCCGACGAAGGCGAAAACGACCTGGCGATAAAAAAGGCCGGCTCCAGCTTCATAAGTATTGGAATATATCATCAAAAGACCTAAAAGCAGCAGTAGAACACTGCTGCCAAAAAGGACTAAATCAAAATACCTAAAAACGCTGAGCTTGTTCATCGGTTATCAAAATCCCGCTTTCAAACAAGTTAACCTCCGACGTAACCTCCGCACGCACGGCCTCCGGAATGCTCTTTGGCCAAATATAACGGAACGTGCGGACCTCCGAAGATTTGACCAGATTGACGGTAGTGGAATTAACTCCGACGATGCGGTTTGAGCTGTCATACAGAAGCATCGGGAGATATATCTGCTTGATCGTAAAAGGCGACAAATTTTTAATCCCTCCGCTGACCGCGATGGTCCCATTGGGATTTTCTATGCTCACCCGCTCCAATTCCAAATTCAGAGGCGGCAGCTGCGGCTTGTAGCGGAACTTCGGCTCTTCAAATTTGAAATCCAGCAATTCGGGAGTTTGATCGCTTGTGAACTTGGAGAACACCAGAATTTTTTCAGAAGCCGGCAGAACAAAAGTCTTGCCGCTGACTTTGGTGATGGCCGTGTTGCCAAAAGTTTTGAACTCCGCGGTGAAAATAAGTTCCGGTATCCCCTGCTCGAGATTGATGTTGCGGATGCGCACTAGGCCGCTATAGCTGTTCTGGCTCAATTCGAAAATTTTATGGTCAACCAATTTGATCGGTTGAGGCTGCGGCCGGACCGTCACAACTTCCGGCGGCTGGTATTGGCTGATGAATACGCTGGAGAAAGAGTATTTCAAAAACAAAAACAGCGGCAGTGCAGCGGCCAGCGCCACCACCAGACTGTACCAATATCCGATTTTTAAGGTTGAAAAGCGGTCGCTTATCAAAAGCATCCAGTCTTCAACCTGCTCATTTTTTATTTTGAAGGCCATTTCCCAAATTATAACATTTTTGCAATAATTCAACCAAGCTATGTCTGCAAATTTCACCCATCTCCACGTCCATTCGCATTATTCACTTTTGGACGGTATGCCCAAAATAGACGAACTGATTGGCTTTGCCAAAAAGCAAGGTTTTGAAGTGCTGGCCTTGACCGATCACGGAGTCATGTACGGGGCAGTCGAGTTTTACAAAAAAGCCAAAGCCGCCGGCATTAAGCCCATCATCGGCATGGAAACTTATCTGGCGCTGGACTCCTTAAACGACAAACGCGCCAAAATTGACAATGATTACTACCATCTGGTGCTGCTGACACAAAACTTTGAGGGGTACAAAAACCTCATGCGGCTGACCACCATCGCCCACCTCGACGGTTTTTATTACCGCCCGCGGATTGACAAACCGACTTTGGAAAAATATTCCAGCCACTTAATCGCCCTCTCCGGATGCATGCGCGGCGACATTCCCCGCGCCCTGCTCAATTCCGATTTCGAAAAAGCCAAAAAACTCGTCGCTGATTACAAGCGGATTTTTGCCGACCGGTTTTATCTGGAAATCCAAAGACACGAAAGCAAGGATCAAGAGTATGATCGGAAGGAAAAATTGCTCAATCAGCGCCTGCTCAAGCTGGCCGGCGAAACGCAAACACCCATTGTGGCGACCAATGACAGCCACTACCTCCGGGCCGAGGACGCCGATGCACAAGATCTCATGGTTTGCGTAGGCCTAGGCACCACCGTGGCCGACGCAAACCGCTTGGACATGCGCCACAACAATCTCGCTTTGAAGTCCGCTTCAGAGATGAAAAAACTGTTTGCGGATCTGCCGCAGGCTATTGTCAACTCCAACCAAATTGCTTCGCTTTGCAACTTAGAGATCCCGCTGAATGAGCGCTACTTTCCGGATTTTCCCATCCCGGCCGGCTATGACGCGGCTTCGTTTCTGACGGAACAGGCTTTCCGCGGTTTGGCGAAAAAATACGGCATTGACTCTGAGCTGGCCATTCCCGAAATCAAAAACCAAATCAAACCCGAGATCGTGGAAAGGCTGGAATACGAACTGCACGTCATCACCAAAAAAAACTATTCCGGATATTTCCTCGTAGTAGCGGATTTCGTAAACTGGGCGCGCAAGGCCGGCATCATCGCCACCACGCGCGGCTCGGCAGCCGGCTGCCTCGTATCTTACTCCATCGGCATCACCACCATTAATCCGTTGGATTACAAACTCCCGTTTGAACGATTTTTGACTTTGGAACGGCCGCTGCCGCCGGACATTGACATGGATTTTGCCGATTCGAGGCGCGATGAGGTCATTGACTATGTCACGCACAAATACGGCGAGGATAAGGTGGCGCAGATCGTGACTTTCGGGACCATGATGGCGCGAGCGGCAATGCGCGATTGCGGCCGGGCCTTGGGCATCCCCTATGCCAAGTGCGACAAAATCGCCAAAATGGTTCCGTTCGGCAAATTCGGCTTTCATATGACCATTGAAAAAGCGCTGGAAACCAATCCGGAGCTAAAAGACGCCTATGACAAAGATCCGGAAACCATGCGGTTGATCAATCTGGCTTTGAAAGTCGAAGGCGTGGCAAGGCACGCCTCGGTCCATGCCGCCGGGATCGTCATTGCCCCCACTCCTCTGACTGATTACTGTCCCTTGCAAAAAGACCAGGACGGCAAAATCATTACGCAGTATGATATGTATTCCATCGAAGAAGCGGGCTTGGTCAAAATGGATTTCCTGGGAATCCGCAACCTCTCCATCCTCGGCAACACCGTCGAAATCGTAGACCATACCAGAGGAGTCAGGATTGATCTCAACAACCTGCCGCTTGATGACAAAAAAACTTTCGAACTCCTTTCTGCCGGCAAAACCATGGGGCTGTTCCAGTTGGGCGGCAGCGGCATGACCAAATACTTAAAAGAGCTCCGGCCCACCAACATCTTTGACATCATGGCCATGATTTCGCTTTATCGCCCCGGCCCCATTGAATCTATTCCCGAATACATACGCAGAAAACACGATCCGCGGTTAATTGCCTACACTGACCCAAAAATGGAAGATATCCTCTCTCAATCCAACGGCATTATCACCTACCAGGACGACGTTTTGCTCATTGCGATTCAGATCGCCGGTTATACCTGGGAAGAAGCCGACAAGCTTAGAAAGGCTATGGGCAAAAAAATCCCCAAAGAAATGGCGGCCCAAAAGGAAAAATTTACCGAAGGATGCAAGACCCACTCCAATTACAGTGAAACCCGTGCCCTCAATTTGTGGCAGCTGATAGAACCGTTCGCCGCCTATGGCTTCAACAAAGCGCACGCCGCCTCTTACGCCATCGTGGCCTACCAAACGGCCTATATGAAGGCGAATTTCCCGACTGAATTCATGGCCGCAGTCATGACTGCCGAAGCCGGCGACGCCGCCACCATAGCAAGCGCGGTTGAAGAATGCCGACTGATGGGAATCGAAGTTCTACCGCCGGATGTCAACGAAAGTTTAAGCAATTTCACGGTGATTGACGACAAACACATCCGCTTCGGGCTTAATGCCATCAAAAATTTGGGCAGCGACGTAGTCGCCGCCATTATCGCCCAGCGCAAAACCGGAGGCAAATTCGCCTCTCTGGAAGATTTTCTGATCCGCCAGCAAACCAACCTTCCTCCCTCGCCAGGGCAAGTTCGCCTGCCTGCCGGCAAGGTAGGGCGGGCAGGAAATTTCAACAAGAAATCCTGGGAGGCCCTGGCTAAGTCCGGGGCTTTGGATGGCTTAGGCGAGCGCAATCAGCTTTTGGCCAATACTGAAAGCGTTATGGATTTTGCGCGTTCCCAAACCAAAGCGGGTTTGGAAAAACAAGCCAGTTTGTTCGGTGAAAGTTCGGCCTTGCCCGCCAAACTTAAACTTCGAGAAGTCGAGCCGGCTGCCAAAAAAGACCGTTTAGGCTGGGAGAAAGAACTTTTGGGCCTGTATGTCACTGCCCATCCTTTGGATGAAGTCAGGGATAAACTGTCGAAACTTGCAACATCAATAAAGCAAATGCCGCTTAACTCAAGCAGCATCACCATCGGCGGCATCATCAACAAGATCCAAAAAATCCTGACCAAAAAGGGCGAACAGATGATCTTTCTGGAGCTTGAAGATTCCACCGGCATGGTGGAAGTTATTGTGTTTCCGTCAGTGCTGCAAAAATACGGCCCGCTGATTGAAGAGTCGAAAATCGTGCTCATTGTGGGCAAAACTTCAGACAAAGACGGGGTTCCTAAGTTCCTGGCTGACGAAATTAAAGAACTTGGCCAGTCTACCCTCCCTCTTACTTCACCTCCCTCACCAACCACCCCCACCCCTCCAACAGTCACCATCAAAATCCCGACCGAGGCCAATGACGAGCTCTTTCATGAGTTAAAAAAACTGTTCGAATCATCGCCAGGGACCATGGCGGTCTCCTTGCTGATTGCCGACCAGAAAGTTACTACGCCGTTTCGGATTAACTTAAGCGAGGATCTGAAAACTAAGATTAAACAGCTGCTGGGTTGACTTATTTTTATTCCCATCCCCGAGGCGAGGGTTAGGTCTAGTAATCGGGGATCTTATCTAGGCTTTAGCAAGATCCCCGCTTAACTAAGAAGAATTCTCAGCGGGGATGGACGAAAACTTGCCAAATTAAACAGACAAGGGATATAATACCCTTAAGCTTTTGAGAGCCTTGAAGCGGACTCACCAACCGCGGAGCTCTCACGCTGGCTTTAGAGCGTTATCAAAGAAACAAAGTGGGTTGTTAACGGTTAATCGTCAATAGTTAACAGTCAACTTGGGTGGAACCCCCAAGCCCCAGTTTGAAAAACTGGAGCTGGGCCCAAGCAGTGATGCTTGGTTATTTTATTTTCCCCTTTACGCCCTTTAATCCCATTAACCCCATATCTATGACAAAACAATCTCAAGAATACCTCGACAATCTCCGGCACTCCTGCGCCCACCTTTTAGCCGCGGCAGTGATGCAATTGTGGCCCAACGCCAAGCGGGCCATCGGCCCGTCCATCGAAAACGGCTTTTATTTTGATTTTGACTTTGGTAAGGACAAAATTTCGGAAAAAGATTTTGGCAGGATTGAAAAAAAGATGCGCGAAATCGCCCCGACCTGGGACGGCTTTAAGCGCCACGAACTGCCCAAAGAAGCGGCCAAAAAAGAATACCCGGGCAACCCGTACAAGCACGAACTGATTGATGAATTTGCCAGCAAAGGCGAAAAATTAAGCTTTTACAAATCAGGAAATTATTGGGACCTTTGCCGCGGCGGGCACATTGACAATCCCAAAAAAGAGCTGCAGCACTTCAAGCTTTTGAGCGTAGCCGGCGCCTACTGGCGCGGCTCCGAAAAAAACCCGATGCTAACGCGCATCTACGCCACCTGCTGGCCGAGCCAAAAAGAACTGGACGATTATTTGAAGATGCGGGAAGAAGCGGAAAAACGCGACCATAGGATTTTGGGTGAAAAATTGGGCATATTCACTTTTGCCGAGGAAGTCGGCATGGGCTTGCCGCTTTGGCTGCCAAAAGGCACAATCATCCGCGAAGAACTGGAAGCCTGGGCTAAGGAAACCGAAAAACAATGGGGCTATCAAAGAGTGGCCACTCCGCACATCACCAAGGAAGAGTTGTATAAAATCTCGGGACATCTTCCCTATTACGCCGAAGACATGTATTCACCCATAGATATCGAAGGCGCGAAATATTACCTCAAGCCCATGAACTGTCCGCATCACCATATGATTTACAAATCAAAAATCCACAGCTACCGCGAATTGCCCCTGCGTCTGACTGAATACGGCCAGCTTTACCGGTTTGAACAATCTGGAGCATTACATGGCCTGATGCGCGTACGCGGCTTTTGCCAAAACGACGCCCATATTTATCTGGCAGAAAAAGATGTTCCGGGGGAATTCGCCCGTGTCATGGAAATGCATAAGTATTACTATGACAGGCTGGGAATAAAAAACTTCAAAATCAAGCTCGGGCTGCGCGACCCTAAAAATCTGCGGAAAAAATACCACGGCGACGATGCCATGTGGAAACGGGCCGAAAAATTGACGCGCGAAGGGTTGGAAAAATCCAAAGTGAAGTTTGAGGAAGATATCGGGAGCGCGGCGCACTACGGCCCCAAAGGCGATGTCATAATCGAGTCAGTCATTGGCAAAGAATATGCAATCGGCACGGTCCAAGTTGACCTATACATGCCTAGTCGGTTTGGCCTTTATTTTGTCAACGAACGGGGCGAGCATGAACAGTCAGCTATTATCCACCGCGCGCCCTTGGGCAGCCACGAGCGCATGGTTGGATTTTTGATCGAGCATTTCGCCGGCGCTTTCCCAGTTTGGCTCTCTCCGGTCCAGGTGGCCGTGCTGCCGATTTCCGACAAACAGGTCAAATACGCGCAAAAGGTTGTGGATGAGCTTGTCAAGAACAATATCCGCGTGGATTTTTACAACCGCCCTGAATCAATTGGCAAAAAAATCCGCGAAGCGGAAATACAAAAAATTCCCTATATGCTGATCATCGGCGAAAAAGAGCAGAGAGCCAAATCAATAGCCGTGCGGGCGAGGAACAACAAAAATTTGGGGGTCATGAAATTGGATAGATTTGTTGACCGGGTGCTGAAAGAAATAAAAACCAAGAAAATATAATACTCCGACGCGTCGGTCAGAGTTATTTTGCGAGTAAAAATAAAAACAAGGCGTCCGGTCCTGCAGAGCAGAACACGAACGCCCGAGAAGCAACCAACGCCGAAGCGCTTTAGCGGATGCGCGCGTAGCCGCGTTCCGGCGAACGCACATCGAAGCGATACATCGCGCCTTGGGGCGAGATGTACAGCACAGTGTACGGATCCAGCGCCTCGCCTTCGTAGTACACGACGGTCGTTGGCCTGCCTGAGTTCGCCGAGAACATCGGCGTGATCAAGCTAGCCGCCTCTTGCGTGTCCTGCGCGAAGCTCATGGATGTGAACGATGGCGTCAGCGAGCTGAGCGGCCCTTTGATCCACCAATGCCCGCCTTCCTGCGAAGCGCGGAGACTAGACGGGTTAATGGCCGCCTTGCTGTCCGGCAGTTCGAGTTCGAACCGCATCTTCTGGAAGGACTCACCCTTCCAGAAATGGACAACGTCGCCGTCCTTGGCCGGCACATTGGACAGCACCGTGCTGTCCGATTCCGGGTAACGGGGCTGCCCATTGGCATAACCGGTGACCACAGTCCAGCCGCAGCTGAGGACACCGACGGTTCCGCCCGAAAGCGTATCGTTGGGTGCCAGCTGAGGCACCACTGCATTGCGCATCTGGCCGGACGCGATGGCCCTGAACGCCTCAGGGCAGGAAGTCCGCCAAGGAGCCGCGGGGTCCGGTGTGGTCCGCGTGTAGTCTCCGATCAGGCGCGTGAGCGCCAGGTTGGGCGCATTGGTAGCGCCGGAACCGGGATTCCCTGTCCCCGGCGTGGTCCGCGACGGACCGGTCGGCGACCCGTTGTCATCCTTGCCGCAACCGAACCCGGCTGCGGAGATCACCATCACGAACGCGAGAGCCAGTTTCCAGTTGCGCATGTGCATCTCCTCCGTATAGTGTGATTGCCTAGTATCCTCCCTGATGTTGCTAGGGAACGCTATATCATACAAGAAACCTAAGCATTCGTCAATAGCTTAATTAGGCTAAGTATTAGCGGCTATTGTATAATTGAACAGCCATCTAATCTAATTATCATGAAAAAACGCACAGAACACGGCTTGAAAGCGGAAAAAAGACAGCTCAAAAAGCGCCCCCGGATGCGCGTCCATGGAGCGGGGTTGAAAAAACCATCAAAATACGCAGGCCAGAGGCTTGCGAAAATTAAATAATTGTTTTATTACGGATTGCGGATTACGGATTAATCCGTAATCCGTAAATTCGTAATTTCCATGAACTCAGCAAAGAATAAACTAATTGTTATTTTGGGGCCAACCAGTTCCGGCAAATCCGATCTTGCCATCAGGCTCGCTAAAAAATTTAGTGGCGAGATTATTTCCGCTGATTCGAGACAGATCTATAGAGGCATGGATATCGGGACCGGAAAAGTGCCGATTTCGCGCGGCTTGCGAAGTAAGACGCTTGCGAAATCGAGCATCCCCGCGAAAGCGGGGATCTATTCCGGAGGAATACGCCATCACCTGCTCGATATTGTCTCGCCCAAAAAGCAATACACCGTCTCCCACTTCAAACGGGACATGAATTCCGCGGTCGCGCAAATCACGTCACGCGGCAAAATCCCCTTTCTGGTCGGCGGCACAGCGTTTTACATTTATGCGGCGATCGACGACTGGCAAATTCCGGAAGTCAAGCCCAATCCCAAGCTTCGGAAACTTCTGCAACGAAGATCACCTTCACAGCTCTTTCAAATGCTCAAAAAACTCGACCCGCGCCGGGCCAAGACAGTCGACTCCAAAAATAAAGCCCGGCTCATCCGCGCCCTGGAAATCATCAAGTTTACCGGCAAACCCATTCCCCCTTACTCCCCTTATCCCCCTTACTCCCCTTATCTAATCCTCGGTCTGAATCCTCCTACTCTTAAAAAACTCATCAGCCAGCGCGTCGAGCAAAGATTCAAACAAGGCCTGCTCAAAGAAGTTAAACATATGTTAAACATAGGTATAACATTTTCCCGGCTCAAACAAATCGGGCTGACTTATGCTTTGGCCGCCGAATATGTCAAGCAAGGCTCGCCAAAAGACAAACTGGCGGAGCTCAAACAAAAAATCAAAACCGCCGAATGGCAGTACTCCCGCCGCCAAATGACCTGGTTTAAGCGCGATAAAAGGATCCGCTGGATAAAACATCAGAAAGAAGCGGAGAAACTTGTAAAAAACCATTTGCGCAAATACTTCACTGCTCTGTAGTAGTGTAATATTTCTAAAAATGAAAAAAGCCTGAAGCAGCGCTGTCAGGCTCTCACTGTAATACAGTCGTGTATCATAGTGTTATTTGTTGACCTTGTGTGCCACGTGGTTAGGGCGAGCCGTTGCACCACGTGCCCGGCTGCCGCAGACAGTGGTTGGCGTAGTCAACCAAGATATCGCCTTCGCCAGCCTTCTGGTCACGTTCAGGCTTTGGAGATCCGGCACCCTCCACCCGATTACTCAACCACTGTTTGAAGTGTCGTGGATCTGATTTCTGGAAATCCTCGCCAATCCTGCGCATCGTGCAGTCGCACATCGTGTTCCTCCTGGTTTCTTTGTGGAATCTCCCTAACCGTGAAGGTGTGGCCATAGGGACATCGGAATACCGCTCCTCCCATGAATCGCTTGAAAAGCCGCCAACTGTCCTGATCATCACGGCCACATCTGGGGCATCGCTTGCTGGTTTTCCCACTGCTCTCACAGACAGTGCTGAAACAGTAACCAACTTGTTCATGCTCGCTGCGCACGAGCTGCTGGTCACAGATCCGGCATCTAGTCTTCATCAGCCACCAGCCTCTGCGGTGACTGAACCGTTGGGGCACCCAGACCTTTGGTCGAGGCATGGATTCTTCCCTTAGACTCCCGCCGCAGCGAATCCCTGGAGCAGTTCATGTCGCAAATTGTTCCGCCCGCAGTCATCGCACTCCAGCCGCGTCACGTTGACGCCGCCCACGACCTGAGACGAGCCACATGCCGGGCATCTGGCAGAACGCCCGGGAAACTTCAAGATCAGCGGACAAGCCGCGTTGTCACATCGCCCCCAGTCCTGATCGCCGTGCAGACGCTCAAAGCAGTATTTGCAGCACACATCCAGCATCATCGCTTTCCTCCTTTTTTGAAATTGATTTAACAAACAAAAACGCCTCTCTTTCGAAGAGGCTTATGTTTGCGGTTTTACGCAACAGCAATCACGCCTCTTCGAGCAAAGAGGTGGTAGTGGTCATCGCTGAATTGCTGATTTGCTGTCGCATGTTGCAATGTTAGCCGACAAAAACGATTTTGTCAAAACGATCTAGATCCCAAGCTCTTTTTTGAGCAACTCGTTTATGACCTGTGGATTACCCTTACCTTTAAGCTCTTTCATGACCAACCCGACCAAAAATCCGATCGCTTTCGGGTTCCCTCTCGCGTCCTCTACTCCCTTTGAGTTCCCTGCAATAACTTTTTTAACCGATTCCAAAATAACTGACTCATCCGAAACCTGGCTTAGACCCATTGATTCCAAAAGGTTGCTGGGATCTTCGCCGGTTGCGAACATTTTGGCAAAGACGTCTTTGGCCGCCAGCTGAGAGACTCTGCCTTGGGCGATCAATTTCATGAGCTCGGCAAAATTTTCGGCCGTGACTTTTGACTGGGCAGGAAGCAGTTTACGCTCATTTAGCAGCGCGGAAAACTGACCCAATGCCCAATTAGCGGCCATCTTCGTATGCAGAGCGTGGTCTTGCTGGTTGAATTGGATATGCTCAGCGGCCAGCCACGCATCAAACTCCGAAATCACGTCTTCAAAATAATCAGCCAAGATTTTATTGGAAACCAAAATTTGCGCATCTTTCTCGTTCAAACTTACTTGGCTTATTAACCGCTGTTTCCGTACTGCCGGCAGCTCCGGCAGCTGCCTTCTTATCTCTTCCACCCACTCCCTGGTCAGGTGCAGAACCGGCAAATCTGGTTCAGGAAAGTAGCGATAATCCTGGGATTCTTCTTTTGATCTCTGTGAAACTGTAATCCCCTTCTCCTCCACCCAGCCGCGCGTTTCCATAACCGGCATCTTGCCCTCATCCAGAAGTTCAGACTGCCGCTTGATTTCGTATTCCAACGCCTGGGCCACGGCCTTAAACGAATTCATGTTTTTGACTTCCACTTTATACGGCGGGAATCCGCGCTGTCCTTGCTGACGCAGTGAAATGTTGGCGTCACAGCGCAAGTGCCCTTTTTCCATGTCCGCGTCAGAAACACCCAGGTAGCGCATGAGATTTTGCAGCTCCTGAAGGTAAGCCTTGGCCTCTTCCGACGAGCGAATGTCCGGTTCGGAAACAATTTCAAGCAAAGGGGTGCCAGCGCGATTGTAGTCAACCAGGCTATAATTTTTTCCCGGAGGATGCACCAGTTTGCCGGCATCCTCCTCGAGGTGGACTCTGGTGATGCCAACTTTTCCAAGCCGCCCCTTGCGATTGATCGGCTGGTCGAACTGCGAAATCTGATAACCTTTCGGCAAATCGGGATAAAAATAATTCTTGCGGTCAAATTTCGAATACTCGGCAATTTCGCACTCCAAAGCCAGGCCCACCATCACGGTTTTTTTTATGGCTTCGCGGTTGATGACCGGAAGCACGCCCGGCTGGGCGGTGCAGATTTCGCAAATGTGCACATTCGGCTTATCCGATTCGGCGTTTTTGGAGCGGCAGAACATTTTGCTCTGCGTGTTAAGCTGGACATGCACCTCCAGCCCTATGATTGGTTCCCAGGGATTCATGGATTGCCTCCTCTCGGACCTGGAGGCGTTGGCTGGAATTCCGTGTTAATTTCCAACTTGGTCAAATCCGGATTGATGGTCCGAAGCAGCAGATACGCGCCGAACAGCAGACAGAGTCCGACGATGGCAGACATGATGAAGCTCCCGCCCTTCCCCGTCTGTTCCGCATTACCCCCGGCAGTCATATACAGATATCCTCCAAGGACCATCATAAGCAGTGCCGCAAGCGCAGCCACAGCCATGGACCAAAGATATATTTGGTTGACGCATTTGCCCAAATCCGCCCGGGCATTGCCGGTGGCTGTGCAAGGGTTGGCGGCAAGGGCAAATTGGGGCAAAATAGCAATGATAAAGATGACGATTGCTATGATCGCGGCAGGGTATTTCATAAATCAGGTTTAAGCTTAAGGCCTAATGCTTGCTCCAAGGCGCTACCGGCTTGCAGGAGTCTTTCTTCGGCAAAATGCGGGGCGATCAACTGGACGCCAATGGGCAGGCCTGATTTGCTTAAGCCTGCGGGCAAAGACAAACCCGGCACGCCGGCGATATTCAAAGGTCCGGTAAAAATGTCCTCTAAATACAGGGAAAGAGGATCAGAGCTCTTCTCGCCGATGCCAAACGCCGGATGCGGAGAAACGGGAGTCAGTAACAAGTCGTGTTCGCCGAAGGCTTGTGTAAACTCCGACTTAATCAATCCCTGCACCTGTTTGGCCTTTTTATAATAGGCGTCATAATATCCGGCAGACGAGGCATAAGTCCCGATCATAATCCGCCGCTTAGGCTCCGGCCCAAAGCCTGACGCGCGGCTCTGGTAGTAGCCGGAAGCCAAATCCTCCGAAGGCACGGACAATCCGTAGCGAATGCCGTCGTACCGGGAAAGATTGGCGGAAATTTCCACCGGCAAGATTATGTAATATGCCGCGATTGAATACTGCACGTGCGGCAGGCTGGTTTCGGAAACGATAGCGCCCAGTTCTTCCATTTTTTTGATCGTCCCTTCCACAACCGCCCGGACTTCCGGATCAATCCCTGCCACGAAATATTCTTTGGGGATCCCAATTTTCATGCCCTTCACCCCTTGGTGCAAATGTTTGGAATAATCGGGCACGGCCTTTGGCAGCGAAGTCGAATCAAATTCATCTTGCCCGGCCATGAGCTGAAAAACCGAAAATGCATCTTCCACGGTTTTGGCCATGACCCCAGGCTGATCGAGCGAGGAACCCAACGCGATCAAGCCGTAGCGCGAACAGCGCCCGTAGGTGGGTTTAAGCCCGACCACTCCACAGAAGCTGGCTGGCTGCCTGACCGAACCGCCGGTGTCCGTACCTAGAGCAAACAGCGCCTCTGAGGCTGCCGCAGCACAGGCTGACCCGCCGGATGAGCCGCCCGGCACTTTTTCCAAATTATACGGGTTTCGCGTCAATCCGAAAGCCGATGTTTCCGTCGACACCCCCATTGCGAACTCGTCCAAATTCGTCTTACCCAAAAAAACCGGGCCCGCTTGCTTTAATTTTTTAATTACCGTGGCGTCATAAGGGGCAATATAATTTTCCAAAATTTTTGAGCCGGCCGTGGCTTGGAATCCCTTCACCAAAATATTGTCCTTCACCGCGTAAGGAATCCCGGTTAGCACCGAGTTTTCACCTTCACCAATCAGCCGGTCCGCTTCCTCTGCCTGCTTCAATGCTTCTGATTCCGCCACGTGCAAAAAAGCGTGCAGTTTCGGCTCCAGTTTTTTTATGCGCTCAAGATGCGCCTGCGTCAACTCGACTGACGAGATTTCTTTGCGCCTAAGCAGTTCGGCGGCCTGCTTGATTGTGAGGTCGGTTAGGTCCATATTTATTCTACGAAAGTACGAAAGATCGAATTACGAACGGTTCGCAGTTTCGCAATTTCGTGTTTCGTAGTCATTCTAATACGCTTTTTACCTTTACAAACCCTTGCTCGCGCGCCGGCGCTTGAGCCAGCAACTCCAGCTTGATCGGCGACTCTTCGGCCACGTCATCCCGCATCAAATTCACGCTGTCCGGGTCATCGTATGGCTTCTCAACAATTTTGTCTTGCACTTCTTTGAGTTGCCCAACATAATCCAAAATCGCGGACAGTTCCTGCTGCAATTTCTGTTTCTCTTCCGGACTAAAACTCAACCGTGCCAGCCTGGCGATTTTCTCCACTTCTTCTATTGATATACTCATGAAATTATTCTATCATAAAAGCGAAAGGAAACAAATTATGCTATATGTCTTAATTGCGCTTGCAATCATAGTGCTTTGGTTCATCTACATTTACAACAGTCTGGTCACTTCCAGAAACCGGGTCGACGAAGCTTGGTCAGACATCGAGGTTCAGCTCAAACGCCGCTATGACCTGATTCCCAACCTGGTCAACACGGTCAAGGGCTACGCCAAGCAAGAGTCCACAGTACTGCAGAACGTCACCGAAGCGCGCACGCAAGCCATGGGAGCCCAAACCTTGGCGGAGAAAGCCAAGGATGAAAACATGCTCTCCGGCGCTCTGAAGAGCCTGTTTGCCGTGTCGGAAAATTATCCGGACCTCAAATCAAACCAAAACTTCATGCAGATGCAGCGGGATTTGACTGACACGGAAGACAAAATCCAGGCCTCCCGGCGCTTCTACAACGGCAACGTCCGCGACTTCAACACCAAGTTGCAAACCTTCCCGACCAATATGTTCGCCGGCCTGTTGGGCTTTGCCGCCAAGCTCTTTTTCGACATTGACGAAAAAGGGGCAGAAGGACAGCCAGTAAGCGTTCAATTCTGATTTAATTATCAATTTACAAATTACAATTTTGCAATTAATGATCAATTGCCAATTTTCAATTGAACATTAATGCTTGAAAATTAATTGATCATTGAAAATTGATTATTGAAAATTGATTATTTATCCATGGTTTATACCGAGATTTCCCGCAATAAACGGCGCACCGCTTTATTCATCACATTCTTCCTCGCCCTGATAATCGGCTTGGGATGGTTTTTTTCGTATTCGGTCAATGAGCCGCTGCTGCTGCCAATCGCAGTCGGCTTTTCGGTTCTGATGAGCTTAACCAGCTACTATTTTTCCGACAAAATCGTGCTAGCCATGTCGCACGCCAAGGAAATCAAAAAAGCCGATGATCCCGAGCTTTACAATGTTGTAGAAAATTTGGCTATCGCCGCCGGCTTGCCCACACCCAAGATTTACTTAATCGACGACACTGCCCCCAATGCCTTTGCCACGGGCCGGGACCCCAAACACGCGGTCGTGGCCATCACGACCGGGCTACGGAGCAAACTGACCAAGCAGGAACTGGAAGGAGTCATGGCTCATGAGCTGTCGCACATTGGCAACTATGATATCCGCCTGTCCACCATGATCGTTGTCTTAGTGGGCATTGTCACCCTGCTTGCTGACTGGATGCTTAGGATTTCTTTTCACGGCCGGCGGCGAAGCCAGGAAGGCGGCGGGATATTGATTATAGTTGGCTTGGTTTTTGCTCTCCTATCCCCCGTTGCCGCAACCCTGATTCAGCTGGCGATCTCGCGCCGACGGGAATACCTGGCCGACGCTTCAGGATGTTTGCTTACGCGCTATCCTCAAGGGCTGGCTTCAGCCTTGGAAAAAATCGCGGCGGACAGCGAGCCGCTGGAAGTGGCCAACAAAGCCACAGCGCATCTTTATATCGTCAACCCGCTCAAAGAACACACCGGCCGGGACAAAATTGGCTGGTTCGCCGGCCTGTTTCAAACGCATCCGCCGATCCAGGATAGGATAACTAAGTTAAAACAAATGAACTTCTAGTTATTCGTTTAAGGGTGACGATGCCCGTTTCGTCATACGGTTACGTTTGACGTCTAACTCTCAACGATACGGGTTTCGTTACCGACTAACGATAAACTATAAGTCTAATATGCGCTTTATCACCTGGTTCCTGAATCCCTTTCTCGATAAACTTTGAGCCAGCTTAACCTTATCTGTTTCCTTTTGTTTTTCAACAAACCGCTCGGCAATTTCTTTTTCTTTCTCCAGCGGCAGATATTCCTTGAGCAAAGTTTCGGCTTCTTGGCTATCAATCCCCCGGCTTAATAGCTTAGCCTTAAGGCCGAAGAAGCCAAAAGTCTTGTACTTGATCAAACTATCCAAAAAGGCTTGGGCAAATTGGGCATTGTCAAGCAATCCTTCTTTGGTTAGCCTAAATATAACATCGTTAACTTCGCTTTGTTTATACCCCCGCAGCGACAATTTCTTGGCCAACTCCTCCGAGTGATGCAGCCGAATTTTAAGTAAATTTATGGCTTTATCGTAGGCATTCATGATTGCTTGACTTTTCTGGTATAATGTAAGTACAGTATAACCTAATTAATCAAATTTCTAATACCTGGCATGAATCACTTCTCTTACATTCTAGAACGGCTTTCGTCCCGAGCCAAGGGCGCCTTGGTCACGTCCCAGCGGCTCTCGGAAGAGCTTCATCACGACCATATCGGCTCCGAACACTTGCTTTACGGCATCGTGGCGGAGATTTCTTCGTTCGCCTCGGAAATCCTTCTGAAAAACAAAGTCACGCCTGAGGTCGTGCGTCAGGAAGTCATCCGCCTAAACCAATTTCGGCTCATAGGCGGCATGGAAAACCCGCCCAAGCTATCCAATAATTTGCGGGAAATCATCGAAAAAGCCGCGATCGCGGCCACCCGCTACCAGTATCAATTCATCGGCACTGAACATTTCCTTTACGGTATTACCGAAATGAACAATGACGAAGCCCGCTCCATTCTTCTCAACCTCAAGGTTTCGGTCAACGAACTGAAGAAGAATCTTATGTCCATATTTGAAAATGTCTCCCGTTTCCCTGACCTTTTGAACGTGGATGAACCGCAGCTTGCGGACGAACGTCCGGCCAAAACCCCGGCACTGGATTACTTCACATCTGACCTGTCCAAAAAAGCCCACAGCGGCAAAATTGACCCTGTGATCGGGCGGAGAGCGGAAATTGAAAGGCTGATCAGCATCTTAAACCGCCGGACCAAAAATAACCCGGTCTTAATCGGCGAGCCGGGCGTGGGCAAGACCGCGATTGTGGAAGGGTTGGCTCTGGCCATTACCCATCACGAGGTGCCGGATTCGCTGTTAGATAAAAAAATCCTGACTTTGGACATGGCTTTGATCGTGGCTGGCTCCATGTTTAGGGGCGAATTTGAACAGCGGCTGAAGCAGGTTATCGACGAGGTAAAGGACAACTCGAACATCGTCTTATTCATCGACGAGCTGCACACCATTGTCGGCGCCGGCGCTACGACCGGTTCTTTGGACGCGGCTAATATCCTAAAACCGGCGCTGGCGCGCGGCGAAATCCGGGTGATTGGCGCGACCACTTTGGCGGAATACAAGAAGCACATCGAGCACGATGCAGCTTTGGAGCGGCGGTTCCAGCCGATTTTGGTGGAAGAGCCGAGTATGGAAGAAACCGTGCAGATTTTATCCGGGGTCAAGCCAAACTACGAAAAGCACCATGGCGTGACCTTCACTGACGAGGCCGTCAAAGCCGCGGTTGAGTTGTCTGAACGATACATCAACGACCGCTTCCTGCCGGATAAAGCGCTGGACCTTTTGGACGAAACCGCCGCATACATCAAAACCATCAACGCCAAAAGCCGCTCGACTCGGATTGTCAAGAAAATCGAAGCGGAACTGCGGAAGCTGGAAGAAGAAAAAACCAAGGCCGTGATGCTGCAGGATTTCACCACGGCATTGCATCTGAAATCCCAGGAAGACAAACTGAAGAAACAGAAAACAGAATACCAAAAGCTGACAGTCAAAAAACCAGGAACATCAATTGAAATCGGATCCGAAGATATCGCCCGGACTGTTTCCAATATCACCAAAATTCCTCTCAATAAATTGGCCAAAAGCGAAATCAGAAAGCTCGTTAACTTGGAAAAAAACCTGCAATCGAGGATTGTCGGGCAGGAAGAGGTGGTCAAAATCATTGCCTCTGCCCTGCGCCGATCCAGAGCCGGTATTACCTCGCCCAAGCGCCCGATCGCCTCGTTTCTGTTCTTAGGCCCGACCGGCGTGGGCAAAACCGAGACTGCCAAAGTCTTGGCGCAGGAAGTGTTTGAGGATCGCAACGCGCTGATCCGCGTAGATATGTCGGAATTCATGGAGCGCCACAATGTTTCGCGCCTTATAGGCGCTCCGGCCGGCTATGTCGGCTACGAGGAGGGCGGGCGGTTGACCGAGGAAATCCGCAAAAAACCTTATGCCGTCATTCTGTTTGATGAAATCGAAAAAGCCCATCCCGACGTCTTCAATATTCTCCTGCAGATTTTGGAAGAAGGAGAATTGACTGATGCGGCGGGCAGGCGCGTAAATTTCCGCAACACGATAGTTATCATGACCTCCAACATCGGTGGCGCGGATCTGACCAGGCAGGCCAGCGCGTTCGGTTTTGCGGTGGACAAAGAGCAGGATGCGGATGCCCGCAAACAGGCTGAAATTGAATACGAACGAACCAAGGAAAAAGTCCTGGACTCGCTGAAATCAGCCATGCGGCCCGAGCTTCTCAATCGCATTGACAAAATTTTGGTTTTCCGGCCGCTGACCATGGAAGAAATAAAAAAAATCGCCCAGATCCAACTTAACGATCTCGCTGATCACGTCCTCAAACAACAAAACATCCAACTCGCTTTTGAGCGTGAATTGGTTAAATATATCGCGGACAAAAGCTTCGACGCGGTGCAGGGAGCAAGATTGATCCGCAAAAAAATCCAGGAAACGATCGAAGATCCGCTGGCCGAAAAAATTATCAGCGGTGAAATCCTTCCAAGCAGCGAGGTTCGGGTCTCAATGGAAAACGGTTCGGTGAAAATCCGCCAGCTGGACTTGGCTCGGGCCTAACTTATGCTGGAAAAGCTCAAAAAACTAGGCCGAGAAATTACGGACCTGCTCTTTCCTATATCGTGCCTGATATGCGGTAAGCCAAATGTTTATTTGTGCACCCCTTGCTCAGCCAAGCTGCCCAGGCAAAAACAACAGTGCCTGTCTTGTCAGAAACCATCGGCATTCGGCAAAACGCATGCCAATTGCCTGACTAAAAACACGTTAGATGGATTCATCACGTCTCTGCCCTACTCGCATCCTGACATCAAGAAACTGATCCAGGTATTTAAGTTCGACCTGGTTGATTCCCTCGCCGAGACCCTCGGCAACATCATGGCTGATGAGATCGAACGGCAGGGCCTGCAAGATTATTTCCAGGAATTTGTCCTTTTGCCCGTGCCGTTGCATCCGCGCAGGCTCAATTGGCGGGGCTTTAATCAAGCCGAACTTTTGGCGCAAAAAATTTCTCAAAGGTTCAGCACGATTATTGATCAATCCCTGCTCAGGATTAAAAACACCAAACCTCAAGCTGATTTAGACCGAGAATCAAGAAAAACCAATATTGCCGGCGCCTTTGCCTTGGCTAAAGAAATTGCCGGCAAAAAATTCCTGTTGGTTGATGATGTAGCCACCACAGGAGCAACCCTCAGCGAAATCGCCAAGCTCTTAAAATCAGCTCACGCGTCAGAAGTCTGGGCCATCACCGTCGCGCATGGTTAATTGTCTCTTTCAGAGAGGGGCCTTACCGCAAAGGGACGAATGCAAACCCCGGGAATTCTTCCCGGTTTATTTTTGTCTCCGAAACTTTGTCTATCTTCCAAACCGAATTCTCAATCGGCAACACCAGCCGGCCGCCAAGCTTGAGCTGCGCAAGCAGTCCTTCGGGGAGTTCATGAGCTGACGCAGAAACCAAAATTTTATCGAATGGGGCTTTCTGGGGAAAGCCGATTGTCTCACCCGCAGGCAAAATTTTTGCTTGCGGTAAATGATATTTAGCCAAATTGCTTCGGCCAAATTCCACCAGGTCTGGCACAATTTCGATCCCGAAAACCTGGCCGGTATCCCCTATGGCTGTTGCGAGCAAAGCCGTGGTCCACCCCGAACCTGAGCCAATATCTAAAATCTTCTCACCTGGCCTGGGATCGAGTAAGCTGACCATAAACAAAACCGTAGCCGGCTGGGAAATAGTCTGGCCAAAACCTATGGGTAAGGGGTAATCGCCATATGCATCATCGAAATATTCACCTCTGACAAAGTCCCTGCGGTCGATTTCATCAAAGGCCCGCCGAAGCTGCATAGACCTAAAACCCTGTGTGGATTCCAAGTATTCAATTAATCCTTTCTTGCCCATATTCATATTCTGCGCTAAAATTATCTGTAACTTCAAGTGGCATTATGGAGAGGTGCGTGAGCGGCTTAAACGAAAGGTTTGCTAAACCTTGACCCCTTCGGGGGTCTCGTGGGTTCGAATCCCACCCTCTCCGCCAAAATTTGGCGGTTTTGTTTTGCTTGTCTCTTGTAACAAATTGTGGAATAATCCGTCTTAACCTATGACAGAACCGGAGCTTACAAACATCATCATTCGGGCGCAACAAGGCGATCGCGATGCTTTTGGCCTGATTTTCGAAGAGTATTCCCACAAAATTTACAAATTTATATTCCTCCGGGTCCGGCACAGGGAGGTTTCGGAAGACATTCTCTCCGACACTTTCATCAAAGCCTGGATCAAGCTTTCCCAGATTACCTCTCAAAAAGCCCTGGTCAGCTGGCTTTATCGGGTCGCGTCCAACAACATCATCGACTACTATCGCCTCCGAAAAGAAACTGCGACTCTGGAAGAAATCGAAAACCTGATCGAAGACTCATATAATCCTGTGAAAGAAACGGACCTCAGCCTCGATCAAAAACGAATGCTGGAATTGATGAGGCATTTGCCGAAAGAACAAGCACAAGTCATCCAATATCGATTCTTTGAAGACCTGACGAATGCCGAAATCGCCCACATTATGGACAAAACCGAAGGGGCAGTAAGAGTTGTCCAGCACCGAGCCATCAATAATCTCAAACAGCTTCTCAACAAGCAAAACCATGAAAAAAAGCATAAAGCAAATTGAACAATTGCTTTACTCCATGCCCAAGACCCCGGTTGAGCAGTTTGATTTTATGCGCGTGAAAAACCAAATTTTAGACCGGATTTCAATTCCAGTTGAAGCTGCAGTACCGGCCTCAGGCACGCTAGCCGCTTTTCTCCCGCGCCTGCTTAAAATTTCCGCTGCCACTCTGGGCAGCCTGCTCATCGTGATAAGCCTGGCTCTGGGCACTGCGGTGGCGGCTTTGGAAAGCACTCCTGGCCAGCCGATTTACCCGCTTAAGAAAGTGGTGGAAAATATCCAGTTAAGAATGGCCTCTGACGAAGACGAGGCCGCTAATCTGCAGATCAAGTTCGCCAACAAGCGACTGGAAGAGCTGGAAAAAGTCTTGGAACAAAACAAGGCTGGCGAGGCATCCGAAGCAGAAGTTTCAAAAGCCGTCGCTGACTTACAAAAAACTACGAAAGCCGCAGTGACCGCGTCCGGCAAAACCAAATCAGCCCAGCCAAAAGTCGCAGTGCTAACCAAGCTGGTCGCCCAATCCGCGGTGCTGAAAAGCGCGGCAATAGAATCGGAGGGTGAAGTAAAATTGGAAATCGAAAAAGCCTTGGAGACTGTGATCATTTCCCAAAAGCAGGCAATCGAAAACATTGAACGGGCCGGGCTAAAAGTGGAAGCCGTGCCCATTGAAATCAACGTTGAACCTGCAGAAGAAGCATCTCCGGCAGAACAAACAGAAACAGGTGAATCTGAAGAAAAGGCAAACAAAGCTCGCAATTAGCGGCGTTAAGCCAATAATTGTCCGCCTACGCTAAAGCTATGGCGGATCTGCCGAAGCGCAAAGCGCGAAGGCTGAAAATTAAGAAAAACCTCATATGCGGAACAAGGCCGCGGGCAACCGCGGCCTTTTCCGTGGCCAGAAAAAATGATAAGATATGATGGCGGGAAAAACTGCTCTAGGGGGTGGGGTCGCATAGCGGTTTAGTGCACCGGTCTTGAAAACCGGAGTCGGTGAAAGCCGACCGAGAGTTCGAATCTCTCCCCCACCGCCAAAATATGCCTCAACAAAAACAAACCATCATCTGGGAAGCGCCGGAGTTTCGGCTCCACAAAAAAAGCCCGGCTTGGTATTTGATATTCGGAATTATCGCGCTTTTGCTGATCGTGTTTGCGGCATTTTCCAAAAGCATCATGACTGTCATCACGTTTGTCTTGCTCATCCTCCTAAGCTACGCCTTCGCGGTCAAACCGCCAAAAAGCCTCAGGCACTCCATTGGCCAAGTCGGCATTAAAGTCGGCAATGTCGCTTACCCCTACAAAAACATCAAGACTTTCTGGGTCGTGTATAATCCGCCGGATGTGAAAACCCTGAATTTCGAAACCACGGCATACCTCAACAATCCCGTGAGTGTTGAGCTTGGTGACCAGGACCCGGTGGAAGTCAAGATGCTGCTGAAAAATTTTTTGGTCGAGGACTTGGAACGGGAAGAATCGTTAAGCGAAGTCATCGCGAGAAAAGCCAGATTTTAATTTATGCGCCCGTCGTTCAACGGATAGGACGCAGGATTGCGGATCCTGCAATCGAGGTTCGATTCCTCGCGGGCGCACCAGACAGGAAAAGCTACTTTGCGGCAAATGCTTCGAGAATATCTAAAAGACAAAAACAATAAAAAATAAATGTTATAATTAAGGCGGCACAAGCCGCTTTTTATGGACCTCAAAACCCCGATAGAAAATTTATACCTAGTAGGACCTGCGCGGGCAAAAATTCTCAAAAAACTCGGAGTTCAAACTTTAGGCGACCTGCTTTATTATTTTCCCCGCGCCCATCAGGATTTAACAAAGATCACCTTCGTCAAAGACCTGAGACCGGGCGAATTTTCCAATATCAAGACGCGCGTTTTAGAAATCAAATCGTTCCGCACCAAAGTGCGCAAACTGACTCTGACGCAAGCCTTAGTCGAAGACGACACAGGCAGCCTTTTATGCATGTGGTTTAACCAGCCTTATCTTAACAAAGTCATCAGGCCGCACGAAACCTTTCTTTTTTCAGGCAAGGCCGTGATCGAAAAAAACAAGCTGATGCTGCAAAACCCGATTTATGAACAGGAAAAAACCGAACAGGTCCATACCGCCCGGCTCGTGCCAATTTATCCCCTCACTTCTCAAATCACTCAAAAACAGCTGCGTCATATCATCAAAACTTACCTGGATAAATCCACTATACCGGAATATATACCTGAGTATATATTGAAATCTGAAAAACTGTTGGACGAAGATGCGGCCGTCAAATCTTTCCACTTCCCGCCTGATCAAAGCTCGCTCAAACGGAGCAAAAACCGTCTGGCTTTTGACGAAATATTCGTAACGCAAGTCAGGGTTCTGCAAAATAAAAAACGGCTGCAAAAACAATCCGTTGTGCCAATATCCGATGACTCACGGTTGGCATCCAAACTCGCTTCGCTCCCCTTCCAGCTCACCTCCTCCCAGCAACAGGCTTTAGATGAAATCACAACTGACCTCAGAGAGCCTTATCCGGCCAACCGCTTGTTGGAAGGGGATGTGGGATCAGGCAAAACCATTGTGGCAGCGCTATCCGTGTGGCTGATGGCCAAACACGGCTTGCAAGCCGCGATATTGGCCCCGACCGAGATTCTGGCTGCACAACATTACAACAATTTGCTTAAATTCTTCGCAGACGACGGTGTCGTGGCTTCACTTTATACCTCCCAAATTCAAAAAATCAACGGGTATGCCATGTCCAGGCAGTCGATTTTGAATTCCTTGGCGGACGGCAGCAGCAAAATCGCTTTCGGCACCCATGCTTTGCTTGAAAAAAAGATAAAATTCAAGAATTTATCTTTGGTGGTGATCGACGAACAGCATCGCTTCGGCGTAGAGCAACGTTCCGTTCTTAAAAATCTGCACAACACGCATCTGTTGACAATGAGCGCCACCCCCATCCCCCGCACCCTGGCGCTGACCCTCTACGGCGATTTGGACATTTCCATGCTCAAGGAACTGCCGGCGGGTCGGCAGGCAATCTGGACCAAGATCGGAACTGAGGAGAACCGAAGTCAAGCCTATGAGTTTATAAAAAAACAAACCCAAGCCGGCAGGCAGGCATTCGTCATCTGCCCGCGCGTGGAAGAATCCGACAAGTTAGGAGTTAAGTCTGCGACTGCCGAATACAAAAAATTGGCCTATGAAGTTTTTCCCCAACTGACCGTTGGCCTCTTGCACGGCAAACTTAAGGCTTCCGAAAAAGAAGCCGTGATGCAGGCTTTCAAAGACAATGAAATCAATATCCTGGTGGCCAGCTCGGTTGTCGAAGTAGGTGTGGATGTGCCCAATGCCACGATCATGATGATCGAAGGATCGGAGCGGTTTGGGCTGGCCCAACTGCACCAATTCCGCGGCCGCGTGGGGCGCAGTTCACACAAATCCTATTGTTTCCTGTTCACGACCGATCCTGAAAATCCGCGCCTGCAAGCCTTGATTGAAAGTCAAAATGGCTTTGATCTGGCCGAGAAAGACCTCCAAATCCGAGGCTTGGGCGACCTTTATGGCACAGAACAATCAGGCTACAACTTTCGCATCGCCACGCTTTCGAACCTGGAAATGGTGCAGCGTTCTAGAACTCTTGCCGAGCAGCTCTTGGCTTCTGACCCAAGCTTGAGCAACTATCCTCTGCTGAAGCAAAAAATTGAGGCCCAGCCCGAGGTGCACTTGGAATAGACGCTGCTAAGCCCATCCCGGGCTTGACGTGTCCCAGACCTGATCTGGGATCCGGGATCTATATTAAGATCCCCGATTTCATGCACTAACCCTCGCCTCGGGGATGGGGACAGCCGCCTTGACCAAAGCATAATTATTCCGTAAAATAAACCCCATAAAGTGCGGAGTGTTTCCGCACCCCTTTCCAAAAAACCACACAGGGAGGATATCACACAATGCCCCAGTTTCGCTTCGGTTCCCGCCGCGAACGCCAGGAGGCTGAGCAGGCCTTGGCTGCGATTCGCATCTTCTCTCCCCAGGACGCCCTGCGCCACATCAAGAAACATGGCAGGATCCTGGACGAGACCCACCTCAGCCACATCACGACCGTGTTCGGCCACGAGCCGGACATCCAG
>MFEL01000002.1 GCA_001777575.1 Candidatus Doudnabacteria bacterium RIFCSPHIGHO2_01_FULL_46_24
CTCCACCGCTTGTGCGGGTCCCCGTCAATTCCTTTGAGTTTTAGTCTTGCGACCGTACTCCCCAGGCGGAGTGCTTAACGCGTTAGCTGCGGATCGCACGAGGGTCGATACTCGCGCATTCCTAGCACTCATCGTTTACAGCGTGGATTACTGGGGTATCTAATCCCATTCACTCCCCACGCTTTCGTCCTAGCAGTGTCAGGAGGCACCCAGTGCTCTGCCTTCGCTTTCGGTGTTCCCAGCGATATCAACGCATTTCACTACTACACCGCTGGTTCCAAGCACCTCTTTGCCCCTCTAGTCTGATAGTATTTTGAGCAAAACCGAAGTTAAGCTTCGGCCTTTTACCCAAAACTTACCAAACCACCTATCGGAACGCTTTACGCCCAATGATTCCGGATAACGCTTGAGGTCTCTGTATTACCGCTGCTGCTGGCCATAATTCGGAGGTCGGATGTCGGATAATCGGAAGTCGGATATCCTACCTCGCAAACCAGTGTTGGACTATATCATCTCCCTTTACAGGGGTTCCACGTGTAGTCTCTGAGGGGAGTTAACCCTTATGAAATTAATTCATAAGATGCTCTTCCCTGCTGATTGTTCCGCAACCCACATGATCAGCGGCGATCTTTTTTGGGTTTGGCAAAGATTTTCACTCGCAAGGAGTACTTTGCATTTTGCAGAAGTTTCCAGCATATAGTGGAATTTTCTCAGAACATATTACTATGCTCTCTCTGCACCTCGAAGTAAATGTCGAAAGTCGAAATCAGAATTCGGACTGGATCCGATTTTCTGACCTCTGACTTCTGACCTCTGACTTCCGTTTACAGAGTTAGCAACCTCTTATTCGCTGCATACAATCAAAAATTTTTCTGCAGCAAAAGCACTTTACAACCCGAAGGCCTTCTTCGTGCACGCGGCGTCGCTGGATCAGGCTTTCGCCCATTGTCCAAAATTCCTAACTGCTGCCTCCCGTAGGAGTCTGGGCCGTGTCGCAGTCCCAGTGTGGGGGGTTCCCCTCTCAGGGCCCCTAACCGTCATTGCCTTGGTAGGCCGTTACCCTACCAACTAGCTGATGGTGTCCAGGCCGCACCTATAGCGTCTTGCGACTTTTATCTTGCGATAACATCGAGTATTATCCAACCTTTCGGCTGGTTATGCTCAACTATAGGGACGTTCCTAGGTATTACTCACCCGTTCGCCGTGACTCTGCGCTACGCACTGATACACACGAATGGCTACTAATAGAAACACTAATTGACACGAAAAGTTTAACCTTGTTCGTGGTCCTTCGTGTTAGTATTCGTGTAATTTCGTGTATAATAGCGCGTAGCGCTATCACTCGACTTGCATGTCTTAGGCACGCCGCCAGCGTTCATCCTGAGCCAGGATCAAACTCTTCAAATGAACTGGCGCTATGTTTTTTTGAAAAGGTTTATAGCAACCTTTATAGAATCAAAGTTATTGACGTCCAGCTCCAGTTTTTTCAAAACTGGGGCTGGGCTTATTCCCAATAAATTATCTGCAAAACAGATATTTATTGATTCAGTTGTTAAAGTGCTTCATTAACCTTGGAGAGCAAGTAAAAAACACGAGCCTTTCGTGTTTCTCGATATCCCAGTAAAGCCGTCGGGATCAAAGAAATTCTGGCGAATAAAGGTGTTCGGTTTTTAATGTCTCCTTTAACTATGAGGTTAATGGTAAAAGAATTATACATGCGGCCATATGGGCTGTCAAGGCTTACATCGTAACGATGACTTTGTCGATAAGGCCGTAGGCCTTGGCTTCTTCCGGAGTCATGAAGAAATCGCGGTCTGTGTCAGTCTCGATCTTTTTTAAATTCTGTCCGGTGTGCTTAACCAAAATGTCGTTAATCTGGTTTTTGATCCGGACCATTTCCTTGGTTTGAATCTCCACGTCCCTAGCTGGCCCTTCCACTCCGCCCATAACCTGGTGCAGCATCATGCGGGCATTGGGAAGCGATACTCTTTTTCCCGCAGCCCCGGATGTCAAAAGCACGGCCGCGGCAGAAGCCGCCTGGCCGATACAAATAGTAGCCACATCCGGCTGCACATACTGCATAGTGTCATAAATCGCCAAAGCCGCGGTGACAGAACCGCCTGGTGAATTGATATATAACTTAATATCTTTCTTGGGATCTTCGGCAGACAAAAACAACAGCTGGGCAATGGCCAGGTTGGCCATATGATCGTCAATCGGCTCGCCTAAAAAAATTATCCGTTCTTTGAGCAGTCTTGAATAAATATCAAAAGCCCGCTCGCCAAACTGCGACTTCTCGATGACCATGGGAATCAGCGGCATTTGGAGTTCTTTCATGAATGTCAAATTTCTAATTTCCAATGTCAAATAAAATGCTAAATGATTAAATTTTAAAATTTAAAACTTTGACATTAGACATTTTATTGGAAATTTGGCATTGGTAATTTGTCATTCTTGCTTAGTTTCATCAACAGCCTTAGTCTCTTCAACTGCTTCTGATTCTGCCGGCTTTTCTTCCTTTGTTTTCTCGCCGCCGATCTGCTCTTCCACTATATCAATTTTCCATCCCGTAAGTCGAGCGGCCAGGCGGACGTTCTGGCCGGCCTTGCCGATAGCTAAGGATAGTTGGTCGGACAGCACGCCAACCTTGGATTCCTTCGCCTCTTCATTAAGCTGAACATTCAGAATTTTGGCCGGAGAAAGGGCATTGGCGATAAATCTAACGGTATCTTCTGACCAGGCGATAATGTCGATCTTTTCGCCATTGAGTTCACCCATAATAGTCTGAACTCTGCTTCCCCGCTGGCCGACGCAGGCGCCGATCGGATCAACCCCTTCCTGCCCGGACCAAACGGCGATTTTCGTCCGACTGCCAGCTTCCCTGGCAATCGACTTAATCTCCACGATCCCGTTGAAAATTTCCGGCACTTCGATTTCAAAAAAGCGCCTAACCACATCAGGATGCGAGCGCGACAAAGTAATCTTGGGACCTTTGGCCGTAGGCTCCACATGCAAAATCAAAACTTTCAGCCGCGAGCCGACCGGATATTTCTCGCCTTTGATTTGTTCGGACGGGAACAGTACCCCCGTCGCCTTGCCCAGATCCACCAAAATCGTCTCCCCTTCGATGCGCTGGACGAGGCCGGAAACAAGTTGTCGTTCTTTGGATTTGAAATCCGTAAACATCACACTACGCTCGGCTTCGCGAATTTTCTGGACAATCACCTGCTTGGCAGTCTGGGCGGCTATCCGGCCGAACTTAGCCCCGGTTTTGGGCGTGATGTCAATCTTTATCTCATCACCAACCTGAGCCCCCTTCTTGTGCTTCTTGGCATCTTCCAAGGCCATCTCCTTCATCGGGTCCACGACTTCCTCCACGACTTTCTTGGCGTCAAAAACTTTGGTCGACAAATTTTCCCCGTTGAGCTCGACCACAATGTTTTGGTCCTTTTTGCCGTAATCTTTGCGGAAGGCCGCAGCTAACGACGCTTCGATCATTTTCAGAAGCTCTTCTTTGTTGATGTCTTTCTCTTCGACTAATTGATTGAGGGCTGATTCAAATTCTGAGTTCATAGTATATACACTAATTTACACGAATATTAATACGAATGGGATTTGAATTAAAAAATAAAACGAGTTTAATACTCGTTAATTCAAATCCTCGACTACATTCGTCAATATTATAACAGGTTCTTGTTTATTGTCAACCCCGCCGGAGCGCTCTCCGGCTGGGTCAATGTCTACGGCGGCGACGTCAATTCTGGGGTTATAGTTGGCGTATTGCGGATGGAGCTGGATGTATAACTTCGCGGTTTTGACTAGCTTCTGCTGCTTAAAAAAATCCACGGCTTCCAACGAACTGCCGAAGCGTTTGGAGGTCCTGGCCTTAACCTCAACAAACACCAAATCCTGATTCTTGAAACAAACGATATCCAACTCACCCATTCTTTTACCGAACTTCGGAAAATAATTCCGTTCCAAAATTGTGTACCCATGCCGCTTGTAATGTTCAGCCGCCAAATCTTCCGCGATTTTTCCAAGCTCTGTCATTTTTTCCCTGGTAAATACTTGCTCTTCATCTGGAAATCATCATATTCTTTTTTTTCCGCGCGGAATCGCAGCAGCAGATACTTAAAGACGAAAAAGGCCCAAACCAACATCACCAAGACGATCAACCCGGCCCATAACCTTTTGCCAAAAATCGGGGTATTTTCGTACCGCAGCCCAAACCAGATCAAGCCGATCAGGCCCATGGACAATTCCTCGGAAGCAAATCTGCCCAGCAGTTTCTTCACAATCTCGTGCTTAGTGAATCTTTTTGCAATCAACAGAACCAGTCCGATTACAAACAAGGCGGCAAAAAAATATCCGAAAATGAAATCCCACTTGTCCAGGTAGGTCGAAGGTTGAGCGAACCAAAAAAAATAATCTGTTATCATATTAATTGTTGTTTGTTAACTGTTATCTGGTAAAAATTAAGCCGTAATGATAGCGGTCAGTCTCAATGGAACTGACCAATCTAAACGCTTTTTTATTGGCCCACTCCGAAACTTGCTTCTCCGGCACGCGAAGGCTGAAATCCGGTCCAAACGGGCTGGGTTGACTGTTCCATTCTACGACCAAAACCTTGCCGCCGGATTTAAGCAGGCGGTAAGCCTGCCGAAACAGCTCTTCCGGATTTTTTATCTGATGGAAGACATTGGCAAAAATCACCAGATCCATGCTACCGGCTACGATGCTGTCGCAGGCATCGGACTGCTCCAAATCCGCTCGAATAGTTTTGATGTTCCGAAGTCCCTTCAGCCTCGCCTCCGAAGATACGTGGCTTAAGGCATCCTCCAAAATATCAACCACAAACACCTCGCCGCTGTCCCCGACGATTTTGGAGGAAGCGAAGGCATAGAAGCCGTTGCCCGCGCCCAGGTCGGCGACTTTTTGTCCCTTCGAAAGGCCGGTTTGAAACACGATTTTTTCAGGGTCCAAAAATTTAGTTTTGGGTTCAAACACGAATCCTCGCATGGTTTTTATCTTAGTCCGACGATTTTATGCACCGCCTGAATGCTGATTGCTTTGGCGGATTGCTCGTCTATAGTAATGATAACATAACTTAATTCCGCCGATGAAGCGTCTTCCGGGATGTCAAAAGCGACCCGCTCGCCGGTTAGAAACCGCTTAAGCGACAGTTCTTTTTTGACCCCCAGCACAGAGCCTGCTGCTCCGCACATGCCGACGTCAGTAATGTATGCCGTGCCTTGAGACAAAACCTTGGCGTCCGCAGTGGGAATGTGCGTGTGAGTGCCCAATACCGCCGCTACCCGGCCGTCGAGATAATAGCCGAAGGCAATTTTTTCGCTGGTCGCTTCAGCGTGGAAGTCAACAACAATGGCGGCGAATTTTTCAGAATGGCTATTAAGCCATTCGTCAACGCCGCTAAACGGCGAAGAAACCGCTTCAGGGAATTGCCTATCCATAAAAACCTGGCCCAAAAAATTACCCAGCAGCACCGACCCTTTGGCAGTCTCGATTTTGACAGCTGTTGAGCCGGCATAAGTGTCAGGGATGTTCCCTGGTCTGACGATCAACTCCGAATACTTCCTGAGCGCCTGTTCTGAAAATTCTTTTTTGGAAAAAACGTGATTGCCGCCGGTAAAACCCTGGATCCCCGCGCGCATCAACTCCTCTATCGTTTTGACGGTCACTCCCTTGCCATGGGCAAGATTTTCAACATTAGCCAAGACAAGATCAGGTTGTTCTGACTCCATGATTTTGGGCAATTCTTGTTTTACCGCTTTGCGGCCAGGACTGCCGGCAATGTCCCCGAAGAACAATATTTTTAGCATTGATTAATTATTTATTGCGAATTAACGGATTACGGATTAATCCGCAATCCGTAATTCTCTAATTATCTTGCATATTCTATCACTCTCGTCTCTCGGATTACCATCACTCGAATCTCACCGGGATACTTCAGGTCCTGTTCAATTTTGTTGGCGATTTCGCGGGCAAGTTTGGTCGCGCCCCAGTCATCCATCTTGGCGGGCGATACGAACACTCGAATCTCCCGGCCGGCTTGAATGGCATAGACTTTATCCACACCTTCAAAGCCGGAGGCTAAAGTTTCCAGCTCCTGCAGCCTTTGTATATAGTTTTCGTAAGTGTCGCGCCTCGCCCCTGGCCGGCTGCCCGAAATATTGTCAGCCGCATCCACGATCGCCGCTTCGATGGAAGTGTATTCCACGTCCCCATGGTGGGCTTCAATGGCGTTGACAATTTTTTCGGGTAAATTGAATTTCTTG
Source organism: Candidatus Doudnabacteria bacterium RIFCSPHIGHO2_01_FULL_46_24 (assembly GCA_001777575.1). Lineage (GTDB taxonomy): Bacteria > Patescibacteriota > Doudnabacteria > UBA920 > O2-02-FULL-48-8 > O2-02-FULL-48-8. The sequence goes on from MFEL01000002.1 coordinate 6,297, forward strand.
GCGATTTGTTTGCCGATCTCCACGTGCGTGCCTTCCATATCCTGATCCAACGCTTTGCCAATGTCGTGCAAGAGCGCCCCTTGCTTGACCGTGGGCACGTCCGCCCCCAACTCCTCTGCCATCAGGGCTGCCAGCTTGGCCATCTCCACCGAGTGCTTGAGCACGTTCTGGCCGTAGCTGGTGCGGAATTTCAAGCGACCGATGAGCTGAACCAGTTTGGGAGGAAAATTGGTGATGCCAAGCTCATAAACCGCAGCCTCTCCGGCTTCCTTGATCATTTCCGCTATCTCGCGCTTGGCTTTTTCCGTGGACTCTTCAATTTTAGCCGGATGGATCCGGCCGTCCTGAATCAATTTCTCCAAAGCGATTTTGGCAATATGCCTTCTGACCGAATTAAAGCCCGAAATGACCACCGTGTCCGGCGTGTCGTCGACGATCACCTCAACGCCCAGCATCTGCTCAAAGGTGCGGATGTTGCGGCCTTCCTTGCCGATGATGCGACCTTTCATTTCCTCATTTGGCAGCGAAACCGTAGTCGTGGTCTGTTCGCTGGTCACCTCCGAAGCGCAGCGTTGGATAGCCAAAGCCACAATCTCACGGGCCTTCTTATTCGCTTCGTCTCGAGCCTCCGCCACCAATTTACGCGTCAGTAAGGCCAGTTCGTCCCTCGATCCTTTCTCCGCGGCTTCAAGTAGCACCTTTTTGGCATCCTCCGCGCTTAAGCCGCTGATTTTGTGCAATTGCTCCAGTTGCCGCTGTTTCAACTCGCGCATTTCGTCTTTGACCTTTTCGATCTCAGTTTTTCGAACCGCCATATCTTCTTTGGCGTTTTCCGCATCTTTAAGCTTGCGTTCCAAATCCGCCTCTTTTTTGGTCAAGCGCTCTTCGACCTTGATGATTTGGTTTCGGAATTCCTGCTCGCCCTTCTTGGCATTCTCCACCAATTCCAAAGCCTTGGATTTGGCTTCCAGTAAAATTTCTTTCTCTTTATTTTTCGCTTCTTCCTCCACCCGGGCGACACGGGCCTCGATGGAATTGACCTTGCTCGCGATCTGGAATTTGCGCACGAGATAGCCCACAGCAATCCCGGCAGCCGCCGCCAGCAGAACATATAAGCCGATCATGATTAAATCTCCGATCTTGGGTAATCGGTTGCATCTTATGGATTTTTGTCTTTTAGATCAATACGAACCCAAAAAATCCCTCAAGGATATCCTTGGGTCTATGAAATTACGATGGAATTGAGACAAAAGATTCATTGATTCAGCGAAAGATGCAACTAATCCCGAATAATACTTGAGAATTCTTAAGTTTCAGCCCTTTCGGGGCCATTTCCAATATAACACAATTGACGAGTGTGTCAACCTGGTTTATGATTAGGCTTATGAAAAATGAATTGCCCAAACTCAATTACTCTTACGACGCCTTGGAACCCTACATTGATGCCTTGACTATGGAGATCCACCATACTAAGCACCACCAGGCTTATATTGATAAACTCAACGCCGCTTTGGAAAAATACCCGGAGTTACAAAATATGGCTGTAGAAGATCTTTTGAAAAATTTAGATTCGCTAAAAGTTGAGGATACTGACCGGACAGCCATCAGAAACCACGGCGGCGGACATGCCAACCATTCCCTGTTTTGGAAACTGCTCGATCCTGTCAATCAAAAAAACGAAAAATTAATCGGCGACATCAATGCCACATTCGGCTCAGTCGAGGAGTTCAAAAAACAATTCACGGATGCCGCAACCAAACTGTTCGGTTCCGGCTGGGCCTGGCTGGCACGGGATGAAACGGGCAAGCTACATTTACACGCTATGCCCAACCAGGACTCACCATATCTCCATGGCCACACGCCAATAATCGGCCTGGATCTCTGGGAACATGCCTATTACCTCAAGTATCAGAACAGAAGGCCGGAATACATCGAAGCCTTCTGGCAAATGCTGAAACTGATTTAACCTTGACAGTAAGTTTATCTTAAGTTAATCTTAAGTTGAACTTTAAATTTTTCCTTATGCAAAAAATCGTGGGCCTAAAAGAATTCCGAAGCAATGTTGATACGCTGATCAAGCACATCAATAACGGGCATAAATTTATCGTGTTTAAGCGCGGCAAGCCGGTGTTTGAGATCTCGCCGGTTGGGCCAAATGTCTGGGAAGAAGTCATTGACTTTACCAAAATAAAAAAAGGTGGCGTTAATATCAAGCAACTGTTAAGCCGCCTCTAGAACGTCAGACGTTCTCTAAAATGGATAAGGTTCAAAAAGCTTTAAATAGACTTAGCGATAAAGAAAAACAACAGATCAAAAATATCCTGCATCGTTTGCAAAAGCACGAGACTCTGGGATTAGATCTACAAAAACTTAAAGGCCAAATAAATATTTTCCGCGTTCGCAAAGGCGACCTGCGTATCATTTACCGGCAAACAGAAAAAGGGATATTTATCCTAGCCATCGAACGCCGCTCTGAAAAAACCTATCGCTATTACTAAAAAAACCGCCTCCGCCAGCTGGCGGATCGGCGGCTTTTGTTACCATCACTATTCTAAATCTTCACAACCCGCGCCGCTCCAACGCTCTTCTTGTGTATTTATCTCGGACTCAATTTGTGACTCAAAAGCCTCCATCGCTACCAACTTCACACCCTCTCCCAATTCTGCTTGAGCGGCCGCGAACGCATCTGCCTCCATTTGTTCAAGTCCCCGGATGTTAGCTCTAATTCTTCTGCACTCTCGTTCTTTTGAATCGGCATGTGTCGTTGAAAGTTCAAGTGTTAGACCTTTCTTAGTCGATAAGTAATTATTTATTGCCCCAGATTTGTCGGATGTTTTCTCAAAATCCTGAAGAAAGGCAACAAACTTTTTTTGCTCTTGGTATTTAATATATTTCGTTATACTCCATTGCGCGCCTAGCGCAATTATAGCACCCAAAACTAGCCACAATATTTTTTGCTTCATGGATGTTTGGAATAAAAAAATTAATAGCTTACGCTCATACTACCCCTCCCCGAAGGTTTTGTCAATTTTGCAGGTTTCTTAATAATGCCGGAACTTCGTTCATTGCCACATCGTAGACAATCGCCAGGTCAACTTCCATATAATCATGCACCAGTTTATCCCGCATGGCCATGGATTTTTTCCAGTCAACCTTTGGGTATTGGCCCTTCGTTTCTTCCGAAAGCCGCTTGGATGCTTCACCAATATTCTCTATCAATTTTACAATGGCCAGATTTAATTTCTGATCCTGGACAAATTGCTCAAAATTAACTCCGGCCATAAATTCAACAATCTTGGCGGAAAATTCCTTAATTTCTTCCACATAAATTTTATCTTTGTCCATAGACTAGCTTAAAATCCCGTTCGATATACGGCCGCAAAAATTTATTCACACCTCCCTCGGTTACCAAATCAATATCCCGGCGCAAAGCGTTTCGCAAAGCCTCATCCAGGTTTATATAGGCCGCAAAAGTGACCGGGCCTGAAAATTTGACTAAAATATCTACATCGCTGTCCGGCTGCGCTTCCCCTCTTGCCACGCTGCCAAAAACCCCAGCGTACTCTATCCCGGACTGTTTTAACACAGGAGTAATTTTTTGCTTAACTTCCTCAAGATCCATGCCATTATTTTAGCATTGGTTACAAAAAATCTCAAATACCAAAACAAGCGGCCGGAATACATCGAAGCCTTCTGGAAAGTGCTGAAGGTAATCTAACGTCTACGTTTGCGTATACGCTTACGTATACGTCTAGCTAATTCAAAACCGCCTTTCGGCGGTTTTTTTCTATTCTCTAACTTTTACCTCTCCACCCTGACGCGTGTAATACAGTTTGGCCTTCCTGGCGGGAGTGGCTTTGACCACTTCGATTTTTTCAATATTCGGGGAATGGATGGGAAAAATCCGCTCCACGCCAACTCCGGAGGCAATTTTGCGCACCATGACTGTGCCGTTGATTCCTTTGCCGCCCTTGGTGGCGATGACTTGACCTTCAAAGATCTGAATTCGTTCTTTCTCCTTGCCTTCGGCCGAAATGTCCTTGATTTTCTGGTGCACGCGGACAACAAAGCCCGGTTTCAAAACAGGCACGTCGGTCTTCAGATGTTCTTGTTTGAATGCTGTGATTTGCATAAGTATTAGCGATACGAAGCCACGAATTGGACATTCTCCGCCTCCGTGCAAGACTCCGGCGGATCCGCCGTAGCTTTAGCGAAGGCTGGAGAATGACACAAATGGATTTGCATCTTTCGCGTGTCAATTCGCCATATTCGAATCGCTGTTAATTTCTAATTTTTCTAAAACTTTTTTCAAATCCTCCGGCAGCTCTGACTCCACTTCCAGCCATGTGCCATCTTGTAGCTGAAATTTTAGCCTACTGGCGTGGAGGAATTGTCTATCTATCAGTTCCGACTTGTGACCGTAAACCGCATCGCCGACAATCGGGTGGCCAATGTGCGCCAGATGCGCCCGGATCTGATGAGTGCGGCCTGTGTGCAATTTTATCCTAAGTAGGGAAAAATGTAAAGCCTCCCCATTATCCTTGTTACTCCTCTTTTCCCCATTAATCCCTTTTACCCAATATTCTGTCACCGCCTCTTTGCCACTACCAACCCTCATCTTCTGCTTCAAAGGCACTTTTTCCAATGGCGCATTAATAATTCCATGGACATGAGGAGGATGCCCCTCCACAAGAGCCAAATATTCTTTTTCGACTTTCCGCTCCTGAAATTGCCGCTTAAAATATTCCAAAGTTTGCTGATTTTTGGCCACCAAAATCAAACCGGAGGTATCCTCGTCCAACCGATGGATAATCCCCGGCCGGTGTGGATCGCCGACAGAACGGATATTGGGATATTTGGATATTAGGATATTGGCCAAAGTGCCTTCGGTATTGCCAGCCCCCGGATGCACAACTAATCCTGCCGGCTTATCAATCACCGCCAGATCATCATTCTCATAAACAATTTTCAGCTCTAAGCTGTAAGCTGTAAGCTCGTCTTTTTTAAATTCCGGCAACTGGACCTGATCGCTTTCCGAAACTTGGAAATCGGGCTCGATTACTTTCTTGCCATTAACTAAAACCAACCCATCTTTGATGGCTTTTTGAATTTTGCCTCTGGATACGCTGGAAATTTTTGAGGCCAAAAATTTATCCAAACGTTCTTTTTTGTCTGAAATAAATGTAAGCATAAGTTTACGCAAATGTCAAAGGGCATCTTTGACACTACTCTTCGTAGACTAAATCAGCAGCGTTTAATATTTCAGGGTTATAGTATTTAGTTAAAAATGCTTTATAATTACTCTTTGAAATTTGGTGCATTTTCATAAAAATTTCAGATGTGACCATGTTATCATTTGACGTGCCTAAATAGACCGACAAACTAGAATACTTCCAATTAAACGCTTTCTTAGGGTTTAAATGGATATATCCAGTAAGTTGGGTAAGGTACGCATCCTCGGTAATGTCTTTTGATTTAAAAACATCTTGGAATACATGACCCACTCGACCGTATTTTTTATTGAAATACTTAGTATAAGAAGTGCACAGCCTATGCATCAGCATCATGACTCCATTGACGTCATTTTGCTTCATTAAAAAATGAAAATGATTAGGCATCAAACAAAAGGCTAAGACCTCGACGAGACCATGAGGTAAAACCCGCAAACGGATGCCTCCCTTTGCAGTGCGTTTAGGTGGCGGCACTTTACCGAGTAGCACTCGTGCGCGATACAAAAAATTTTGATAGTCCTGATCGTCTAAAAAAATCGGTAACTTGTTTACTCCCCTATTATAGACGTGAAAATGTCCACCACCATAATTAGGCTTGTAATCTCTTGAGTTCATATCTACATTCTATCCAAACCTAGGGTTATATGTCAAAGGGCATCTTTGACACTACTTTAGCTTATTCAACAAGGGTAATAATTTCTTTATCAATTTCTCTCGACGCCGGATCATCTTAAACAGTTCTTTTCCATTAGTAGCAATATAATAACTCCTCTTACCAACTTTACGCATAGAAAAAAATCCTCGGCGCATTAGCTCTTTCATTATGTAATAAGCTGTGGTGCGTCTGACACTGGACTGGCGTGAAAGCCGCGCCATGAGTTCTGGACCCAATTTTAAACCAGCTAGATATAGTTTGGCCTGTGGCACGGTAAATCCAAACTTAATCAGTTGAGTGACAATTTTTCTGTCAGTCATAAGTGAATTATCGCAAATAACGGCCAAAAAGAAAAGCAGCCTTGCGACATCAAGGCTGCGGATTTGGTCAGAAACCTGCCCAGGCTAAGAGTGCCTCCCGCGCCGGATCAATCCCTGCTTTTTTGAGTTGCTTGTTGATTTGTTTCCTGCTTGCGACTAGAATTGGTTCCAGCACTTTGGGATCGCAACACAGAATCTCAGCGAGTTTCTGTATATCCTCTCCCTTTATATTTTCTGCAAGGTTTTGGAACCAGGCAACTGGCTCCTCTGCATAAAACGCCACAATTCCGTCTCTTTTTACAATCTCTTCCAATAACTTGCAGATTTGCTCCTCAACAAAAGCCAAGTTCAATCCTTCCGTTCTCGTCTGTTTGTCGACGAATTTCCAGAAGTGAGTTTTGCCTCTGCTGCTGCCGTCGGGCAGTATCTCAAACCCAACCTCGCTTTTATGCTTTTTAGCCATACTTCCTCCTTTACCTGGCTCATTCCAGGACATCATACTATACCTCACTCTAAATAGTGTCAAGTTTTTCGTCACTTTTTAAATACAAAGATCCCCGCTTCCGCGGGAATAGTTAGGGATTATTTAAGCAAATCAGGGCGGCGCTGTTTGGTACGCTTAAGAGCTTCTTTTTTGCGCCATTCCGAAATCTTGGCGTGGTTGCCGGAAAGCAATACTTTTGGCACTTTCATGCCCTTATAGTTTTCGGGTCGGGTATATTGCGGGTATTCTAAAAGCCCACCAGAAAAACTTTCATTGACCGTTGATTCGAATTTACCAACCACGCCAGGGACTAAGC
>MFEL01000003.1 GCA_001777575.1 Candidatus Doudnabacteria bacterium RIFCSPHIGHO2_01_FULL_46_24
TCCGAAACTGAAAAAGATTTGAAAGATCTCAAGCAATCCATTCTCCACAAAGCATTCGCGGGAGAGTTATTATTAAATAGTGATGAAGAATAGAGCGCACAGAGAAACAGAATATATTATTTCTGAGGTACTGAATGGTCCACCGATGTTTTCGATTTCACTTCTCATATACTCAATAGATAAATTTTTCAATAATGAATTATCTATTACTGCAGAAAACAAACAAACAGGACTGTTATTTATGGGAATCCATGCGGCGGCGCTTACTATATCAGAAGCTCTTTGGGGCTTGCATGGCCAAGTTGGTTACCAGATGTTTTTAGAGAAATTCTTAGATGAGGAACAACCTGATAGGGAATTTTCTAAAATTGCTAAGCCAATTCATGATTGGCGTAACATACTGGCCCATCAATTTTTAAGTTCAAGTGGTCATAATTTCGATTATGATTATCATATGGAGAAAGGCTATAAAATAAATAATAAAGATTTAATTATCAACCCCAGCATTTACTTAAGTTGTTATCTCAGAGCTTTCAAAGATAATAGGATAATGAATTACGCAAGCAAATTAAACAAAAAAGAACAAGAAAAAATAAAACAGAGGATTCTTGGTAAGTACTTACAAAAATAGTTATAAGATAATTCCCTCGGTAACTAATATGAATAAAGTAAATGTAAAAGATATTAAACGCGCTATTGCAGATATTGAGAAACTTAACTTGGATTTAGGCCGTCTTGATCGACGAGCCACGCCTGACATAGTCGGTTTTTACGGCGAATTACTGGCCTGGAAGCAACTTAAAAGTCATTTCGGGTGGCAAGGGTTTAATATAATCCTTGGGAAGGGCCAATCGCGTGCCGATATTGTAATGGAAAAAAAGCGTAGGAATTTGAATGTGGAAATTAAAACCTCCAGATTGAAAGATGAAGGATTCGGTAATTGGTATGGAGTTGCTTTAAATGTTAAGCCGTGTAAAATTAAAGAGCACTCGAACAGAACGTTTAGTCATCCGAAGCGTGGATTGTTAAAGGGCGATTTTTGCTATTTCGACTTTTTGATCTTCGTTAAAATTCATAAGATATTTCATAAACACGATTTTTATATTTTCCCTAAGGATTATCTCTGGCAAAAACGACAGAAGCTTCGGAATACTCATGCTCGGTTTAGCAGTTCGACTCATAGGATTATCCTGAGCGATAGGAAGGCTATACCTCGTATACAGAAGAGAGATTTGCAAATGATAAAACAGATGGAAAAATATCAGAATAAATGGAAATTAATTAAATAAAATCTATGAGAGATTTTTTGTTGGTTGCTGCAGGGTTTCTGATTGGCATTATTTTTGCCAAGTATCGATTTGGCAAGTCACACAAGTAACCGGACATTTAAACATTCCAATATTCTTGAGAATATGAGAATGTTATAGAATAATCTCATGACTGCAATTCTAATTTCCATAATTATTTTTCTGGCCGTGGCGGTTGTGGGGTTACCCACTAAAACAACATCCTTAAATACTTGAGAATGTTGGTATGTTGTGTATAATGTAAACATGTATAAGTTAAAAACAGCAAAACAAATGGAGCGGCATCTTAAGGGAATTTCCAATCATTATCGCATTGAAATACTGCTTTTGATTGCCAGGTACAAAGCCATAACGCTTGAGGATATTGTTGAGGCGCTCAAGGCTAATGAAAAAACCATAGGCGAACATACCAGACGACTGTATCAGGCCGGGCTGATCAACAAAAAATACCGTGGTAAGTTTGTGGAACATACGCTGTCGCCCTATGGCAGAACTTTCGTCCAGTTTCTTCAATCATTCCAGCACACACAATAATACATCCTTACAAACTTGCCTGCCCGCCGACTTGTCTGCCGTAGTTTCAACGAAGGCAGAAGCCTTGGCGTAGGCGGGAGAATGTAAGGATGACGTTTAAATGCTAAAATAACCCAATGATCTCCATTCTAATCTCCATCATAATCATTCTGGCCGCGGCGGTTGCGGGGTTGGCTATTTACGCGCGCAGGGAGGCCAAGAAGCATGGGACAAGTGCTACTGACGAATTTGCCGGGATTTGCCTGACTGCCGTGCATCGGACGGTTGCTAAACAGCAGAATTTGGACAAGGTTTTGAATTTGTTTGCAGGCAGGCCAGAGCTGTCCAACTTTGAAGTCCGGCAAGCTTTGAGGGTATCCAGCCGCACAGCCGTGCGGTATATGGACGAACTGGAGCGTATGGGTAAAGTTGAACAAAAGGGCCGCACCGGCCATCACACGCATTACCGCGTAAAATAAGGGGTTCCAACACGCCCCGCCAGAGGCGGGCAGGCACTCGACCGGCGCGTTGAAACATTCCGATATTCTTGCCCGCCCGCCTCTGGAGAGAGAATGTAAGGATGAAACCCAAGTCGCCTTAAGCCAAACCCCGATGAAGCATTGGACATTTTTGATTTTAAGAACAGCGATTTTAACTTATTTTGGCCTGGGTTTGATTTTATTTTTTATGCAAAACAAGTACATCTATTTTCCCACTAACCAGGATTTTTATGATTGTCCCGGATTTGAGGACGCCGAAAAAGTCAACTGGCAGGGCACCCGGATGTATGTTAAACAAAAAACCGACCGTTGGATTGTCATGTACCACGGCAATGCCGGTTCTGCCTGCGACCGGTCTTATCTGAAATTGGAATTTGAAAAACTGGGATATTCTTACATCTTTGTCGAATACGCCGGCTACTCAAACGACAACCTTGAGCCCAGCCACGAAAAACTTGTGAAAAATGTGGATGCAGTGATTGATTATCTAGGACAATTCAAGCCAACTTCAGTGGCGGTTTTGGGCGAAAGTTTGGGCACTGCCCTGGCCTCATATCACGCGGCTACCGCCAAAGTTGACAAGCTCCTGCTGATTGCTGCGTTCAACAATTTATCCGACCTGGCCGCGTACCATTACAAGGTGTACCAGGTGAAGTTATTACTGCGTGATAAATTTCCCGCGGAAGAATGGCTAGCAGAAGCTGAAAATGTTTTATTTATCCACGGAGCTGAAGATGATATTATCCCAGTTGAGTTTGGCCGGAGATTTTATCAGGGCATTAAAGCCGGCCAAAAACAGTTTGTAGAAATTACGGGTGCAGGACACAACGATATTTATGATTTTTCGCAGACTTATGAAGCCATTGAAAATTATTTGAAGTGAATAAGTATATAAGCGGCCGTTGACGAAACGGCGTTTTTTGTTTTGTGGTAAACTTAAGCAAGGGGAAATAAACTTATGAAAGAAATTCTGTTGGTTGCGGTTGGGCTTGTGGTGGGGTATTTGGTTGGAAGAAGACAGATCCTGAAACAAGTTCAGGATGACAAGGCGATCAATCCCGAACAGATTAGAATCAAACAGGAACATATACAGAAGGTTTTGGAAACGGTTTACCCCGCCAATTTATTCCTATGGTTTATACATATTTACTTAGAAGCTTAAAAAATAGATCATATTACTGCGGAATTTCTAAAGATCCGGTCGAAAGGATTAATATTCACAATAGCGGGAAAGTATTCTATACAAAGGATTTTATGCCTTGGGAATTAGTTTTTACAAAACCCCATGCTAATTATATTGAAGCTAGAAAACACGAGAAATGGTTAAAGAAAAAGAATAGGCAATATAAAGATAAATTGGCGGGGCAAGTCGGTCAGCGTGGAAAATACGTAATTTATAAGGCAATTTAAAGGGTCAACCAAGGTTGACCCTTTACCTGACGAGGTCTAATTCGCGCGAATAGGAGAATAAGTATATAATATTTTTATGAAAGAAACGGAACGGATTCTGAAAGCCTTAGCCAACCGCCGCCGGCTCGCAATTTTGAAGTTCCTCAAAGAATACCGCGAGGCTTCGGTCGGGGATGTGGCTTTGGCCATTAAACTATCTTTCAAAGCAACGTCTAAGCATTTGGCGATTTTGGACAAAGTTGACCTTGTCCAGAGAGAACAACGCGGGCTTTCGGTTTTTTATAGCTTGGCTTCTGATCAAAAATCTTTCGTAAAGTCAATCCTAAGCACTCTCTAATTCGCGCGAATAGGAGAACAAGCACGTGTATTATTTATATATTGTTAAATGTGCTGATAGGACGCTCTATACGGGCATTACCGCAAATTTACTGCGGAGAGTGCAGGAGCATAATTTGGGCAAGCTGGCGGCGAAATATTTAATTGGCCGGAGGCCAGTAAAACTCGTATATTCCAAGAAATTCCGCAATCGATCTACGGCTTCCCGAGCAGAAAACAGAATGAAGCAGTTGTCGCGCCCGGAGAAACTAAGAATTATCAAGGGGCACTGAAAAATATATAAAGAAAACGCCGCCAGAGGGAAGGCCCTGGCGGCTGGTCGTACTCGGTCGACGCTGTCGTTACAGCAGGATGTGGCAGGCGTCGATTTTGACCGACGCCGGCGAGACTTCCTTGACGTGCAGCAGGCCGTACTTTCGAGATTCCGTGCTCACCGCGACGATCACGCCTTGCTGGAGCAAGGCATAGCTGGCTCGGCTGATTGATGCTGATGCGCGGCAGATCAGCTTGAGTGCCGCCCGGTCTTTCTGCTGCCGGATCAGGTTGAACACCTCGGGCGTGATCTCCACGGGTGCGATCCATGTGTTTCTCAGATTCTCGCGCGTCACGAGATCGCCGAGCAGCTCGATCGCAGGGGGCGTGTTCGGCGAGAGGAGCCGGACACTGTTTTCGAAGACGACAACGAGATCGAGCTCGTCGACGTGATCCTCGGCGAAGTGAAGCGGTCGATCCTTGTTGGCCTTGCACTTCATCAGGTACGCCAGGGGCCGCGCCGGTGTGAACACGGCGGTGTAGTTGTAGAACTCGCCGCGAACCGACGGGATGACGGCCTCGGACGTGGTGCGGGACGCGATGTCCCCTTGCTGCGTGGGTTGCACTTGCATCGATTGTTTCCTCCTGCGTTTAAGCGGTTTTATGTTGATACGAACCCGGTTTTGTTGCTGTTAGTTTATCAATATTCGCAAGGACAGGCAACTCATTTGTCATTAACGAGACGGCGGTTTTTGTTTTATGGTAAACTTAATTTATGAAGAAAAGCGTTATTATTGTAGCCCTGTTTCTGCTCGCGGCGGCATTTGTCTTGTTTCCAAGTGATAAAAAACCAGCGCCGATTGAGAAAATACAGCAGGCGATCTCTGGAAAGACGAGCCTTGTGACGTGGGACTACGACGAAGGTAACAAATGGGCATCCTCAAGCGCGTCGCCGGAATGTCCAACGCTTGAGTTTGAGAGTCCAGTGGGTGTAGACAAAGTTACTTCAGTCCTTTACCCTGGCCAATATCGAGGCGAGGATGGCGGTTACCGCGTCCACGGCGGATTCAGATTTGATAAGCAGACCAGCACGCAAGTTGATGTCCGCGCTCCGTTTGACGCTTATGTATTCAGAGGCTCGAGGTACCTGGTTGGCGGTCAACTGCAATATGTCTTTGATTTTATAAATTCTTGCGGGATCATGTATCGGCTCGGGCATTTATATAAATTGACTCCGCAAATGCAAGAATTGGCTGACAAGTTTCCGCAACCCAAGGAAGGAGATTCGCGGGACCATCGAACAGAACGTTTGGAGCTAAAAAAAGGAGACTTAATAGCCACGGATGTGGGGCTTCCTGGCAATGTGTTTGTGGACTGGGGAGTGTATGATTTACGACAAGAAAATGAGGCATCAAAAAATGCTGATTATAGAAGCAAGCATGGTTGGTTTAGCTATTTGTCTTTCCACGGCATTTGCTGGCTGGATTATTTGCCAAGCGATCAGGAGACGGTTTTGAAAAATCTCCCAGGCGGAGATGGCCAAGTGGGCAAACAAAGCGATTATTGCATATGAACGGGCAGAATAGGGAAGATATACAAATTGGAATGGAAGTTGAGGTGGTGCTTAAGGATGATCAGGCAACTGGCGTTTTGACCCGTGAGATTGTGGCGGAAATTTTAACCAATTCCGATTTTCATCCGCATGGGATAAAGGTAAGGCTCGAATCCGGCCAAGTCGGCCGGGTTCAAAACATTCCAACATTCTTGAGAATGTGAGAATATCTATGGACATAGAAAAAGAAATTGAACTGATAAAAGAACGAAACCACAAAGTCGAGGCGGACAAGGCCTGGGAGATAAGCTGGACGCGTCGACTGTTTATTGCCGCGGTGACTTATGTCGTGGCCGGCATTTGGCTGGTGTGGATCAATGATTCGTATCCTTGGCTTAAAGCCTTTGTGCCCGCGGTTGGATATTTGCTTTCAACGTTTTCCTTGCCGATTATAAAGGACTGGTGGACAAGCAGGCGCGGCGAATAGTTCATGATTCAAACGATTTATAAACTCAAAGCGAAGGTTTGGCTGTATCCCGGAGTTGCGCCTTGGCACATGGTGACTTTGCCCAAAAACCAATCGGACAAAATCAAGCAATTGTTTGGCGATATGCACCGAGGATGGAGTTCGCTGCCGGTTATGGTAATTATTGGAAAGACAACCTGGAAAACATCAATTTTTTTCGACAAAAAAGCTGGAGCATATATTCTGCCGCTTAAAGCAGAGGTGCGAAAGAAGGAAAACATCAGCAATGGACAGGCTATCAATTTTTCTATAGAATTAAGTCCATAGTTAAATTAAGAGCATGATTAAAAATGTATTGATGGTTTTAGCTTTCGGATTTGTTGCGGGTGCGGCTGTGGGTTATTATTTTGGCTATGACAGTGGCTGGGAAAAGGCCATTCGGGCCAGGTCAGGACGTGCCGGAAGCCAAAACCGCCAAGGCTGAGTGGAAATTCAATTACAACGACCAGATTGACACCAAGGATTACCGCCCAATGTTTTGATATGGAGCCAAAGAAATTCCAGCGGACGAAGGAGGACTTCGTTTGTGAGCATTGCTCAACCAGCGTGTCTGGTACGGGCTACACCAACCATTGCCCCAACTGTTTGTGGAGCAAACACGTTGACCTAAACCCCGGTGACCGCGGTAATCTTTGTCAGGACATGATGGAGCCCGTTGGGGTTACAGCGAAAGCCAGGGAGTATGTCATCGAATACCGCTGCCTTAAGTGCGGAGCGATCAAGCGCAACAAAGCCTCTCCGAACGATAACTTCGACGCGATCCTAGCCTTGTATGATTAGCCTATGACCCCTAAAGTCAAAAAGGTTGTTGGAATTGGATTGATCATTGCCGGTGTGCTGGCGCTGATTACACCGCTCACTCCCGGTTCTTGGCTGATTTTCATCGGGCTGGGATTCCTGGGGGTCCGGCTGACCTTGTGGGGCTGGCTCAAACGCTGGCGGCGACGATTGTGGATTAAAATATTCAAGCGTATGGCAGTACATATCACATATTTCGTTCATGGTTCGACTTTGGACAATGAAAAGGGGATTTCGTCAGGCTGGTCAGATCCTTCACTATCCAAGCTGGGTGTTGCCCAATCACGGAGGTTAAAGGAACTTATTGCCCAAAAAAAATTCGACGCGGTGTTTTGCTCGGACTTGAAGCGTGCCCAAGAAACCGCACACCTTGTTTTCGAAGGATCTATGCCCATTCAAACTGACCAGAGACTGCGCGAGTGCAATTACGGCAAATACAATGGGCAACCCTCGACAATTGTCGAGCAGATGCAAACCAACAATATTTACCAACGCTTTCCCGAGGGCGAGAGTTATGAGGACGTCAAGAAAAGAGTGGGTGAGTTTTTGAGATTTTTGCGAAAAAATTACGCGGGCAAATCCGTTGTCGTTGTTTCTCACAAAGCACCGCAATTATCCTTGGACGTTTTAATCAAAAGCAAGACATGGGAGCAGGCGTTTGCGGATGACTGGCGGCATACCGCGTCGTGGCAGCCAGGCTGGGATTATGTGGTATAATTTAAGAAATGATTCTCACAGATTTATTGAGCAATAAACCCGTTCTGGTGGGGCTTCACCTGGGATTTGCCATTGTCGGTATTGACCTTTTGCTCTGGCATTTGGGCGAGCTGGTGGCTGGAGTGGGGAGCAGCAAGCGCCTGAAATGGGTGGCTGTTTTCGCCGCCGGGAGTTTTGGGTTAAGCTGGTTTGTTGGCGGATATTATTATGTGAAATTCTACGGCTCGTTAGTTAAGCCTGTGATTTTGAAAAGCGCCGTTCCTTGGGCGCATGCCGTTGTCATGGAATCCAAAGAGCATATCTTTTTGTTCATTTTACCTTTGGCGTTGACGATTCTGTTTCTTTCCTTTCTCTCCATGGAGGAATTGAAAAATAACGGCTTAAAAAAACCGTTGATGTTTTTGGTCGGCCTGACTGCCGGACTGTCGTTATTAATCGGTTTGATGGGATTCATCATCTCCTCAGCCGCGAGGTGGGGTTAATGAACAGATTGCGCTTAATTTATTCTTCCATTATAGGGACTCAAGCCGCCTTATTGTTTGCTGTCATAGTCACCATTTGGGCCGAGCTTGCGCCGCCATTGAAAGATTGGCTAAAGTCGTTAAGCGGGCATCACTGGACGAGTAAAAGTTACTTAACCATGCTGGTCTACGTCGTCGTGTTCGCTTATTGTTATTCGGTCTCGGGTGGAGTTAGCGGCGGCAAAGTTAAACGCGCGGTTTACCATCTGTTCTGGCTTGGTTTGGTCGGCTCAGCCGTTTTGGTTGGCTTCTTCATCTGGCACTATTTGGAATAGTAAAATGGATAATAAAACCCCGCCGCTCGCAAGCGACGGGGTTTATATTTTCAAAACTTATTAGCTTTGCTGACCCTGGTCACCTTCTGCCGGAGCATTAGGAGCAGGAGCCGCAGGCTGTTTTACATCATCTGACATGTTTGTTGTTCCTTTCTTGTTTAAGGATAAGGACGACAACTCGACCGCATTGCTGTCGGTCTGTAAATGATATCACAAGCGATTAAATATGTCAATCCCGTTAGAAACAAAAAACTAGATTTATTTAGTCGCAATAAGGATTTGAATAGTTATAAAAGTAATTTGTCAGTTGCGTAAAATTTGTGTAAACGCTTCTAACGGGGTCAATGCTTTTTCTATCGAAATCTTGTATAATCAAGAAGCATGTTTACAGTCGCGAAAAAAGATTCAAAGACGAAAGCTCGGAGGGGCATCATCCGTACTGCTCACGGCGAAGTTCACACGCCGGTGTTTTTGCCCATCGGCACCAAGGGCGCTATTAAATCCATCGCCGCCGAGGAGCTGAAGTTCTGGGGCGCGGAAATGATTTTGGCCAACACCTATCATCTTTGGCAGCGGCCGGGAGATGCTTTGATTGCCAAGGCCGGGGGCTTGCACAATTTTATGAACTGGAAAGGCGCTATCTTCACCGATTCCGGCGGGTTCCAGGTTTTTTCTTTGGGCAAGATGGTTAAGATCGCGGATGCTGGCGTGAAGTTTCAATCGGACCTGGACGGATCAACTCATATTTTAACTCCGGAAGCCTCTGTACAAATTCAGGCAAATTTAGGATCTGATATCGCGCTGGTCCTGGATGAATTTCCGGGTTTTCCAGCCACGAAAAAACAGGCTGAACAATCGGTAAAGCGGACCACGGAATGGGCAAAACGGGCTATTCATGAGCACCGAAAACTCTCCTCTCGGTCCATCCCAGACTTGCCAGCCGGCCAAAGCTTTGGCGTCGGCGGGATCCGGGATCTTGGTAAGATCCCCGCTCAACTCGGCGAAACACTCAGCGGGGATGGAAAGGGATATGCTGCGCAGCAGCTTTGGGGCATTACCCAGGGGTCAACCTTTAAGGATTTAAGAAAACAATCCGCCGAAGAGATCTATAAGCTCGGCTTTGCCGGCTACTGCATTGGCGGCGTGGCGGTGGGGGAGCCGTCAGAAGAAATGTTCAAAGCCATAGAAAATACTCAACCCTTTTTGGAAGAAGAAAAACCCAAGCATCTTTTGGGTGTGGGCACCCCGGAACAAATCGTCCAAGCGGTGGCGCTGGGTTGTGACAGTTTTGACTGCGTCATCCCCACGCGTGAAGCGCGGCACGGCAAATTTTACATCAATCTCAAGCCGCAGGAGGGGAGCGGTTATTTCACCATCAATATTGACAACGAAAAGTTCAAAGAAGACTTCATACCAGTTGACAATGCCTGTCCCTGTTACGGCTGCGGCAATTACACCCGCGCCTACATCCGCCACTTGTTCGCCTCGCAAGAGCCGTTGGGCATCCGCCTGGCCACCATGCACAACCTGCGGTTTTATCTCAACCTCATGGAGCGGATCAGAACAGCAATTGATGCTGGCGGTTTTGAGAATTTGTCAAAAAAGTATGCAGCAAAGAAAGAGGCGGCATGAGCCTGCAGGCTAGAAAAATTTGGGATTTAGCCGTGGCGGCGATTTTAACCTTGGCTTTGGCCTGGGCCTTTTGGTCATTCCTGAATGGGGAAGTGGTGTTTAATCTCATCTTCAATGACCCGGCCGCGTTTCGTGAATACCTAGCCGGCAATCAGGATCCCGGCCAAGAATCATTGACACGAGCGCGAAATTTTGCTATAATATAGGCAAATAGTGGAATTTGGAGCAAAACAAATTGTTCCAAATCCAAGCGAAAAGACACAAAAATACAAGGGTTTCTAGGGATTCCAAATCCCTCCAATACAAAAACACAATCAAATGAACGGGCTTATCCCAATTAGCGAAGCGGCTAGGCTTTCGGGCTATTCAGCGGAGCGCATCCGCCAGTTTTGCGTTGCCGGAACTCTGCCGGCCAGCAAGATCGGCAACTCCTGGCAGGTGGAAGTTGAAGCCCTGTTTGAGATGATTGCCAGTCCGGACCCGGGACTGTTGCCGATTGCACAAGCGGCTAAACTTTCCGGGTATTCCAGCGAGCGCGTGCGGCAGCTGTGCGCGGTCGGAAAAATCCCGGGGCAAAAAATCGGGACGCAGTGGATGGTCAGGCAGAAAGACGTGGATAAATTCTTTGCGCAGAAAAAGTCCATCACGGACTTGCCAGCCCGCCAAAGCTTTGGCGTCGGCGGGATCCGGGATTTTATAAGAGCCCGCTCATTCCCATCCCCGAGGCGAGGATCAGGACAAGAAATCGGGGATCTTAAATTGCTTGGACAGGATTCTTACTTTCAATGGTTAGGCTTTGCGGCAAGGATGGGAAAAAATTTCATCCGCGACCTTGAGACCGCGAAAGTCGAGCCGCGCAAGCTTGTCCGGCTCATCGGCAAGTATCCGCGGCAGGCATTGTTGGTATCTCTGTCAGTTTTTGTCGTAGTTCCCGCGGCGTTGAGCCTGACCAACTTGGACACCAGATTGCTGGCTGCGCGCGATTCGCTCAATGCAACTTTGTTCGGCGATGATGATGTCCAAGTGGTTGCAAGCAGCGGTTTTCCGGGCTTGCCCGCCGGAGCTTTAGCGAAGGCGGGGCGTGTGCTGGGAGCGACTAAGGACTCCAAATCGCTCCAAATGGGCAGTAAAAATAACGATAACGATAACTATAATGATAACAAAATTTCAACTCAAGAGCTGACTGACCTGATTGCCAATTCCGAGTCCCTGAAGACTTTGTTAAAGGGGAGTAAGGGGGATAATGGGAGTAAAGGGGAGA
>MFEL01000004.1:0-35887 GCA_001777575.1 Candidatus Doudnabacteria bacterium RIFCSPHIGHO2_01_FULL_46_24
TGATTAAACGGTTTTCCCTGCGGAGTGAGTAAAACGATCTTTAATCTCTTATCTTTAATCTTTAATCTTAGCGCGGTCAATGCCTTATCCATAATGTCCGCGCGAATGACCATTCCGGCTCCGCCGCCGTAGGGCCGGTCGTCAACGCTTTTGTGGACTCCTATACCAAAATCGCGGATATTTACAAGCTTAATTTTGATCAGCTTTTTGGCAAGCGCACGCTTAATCAGGCTTATGGAAAAATAAGACTCAAACGCTTCCGGAAATAGTGTTAGAATTATGAATTGCATAGAATAAAAACCCCGCAGCTTGCGGGATTTTTTGGATTTAAAGTTTGAATTCGTCGATGTCGGAGGAGAGATCCATCGGCTGCGGTTCTCTCGCGGCCCTGGGACCCCGCGTGGAGCCTTCCGGCTCGTGAATCTTGAGGTTCACCCGGGACTTTCTTTTGGCCCCCACTACCCGCAACAGCGTGCGGATGGACTTGGCGGTCTGGCCCTGGCGGCCGATGACCTGCCCCATATCCTCGGGATGAAGATGAAGGGTAATCAGTACCCCCATTTCGTCAACCGTGCGCTCGGTTTTCACATCATCTGGATGGTCAACCAAAGCCCTTACGACGTATTCTACAAATTCCTGGTCTTGTTCTCTGGACATTGTAGTAAAATTATTAAATCTTTCTGCCAAGCTGTAGTTCGACCACTACTAGCTTACACGAAAAGCTTAGCGGAAACTATTGGCCCGTGTCAACTCCGGCGCTCGGCGAAGCCTCGGTTGGAGCTTCGACAGCTCGGCTGGTCGGAACCGTCTTAGCTTCAGAGGCTGGAGTGGCTGCAGCTGGTGCAGTTTCTGTCGCTTCTTGCTTCTTCGGCCGCCATGCTTTGACTTTCTTACCTTCTAAAAGTTTTTTTTCAATCAAGAGATTTCTGACCGTCGGCGACAAACTGACATTCTCGGCCAGCCAGTGCTTGAGCCGCTCTTCGTCTTTGATGCCGAAATTTTTCGAGCGGGGATTGTAATGCCCTAAAACCTCCAAAAATTTCTTGCCTACCGCGCGGTAGGACTGCGCTAAAACAATCCGGAAATCCGCCCGATTTTTGGCCCCTGTTCTTTGTAGTCGAATGGTTAACATGAAATTAGTGCTTGCGTAGTATATCAACCAAAACGCGGTTTGACAAGAGCTCTTCGCGCCGGTATGCTTTCAGCGAAAAGGAGGACGCCCATATGACGGACCTGAAGTGGCTGCCAAACAGCCTGTCATACTCAAGGGCTGTATTAGGCGCCCTGGTGATCCCGCCGCTGGCCTATTTCGGACAATGGGAATGGGCGTTCTGGATCATGGTCGCAGCTGCGCTCACTGACTTTGCGGACGGCGCGGCTGCCAACCTGCTCAAGTGCGGGACAAGGTGGGGGAAAGAAATCCTTGACCCCCGCTGCGACGGCACATTCGCCTTCGGCATTATTCTCGGGTGGGCGCTCGAGAGCGATCACTTCTCTCGATTCCTGCTTGGAATCGCCATGCTTGTTGTCGGAGAATGGTTATACCGGATCAAGCACGGGCGACAATCCTCGCTGCAACGCTTTGCGGCCATCACGCTGCCGCTATGCCTGTTGGGAACCCTGTATGTGTTCGGGTACTATTACGCCCATAACGCATATGGTGATGCGATGCAACGGCCATGGTTCATGGCATCGCTGCTCATTGTCCCGGCGACGCTGACTAAACTTGACAGGTTCAAAACCTGGGCCACTGGTCAGCTCTAACCCTGCTTATGCCTACCTACCGACAGGCGGGCGGGGCTTTTTTTTTATTTCAAACGGTTTTTTAAATGCCTTCTTATCCACCAAGCAATAACTATAACGATAACAATAACTACAACCGCGTCGAAACGCCGGAAATAACTTTCAAGTGTCTGCCAATTTTCGCCTAGCTTAAATCCCAACCAGGCCAGGAAATATGACCAGATAAATGAGCCTAAAAATGCGTAAAACACAAATGGCCAAATCGGCACTTTGCCAATGCCGGCCGGAATGGAAATAAATGTGCGTACCACGGGCAGCAGCCGGCCTATAAAGACCGAAAATTTGCCAAATTTTTGGAAAAATTTCTCGGTCAATTCCAAATCGTGCGAGAAAATGAGCACATAGCGGCCGTATTTCAAAATCAGAGGCCGGCCGCCGTAGTAGCCTAGCGCGTAAGTGACCATGGAGCCGATGACCGAACCGACTGCTCCGGCCAAGGCCAAACCGAGTAAGGTGAATCTCCCGCCTTCAACCAAAAAGCCGCTAAATGGCATGATAATTTCGCTCGGTAGCGGAATGGCCGCGGATTCAATGGCCATAAGCAAAGCCACACCGGTATAGCCGAGGTTGGAGATCGTCTGGGTGATGAAGTTGGTGAGGGTGAGAATGATATCTGTAAACATTTGGTTATACGTTATTCGTCGGCGCAGCGCGTATCGTTTAGCGGCGGCGTTTTACGTCACGCTGTCGCATAACGTTTACCGATACGCGTGGCACTGCCGCTAACCCTCTGCCTCTACTCTGCGATTGCCTCCGCTTTCTCCAGTTTAATTGACAGCACTTTCGACACCCCGTGGTCATCCATGGTCACTCCGTATAAGGTATGGGCCTGCCGCATAGTTTCGCGATTATGAGTTATGGTGACAAATTGCGTCTGGTGCGCCAGTGTGCCCAAAATTTTGGCAAACCGGATAGAGTTGGCTTCGTCCAAAGCCGCATCCACTTCATCCAGAACCACAAACGGGGAAGGATAAGAGGCCAAAAGCGCGCAGAGCAAGGCGATCGCGGTTAGTGCCCGTTCGCCGCCGGACAAAGCCTGAATAGTGGTAAGTTTTTTCCCTGGCGGGGTCGCCCTGATTTCTATGCCCGTGATTTCCTTGTGGGTTTTTATCGGCAGCTCTCCTATTTCTTCTTCGGTTTCTTCTCCCTCGTCAACAATATCTTCACGCAACAGACTCATGTTGGCTCGGCCGCCATTAAACAAAATCCGGAAATATTCGGAAAACCGCTCGGAAATCCGGCTGAAAGCTTCATCAAACTGCTGCTTGATCACCAAATCGAGTTCCGCAAGCACCTGGTGCAAATCCGAAACAGCCGCAGTTAAATCCTTGTGCTGGCTGGTCAGATAATTATAGCGCTCCTCCGTCTCGCGGTATTCATTCAAGACCTGCTCGTCCACGCCGCCGGTCAGCTCCAGCTGGTGCTTGAGTTTGGAAATTCTATTAACCAGGTCCGCAGGGATGGACGCGGCTTTATGCTCTGAGATCTTCTCGAAGCGTTGAGTCAGCGCTTCTCTAGCTTCCTTGTTAAGATTCTCCAGGCGCGTGTCCAGCCTGGCCTTTTCCACCAATATCGCATTGAGTTCGTCCTTGACTCGATTAAGTTCGACATTCTTCAGCCGAAATTTTTTCTCTTCCTCGGATAAGAAGTTCTTTTTCTGCTTGCCTTCGGCGACCAGCTTGTTCCGAAGCATCCGCTGCTGATTCATTTCCGCCACTGTCCGCTCGAGTTCCTGGCTTAAATCGGTCTTTTGTTTGGTCAGTTCTTCGTTTTTTGCCGCCCCGGTTTCACCGGGGCGAGCCTCGCTCATCCAAGATGAGCGGGACTCGTAAAAAACAACCAGTTCTTTAAGCTTGTGTTTGATTTCCTCGATGTTGTCAGCGCGAAGTAAATCCAACAGCGCTTCAAACTTGCTCCTAAACTCGGAAAAATTTTTAGTCGCCGGCAGTTCAACTTTCAGTTTACCTTTCACCTCCGCCAATCTTTCGGCCACACTCAACCGCCGCTCCTCGAGCCCTGCCAACTTTTTATCCAGTTCATCCAAAAAATTATCCGTTTGTTCGCTTTGCCGCTCTTCCTTCTCCCAAGTGTTCTGGAAAGCCAAGATTTCCGATTCCAGGTTTTTCACCAAAGCGGATTTCAATCCCTGTTTCTCGCCCGCCGCGCTAAGCTCAGTCTCCAACAAATAAAGCTCGCGGCCAAAAAATTGCAGCTGTAAAGAAGCAAGCTCATTTGCCGCCCCCTCCCGCTCTTCCATGCGCTTGGCCTGCCTTCTTAGCGACCTCAGCCTCGGCTCGATTTCTTTAATGAGTTGGTCGACCTGGGTCAGATTTTCCGAAGTTAAGGCCAGCCGCCGTAAAGTTTTTTCTTTTTTGAGGTAATACGGCTTGACGCCAGAGGCCTCTTCGATTAAATTTTTGATTTCGGATGGCCCGGACACCACCATCTGGTCAATCGTGCCCTGGCCAATGACCGCATAGTTGGTCGCGCCGAAACCGGAGCGAAACAAGGCGTCCACGACATCCAAAAGCCTGACTTTGTTGTTGTTGATAAGATATTCCGACTCGCCGTCGCGGTAAAGTCTTCTTGTAATCGCGACCTCGGAATAATCAAATGGAAATTTCCGGTCCTTATTGTCGAAGTGCAGGGAGACTTCGGCCATGGAATGTTTGGCTTTCTTGTCGCTCCCGGCAAAAATCACGTCTTCAGATTTCTTCCCGCGCAATAGCTTCAGCGACTGCTCGCCCATGACCCAGCGGATGCCGTCGGCAACATTGGACTTGCCGCTGCCGTTGGGGCCGACAACTGCGGTCAATCCCGGATCAAAATCAAGCACAGTTTTCTGCGCAAAGGATTTGAACCCATGAATTTCCAATCTTTTTAAGTACATAAATAATGGTCAATTTACAGTTATCAATTTACAATTAATAATCAATGGGCCAATTTACAATTGAAAATTGATGTTTGAAAATTACTTGGTAATTGATATTTGATAATTGAAAATTTTTAGAAGTCACTAACCTTGAGGCCATTCTCCGCGGCCGCTATTTCCGCTTCTTGTTTGGACGGCCCTGTGCCGGTGGCCACTTGCTTCTCCCCCACAAACACCCCGACCTCAAACTGCTTGTTGTGGTCCGGACCCCATTCGTTCAAAACTTTGTAATGCGGCGTGACCCCGATTTTTTCCTGCGTCAGCTCCTGAAACTTGCTCTTGGGATCCAAAACCTTGCCGGACGAGACTACTGCGGAAAGCTTGTTTAAGACAAAACTGTCCACGAAAATTTTGGCCGAGGCAAACCCGCTATCCAAATAGATAGCGCCAATAAGCGCTTCCAAGGCGTTAGCTAAAATCACTTGCCGGGCCCGGCCCGTGTCCTTAGCCTCGCCCCTGGACAGCAAAATATGCCGCTCCAACTCCAGCTCGGAGGCGATGTCCGAAAGCATTTTGTAATTAACCAGCGCCGAACGGAGATTGGTCAACTCCCCCTCGGGATTGGGAAATTTGCGGTACAAATGCTCGGTGGTGATTAATTCCAAAACCGCATCGCCCAAAAACTCCAGCCGCTCGTTATGAGGCAAGGGCCAGCGACGGTTCTCATTGAGATAAGAGCGGTGGGTCAGCGCCGACTGCAGAAGATTGCGGTCTTTGAATTGTAGGTTGATTTTGGTTTCGAGTTGTTCTAAGTCCATAGTTTTATAAATTCCAAATCACAAGCATCAAATCACAAATAATTATCAAATTTCAAGCTCCAAAGTTTAGAATTTGAAAATTGGAATTTATTTGGGATTTGTAATTTGAGATTTGGTGCTTAATTGTTGGTGGGCGGTATAGGGATCGAACCTATAACCTAACGCACGTCAAGCGTTCGCTCTACCATTGAGCTAACCGCCCTCTTAAGAAGCTATCTCGGGCAAAATCGTTTCTATGGGCTTGTCCTCTTCCAATTTGATCCCCCGAACTAGCTCCTGGAAAGCTAAAGCCCAACAGACTTGGGTAAACACCAATGCAACTGGGGCGCTAAGTAAAAAAAATACGGCCACCGCTGCCATAATTATATTACCATAAATCTGGATAAATACAACTGCGGCTAAGACAGGAAGAACAGCCTGAATCACAAACAATACCAGGCTTAAAATCATCAGAGTTGCCCAGTATTTGGCAATTAAATTCAAAGCGGATGTCAAACTGTCTTTCAGTTTTAGATCATAAAACACGGCAAACAAACAGGCCAGCTCTGTCGCAGCAAACAAATTTAAACCAATCGCGGCATAGATCAAGCTTAAAAATAACTGAGTGGTTTCTGTCAACTCCGGCTGAGATAAAATTATGCCAATCACCACCAAAACTGCAGCCAGCAACACCAGCACTCCTGCAATCCGTACGGCAAATTTTCTGCCGGACCGAAGGGACGAAACAAAGCCGGTTTGCCGCTTAAGCAGAATTTCTCTGCTAGCCACAATTAGGCCGGCCTTGGCCCGGAAACCAACAAATAACATTCCCAACAGCAACAAGGTTTCCGGCCAACTCCCCCCTTGGTTAGCCAAAGAGTTCTCGTCGCCGTTGGTCAAAAAAAATATCAGCGCCAACGATAGAAACAAAATAAGGCCGTAAACATACAAAAACCGGTAAGTTTTCGTAGCCGCCCAGGCCTGCCTGAAAATTTTTTGATAGGACAACATACTTACGCTTAAGTAGAGACAACTGAAGGCAGACCCCGATCCAATTCTTGCAGACCTTTCTTGACCAGTTTTTCCTTAGGCATGACATCCACCAGCAGACGTTCAAAATCTTCCCGTTCAATGGTCTCAACTTCAATCAATTTCTTGGCAATCAATTCCAGATACTTCTTGTACTTCTTGATGATGTCCAGCGCCTGCTTGTAGGCCTTGTCAATGAAATTGGCCACCTCTTCGTCGATTTTGGCCGCGACCTTCTCGGAATAATTTTTCTGCTCCGCGATCTCACGGCCTAAAAAAATCATGTCATGGTGCTCGCCGAAAGTCATGGGCCCTAAATTTTCCGACATGCCATAGACCGTAACCAGTTTTCTGGCCAGGTTCGTGGCGACTTTCAAATCGCTGGATGCCCCCGTGGTCAATTCATTGAACACCAGTTTCTCCGTGGCATAACCGCCCAATGACACGGCTAAATCTGCCAAAAATTCCGACTTGGAATGCAAGTTTTTGTCCTCAGTCGGCAGTTTCATGGTATAGCCGGCCGCGCGGCCGCGGGAGACGATGGAAACTTTATGCACCGGATCAGCGTGCGGCATGACCGTGGCCACCAAGGCATGCCCGGCTTCATGCCAGGCCGCGATTTCTTTTTCTTTCTTGGACAAAAGATGGCTTTTGCGCTCAGGTCCCAGCATGACTTTTTCAATCGCCTCGATCAACTCAAGCTGTCCCACCTCGCGCATGTTTTTTCGGGCTGACAAAATCGCCCCTTCATTCATTAAATTCGCCAAATCCGCGCCGGAAAATCCCGGCGTGCGTTCGGCGATCACGCGCAAATTGACTGCCTTGGATAGAGGCTTGTTCTTAGTATGGATCTTCAAAATCGCCTCGCGGTCGGCAATGTCCGGATGGTCCAGCACGACCTGCCGGTCAAACCGACCTGGCCGCAAAAGCGCCGGATCCAAAACATCTGGCCGGTTGGTGGCGGCAATGACAATGACATTGGCATCTTGCTCAAACCCGTCCATCTCCACCAAAATCTGATTCAACGTCTGCTCGCGCTCGTCATGCGAGCCGCCCAAGCCGGCACCGCGCTGCCGGCCCACCGCGTCAATTTCATCAATGAAGACAATACAAGGCGCATTTCTTTTGGCTTTCTTAAACAAATCCCGCACGCGGGAGGCCCCCACCCCTACAAACATCTCCACAAATTCCGAGCCGGAGATATGGAAGAAAGGCACGTTGGCTTCCCCGGCTACAGCCCGGGCCACCAAAGTTTTACCCACTCCGGGAGGACCGAGCAGTAGAACACCTTTGGGGATGCGCGCACCAAGAGAGAAAAATTTTTGCGGGTAGCGCAAAAATTCCACAATCTCTTTCAATTCCTCTTTGGCTTCCTTGATCCCCGCCACATCGGCAAACGTCACGCGTTTTCTGCGATCGGACTGCTCCATCAGTTTCGCGCCTGACTGACCGAAAGACATGGCGCGGTTGTTGCTTCCCTGCACTTGCCTCATCAAAAACCAGATGAAGGCGGCAATCAGCAAAAACGGGACCAAAAACGGCAGGATGGTGGAGAACAGCAGCGAAGAAGCGCCGCCCTCTTTCACCTCAATTTTGATTTCTTTGATTTTGGCCGGCTCCACTCCGTAATTGTTCAAAGTTTCACTCAAAGCCACTTCCCGCTCTTTGTTGGCCCGCTGTTTGGCGCCGTCTTTCAAAAAAACCAGCAACCTGTCGTCCGAGACTTCGATTTTTTCCACCTGCCCGGCATTGACCTCTTCCGCTATCTGGGAGATGGACACTTCCGGCACCCCCTTGTCCTCGGTCTCAAAAAAGCTGAAAGCCCCGGCCACGACCAGGAAAATCGCGATAATAAACAGAATGTTTCGAATAAAACGATTCATGTGGTTTTTAATATAATCATTTGCTAAAAAATTTTACGTGAAAACCAGCCTGCTGTCAATGGTGCCTGGGGAGAGATTCGAACTCTCAATCCTTTCGGAACATGGTCCTAAGCCATGCGCGTATGCCAATTCCGCCACCCAGGCATGCATCTGTTCCAATTTTAACATAAAAACGAAAAGCCCGAGAGCTGTCCGGTTAAAGACAACATACCTCGGGCCTACTACTTGCAAACTTGCCATGATTAGAACGACGCGACGGGGACGGATCCGGACTTGTCCGGCGCGGCCATCACCACGTCTTCGGCGATCAGTGCCTTGCCGCCGGTGTTGGCCGAAGGGGGCGAGTCTTTCGCCCGCCCTTTGGTATGCTCGCCCACCGTGGCCGTCAGCCTGTCTGCCTTCTGCAGAGCTTCTGACAGCAAGGCGACATGCTCTTTGAAGATCTGAATGGTAGGGTCTTCCAGACCGACAAAGGTCTGCAGACTGACCATAATAACAAATTCGCCAGTCTTGCCACCCAGTTTGAGAGTGACTTGGACATCGAGAATCTGGATGAACCGCTTGATCGCGGAAATCCAGACCGAATCCCCCAACGGGCACGCCTCTACATCCTGGCTGGACTGGTCTGACCCCCACAGGATCGTCCCTGACCCTGGGATGAGGTAGGTGATGCAGCCCTGGACGGTTTCAGCCGCCAGCTGCTCGCCAGTCAGCGCCCGCTTATCGTCGTTGCGCTTAAGCTCGCGCTTGCGCAGTTCAACGACGATCCGGCGGACATCGAGGTTTATGGTCACCTCGGTCCCGTCAGACAGCGTGACCCTGATGTTGTCCGTGGTCCAGAGGCCGACATGGCCCTTGCTGGTGCGCTTGAACACGAGGTGCGCCCCCAGCTTGCGGGCCACCACCGGCGCGTACGAGTTGTCCGCGTCCGGCTGCTTGGCGCTGATGATGGCGAGCTTGAGCGTAATCTGAGTCCCTGGGATTTTGAACTCATCCCACTGGATCTGATTCTTCGCCACCATGTTCAGCATGCAGGTATAAAACCCGATGCTGTCAGCCAGATCCACGAACAGATCCTGGAATGTCGCGTGCGCTACGAGCCGTGCCACGTCTGCCATGGTCTTCGGCAGCGTTTCAAGCTTTGGCATCAGCACTGCTGGCAACTGAAGCGTGCGCCTGCACAGTCCTTCCCACACGCGCCAGCGCTTCTTGACCATGTTCGGCAGTTCACGCGACCCCACACCCCGGTTCCGGTCTGCCCAACGGGTATACCGAACCAGATCGTGAAGTGCCGCGATGAACGCCTGGCCGAGCTGCTTGCTGAACCCCAACAAGACGCCGACCTTTTTCATGACCAACTCTGCAGCACACGTATACTCCCCGCGGCCATGCTCGTCCAGATCGCTGCCGCCGATGCCAAGCAGATACACCCCATGCTTCTCAAGCTCCTGCCAGGACACAGCCCCGGCCAATTCCGCAGGCAATTCAACGCCTGCCTCCCGGAGCTTCTCGGCCGTGATGTCGTCGGGGTTACCGACCTCGACGAGCTCTGCCTGGGCCATGCCAGACATAAGCAAGCGCAGCTGCAGTTCGCCGACAAACTCATCGTTGTGCCGACGCCGGTGGGTCACGATCCATCGCTTCATGGAATTCCTCCAGTTTTTTCAAAAAGTGTGCAACGAGAAACTGCATCACCCATATTGCGGGCAACAGGAAAATCTAGCACATCTTGACATTTCTGTCAATATCTGCTAAGATACGCGGTCAATCATGCCTGTCTCGCCAAAGCGCAAGCGACGGCGGAACTGCCTCCCTATTTGTAGCAGGGAAAGCGTGATAGATCTTTGACAACGTTAGTTCGCTGGGATTGTTTTGTGTCGAGTGGAAACATTCGGCATGAGGCAATCTCGCGTTTAGATCTCACAAACACAGATCCCGCGATGCGGGGGAGGACAGTCATGGCAGATGATCGCAGAGATAATCGCCGCGATCGCGGCAATGGCCGCGACAAAGGTCGCGGCAAGGGCGACAAGCCCAAGCAAGACCCCAGACCAGTCCTGAAGGTGTCTGGGGTTCAATCACAGGTGTTCGTTACGGTCACGGTTCCCGGCAAGCCCCAGCCCGGCGCGCTCGTCACATTTGGCGCCGGTCCCGAAGGCAATGCTGAACGGAACCGCGTGAAGATCGGCGACAAGCCGGTTGCCGTGCGAGTGGAAACCGACGGCGTGGCCCGCGGCATGATCGACATGTCCAAGGGCTCGTCGGACGCCACCCACATGGCCGCGTGCTTCCAGGGCCGCTACTCCGAGCCGGTTGAAATCCCGGCCGAGGGCGAACCGAAGAAAGAGACAAGCGGCAAGAAGAAGGCTCGTCTCAAGGTTCTGCCGGAAGGCGACCAGGACTCCATGGATATGAAATACGCCATGGAAATCCTGACCTACGATGAGAAGGGCGAAAAACCAACGACGGGAGTGGTCGAGTTCGCCGCGAGCGAGAGTGTCACGCTCGTGAATCGAGCCGCTAATACCATCCTCGCTACCAACGTCAAGTTTTTCACCCTCAACGTCGGAGCCAACGGTCGCCTGCTTCTGGAAGTGCAATACTCTGGACTGGAGTGCCGGATCAGCTTCCGGCATGCGGAAACCGACGAGCGAGCGGATAAAACCCTCGCGTTTCTCTAGGGAGACTGACATGGCTTCAATTCGCGATTGGATCAACGCTGATGTCATGGTCCACAAGGTCCTGGACATCATCGTCCAATTCTTGTCGGACCTCGGCGCCGAACACGTCGCCCGGACCTTCTTTAGGGGCGGCTTTCAGCCTGCTGACCGCGCCCTGCTCGAAAAAGTCACCAAGCTCGCGGCTGAGGGCAAGCGCGGTGAAGCGGCTGAAGCGTTGCGGCCCAGGCTGAAGGGCTTGGGACCCGAAGACGAGTCCATCATGGACTCGGACCGGCTGGCGTTGTACCGAATGGCTCGCGCCCTCGGTGCAGCCAGTCCAGTCGCCCTCGCGCAGCTTGCCGCCTTGGACACGTTCCTGGCGGCACTGCCGGATGATGTGCGGGCCAAGCAACGGCTGCAGCACACCATCGAACCCAACCGCGCGGTGCGGCGCGCCAACCTCATCCAGCTCGCGCTCATGCCTGACGACGCCGCGCGCGCCGCGTTTCTGCGCGGCGGCGGCGCGTTTGAAAAAGGCGACACGGAGAAGTTCATCGAAGCCCTGGAAGCATGGGCTTCGGCAAGGAACGCCGAGACGCGAGCGCGGATCGCTCTGAAACTCGCTCGCTGGCGAACACCCTTGCCCGCCTTTTCATTCTGGCATAGGTGGTTCAACTTCAACCCCTTCAAGTAGTAGGATAGGAGACGATAACCATGGCCCAACTGCTGCTTCTGTTGCCCGAGTGGTTGCGCAACCTCTTCCTGGGGGTTGGCAACTGGACGCGGGAACACATCCACGAAACCGTCCACGTCCTGTTCAGGGCGCTGATTCTCAACGTCGGCCTGCTCGGGCTGGGACTGCTCTTGGCTCGTGTCGGATTCGCCGGCGATTGGCTATGGCTGATCGGCACGGGACGGTTTCTCACCGCCTTGGCCGGAATGCTGGCTGCCATCCTCTGGCTGTACATGTATGTACGGCTGTGGGTGTTGGCACAAGCAGGTATAGTCGGGGACACGGCCTTGATCGAATCGGTCAAGCAAGTTTCGAGGCCGCTGCCTGACAAGCCGATCGAGCTGCCGGAAATCTTCACGCAAGCGCGGGCCGACAAGGCCCTGCGTGCCGTGATGTCCGGCCTGGCCGCCGTAGCCGCGGGAAGCGCCTATGCCAGCCTGGTGCCGGTATTCACCAACCTCTCGCTATTCTTCGCGCTGGTGACACTGGCGTTCGCCACGGCATTCGCTATCTGGCCAAGCCCGGAGCAAAACCCGAGGCCAGTCGCGCGGAAGTGGCTCATGGTTCCTCTGGCGATCATGGTCATCTGCACGGTGTCGTTCTTCCGTCCGTTTGACGGCAGGCGCAACCTGCGGGTGAACTACGCCGAGGGTGAAGCTAGGCTTTCGACCGCGGAGTACGAAGCCGCGGGCATCGAACGCCTGAGCGAGGAGCGAAACGCCATTCTAGCTCGGTTGCCGAACCTCACGGCCGCTGACCAGACGCGCCTGTCGGAGATCAACCAGCTGATCGCCGACATCCAGGCAGGCCGCTACACCAACCGGCCGAGCTCCTGGGACCTGGTCTCGGTCAAGGAGGCCTGGCAAAGCGCCAAAACGCCCGAGTTGAGCGAGGAACTCGTGGTGTTTCTGATCATCACGCTGCTGCTGGGTGCCTTACTTCTGCACTTAGCGACGCGGAAGTCAGGCGCGAGCACTCACTAAGGAGACGACGCCATGAAATACATCAAGTTGTTCATGATCGCCGCTGCCCTTGGGCTGCTCGTCTGGTTCCGGATCGTTCCAGCCATCCTGCCGCCGGCTGAGGCTGGGGTCCGCGCCATCAACTCGCTGGCTGATAGCCACGAGAAGATCCGCGCACGTGAAGACAAGGCCGAAGTTGCTCCCCTCGTTGGGGGCGATGACCGGAACTTTGGGGCCGGACTCAAGGAGTTCGGCTCCAAAGACCACCTTCGGCAAGTTGATCGGCAGGCGGCGTTGGACCGGCAAAACGGCGCCATGCCGATTGCGCCCGACCCGTACGCGTTCATCCAGGCCACCAACCTCCATCCCCAGGGGTGCGTGCCGTTCAGCGAACCGGTGGTTATCTACGAAACCAGCGGGTATATCAGTTATCCGCGGTACTCGGAGCATGCCATGCACCCCGCGGACAACCCGTTCAACCCCAATCCAAATTACGAGGGGCGGGGGTTGTCGAGTCCATACGGGGTGCCGGCGCCGCCGCTTCTGGGGAAGGTCAACACTGTCCTTCCCTATCCGGACTACCAGCGCCATCTGGCGCTGTTGGTCCGAGCCACGGAGAAGGGTGTTTCTAGCGGCTGGCTGCCACTGTTGCCTAAGGTCGGCCAGACCGCGGCAATGCTGGACCCGGCCTCGTGGGGCAGGCACGGCTGCCTGGAGTTCAAAGTCAACCAGGAACCCCGGCTCCACGGGGAAATCACCGGCGGCTATCAATTCAAGTACATCGCCGCCGACAAGTATGTGGGTGTTCAGAATTAGTTAGAAGGAGGATTCTGCCAAAGGCAGAGAGCGCTGATGTTTCGCAAGAACAACAGCGCTCTTTTGTTTTGTCCCAAAAGGTACCTAAAAAAGGCATGGCAATTTTAGGTACCTTTGGGAAAGATCTCTCCACTCTCCGATCCAAGTTCGGGGTCGGTCGAGAACAAGGGCTAAATTCGCGACCATTGACATAGGCCCACTTTTTTGCTAAAATTATATGTTTCCAGGATGCTTTTTGAAAAGCGTAAGCCTGCAATTATTCCTCTCCTAGGATAGGAGGGGTTAGGGGAGGTACGGTTAAAGCATAAGCAATGTTTAGGCTTTAGCTCTACCCCCACCTACCCTCCAGCCCCCGGCGGCCAGTGAGGGAGGGAATTTCTGTTCCAGGGGAGGAATAAACCAGACCTCAACATCGCCCAAGGAGGGCCAATACCATGAAGCGTTCAATGATCGCGTTCGTTCTGTTCACGCTCACGCTCGCGGCGCCCATCTCGGCGCAGGAGCGCACGCTCCTCCGGCGCGACTACCCCCTTCCCGCCGTGCCCGCCGCAGGGATTGCCACGGTCATCCTCGAAGAGGACGGTTATGAGGTCGTCTTCGACGACCAGGTTCCCGCCGCAGCCATGTGGCAAGGAACACTCAAAGCCGGCGCCTCAGTCCTGGCCGCAGCCAATGCAGTCCTCGAGCCTTCGGGCTTCGAGGCCGTGATTGCCGGCGACGGAAAAGTGCATATCCGTCGCAAACGGACGGCGACTATGGCTGCGGTAACGGCCACAGCCGCGCGCGTCGAAGCGGCAACAGCCTCGACCTACGCCGACGAGTACACGGCGCAGACACGCAGAGCAGCGGATAACATCATCCGCCGCGAATTCGGCGACGTTTACGCCGAGCGCTACTTCGCCGAAGAGGACGCACGCCGTGCCGGCACCTATCGTAGTCCGCTGGCCCGCTACGCGGACGCGTACCCGCAACCATACTACGGCGGGTACGGCTCAGGTGGCATCTTTTCGCCGGGCGGCGGGTATGGCTATGACGGCTACTACAACCCATTCGCCTATCGGTACTTCGAAAACCAGGAAAAATACGGGTTGTTGAAGATCGACGGCCCGGACCGGTTCCTGCGAAGGGTACGCGTGCTGGTGGACGGCGCAGATGCCGCAGTCGGTTCCAAGGCCAACAACTCCTGGAACGGCGCGGTGGTGCTCGCCACAGGGCCCCACATCGTGGAGTTCGTCCGCGAGGACAAAGGCGGCCTTGTCGCCTTTAAGCGCCAGGTCAACATCATCCCGATGTCGATCCAGCGCAACCCCACGTGGCTGCGGGTCTCGGGCAATGAATTCGAGAATGCCCGCGAGCTCTACAAGTACCGCCAGCACGTATTCACGGAGCGCTGACAACGCTCCGACGCTTCAAAACAAAGAGGCCGACTCATGCCATCACAGCACGAGCCGACCTCTTTTCGTTTTCTTCTAACTATCTACCCTAACGCGGTATTGATGACGTTGACTATAACGTAAGCGAGGATGATGATCACAATACCGATTATGGCATTCTGCAAGGTCTTCTT
Organism: Candidatus Doudnabacteria bacterium RIFCSPHIGHO2_01_FULL_46_24; assembly: GCA_001777575.1. Lineage (GTDB taxonomy): Bacteria > Patescibacteriota > Doudnabacteria > UBA920 > O2-02-FULL-48-8 > O2-02-FULL-48-8. The sequence goes on from MFEL01000004.1 coordinate 15,123, forward strand.
GCCTCTCTCGGCCAACTCCTCATTGGCGCCGGACAGAATATACTGGAAACCGCCGATGATGATAAACAGGACAGCTATCAAGCCCGCGACGGTTAGCAAGACATTGAGAATCTTTATTATCAGTTCCTTTGGTCCGGTCGCGCCCCATGAAGGAAGCCTGTTTACATCACTTATGCCGGTCTGATCAAGCGGTAGTACTGCTAAAACAAAATCCGGCATGACCATAGTCAGTGTCACAAGAAACAGGAAGATAATCAGACAGATTTTTTGTGCTTTCGGTTTCATATCGGTTTATGTCGCGCCCAATGCTTTGGCAATGACGTTTACAATCACATAGGACAGAATGATAATTACCAAACCGATCACAGCATTCTTTAAGGTCTTCTTGCCTCTCTCGGCCAGCTCCTCATTGGCGCCGGACAGAATATACTGAAAACCGCCGATAACGATAAACAGGACAGCCAAAATTCCGGCGATGGTCAATAAATACAGAATGATACTTGTAGTCAGCACGGCTGGATCAGCTGTAGTGGATCCCGCGAGGCCAGGAGGCGGCTGATTATTCGGGGTGACTCGAAAAGCCAAGACTGACAATGGAACAGTCCACAGAGAAGCTATAGCAAACATTGTTTGCAATTTTTTCATTAAACCAACTCTTAGATATTTTGGCTGATGAGGGCGCTGGAGATCACGCGGACTATGACGAAGCTTAAGATAATCACGACAATGCCGATGATGGAATTGGTAATGATCTTTTTGGCCTGCGCGCCCGCCTCTTCATTGCCGGCCGCCGTGATATAGCGAAAGCCGCCGATGATAAGGAACAGCACGGCAATCAAGCCGGCGATGGCCAACGCGATGTTGATAATTTTGAGGATGAACTCGGACAACCTAGTATCCCCAGGCAAACCCGTGCCAGCCGGGTTGGGATTGGTATATTGGGCTCCCGCCAGAAACGGGCTCACCACCAAAACCAAGCTTAGCACCATGCTGGCAATTTGGGCGTATTTGATGTATTTGCTCATTTTTTTCTTTCTTAATGGTTAGTCCGCCGAAGCTTTAGCGTAGGCGGATCGACCTTTATTTTAGTATATTATTAATGACATTGACTATCACATAAGACAAAATAATCACGACTATCCCTATTATAGCATTGGTCACGGTTTTTTTGCCAGTCTCGGCCATTTCCTGATTGGCGCCCGAGGTCATGTACTGGAACCCGCCAATGACCAAAAACAGGATGGCTGCAATCCCGGCAAGGCCCAACAAAGCGTTGAGAAATACGCCGAATAAATAGCCAAAGGTGTTGTTATCGCCTCCAAAATCGACAAAAATCCCCTCGGCCGGGTTTGTGATGTGATTGGCTTGTGCCAAATTGCTTAAATTAAGCAAGGCAACAATGACGATAAAAATGACAATAACAAATTTCATGAAAGTCCGAGTAATGCACCGGCTGCTTTAATTATGACATAACTTAATAAAATTGTCAGAATGCCGGCTGCCACCCACTTCATAGCATTCTTGGCTTGCGTGGTCTGCTCTTCCTCGCCGCCGGCCGTGATATAGCGAAAGCCATTGAACACCAACATCAAAACAGCAATCAAGCCCACCACCTGCAGAAACCGTTCCAGCCAGCTTTTAACGAACACCACGAAATCATCAGTAGCTAGGGGATTGTCGATGGCTAGGCCTTGCGGATTGTTGGGGTCAGGCAGGGTGCCGACGCCAAGAAGGTGCATCATGGCATTGGTCAGCACGAATGACAGCACAGCCATGATGAAGCCATACACGGTCCATTTGAACGCGGTCTTGGCCCTGGTAATGCCTTCTGAATCGCCCTGGGAAGTGACCATGGCAAATCCGGCAAACGCCATGGCAACAATGGGAATCAGTGAAGTAAACCCGGCAAAAATAAAAATCATCTTTATGGCCAGGGCCACGAGCGTTTCTGGCGCAGGGGACACTACTCTCCCCTGACCATCTTTAGTTTCACCTATCGGATTGCAAAGCTCACTGCTGATATTGCCCGGATCGCAAGTCGCGGCAAAGGCTTGAGGGAACGGCAAGACTGAGGTTGAAGCGGGTGGCTTTGGCAAAAATTCCATGATCTGGTTGAAGTTCTTGCCGGTCATGGCTAAAACCGTGAAATTGATGAGCAAAAAGGCGATGATGATCAGAAAAAAACCGATGACCGCGTCCTTAAACGTGCCTTTGGCTTCCGTTAATTTCTCCTGGTTGCCATAAGCCGCGACCATGCCATACGAGCCCCAGAACATGAAAAACATAGCCACAATCCAGGAAATGCCCACGAAAAAGTTGATGACCCTCATGGTCAGAACAACCAAGTGCGGCAGGGTGCATTCATTATTGCTCCCTCGCTGGCCGCAGGGGACCAGGCCTGTCTCACCCTGGGCAGCAACAAAACTAAATACAGTCAACCCCAGCAAGACCAAACAAATGGAAAGAATAAATTTATTTTTCATTATCATTCTCGCAAAAAGACGTTAACTTGGGCGGCACCGTTTTTGATCGCGTCTTGCGGCTTGAAATTGCGCAAAATCACATCGTCAATCATGCGGCCAAATATCCCCTCAAATTTGCCCACATCCTTTTTGTAAACCGACTTGGCGATCAAGGCGCCGTTGGCAAACGGCCCTAAATTCTCATCCTCCTGCTGCTGGGCCAAAATGTCGCGGCGCGAGGAGGGCAGTGGATGCTTGGCGTAATATCCTTGCAGCGATTCTTTCTGGCTGATGAAATTGAGGAAACTCCAGGCCAATTCCTGATTGGCGGAAAATTTGGAAACTGCCTCGCCCCAATAGTTGGCATAATTGGCCTTAAGGAAATTGCCGCCAATTTGTGGTAAATCGGTCACCGCCCAGTTAAGCGCGGGCCCGCGGCTTTGGATGACCGGGCGCATATAAGAATATGACAGCATTAGCCCCAGGCGGCCGGCGACGAATGCGTCCACGCTTTGGTCCGAGCGCGTGTTCCAGGTGTAGGTTTTTTTGGCAGCCTGGGCGAATTGCGTATAAAACTCCAAAGCCATCGCCCCCGGATTGAATATCTCGCCGCCGGGCAAATTCTGCTGGGCGTCGAACCGCACACTGTTCAAATCATCAGCGTAAAACACGGTGCCGTTTTGGAGCATGAGCATAAGCACAATGTCCACCGCGCGGTTGATATTTTGGGATGTGCCCAGCGCTATGCCGGAGCGGTCAAAAATACCTGGCTGGGTTTGCTTGGTAATCTTGTACACTGCCGCCACCACCTCGTCCCAAGTCTTAGGCACGGTAGTGACGCCGGCGGAATTGAGGATATCCTTGTTGTAATACAAAGCCAGGGCATCAACGCTTAGAGGGATAGCGTAGATTTTGCCGTCCTTGATGAAGTCGCCGCTTACCGCGTCCACGAAAGTTTCCTTGTAGAGGCGAAAATTAATCAATTTCTCGGGAGCTGGCGAGAGCTTGTCGATGTGTTTGGGCAGCCAGTCGTTGTGGATGGAAAAAATGTCCGGCGTCCGGCCGGAAGCGATGGCGTCAACCAGTTCTGCCTCGTAGTCTTCCGCATTTTTCTTGACGAACGTGACAGTGACGTTTTTGTTGAATGATTGGAACTGGGAAATGAGGTCAGCGACGCTTTCGTTGTCCTCAAACGTCTTCCACCAGATCAGATTAATCTGTTCCCCGCTCTGCTTCGGCCCCTTACTGCCGCTGCTAAACACCAAACCCAAAATCACCAGCAAAACCAGGATCGCGCCGCCGATTATATAATATTTTTTTGGCATTTTTTTGATTTCAAATTTGGAATAAGTTGTTTTTATTCTACAATAAGCGGGCTAAAATTTCAAATTTTTGAGATACTGACCAAAATCTTCCCGCAGATCATCGTGCTTGAGGCCAAACTCCACCACGGCCTTTAAGTATTCCAATTTGTTGCCGCAGTCATAATAGCGGGAATTTTTTATTTCAATGGCGTGGACTTTTTTGCCGGCCTGCATCAGCTTGTTAACGCCATCCACATAATACAGCTCTTGGCCTTTGCCGATGGTTTCCGGGACCGAAGCTTCCAACGCGTCAAAAATATCCGGAGTAAAAATGAATCCCGAAACAATGGCCAAATCCGATGGGGCGTTGTCTGGCCCGGGCTTTTCCACAAACTTAGCAACATCAATAACGCCGTCAGCGATTTCGGCGCCGCCGACGTAGCCGTATTTTTTGGTGTCCTCCGGTTTGGATGTGCGGATGCCGGACAAAATGGTCGTGCCGTATTTTTCGTATGCGGCAATCATCTGCTTGGTCCGGGAAGGTTCGGCAGCAATGAAATCATCTCCCCACAACATAAGGACCGGTTCGTCGCCGACCACTTCCCGAGCCACCAGCAATGCGTGGCCGTTGCCCAGAGCTTCCTTCTGCCTGACATACACAAAATCGCAAAGCTCGGAAATTTTCCGCACCTTTTCCAGCAAATCAAGCTTGCCGTCCTTTTCCAGCCGCGCCTCCAGTTCAAAATGGCGATCGAAATGGTCCTCGATCGCGCGCTTATGCCAGCCGGTGACCAAAATAATCTGCTCAATGCCGGCATCCACAATCTCTTCCACTACGTATTGGATAACCGGCTTATCTACGATGGGCAGCATTTCCTTGGGCTGCGCCTTGGTCGCCGGCAAAAACCTCGTTCCAAATCCAGCCGCCGGTATTACCGCTTTTCGGACCTTCTTCATGTGGATAAATAATTAAATTGCCCCTTTATTCTAGTATCTTTTTGCTCTTGACAATAGGTGAACGATCGTTTACCATTACACCAGGAAGTTCACCCCGTTAGAAATAAACAAATCAAAACGCTTAATAACAGACTTAAGATACTGTTATTATCAAAGCTCCTGAAAATCCAGGAGTTTAGGCTCAAAAATTTCTAACGGGGTAAAAACGAAGAAATCGGTGCCATTCTGCCGCCGCCTTGAGTGACACTGATTTCTTCGCCCTCTTCCTCTCCCCCATTTCCCATTACCCCCTTTACACCCCTTATTCCCTTTTTTTATGAACCCCTTAAGCCCCAAACAACAAAACCTTCTCGACTTCTTAAAAGACCAGGTTCAGTCCACTGGCCTTCCTCCTTCTCTTTCGGAGATCGCGCAAGCCTTAAAACTCAGATCCAAAAATGCTGTCTCAAAACTTCTCAAGTCCCTGGAACAGAAAGGCTTCATCCGGCGCTCTGGCAAGGCTCGCGGCATTGAAGTGCTAAACCCCGAAGGCGAGCCGATTGGCCGGGGACTCTTAAGTGTTCCTCTGCTGGGCCGGATCACCGCGGGCATCCCAATGCTGGCTGAGGAACAAATTGAGAATTGGCTCAATTTGCCAGTCAGCTTGGTCCGCGGCAGGAGAGATGTCTTCTTGCTGAAAGTGGTGGGCATGAGCATGAAAGATGCCGGCATTCTGGACGGCGATTTAGTCTTGGTCAAGCAGCAAAAAATCGCAGACGTCGGCAACATCGTAGTGGCGTTGTTACAGGACGAAGCCACGGTCAAACGGCTGGTCAAGAAAGACGGGAAGTTTTATCTCAAAGCCGAAAACAAAGAATATCCCAATATCTACCCTGAGCATGAATGGTCGATCCAGGGGAAAGTAATCGGAGTCATTAGAAACATGGAGTAACATGTCCGAATTCGAGAAACAAAAATTCAGCTTGATGGCGGAGCTCAAAACCTTGTGCGCGCATTGCCGAAACGAAGTGGCGCACAATTGCCGCATCCAAACCATCGCTGACCAAATCAACCAACTGCGCGGAGTCCCGCTTATTGTCAACGACAGATTCAATGGGCTATTAATACTTAAATAAGGACTAACCATATGGAATTTGCGCCAGCGCTGTTTTCCACCAAGGTTTCCGCGGGACGACGCACTTATTTCTTCGACGTAAAAGCCGCTAAAAACGCCAAGCCCTTCCTCAAGATCACCCAGTCGGAAATCAACGGAGAGGAAAAGAAAAAGAGCTATCTGAATATCTTTGAGTCAGAGATATCAGGATTCGGTTCAGCGGTTCGCGAAGCAGTTGCTTTCGTCAACCAAACCAAAAAAGAGGCTTGATAAAAACAAGCCTCTTTAATGTTCAATTAACAATTTACAATTTTCAAGTAATTATCAATGGATCAAGAAAACAATAAAGGCAAAAAATACGATTTAGCCGAGAGAACTTCGGTATTCTCGGAGAACCTGATTGAATTTTGTCGATCCCTAGAAACAAATAGAATTGATCAAACCATCATAGTACAGTTAGTTCGGAGCGGAACCAGCATTGGGGCCAATTACATGGAAGCAACTAACGGGTCTTCCAAAAAAGACTTTATTAACAAAATCAATATTTGCAAGAAGGAGTCTCAGGAAACAAAATACTGGCTCCGTTTAGTATTAAAACTTTGTCCTGATAAAAAGCAAAAAATAAATATACTATCAACGGAGGTATATGAGCTACTGCTTATTTTTCAGAAAATCATTAGCTCATCAAAACGAGATAAAATTGAAAATTAATTGATCATTGATAATTGAATATTGAAAAATAAAATATGACAGCAAAAGTTTACTCTGCTACGCTTGTGGGCTTAGATGCCCAGCCAGTGGAAGTGGAAGTTGACATCTCCTCGGGCTTGCCGAAAGTGATTGTGGTTGGGCTTCCTGACACGGCCATCCAGGAAGCCCGAGAACGCGTCAAATCAGCCATCAAAAATTCCAACGCCATTTTTCCCCCAAGCCGCGTGGCCATCAATTTAGCGCCCGCTGATTTGCCCAAAAACGGCACCCATTTTGATTTGCCTATTGCCATTTCCATTCTTTTGAATTCCGGGCAAATTTTCTTTGAGCCGAAAGGCAAGCTCTTTATCGGTGAATTGGCGCTGGACGGCAAGCTCCGTCCGGTTTCCGGCATTCTGCCAATTGCGCTCATGGCCAGGAACTTGGGTTACAGAAAACTTTTCATCCCAAAAGATAACGCCAAAGAGGCCGGGCTGATTGACGGCATTGATATCATTCCCGTCACTGATCTTTATCAAATCATCGGCTATTTGCAAAATCTCATCAAAATCAAATCTTTACCTAAACCCAATTGGAACGAAATTCTCAAATCACCGGAAATTTCTTTTGACATGAAATTCGTGAAAGGCCAGGAATCAGCCAAACGCGCCCTGGAAATCGCGGCGTCCGGCGGCCACAATGTCCTGCTCTCAGGCCCCCCTGGCACTGGCAAAACCTTGCTGGCCAAGGCTTTAAGCTCGATCCTGCCGAGACTGACTGTAACCGAGGTTTTGGAAATTACCAAAATTTACAGTGTCGCCGGACTTTTGAATTCCCAAAACAACCTCGTTACCACCCGACCGTTTCGAAGTCCGCACCATACTTCGTCTTCGATTGCGTTAGTCGGCGGCGGCTCCATTCCCAAGCCAGGAGAAATTTCCCTAAGCCACCGCGGCGTGCTCTTTCTGGACGAGTTTCCCGAATTCGGTCGGGCGGTCCTGGAAAACCTGCGCCAGCCGCTGGAGGATGGAGTAGTGACCGTGGCTAGAGCCGCGGCAACCACGGTTTTTCCGGCCCAATTCACTCTAGTGGCGGCCCAGAACCCCTGCCCTTGCGGCTATTTTTCCGATCCCTCCAAGCCATGCATCTGCTCCCCTTCCCAGATCATGAAGTATCAGAAAAAAATCTCCGGCCCGCTGCTGGACCGAATTGACCTGTGCGTGGAAGTCGGCAGGGTGGAATATGACAAACTCACGGCTGAAGGGGTGGCGGAATCTTCGGACAATATCCAAAAACGCGTGCAGAAAGCCAGGGACATCCAAACGGAACGCTTCAAAAACCACTCTAAAATAAAAACGAACTCCGAAATGACCATTAAGGAGATCAAAGAGTTCTGCATTCTTTCAGAAAAAGAAAAAGAATTTTTGAAAGCCACGGTGGTCAAGATGTATCTCTCGGCTCGGTCCTATCACCGCATTCTAAAGCTTTCCCGCACCATTGCCGACCTCTCCGGGTCAGAAAACATCGCCGTCAATCATCTGGCCGAAGCAATCCGATACCGCCCAAAGGTTGAATAAACCCCGCACCAGAGCCCTGGTGCGGGATAAAAAAGAACCCCGTCTGACCCTCAAGACAGGGTGCCCAAAACGCTAACCAGGCTCTGCACGATCACCGGCGCCATAGAAACCGGAATGATTCGGCCTCCAGTCGAGCCTTCGTACTCGGTTTCGTCGTGGCCGCGAGGACGTGTGTCCCCAAACCAAATGGTATCAAACGGCTGGAGTTCACCGAACGGAAACAGCGCCATTTTCCAGCCCGGCGAGCACACCGGATGGGTGGCGATGAGCCGCACACTGGCTATGCGGTTGAGCTTGAGACGATGGGCCGTGCTGCACGAGGTCCGGCCGGTGGATAATTCGTCTTCGCGCATGAAGGCATGACATTCGGCCAAATCATTCAGGTCACAGGACACCAAAGCCGCGTCATCACCGAATATCTCTGCAACCTTGTCCAGGAAGCGCGAATCTTCCACCAAATGCACCTCGTTATTCTGGCGCAGTTTGGGGCTAGCGCACATCTGCAGCCCCATGGCCTTGGCCATCCTCAGCGAGCGAATGATCGAACCAAGATCCGGCGAATAAAACCGAACTCGGTCCTTGCCCAAAGCCGCCACGACTCCAGAGATAGCTTCTACGAACACCTTGGTCGGATCTGCAATCCACAGCTTGAGTCCGAATTCGTCGCAGAATTCTTGCGTCTTTTCTTCGGAGTGGGGTTCACAGACGACGAGATGATCCACGCCCCAACATTTGAGGTCGCGGATGAACCATCTCAGCCTGGTGATTTCGTTGTTCTTCTCCTCATGGTCCTGCCGCCGAAACGGCAGAAACCCAAGGATGAGCGTGAGCGTCTTCGCGCCATACTGCAGTTTGCACGCCTTGATCAGATCCGCCATTTCTGATCGGATCCTGGTAGTGATAGGGCACGCAAACAGCAACACGTGCTTGTCGCTGATTTTCTGCGGCTCATCCAGACAAAAGCCCGGCTCCCCATCTGACCAGGTAGAATGCCAGATGTGAGAAAACCGCAGAGTCAGACTTGCGGTGCGGTTGAGGATATTAACCACGCGCGCATGAAACGAATGATGGCCTGTCGTTCCGTAGACCATCAACTTCTCGCTGCTGATCATTGATCTCCTCCTCCAAAGAGGGAAACAGCAATCATAACAACATAGCACGAGCTATTAAATTGAGCAAACATAAAAAGCCAGCTAGCTGACTTTTGCATTTGTAATGGTGGGCATGCCTGGACTCGAACCAGGAACCGTTCGGATATAAGCCGAATGCTCTAACCAGTTGAGCTACATGCCCCCGTCGCAATATTATATTTAATTTTTGCTATACTTTCAATCCCGATGCTGGAACAGCGGCAAACAGGCGCCGATTATCCCGGCATGGTTAAGTTTGGAAACTTTAACTTTGGTCTTTGGGGGAAACTTTCGCAGGGTCCGGACTATGGCCTCAAGCTCTTTTTGCATGCCGGGAATCCGAGACCAGCCGCCACCAACCAAAATTATCTCCGGATCAACAGAGCGGACGATGACCGATATAAGGGTGCGTAAAAATCGGCGAGCGTCAGAAGCTTTGTTAAATCGTCCGGCTTTCCTGACTTCCTGCTCCAAAAATTGTCCATTCAGCAATTCAATATGCCCGATTTCTCCAGCCAGGCTGTTGCTACCTATATAAATTTGCCTGTCAAAAACAATTCCCGAACCAATGCCGGTTCCCAGAATAATCCCCACAACACTCCGAAAATTCCTTCCGCCCCCGACCACGGCTTCAGCCAGGGTGAACGCTTTGGCGTCGTTAATGACATTTACCGGAACCTTAAAGCGTTTTTCTAGCAACTTTTTCAAATTCACCGTTTTCCAATGCTTAATGTTTCCCAGCTTCTTGACCTCTCCGGACGGCAAAACTTGCCCCGGCATACCTATGCCAATGGCATCAACGCACCCATAAGAGGCGATCAAATCCAAGAGCTGCTCCAACAAATTACTGTCAGAAGTCGGCAAAACCTTGAGTTTACTTACCCGAAACCGCCGATCAACCAATCCTGCCGCGATTTTGCTCCCGCCGACATCAATACCCAAATTAAAGCTTGTCATAAAAAATAAAATTAGGTGCTTTTATTATAATCCCCCGGATTAGACACGACAATTGCAATTCCGAGAATTATATACAGATCAGCCACATTGGCCCTAAACAGAGCAAAATCTAAAAAATCACGGACCGAGTCAAAAAATATTCTATCCAACAGATTTGAAATGGCCCCGGCAAAAATCAGAACCAACCCTAAGCTAAATTTCGGATCTAAAGCTTTTCTCTCGAGATAAAAATAACCCAACAGCACTGCTAAAAAACCGCTGACCAAAAACAGATGGGGAAGATTGGAATTCAAAACCAAAAAGCCACGAGGGACGATTGCCTTCGTGACTTGGTCGAGTAAAATCAAAATTAAGAATGTTCGATACACGTGTCTGCTTCCGGTATTGCAAGCAAGCGGCCTTCTTCGATGTCATCACCCTTCACGCATTTGCCGTAAGTGCCGTCTTCGATCCGCTTGAGCGCTGAGTCGACTTTCACCAATTTCTTTTCCATGTCTTGGGTCACTGCCAGGTTGGTTTCATAGAAAGTCATCTCGCTGGCGTTCTCATCTTCTTTGGAGCCGAACTCGGGAAACCGAGGTTTGTATTCTCCTGGATACGCTCCTGTTCCCTCATTGTCTGAATCAAAGCCAAGAATCGCGCGAAGTCTTTTTTTCTCCGCCAGTAGTTTTTCTCTGTTCTGTTCAATCAGTTGCTTATCCATATGCAAATTATAACAAAAAAAGCCTCATCGGCCAATATCTTTGTGTCCTATAACGTTTTAGTGGTTACAGGACGGTATCATACCGTCCAAAATATATATTGAGTGACGAGATACCGCCCTGTGGGCGGCCTCTACTTCAAGCTTATCTCCGCCTACAGGCTTCAATTCCGACGAGGTGTTGGAACTCAAGCCTGAGGCAGAGGTAAACATTCTAGAGTAGAAACCGATAAAAATGACTTATATATCTAGTCAATTTATAAGTGCAGGTTCTTCACTGTCCTTGTGGTGGTTAACACCTAACAATTTTATTTTATGTTTGTTTTTTTTGAACAAACCTTGAATTTTTGTTTTTGTTTTACAGGCAGCTGGACTAGAACAGCTCTGACGAATAGTGGAGAACGCCTGAGGGTCAACAATGACTGTTAACTATTAACTGCCCCAAGCACACTCCGCTATTCTCTAAATAATGCTTGAATTTTCAATGTTCTACCAATAGTATAGCAAAAAAACTAAACGTTGTCAATACTAATCAGCCGCTGAATCAGAAAGCACCGCTTCTTTCGCCTTATGCCTGACGCTTTTGTCTATTTCCTGGGCAACTTTCGGGTTTTGCGCTAAATACGCCTTGGCATTTTCCCGCCCCACCCCAAGTTTCACGTCGCCGAAACCATAAGTGTTGCCGTTTTTAACTACAGGCCCATACTTTACGGCGGTGTCCAACAAATCACCGACGTAAGAAATCCCACCTTCGGAAAACATGATGTCAAATTCCGCAGTCTTGAAGGGTGCTGCCACTTTATTTTTGACGATCTTGGCTTTGACCCGGTTGCCGACGATCATTTCGCCCTGCTTGATCTGGGAAATCCTTCTGACGTCAATCCGAACAGAGGAATAAAACTTCAAAGCTTGGCCGCCGGTGGTGGTTTCGGGATTGCCGAACATCACGCCGATCTTCATGCGAATCTGATTGATGAAAATCACGGTCGAGCGGGACTTGGAAATAATGCCTGTCAGCTTGCGCAAAGCTTGGCTCATCAACCTGGCATGCAATCCCATGTGTGAGTCGCCCATTTCTCCTTCCAGTTCAGCGCGGGGAGTGAGTGCGGCGACTGAATCGACAACGATCAAATCTACTGAATTTGAACGCACCAAGGTCTCAACGATATCCAGCGCTTGTTCGCCGCTGTCCGGCTGGCTGATGAGGAGCTTGTCCACTTTCATGCCCACGGCTTTCGCCCGCTCGGGATCAAGCGCATGCTCGGCATCAATAAAAGCCGCCACACCGCCGCTTTTCTGAACCTCGGCAATCACATGCATGGCGAGAGTGGTTTTGCCGGAAGCTTCCGGGCCGAAAATTTCAATCACTCGCCCTTTGGGAATGCCGCCGACACCCAAGGCCAAATCCAACGAAATGGAACCGGTGGGGATGGCATCAACATTCATGGCCTTAGCCATCTTCAAAGTCATGATCGAACCATCCCCGAATTTATCGCGGATGGCGTTCAGGGCTGATTCCAAATTGTCTTTGTGTTCTTCTATCTTGGTCATGGGTTTATTATACGCAATTTATTCTATTTTGAAAATTCAACGTTGCGGACCACCTCGCCTTCGCGTCCCAGCTTACCCAGATTTTTGCCGTTGTATATGACCTCAGTCGAGCCGGCGTTGGCTGAAGTCAAAAGAATTTCCTTTTTTGCCGAAACGGTCTTGATTGAGCCGGCCAGCATGGTTCCGCGCTGAACCACGACCCCATCGGCTTCCAAATATATCCAGGCCGGTTCTGGACCAATATTGAGTACGACGTTGATTTCGGAGTCAGCTATCGGCTTATCGGATGGAATTTCGGCTGAAACATTGAGAATACGCTTGTTTTCGCGCTTGAATTTATTAACTGCCTTAATTTCCAGCACATTCAAGCCGGCGCTGAGAGTTAAATTCTCGTTAAATTGGCCGTTTCTGTCCACCAACACCGCCTGATTGTTGATTAACACATCCGCTCCGACTTCGGTTTTGCCCGAAACCGTAACACTGCTGCCGGCAATGGACACGTTATCCGCCGGCTCGAGAATTTCGAGAGCCGGTGGAGTCAATACCGAACGAATTTGCAGTCCGACATAGACCAACAAGACAATCACGGCCGCGGCACTTAACCCCAAAATGAAAATTTTTGGGTGTAAATTTATCCTAAAGCGCCGTTTGGCTTCGGTTTTGGGAGCTTCTTCAAAACCATGCTCTTTCTGATACTGCTCAACCAGCGCCTCCTCCGGGAGGTGATAGACTTCGGAAAGCTGTTTGAGAAATCCTTTGATATAAACTTCTGCTGGCAATTTGTTCCATTCGCCCCTTTCCAAGCTTTCCAAATAGGCTGGCTTGATCTGCGTGAGCATGCTCACGGTCCGGATGTCCAAATTCAACTTGCGCCGATACTGCCCCAAAAAATCTCCAAGCGTATCTATCTTCACCGGCTTTTGGGTAAACAGCTCTCCCATCAAAATCGCTCCTCACCTTCTTCCACTTCCTCGGATCCTGTGGAGCCGTAAACTTCGCGCGGTCTGGCACCCTCCCCAGGACCAATAATGCCCCGCTCTTCCAAGATGTCCAGAAGCCTCGCCGCACGCGCGTAACCAATGCGCAATCTTCTCTGGAGGAGCGATGCTGAAGCCTTGCCGGCATTCCTCACGGTCTCAATGGCGAGCGGAACTAAAGTGTCGTCATCGTCTTCGCTTCCTGCGGAGGAGTAATGCTCTTTTTTTGGCTTTTCCAAAATCTGCTCGTCATACGACGCTTCCACTCCCTGGTTTTTTAAAAATTCAGTCACCCGCTTGATTTCTTTTTCCGAGACATATGAACCCTGAATTCGCTTCGGTTTGCTGAGCTCAGCGGTAACATAGAGCATATCACCGCCGCCTAACAACTTCTCCGCGCCAGCCATGTCCAGAATGGTGCGAGAATCCACCTGGCTGGCCACGGCAAACGCGATCCGGGCCGTGATATTGGCTTTGATCAAGCCGGTAATGACATCCACGGAAGGCCGCTGGGTGGCCACGACCAAATGAATCCCCACAGCGCGGGCCATTTGCGCCAGCCGGACGATAGCAGCTTCCACGTCGTTCTGCGCTACACTCATCAAATCCGCCAACTCGTCAATGACTACGGCCAAATACGGCAGTTTGATCAGGGAGGATTGGTTGTACTCGAAAATGTTGCGCTTATGAACCTCGGAGAGCAGTTTGTACCGCCGATCCATTTCTGAAACCACCCACTTCAGCGCATTCACCGCCTGCTGGTGGTCAATGATGACTTTGGTCAAAAGGTGCGGAATGCCGTTGTATAACGCCAGCTCAACCCGTTTAGGATCAATGACGATTAATTTGACCTCTTGGGGTGAAGCGCGATAGAGCAGGCTGAGCATTATCGTATTGATGCAGACTGATTTGCCGCTGCCGGTGGCTCCAGCAATCAACAAATGCGGCATTCTTGAAAGATCGGAGATCATCGGGTGTCCGGCCACATCCCGGCCCAAGGCGAAAGCCAGCTTGGAAGGATGTTCGACAAAACTGGCATGACCCAAAATTTCCTTAATACCCACCAGGGCCGCGGATTTGTTCGGAATTTCTATCCCGACCAAAGCCTTGCCCGGGATAGGCAGCTCCATGCGAACCGACGAAGCCGCCAAGGCCAGCGCCAAATCGTTCTGCAGAGCTGCGATTTGGGAAAGCTTGACCCCAACCGCTGGACGAAGGGTGTACTGCGTCACCGTCGGCCCGACATTGACCTCGCCCATCTCCACTTCAATGCCAAAATCATTCAAAGTCTTTTGAATGATGGAAACGTTCATTTCGATGTTGCCCGAATCAACCTTGGTTTTGGAATCATCCAAAAGATCAAGCGGGGGAAATTTCCAATTTTTGTCAGCGATCGCTCCCGGCTTTATTTTTCTCGGAAGTCGAATTTCATCCAACCCATGAACTACCGGCCTGTCAGCAACCGTTTCCTTCACAGCCTTGTTGAATTCCCCTACGCTTTCTTTGATAAATCCTCCGGACAGCGCGGCATTGTTGATCTTAAAAGAAGCTGGCTTCCCTGTGCCAATCGAAGTTTCGGACTTTTTGCGGAACAAATCTCGGAGAGAAACGTTGAAGGTCACCAGAAACGCAATCACTATACCTGCAAAGATGACGACTAAACTAGCCGCAAACCCCATGATTTGAATCAGCGGATAGCTCAGCAATAATCCCAAATACCCCCCGCCAACCCCCTGTTTCACAAGCTCAAAGGATTTGCCCACATCTGAACGGATAACCAGCAAATGCAAAACCCCGGTTAAGGTCAAAATCAACAGCACTCCGCCGACGTAGGCATGGGTCGAAACGCTTCGTCTTTCTTCATCGTCATCTGACTGCCTAAAAAGCGCAATAACCATCATCAAAAAAACCGCAGGCACCCCGTAGGCCATCCACCCGAAAGCCAACTTCAGCACCCGCTCCAAAATTGCACCTAAAGGGCCGGCATTGCCGGTCAAACCCAAAATAAAAATTATGGAAAGAACAATAAAAAACACCACAGCTACGCCTTTGCGAGTTCCTTTTTTCAAATTGAGCTGCGGCCGCCTAAATTCTCTCTCTACTTGGTTCTTTCTTGCCATATTTTGTATTTATTTTACCATAAAATATCTAAGAATTAAATGTCGATTTGCCAGGCGTTCCCTTTGCGTATGAGCCTGCCTTTGATCTTGAACCCGGAAGCTAATTTATGCCCGCCCCCGCCCAGCGATTGGGCCAACTTCGAGACATCCACGCCCTTGTGAGGTTCTGAGCGAAGCGATCCTTTGACCTCTCCGGCGTCTTGGCGCAAGAGCAGGGCAAATTTCGCCTGGGGAATGTTGTTGAGAAGTTCGACAAATCCTTCCAAATCGTCGTCCGAGGCTCCGGCTTCTTTCAGATCTTCTTCCGTTAAGACTGAGAACACCATTTTTTTCTCCGGATCAAATCTCGTATTTTCCAAACCTTTGGCATAGGCCCGAATGGTCGAGGGTGGCTTCTTACCCATGAGCTGCACGGCGATTTTGTCTATCCTGGCTCCTTTCTTCAAAAGCTCAGCCGAGGCTTCGAGGCATTCTGACGTAGTGTTGGCGTGCTTAAACCCGCCCGTGTCGTAAAAAATTCCAGTCAAAAGACAGGTGGCAATGTCTTTGGTAATCTCCGCTGAGGTGAATTTCAAAAAATAATAAACCAATTCCGCCACTGACGAGGTGCTGGGCTCCACGACATTGACTGAAGCAAAGGCGATATTGTCAGGATGGTGATCAAAGTTTATAGTCTGGCACTGCAATGATTCCAATCTTTTCAATCCGGTTCTTTCGATCCGATTGCAGCCGAAAAATATCGCCAAGTCGAAATTCAAATCTCCCACTTCTTGCGAGACCGCTTCCCAGCCAGAGAGGAATTTGAACTTCTCCGGCATTTCGCCCCTGATGGCGACCCAAACTTGCTTCTTCAACTGAAGCAAGAACAAACGCATGGCTAACACGGAACCGAGATCATCGCCGTCCGGTCCTTCGTGCATGGTCAAAAAAATTCGGTCAGAGCTTTGAATGAGATCCCAAGCTTGCTCAAACTGCATCTTTGTCTTCATGGCTTTGTTTCAACAATTTACTAATGCGGGACACGTAGGCTTGGGAATAATCGACCACAAAGGCCACTCGCGGTACGACTTTCATGGCCAGTTTTCTATTTATGCTGCCCTGAATTTCATACAGCGATTCGGCGATTTTGGCCAGCACCATTTTTTCTGTCAGCTCGTCCGACGGCAAAATAGTAATCGAAGCTTTCGCGTGGCGCAAATCTTCCGAAGTTTCCACTTTGCTGACCGTGACCATTGCCCCCAATTCCATTCCTTGCAAAAAACGGCCCGCCTCCTGCTTGAGCAACGATGAAACTCGGTCAGTGCGCCTGCTCATCAAATAGTCCGCTTTCGAATACTCTCTTCATACGCGATCAGAACATCCCCCGCTTCAATCTTCGTTTTGGTTTTGACACTGAGGCCAAACTCGCTCCCATTCAAAACCTCTTTGGTTTTGACCTTGTTTTGCTGCAGCTCAAGCACTTCGCCGTTGCCAATTATCTTATCTCCGCGTTTAATCTCAAGTTTTACAGAGTCTTTCAGTTTCCCTTCCGCAACGTTGCCGCCAATCACCATTCTGTCTTTTTCACTCCGGAAGACAGCCAAAACCTTAGCCCGGCCCAAATCTGTCCTCAGAACCTCCGGAGTCAGCATTTCCACCACTGAACGAGTCAATTCCTCCACCAGCTCATAGATGACGCTATAGAGGCGCACCGGAACCAATCTCGCCGAGGCCAGCTTGGCCGCCTGGGGCGAAAGCCGCGTGTGGAAACCAATGATAGAAGCGGAAGCCGCTTGCGCGCGCAGCACATCATTCTCAGAAATTTCGCCGGCCGACTGATCCAGAATGTTGATCTTAACTTCAGCGTTTTTTAGTTTAGCAATAGCCTCTGCAATCGCCTCCAGACTGCCGGAAACATCCGCCTTAATGATTAAATTAAGTTCTTTCCCGGACACCTGGAGCGAACTTTTTGAAGCAACTTTCTTGGCCCGTTCGGATTTGATTACCAGCAATGCCTGGGCGGAAGCTTCAGTCAGCAAAGGGTAAGTTTTCATGATATCGCCAGTGGCAGGTAATGCAGAAAGGCCGGTAATGGCGACTGGCTGGGAGGGGAGCGCGTTTTTGACTTTTACCCCTTTCGCGTCAGCCATGGCTCTAATTTTGCCAAAAGCCCCGCCCACTGCCACGATGTCAGAAAGTTTCAAACTGCCATTTTGGATAAGTACGGTGGCCACCGGACCCAAGGTCTTCGACGCATGCGATTCAATCACCGTCCCGACCGTTTGCCCCGCAGGATTAGCCCGTAAATCCAAAACGTCGGACTGAAGCAGGATCAAATCCAACAATTCATCTACCCCAGCCCCGGTCTGCGCCGAGACTTGAGCCACTGGCACAGCCCCACCCCATTCTTCAATCAGCACGCCAAAGTCCGCCAGTTCTTTTTTGACTCTTTCAATGTTGGCGTCGGGCTTGTCAATTTTATTGATCACGACTATAAGCGGAGTTGCGGTAACTTTGGCGCGGTTGATGACTTCAATTGTCTGAGGCTTGACGCCATCGTCGGCCGCCACCACCAACACGATCATATCCGTGACATTCGCCCCACGCGCGCGCATCGCGCCAAACGCCTCATGCCCCGGAGTATCCAGAAATGTTATCTGTTTGTTGTTCCTCGTTATTTGATACGCGCCAATATGCTGGGTAATTCGTCCAGCTTCTTTCTCGACGACCTTGGTATTTCGAATTATATCCAAAAGGGTTGTTTTGCCGTGATCCACATGGCCCATAATCGCCACAACGGGCGGACGAAGGACAAAGCTTTCTGGATGTGCGCTTTTTTCCGCTTCCATTATTTCCTCCACATAGCCAAGCCCCAGCTTGACTGAGGCTTCTACGGCCTCAGCCACCTTAAACCCCAAATCAGTGGCCACGATGGCCGCAGTATCGTAATCGATCTCTTCATTGATGGTGGCCATGACCCCGTTTTCAATGAGTTTTTTTATCACTACGGTCACTTCCAAGCCCAATTTGGCAGCCAATTCCTTCACCGACAAAACCTTGGGTAGGGAGATTGCCGTATCCGTTCTTGTTTCTGTCTGCGCAACCTTTGAACCGAAGGCATTTAGAATCTGCTTAGCCAGCAGATTGTCTATTTTGTTGGCCCGGGGAGAAATAAAAAATCCGGCTGTATTGGCTTTCACCCGCAGCTGCGAGATGGGAATATTCAATTGCTTTGAAAGTGTCGAAATATCCATGACAGGTTATTATGGACTAATCTACGACAAAAATCAAGACTATTTTCTGGGCGGCTCGGACTGCTCCCACATATACCAAAACCACTTGCGATAACTCCCCGCCAAGTCTTTGCTGCGGATAATAAAAAACACCGTGTCTTCCGGAACTTTACCAATGGTCAAACCCGTGTAACTGACGACATAATCGCCAAACATACCCACGCCCGAATTGGTCGAGTACTTTTTCGGCAAAAACCGGTATTTTAAATCACCGGGAAAATATTTTGGGAAATTAGGCATTTCTTGCTTGACTTCATAATCAAACAGCTGAATGAATTTAATTTTTTTGCGGTTGGCTTCCCTGAAAAAAGCATCACGCGCCGCCTTATCTAATCTGGGGTCAAACCATCCGCCTTTGGCGCCGATAAAATAGCTGTCTTGGCCAATTCGCAGAATATCCCGCCAAATATTTTGCTGCCCCGCGAACCCGCGGTAGATAAAAGCCTCTTGCGGAGCCAGACGTTCTCTAAATTTTTTCTTCAGTTCCGGCAGAACTTTTTGCAATTGCTCTTGTTTGACTGACAGCAGCTCCACCAGTTTATCCGGGTCCACCGCGTTGTAGCGGTTTTCTTTGGTGGAAATTATTTGAAAGCACAGGCCCTTGTCAATCAGGCGCTGAATAGCGTCATAAGCGTTCCGGCGGTGGATATGGGCAAACACGGCAATGTCGGAGATGCCGGATTCGCCATGTTCCACCAGCGCTTCGTAAATCTTGGCCTCATTCGGACTTAAGCCCAGAGATTCGTAGATATTGAAATTTGACATTTGTTATTTGGAATTTGTGGTGGCCTTAGCCACCGCATGGTGGTCTTGGCCACTCTTTATGCATATTATATGCTTTCTGGCTAACAGTCAACCTCGACTGGAGCTTTTAAGGAGGAAACCCAATAGACGGTTTCAATTGGGCCATGTGTGCCCTTGCGCTTATCGTGCTTTACTCTTTGCTTACTCTGGTATTGCGCTGGATTATGCGCTCATGAGGAGGAAAACATGTATTGGATACTTGTCCGCGATTTGCTCACAGTCTACGTGATGATCGGCACGATCTTCGCTTTCTGGGTTACTGTCTTCGACTGGCGACCAAAGGGGTTCGTTGACCATTTGATCGGGATTGCCGCCTTCTTGATTATAGCCATATCATGGCCAATCTTCGTTTGGAGAGACAGATGAAAAAACTGCTCATGGCTGCCGCTCTTTCGTTCTCGCCTTGTCTGCTCTCGGCCCAAGCGTTTGATCCGCAAGTTCGCCTGCTCATGCACAGCCACGTGGTTGCGCCGGCGCACAAGCTCGGGATTGCCACCTGGACCATCCTGCCTGACGTGACGGATCGCAATCTCAAGAGCCGCAATCCCAAACGCCTGCTGTTCGTGGCCGGCCTGCTCGTCCGATCCAATACGACCAGCGACTATAACTGGCTTGAGGTCATGCCAGGAGCACTGGTGGAAATCCATCCCGTGACCAAGGCCGGCAAAATCCACATGCTGCTCAACACCCGAGCATACCTTAGCTGGCCGAGAGCAGATCTGTACCTCGAAAACCACCTAAGGTCTGACCGCCTGCTGTTCAGCGCCTTCGCCACCCGGCCGTTCAGGATAAGACGGCTAAGCGGGCGATTCGGCGGCGAGAGCGAAGCAATCGTGGGCCTCAAGCCGGAAGTGCCAAATATTTTTCTGCTCGGCCCCCGGCTAAGCGTGCGGCTGAAGCCGCCCTGGCTGAATGTGGCCACCGCCGTTTACTTAAACCAGGACGCTGATCTGGTGTGGCGGACTTACCTCAAGTCCGGCAAGTGACCCAACCCCTGTTTGGAACAATCTAGACAGGGGTAATTTTTTATAGAACAAAAAATCCCACTTATGGGGATTTTTTGCTCTCTCGAAAAAAATTTTTATTTTCAAAATTATTCGCGGTCTCTGCTGGAAGCGACTTTGATTTTCTTAGCTTTGGCTTTGGCCGCCTTGGGCAGGATCACGGTGAG
>MFEL01000004.1:35911-46514 GCA_001777575.1 Candidatus Doudnabacteria bacterium RIFCSPHIGHO2_01_FULL_46_24
CACGGTGAGAATGCCATCTTTAAGATCAGCGCTGACGTTTTCTATGTCCACATCAACCGGCAGCACCACGGATCGGCTGAAACTTCCCCAATAGCATTCCTGATAAAAATAATCTTCACTGGAAGCTTCAAAGTCCCGTTTACGCTCCCCTCGGACCGTGACCATGTCATTGGCGATTGTGACGTCAATGTCCTCGGGCTTCACTCCGGCAATGGTTGACTTGATGATGACATTGTCCTTAGTCTGATACATGTCAATCGTCAATTGCCCTTCGTACTCCGATAGCCAATCTTCCGAGGTCGGGCTCGCACTCGGAGTTTCCGCCTCCTCTTGTCGCTCAGTCAACTCTTCGTCGCTTTCGGCGATTGTTTGTGTCCCCATGAGTTTGTTTATCAAATTCTTGTCTTTGGCCATGATTTTAGAAAGTTACTTGTGACTAGATATTAGAGGATAGTTCGCAGGCTGTCAACCACCGAAACGCTCTTTGGCGGCTTGATGATTTTAGCAAACGCTGATTCAAAATTTATCTTTAATTTGCCCTCCAAAATCTGTTCCGCCAGGAACGCCACTTCGCGCTTAATCCGGGCGTAATAAGCGATGTTGTTGTGCAAAAGATATTCCAAATTCACCAGTTCATGCCCGGGACGGACGTCAGTCAAAACCATGGGCAGCTTCTTCACCACCGCCTCGGCCATGGATGGTCCGCCCGTTTTGTAAACCAAAACAGAAGCCGCGGACATCAAAACATCCATATTATTTACGTATCCCAAAATTTTCGCCGGATGTCTTGAGGGGGTGGAAATTTTCTTAAGTTCTTCCCGCAGCTGTTGATTATTGCCGCAGATGACCACGATTTGGAAGCTTTTTTCACTCCGCAGAAGCTGGAGGAATATCTCTTTGTTTGATTCTCTGGCTCTGCCGGCGCCACCGAGGATTATTGTGGGCATACTGGTCAACAAGCCCAGTTGCTCGCAGGCCAGTTCCCTGGAAATTGGCTCAAAAAACTTATCCAAAATAATTGTTCCGGTCAATGCCGTCTTCTCTTTTGGTATGCCTAAATTTATTAAGCCTTGAACTTGTTCTTCAATATTGCAAATGTACAAATCCACCTCTTTATACAGCCAAAACTCGTGCAGATGGTAGTCCGAAAACACGGCAACCAGCTTGCCGCGGTATAGCCCTTTGGATTTTAAGTATGCAACCATGGCGGAAGGCACTGTTTGGGTCGAGATAACCATGGCTGGCTGGAATTCCCTCAAAATCCTAAGGACGTGTTTGGACTTAAAAGAAGCTATGAATTTTCGAAGCGGCAGGGCGATGGCCATCACAAGCCCGGACTGATACAAATACCCCCACAATCCGGAAAAATTATCCAGGATTCGGAGATAAGCTTTTTTGATAATAGAAGACGAGATGCCTGCTTCAACCTTCTCGACATCTTCGATCCTGACCTCAAACACGTCGCTTTTTTGCAGCTTTTCTAAAATCGCCTCAGCCGTGGCCTTAATGCCAAACCCTACGGAGGTATGCAGGATCAGGACTCTGGTTTTCATGAAATTTGCGAAGAATTTATAGATTAAACGTAACTCAAACTCGATTAAGTAGATATTCTATTACACTGAAGTAGTGTAATTATTGCCGGAGTAAAACAGTAAGCTCTTTTGATAATCCAGTTTTTTCCTTCATTTGGCTCACGACCTTCAATAATCGCTCCCGTTCCCGCTTATTGGCAGCTCGAACAATTTCCTTTAGGAGCAATTCGGGCCAGAAATACATCGGGTATTTCCGTTTGAGTTTCGCAAACGGTTTAGTTTCATCTTCATCGGCAATGCTTGGCTTGTTAATTCTCTGAATAACTGTCCGATAACCTTCCCCATAAACTTGCAGCCAAGTTTGGACTTTCGCGATAGTTGCATATGCAACTTTTATTTTTTTTCGGATTTGTTCGTAAGTCAAACCCTGCATCAATAAATCGGCAATCTGGAGCCTGCGGGCCAGCATAAAGCTTTCCGGCTCCGACAACAAATCCTTCAGGAACTGCGCCACTTCAACGGGATTATGCAAGGAAGCCACAGCCCGAGCCAGTTTCATAAAAAGTTCGTTTTGCTCACTTTTGGTGAGTTTGGCGTTTAACTTGTAACTTGCTCCCATAATCTGCAAATTTAGTTTAATCCACTTACTTCAATGCTACAAAGCAGTGAAATTTTTGTCAAATTATCCATAATTAAAATCCTAGTTATTGCTGCTTACAAGATCTGCCTGATTTTTAGATTGTATTTTTCTTCTAAAAACAAAGTAGCTCGCCTGTTTTTTAGCTTTTGGGAATACAAATTCAGATTTATTTTCTGGACTGCCTACAGGTTCAAGATAATCCCTGCTCGGGTTAGTATCAAACTGCATCGGTTCATTATCATTGGGAGTCTTAATCGCAGCAACCAGCTCAAAATTCTGATTGGCTGAGGCTTCAAAAGCCGTACGGAGGTAATTGTTACAAAAAAGATAGCCGCCCTCTTTAATACTATCCATGATTTGCTTGACTCCCTCAGAACCAAATTGTGGATTCTGCAACACCGCGATGTCCACCGGCAGATCAGGCTTATACTCCAAAGCGTCTGCCCGGTGCACTTCTAATCCGATCCCTTGCAACTCCCCAACTACATGCGTATCGAGGTCCACATAAATAACCCGGCTGCCTGGGAATGCTACGGTAGCTGAAGTGTCATATCCGCAAGAAGGGTAATAAATTACACCAGTCTTTGGCTGAAAATACTCCCGGAAAAGCTGATAAGACCGAACCAGTTCTTTACTTGGCCTCGGGCTTCGGGACTCGTCTTCTGCTGGATCGGTTCGCTGCCTTGTCGTTTCATCAGGCGAAGGAGCATCACGAAATTCACCTGGTCGAGGAGTTTTTGTCATAATTTAGGGAAAAGTTTTTTTCTAAATTCTTCTTTCTGTTTTGGATCCATTTGCATCCTAAGCAGACGGATGATAAATTCGGGCCCGACCCAAAATCTGGGCTCGTTCGAAAGGTTAATTAATTCCTCAAAGCTGATCAATTTCGTTTCGATGCGCTCACCGGCATCAAGCTGCGGCTCCTGGACTTTTTTGCAGTTTCTGGCGATGAAATAATAAACATCGTGCAGAACCTTGCCACGATTGTCATGCTTCATAAACAATTCCCAATCCTCCGAAGCGTAGCCAGTTTCCTCCAACAATTCGCGCTTAGCTTCGGCCAACATGTCGTCTGACTCCATTCGTCCGCTTACTAAGTTGACATTGTTCATTCTGCCCGGCTGGTCCTGCTGTTCGATTAAAATTTTATCGCCAACTGTGGCAATCACTTCCACGGTCGCGGGCCGCGAAACTTTTTCAAACGTGGCAGTTGAGCCGTCAAACATTTCCTGCTCCCATTGCCAGACGTCAAAAATAACCCCCTTAAAAACTCGTTTGGCGTTATCAGAAATGCTCATAATTTTGGCGGAAGCGGGAGGATTCGAACCTCCGATAGGGTTTCCCCTATACCGCATTTCGAGTGCGGCCCATTCGGCCACTCTGGCACGCTTCCGTAAAACGTTATAAAACCTCGACGATGATCTCTTTGATCTTTTTTAGATTCACGTCATTGGTGATAAATTTTTCAGCGCCAAAATCAATTGCGGTTGCCAGATGAATCGCATCGGGAGTCGAAATTTTATATCTTGCTCTTAGATCAGAAGCAATATCGACAATTGACTCACTTATACCGGATATAGTTACATTCGGATAATTGGTAATCAGTCTTTTATAATCTGCGGCCATATCATATTCATGAGATTTTTTCGCACCAGTCAGAATTTCTATTAAGCCGATGATCGAAAAAACTCCAGTAATCTGTCTGGCCTCAAGCTCGTCCATAATACGCCGCACCTGCCGGAAGCAGTCTGGATGTTTTTCCAAAAAATAGATTAAGATCGACGTGTCTAGACCAACTTTTTGTCCCATGACGCACGCTCTTCTTTAATATATTTGTCTGCTCCTCCCAATGACCGCCAAATTTCTTTTCCCAATCCTTCCAGGGCGTCAGCATAACTTTTCGGTTCTTTGACAATTACTGCCCGCTCGTCATCAACTGGATACACCGAAATCCTAACGCCAGCCTGCAATTTTAGCTTCTTTCTGACCTCTTTGGGAACGACAATTTGATTTTTGCTCGAAAGTGTAGTTATCGCCATAATTTCAAAATTTTAATTACGCTTTACATTATATCAAAAGTAAAGCAATAGTCAAGCATGGATCAATAAATTTTCCGAAAATAATTTAGTGAACAAAACTGCCTTAGCACTTGCTGCACAAACGTGAAACTTTGGCGATGCACCGGAGAAACGCCGAACTTTTTCAAAGCAGCGCAATGCGCACTCGTGCCGTATCCTTTGTGTCTCACAAATCCGTAAACGGGAAACAATTCGTCCAGCTCTGCCAAAATCTTGTCGCGCGCAACTTTGGCGACAATTGAAGCGGCAGAGATAGACAAAATTTTCATGTCGCCATCAATTACCGGCTGCTGCGCAAAATCAAAATGCTTTACCTTACGTACGCCATCCAAAAACAAATAGTCCGGCTGATGCTTCAAAGCCTCTACTGATTTCCGCATTGCAAGCAAACTCGCTTGGTGGATATTTATTTCATCAATTGTTTCATGCGATATTATGCCAACTCCCAAATCGAGGCAATGGTCTTTTACAAAATTAACGAGCCCGGCTCGTTCTTTTTCTGTCGTCGTCTTGGAATCGCGCACGCGATACCACCATTTGTTTTTAGAGCGCTGCTTGCCGATTGACGCAGGATCCAAAATCACAGTTGCCGCTACCACCGGCCCGGCCAGGGGCCCAATCCCGACTTCGTCGCAACCAGCGACTAGCGTAAAGCCTCGCGCGTTTTTTTGCGTTTCATATTTGTATGTCGGAAAGCGCATGAAACTTCTCTGGTGGACCTAGCCAGAATCGGACTGGCACCTAATCCATGCCATGGATTTATTCTACCATTAAACTATAGGCCCTAAACTTTTTCTGGTCCTCTCGGAGGGAGTCGAACCCCCATCTTATCCTTAGGACGGATCTGCTCTGATCCATTGAGCTACGAGAGGGCTCAACTTACGCAAATACAGTTTATCTTACAATTTTTTTTGATACTTTTCAAGAAACTCTGGAAGCTGCGAATGCACCGGCTGCGGGAGATTATCCATGGTAAACCAATCAAGATCGCCAAACTTACGCGGCTCGTTGATTTTTACTCCTTCTGGATCAATCAAAACTTTATAATCAAGCGCAATCCAATGCGTCGGTTTCCCATTATGTGAGCGGTGGACGTCTCGGAATCCTAAAAATTCAAAATCTAAAACCTTGGCATTGTATTCTTCCTGAATTTCAAAAAATATAATTACATGTCCCGTCAAACGGGACAAAACGTTAGACGTTTTGGTCGGGGTGCTGGGAATTGAACCCAGTCTACACGCACCCTTGTCCCGCACCACTTTCAATTGGTCGGAGCGCCGAGAATCGAACTCGGACTTCACGCACCCGAAGCGTGTGTACTGCCACTATACTACGCTCCGTTAAAAGTGGTGCGGGATGAACGTGCGCCTGCCTGCCAGCAGACAGGCTTTACCGGCATATTTACCCCGTACCGACGCGAAGCATCTGGTACGGGGCTCCACCCCGTGTTATACATTATAATTTTTTTCTTGGAAATTTTCTAGATACGACGAAACGCCAGTGCGTGATGGATGCTGCCTTGGAAGCAGTTGCCCATCGGTCCTAGACCGCACGACACTGGCGTTATGGTGGGTTGTGGCATCACGATCTCCTTCACGCACAGAGTGCTTCGCTGCTTCCGACCGCATCCGGGTACCGGCGCTGGACCATTTCCCGGCGCCGCGCCAAGTTCCCTGCCAAATTATTCGGCAGGACAGATTCACTTGACAACTCGTCGCACAGATGCAACCACTCATCAGGCGTGAGATGGTGAATCGCTTGACGATTGCTTGAAAGCAGCGCTGCCGAGTGCCCAATCAAGGACTCGTAACGCTCAAGCACGGTTCCCATATTCATCCCTCCCTTCAACGAGTCTTGGCCGGAGACAAGTTGCGGAACAGCTCGGCCACTGCCGCAAGTTGGCTCTGGGTTTCCTGACTGACCCGGGAAAAGTCATGGCTTGCATATGCCGAAAGCCACCCCTCCCGATGCTTTGGACTTCGTGCCTGGTCTGCAAACATCAACAACTCAGAAGCAGACCTTTCGTCCATCTCATGCCTCATACTTCCCCCACCTCCGCAGGGTAAATTTAATCATACTCTAGGTAAAAACTTGCTGTCAAAAGCTGAAAGTCTATCAAAATCTATTAATATCACCTAAAATTCTTGTGAAACATAGTTAGATTATATACTATATAATAATTAGCTTATTTTGTCAATGTTTCACAAAAGGTTCCACGAAATACTATTCTGGATTTTCTTGTTCTTAATCCCTATCCAGACAAGAATTCTTTATTTACCGGAAAAGGCTTACATAGATTGGTATTTCAACTACCATCTGGCCTTTTTCTTATATTTGTCAGATTTGGTGTTTTTCGCCTGTTTTTTATCATGGCTTATTGTTTCACGTGAAACTAACCTAACTTGGAAGCATATCTTCGGCCATTTTTTGGCTTATATTAGCCTAATTTTTATTACATTGTTTCACGTGAAACATTTAGATTTAGGTCTCTACCAGGCTATAAAATGGTTGGAATTGATCATGGTTCTGGTTTATATGTCAAACATCAAAGATAGACGTTTCATCAATGTTTCACTGGGAATTATCCTTATTTCAGGGGTTCTACAGGCCGGGTTAGGAATTACCCAGTTTCACGTGAAACATTCTCTTGGACTCGATTTTGCAGGCGAGTATATTGCCCCAATTGGTACCCCTGGTTTGGCAACCATTGACGAACTCAGTGTGAAACATCCGCCTGTGAAACATATTCGGGCTTATGGAACCATGCCCCACCCTAACGTTTTAGCCGGTTTTCTGGTATTTTCACTAATAATCTCCTATTACTTTGTTTCACGCCTGCCTGCCGGACAGGCAGGTGAAACATCCAAACACCTTAAATGGTTGGTTTCATGTGGAACATTGGTGCTTATTTTGGGGATATTCTTCACATTTTCTAGAATTGGCTGGCTGGCAACTGGCCTAGTCATCTTAGGATTCTTAGCTTTTAATGGTTTCACGTGGAACAAACGGGCTTTAGCCCTTATTTCCGGGGTTTTAGTCGTTTCTGGAGGGATAATTCTATTTGGCTACCTAAATCTCTTGGTTTCACGTGGAACTGAAAGCATGAACACCAGTTCTATAATCTTACGTGAAACATATAATCAACAAGGGATGGAGCTGATAAAAAAATACCCCATACTCGGGGTGGGGGTGGGGAATTATGTGCCGGCAATCAGAGAAATGTTTCGTTTGCCTCCCTGGCAGTACCAGCCAGCGCATAATATCTATATTTTCATGGCAGCAGAATTGGGGATCTTGGGGTTAGCTCTATTTTTAATAATCCTTTTTGAAATCATTCGGCCGGTGTGGTACAAAAAAAAGCAACTTCTGCCGTTTACATTGTTGCTTGCTGCAGCCGTGTTTCTACTTATCGGTCTGTTTGACCACTATCCGCTGACAATCCAGCAGGGGAGACTGACTTTTTTTACCATCCTGGGTTTTCTCTTGGCGCAAAAAAATTTGGAAAGCTGATTCTTGGTGGACCCGGGGAGAATCGAACTCCCGCCTCAGCAACTTGCCCCGTCACTAAAAATAAATTTAACTTGGTGGACTTAGCGGGAATCGAACCCACGTCTCCACAATGCGAATGTGGCGTCTTACCACTGGACCATAAGCCCATGAATTTTTATTGACGGGGTGAAAATGCCGCGTAATGCCACTTTACTACGGGCCCCCAATTAGAATTTCAGGAGTTTGGCGAAAAAATTATCCACTACTCCAGAGGACTTGTTCCAAAAAAATAAACCCAAAAGAACCGCCAAAAAAATTCCGTTAAGGGCCAAGACCTTGAGCAAGTCTTTGCGCACTTGCTCGGATTCTTGCGTCGTGCGGACGTTGATTGAATTTTGCTTAGTTTGCATACCCAGTATATCAACTTTGATAATTGGTTAATTAAAAACAGCTGGATTAAACTAGAATAATAATATATTCTAGTTCCAGTAATAAACTCCCGGCGAAGCCGATCAAAGTTGTATTACTGGGCATAGTCGCATTATAATGCAGACACACCTATGAATCAACAGCTCTTAATCGCTAATCTGGGGTTGACGTTTTTGGCTTTGTTGGGCTTGGGGTTTACGTGGCTGAAACTTAACAGACTGGATAAGATCCGTAAGGAATTTTTTAGCGCCGGGATCGAGAAAAATTTAGAGGAAGTTTTGGTTGACCAAAATCGGAAAATCACCATACTGACGCAGGAACTTGCCCGAATCAACGACGAGCTGACTGACCTGACTATCTTAAACAAAAATGATATCAAAAAAATCGGCTTCATCCGTTTCAACCCCTTCAACGACGCCGGCGGGAACATGAGCTTTGCTCTAGCGCTCTTAAACGAACACGATGACGGTGTCGTGATCTCGTCCCTGCATGGGCGAGAGGGAACCAGAATTTATGCCAAAGAAGTCAAGGCCGCAACTTCAAAATCAAAATTGACCGAAGAAGAAGTGCAAGCAATTAAGCAGGCGAAATAAACTATGAGTAAAACGCACGAACACCCGGAGACCATTGTCTCGGCCGGCATGCGCATCGAGGGCGAGCTAAAATCAAACGGCAGTATTCGCGTAGACGGCATCATCAGCGGCAAAATCCAGACTGCGGCAGATTTGATCATTGGCGGCGGTGCTCAAATTGACGCTGATTTAATTGCCACGAATGCCGTAGTTGGGGGAGTGGTGAAGGGTAATGTCACGGTCAAAGATTCCGTGCTTATTTTGGAAACCGGCCGGGTTTTGGGCAATATCATTTGCTCATCCCTGGGAATCAGAGAGGGCGCGTATTTCTCCGGCAACTGCCGGATGCAGGAAGTTAAGCAGATTCAAGTGCAAGGGGAATAAACGTGTATTACTATATCGTTGACCCGGAAAGTTTGAGCCAGAAGCAATTCGAAAGAGTACAGAATCAGCTGTACTCTTCTCTTACCAACTACCGCATCAATGGAGAAGTGAGCAGGGTCACCACTCTTCGAACTGTCAGCCAGCTGACTGAAATCGCGTTTTCGCACGGAGTCAAAACGCTAGTCGCGGTTGGCTCGGATGAAACTTTTCATGACTTGATTAATGCGGTGGGCGACCGGGATGTCCTGATTGGATTCATCCCGCTTGGCGGCAGCGAAGTCGGTAAAATTTTCGGAATAGGGGACATTGATCATGCCTGCAGGACCATAGCAAGCAGAAGACATAGTTTGCTCGATTTGGGTTGCGTCAACGGGCAATACGTCTTCGCCACCAAACTGTCGTTTGGCGTAAATTTATCGGCAGGCAATCTCTTCAGCATCAAACTGCTCAAACAGCTGTTGAACTTGCCTGAATTTGAAATAAAATTTACCACCAGAGATTACAAAGCGTCGCTGAAGGCAGTCGGCGGACAAATTATCAACAGCCGTTCCGTTGACTCAAGTCAAAACTTTGGCAATCCAACCGATGGAGTGCTGGATATTAGTCTCCTGCCCAAGCTCAGGGCTTTCGGGTTAGTGCGGCACCGAAAAAAAATTACCAGCGGTTTTTTTGAGCAGGTCCCGCACAGCTCACTCATCCATGCCAATCAGTTGGAAATTTCCTCGCCTGAGGGATTGCCGCTGAGAGTGGGGAGAAAAGTGGTCGCCAAGACTCCGGCTGCTGTGAAAGCGCTCCCCCAAAAACTCAGAATAATCGTCGGCAAAGACCGGACGTTCTAAAACCTAACCAAAGAAAAAACTCCATCAACTAGATGGAGTTTTTTCTTTGGAGCGGGTAACGGGAATTGAACCCGTTTCTCTACCTTGGCAAGGTAGCATAATACCGTTATACGATACCCGCCTTCACTAAAGCTTCGGCGGGCAAGCCCGCAAAGTTTAGCTATTTTGGTGCCGCGGGGGTGAGTCGAACACCCGACGCCAGCCTCTTCAGGGCTGCGCTCTACCGCTGAGCTACCGCGGCACGAAACATATTATAACAATTTTTTGGTGGGTGATGTAGGGATTGAACCTACGACCTACTGCGTGTAAAGCAGTCGCTCTGCCACTGAGCTAATCACCCTGGCGCGCGGGAGAGGACTCTCATTCGTCCCGCCGAAGGCGGGACTCAGCTCGCGGTTGCGATTTTGATACTCAGTCAAAATCGATCATTCGCTGCGCGCTGCTGCGCTTACTCACTTCAACCCGTTCGAGTCCTGCTTAAGAACTCTTACATAATTCTTTGGTGCGTTTATTTTACCAAATCCGAACCTATTTTCAAAATCGGTAATGTCTCGCACGCGCGGAGCGCGTGGTGGCTTGAAATTAAGCCGTACGCTCCACGAAAGCCCCGCCACCGCCTCGCTTCACTCGGCAACCCCAA
>MFEL01000005.1 GCA_001777575.1 Candidatus Doudnabacteria bacterium RIFCSPHIGHO2_01_FULL_46_24
TGGGTCAGCCGCGAGAAGCGCGGCTGCGCGTCGTTTGTATATCGCATTTCACTTCCGATTTCGTGCCTCCTTGCATGCAAATTCAAATGCGTGTGTACTCGACTGCCTTTCCCGTTTTTCCGACTTGTTGGATTTTTCCTTCCTTTTCCAAAGCAGAGAGATACCGTGTCGCTGTTGCGTCCGAGACGTGAAGCAATTTCTCGACTTCGTCGTTGGTGACTCGTGGTGAGCCTGTCGAACCATTTTTAGCTTTGGCGTCCAGAAATTCCAGAATCTTTTCAAGTTTCTTTCGCTTCCGCTCTTGAATCGTGGCGCGTGCTTTCACCAAGAGATCGCGAGCGGGGTGCGTGGCTTGCGGTGCGGGTGTTACGGCCGCACTCGCCGCCTGCGGTGCGAGCGTATTTGGCTCACTGCGCCCTTCCGTAGCCTCGTGCGAAGGAGGGGGTTCGGGCGGCAACGGCTCACTGGCTGGTATTTGAGCCGTTTGGGTTTCAGTGGGTTGCGGCTCGCTTTGCGTCGCTTCCGGCTCCGCGGGAGCCGTAGCCGCCTCCGGCGGTGTCGCGGTTGGCTCTACAACGGGCGCAGGGGTTTGCGTTGTGTCTTCCTCTGCCATGGCTCTATTCTAACGCGCCACAGGACTTGTCGGAAGCAAAGTCGAACGGCTCACATAGTTGGGGCCGAAACACTTGCTTTTTTGGTAGGAAGTGGTATAATTGAGATTACAGTTTCTTGAGCGCATTCGCGCCTCCTCCACCGTAGATGCTATGATTTTGGCATGCTCGCTCCGCAAACGCGGATAGTACTGGTCCGGTCTACGCAAATTTTCACTGGAATCCTCCTTGTCGTTGCGGCACTTGGTATTTGGTCAAATTTCGACGCGCTCCGACTTGGCATCATGGTTGGCTTTTTTGTGCTGGCTGCGCTCGCGTTTCTCATGGGTTATCGGTGGCTTGGCATTTCGGGCGTTGCCCTTGCCCTGCTTTTCAACCCCCTTATCCCTGTCCACTTGCCGCGGCACATCTGGGTCGTTCTCGACCTTCTCTCTCTAGCTGGATTGATCTACTTCACGTACTGGGCAACGAACCCATACAAAAAAGGAGTCCGATTCGAGAAATACGTCACAACACTCTTCCCACAGTCGGACTTTGTCATTCAGGATCGCACTCGCGATAATTCAAAATACCTAAAACGGCACGTGGAATCCGACGGCCATCCTGATTTGATATTTCGCAATCAAAAGACCGGAAAGACTTTTGCAGTGGAGTGTAAGTGGCGTGGAAAATGGACATCTGACAAACATGGCACACTGGGAATCTGGTGGAAGCCTTGGCAGGCCGAGCGATATACTGCGTACGGAAAAGAATCCGGTATGCCCGTCTTCGTCGCGTTTGGCATCGGCGGTACGCCCGAAAAACCGAAAGAAGTCTACTTCCTCGAGGCCGACCGTTTACACTATGTTTTTCTCAATCAATCGCTCATTAAATCAGGCCACACATGTAACGGCTTGCACCTGCTTCAGTCTTAGGATGACCGGCTGAGCTATAAAAGACTTCGCATTCCCTCCGGGAATAATTCGGCCGCAGTTAGGTCCAGCCCGGAACCGTATTCGTCGTCTCTGAATACGTCAGAAACTTTTCTCTCTGTGCCAAAAGCTAGAATTCTGCTTGGATAATACGAGTAGACCATTGGAATAATCAGTGACGTAGCCTCTTCTATAACAAAATTCGTGTTAGGAAGATTTTCTACAAGTTGTTTCATAAAAATCTCCGACAAAAAACTACCCGGGTTATTGAATCCTAACCATAAATGGTCGTTGTGCTCGCCAATATAAATGTGCAGGCCGTTCGTATACTTATCCGGGTAAGTGCCTCTAATGTGCTTGAGTCCCAAAAGAGCCGATTTGCGCATCTTGTCCCAAAGATCAATGCTGCTGTAACCTTCCGACTCTACACCGGGCACGCCGATTACACCTAAATGCTCATCACTCGGCTGGAATTCATAAGTAAGATCGTCATTCATAATCTTTTTTAACCACTTAATTACCTTCAATAATCTTTATTTTTTCCGGTGTGAGGCCGTAAAGTTTATAGACTAGTTCATCAATTTGTTCTTCATATTCTTTAACTTGTTTTTGTTTCTCGTCATTTTCAAGATACGCATCCGTTTTTGTAATTTTTAAGATTTTGTCCACGAGCTCAATTAAGGGTCTCTGCTCATCCGCGCTAGCAATCTTTATCGGAAATTGCCTTAGTTTTGCGACACCGATATCTACCCCCGCCCCTCTTTTTTTCCCGTTTTTATAGAACCAATTCAGCGCAAATGCCGAATTAAGAACCGCGAGGATATACTTTAGATCATAATCCTGATCTTTCTGAACTATCGAAGAAAATGAAAAACCGACAAAATAGTTTTCATCATCGTATGCAAACTCATTCTTAACAAACATTCCCTTAATAACAATCTTGGGGTTTGTAAAATATTCTATATCTCTTGGGCGATGCAGTCCGTATGGTTTGTTGGATGATGTAATGAAGTCGGAATATCGGTCCAAATGTTTCCTAATGCGCGAGAACTTAACATCTTGCCTAATCATTTCCTTTACCTTTCCATCAGAATAAATGAGATATTTCCCTCGCCACGAAATACCATAGCGATATACATCACTTGAGTCTAAATATTTTCTTATGACTGATGTCTCACTTTCATTCGGTGCGATTTGGTCGAATTCTCTCTGCGACAAGACAAAAACCCCCTCTCCTGCACTAACGTCACTTTTCTTATGCTTTTCTGCTTGTTTTCTACTTATCTTGTCAGGGGCCTCTACGACTCCTTGCGATATATTTACTATTCCTCCAAGTGAGGTCGTGCCGCTTAATTTTATAGAGCTATCGTCAAGAATAATTTCGTGATGCTCGGAAAAGACTGCGGAATTCAGAAACCTCGTGATTGTAACGTTTTGAGTGTCATGATCGCTCGCGATATCTGACAGGTCGTTTTGAAGCTTTTTGTAAGTGAAATACTTCTCTGCCTTTGCTTTTTCGTAAACCGCAACCATATGCTGCCCCGCTACAGCATCGAAGACCTTTAACTTTCCGATATCCACAAACTTAACAAAAGAAAGTTCGTCCAATACTCGTTTAATTAGTTTTCTCGCTCCGGTACTGTTAAGCCAGTATCTTGAAGTTATATATGAAATAGCTCCATGTTCCTTAACTAGATCGATAGCCTTGTGCAGAAAGTAGAACCAAAAATCCATTTTGCCCTGATGATATTTTTTCCCAAATTCGGAACTATTAATGGTCTCAAACACTTTCTTATTGTCCCTTTCTTTAAGGTAGGGCGGGTTAGCAATAATGATGTCAAATCCATCTTCAATGCCAAACATCCATTCCGGGTCAAACCAACGCGACGCTTTGTTGCTAAATGGATCCCATGTCGAGAGCATGTGCGTCGCGTCATCCGCATTTTTCATCTGTATCATTCTCATCAGCATCTGTTTTTGGATTTCCTTAAAC
Source organism: Candidatus Doudnabacteria bacterium RIFCSPHIGHO2_01_FULL_46_24 (assembly GCA_001777575.1). Lineage (GTDB taxonomy): Bacteria > Patescibacteriota > Doudnabacteria > UBA920 > O2-02-FULL-48-8 > O2-02-FULL-48-8. Next base: position 3,516 of record MFEL01000005.1, read on the forward strand.
TGATCTTTCAGTTGATGCCGCTCCGTATTAGTTGCATTGAAGAATTGATTTCTTAAATCTTTAAGATTTTTGATTCCATCTGTATCTTTAAACAACGTGGTGGTCTTTTCCTCCGGCAATCCGATAAGACTGTTGGCAGTTACAAATTTAAAATCTAGGTTCGGAAGTGGTTCAATACCTCTATTTTCCAACGCCTCATCTATTCGCTCATCCACAATCAGCGTCAAGAAGCACCGTAAGCGCGATATCTCAGTCGCAATCGGTTGGATGTCGACTCCGTAAATATTTTCTCTGATCACACCTAACTTTCTGATATAGTCAAAATTCTTGTGGCCAAACTCCCGCTCGATTACACGACGAATTTCCGGCGATGCATCCATAATCTGTTTCTTAAACCACAGCTGTCCATTTCTATCTATTTGTTGCAATATATAAACTATTTTTTGCAGAGCGCCGATTGGGAATGCGCCGGAACCACAAGCTGGGTCTAATACTTTAAGACCTGCTAGTGCATCTGTAATCCGCTCTTTTTCAGATTCATTGAGTTGATACTGTGCATCGTCGGCTAAGTCATAACTGATAAGTGCGCGCAATTTGTTCTCGTCAATTCCCGTGCTTCGTTTCAGATAGATGAGTACGCTCTCGTCTACCATGTAGTCCACAATAACGCGGGGTGTGTAATAACTCCCGGAGCTTTTGCGAGCAGATTCACCGGTTTCGGGATTTATCTCCGCGAGAAGGTTTTCAAAGACTCGTCCGAGCATTTCAGGATCGATTGAAAGCTCCTCGTCGAAACTCGTGTTTTCGTCTATCGTAAAGTTATACGACTCCAAAATCACAAAAAAATCCTTAAACCATTCATCGGGGATAACGAGTGTGTTGTGAAAAATCGACTGCTCGTCGCCGCGTCTTTTGTAGTAGTCCGCCTCATGCGGAGAAAAAAGTCCACCGTTGAGATACGGGATTTGTGAAAATGCCCCCTCCGTATACGCCTGTAGGCGTGATTTTGCTTCTTTGTTCAATACCTCGAAAAAAATCGGTTCAAGGACAGCGTGGTAGTAATCACGGTATTTTGAAATGGCCTCAAGCGAAAGCAATTCCTTTGGCATTAATGCCGAGCCTGATTGACCTTTCTTCTCTCGCAGAAACCAGCAGAAAATCAACCTGCCTATCAGTCGCACCGCAAACTCAACGCTGACCTGGCTCCTTTCAGATTCCGATGGAAGCTGTAAAAGAGACTTATGGGTTTTCTTGTTTTTCTCGGTTCCCAATGTTCCACCCACGAGCTTGACGAAACTCTCCGAGATTTTCTTGTAGAACTCTTTATTAACGACTTCGAGCGAGAACCGGTTTTGCAAATCTTCCAGATTGGTAACTCTCCCCTGACGCATCAAAAACTTCGTTGGAGTATTTACTTTTGCGCCCGGCCCCAGAAAAAATGAATATCGTCGGGCATTTGAGTATCTTTTCACTGGTTTGTTCCGTTCGTTCAAGTCAAGCGAGATCGTTAAATATGAAAATCTATAATTGTCCGAATTGTTGCTCTTAAAAACTACAAGTGCCTTATGAATCCAGTGGTCGGCAAGTATTTTGAAAGCATCGGTCGCTATAGCAACGCGCGGGTCATTTTCGTTATCGTGGCTCATCTCAAGAACCTGTAAATCGAGAGTGCCGCACGTCCCGATGATTCTTGCTTGGTTTATTTCTTTGTATCGTCTTTGGTCAATGACGATATCCTCATCCATTGCGACGAAATCGTCAGGGAGAAAATCTACCAAAAATTTCAGAAAATCCTCCTGATTGTAAATCTCGTCAAATTTCATGACGTAAATTCTTCGGAAAGCACTATGATTCTCGCTGTTTCCTCCGCCCTCTTTGCTGTCGCAAAGATGTCCTCAAGATATTTCGGCGGCAACATTTCTTTAACTATTTTATAGGCCTTAGCCGGGTCGGCCTTATCGAGACGTAGCTCCGCAATCTCTTTTAATACACCGTTCGGTAGGGCGTCCAAATCTTTTATCGTTTTAATAGCGTCGAGGCACAGGTCTTTTGCGGATGGGTGCATTTCAGAAAGTAGCGTTAATTTGCCTAGCGCGTCTTGCTTGCGGCCTCCGGTAACCGAGGCTCGGGTATTGCTTTTAAATATATGCTGTTTGGCAACTTGGTAGATTGGCTCGAAACTCGTTGTCGTTTCTGACGCTTTTTCTGCTTCGTCGGCCTCAAATAAAGGCAAGGCTACTTCTGGCGAGACGACCGCGACATCTTCTACGGTGTTCCCGTAAGCGAAAACATAGCTCCCGCCGTTTTTCGCAAACGCAACTACTCCGTTCTTTGATGATTTTCTCCCAATTCTTGACCGACGCGGTATTCTTGCAATCTCATCCATCGCTTTTTTGTTGCCTTTTACATTGAGCCAAATGTTCCTGTATTTCGCGTCCCATGAGGACTCCTCAAACTTCTTATTCTCATCCGCGTACTGTTTAGCAAAATAGTTTTTTAACTCCTCATCGCTTGTAAAGATTCTTGTATCTTCGCCAAGGAGAGAATGAATCATGTTCATCTTGAGCGTTGAAATCGCTCGCGTATGCGTTTCATATTCTCCGGTCGGGGTAGGAAAGAAATTCCAAATATAGAGCTCATCAAACACTTTTTGGCTAATACGATTGATGCGCCCAACACGTTGAATTACTCGTGTGGGGTTGTACGGAATATCGTAATTGATGACCGTCCCGGCTCTGTGCAAGTTGAAGCCTTCCGAAATAGCGTCGGTCGCGACAATGATATCGAAATCATCAGACTGTTTGGAGCCGTCCAGACTGGCATCAAAGTTGGCCTTGATTGTTTTTCTGTTGGCTTCCGACGCATCTCCCGACGTGTATTTGAAAATTCGCTTAAATCCATCTGCTCTCAATTTCTCATACACATAATCTGCGGTATCGGAAAACTCGGTGAACACGATGAGTTTTCTCCTATTTTCTTTTGCAATGGAGTCGGTAACTTTCTGCCGGAAGAAATCGTACTTTGGATCTGCTGATACAACCGACCAATCCTTCAATATGCCTTTTAGTAACTCTATGTCGTGTCGCAAGTGTTGCTCAAAGAGTGGGTCAATTTCGCTACTTGGTACGCGAACGAGCCCTTTATCCTCTAACCTATTTAGGGTTTCTTCGGCGTCGGCCGGTTCCATGTTCTCAAGATCGATAGTATCCGGAAGGTCTCCCTTTTTATAAATCGGTACTTCGCCACGATTGAGATACCAATCCAGCATAAGTTCTGACGAGTGAATCATGTTGTTGAGCGAGAGTCGAAAAGAAGCAATGGAACTCTCAAATCTCCTCACAAGCAAGCGACGCATGAACTTGGCAACGTTAACTTGCGCCTGCTGCATTCTCTGAATAATCTCCTCCGGCGACTCGCCATCACTTACATCTTCCTGTTCGATAAGTTTTTTAAAGAAGTCTGAACCCGGCCGAATGTATTTCGCTGACTTATATCTCGTCCCTAAGAAACTTGCCCGCTCCTCATCAGAAGCAATCTTTTCCAGCGTATTCACATACAGCGCCGATATATCTCCCAACTCGTATTCAAGCAATTCTGGGTCTCTTACCTTTGGGAAGGATATATTCTGCTCCTTCAAATCCTTCCGATAAACATCTATTTCATCAAGGTCCAATCTTGAGCGACGAATGACTAGCGGCTCAATCATCTTTCTCAGCTCGTCTGCAATCTCTTGACCCTGCTGTTTTATCCCAGCAATACCGTTTTCATCCTTTCCCCCTTTGCGGATATTCCTACGCAACGCGCGATAACTTTTGAAAAGCTGGTGAAATGACATGCTCAAGTTTTCAACGGTCTTCAAGGTGGATTGTCCGGGAGTGCTGAATAACTTTATGAGAGCGTAAATGTCCTTTGGATCATTGTTAAAAGGCGTAGCTGAGAGCGCCATGACCCGATTACCTGCGCAAAGTTTGTGGAGCATTATGTAATTATCCGTGTCCTCGTTCCTGTGTTTGTGTGCTTCATCAAGAATGATAAGGAGCTTCCCGCCTTCGCCGCCGTGTCTCTCCAACGCCTCCCCAATTTTCCCCGTCGAGTAAACTTGCCCCTTGAAATCAAAGTCGGACATGTAGTCTTTCCATTGACTTTCGAGGTGAGGTGGAGCAATGATAACCGTCTGCAAGTTCAGGTTGTGAGCGATTGCCGATGCAACGATGCTTTTCCCCAGACCAACGACATCGGCGATAATCACTCCTCCAAACTTCTCAATCCTGTCTATTCCTAAATTGATGGCGTCTCTTTGATATTTCAGGTTGTAAAATTTACCGGACGTTATTTCCTCCGGAGATTTGTTATCCTCCACGTTGTCCACTGAAAAATACTCATCGAGCACTTTGTAGAACATGGAGACAGGCCTCGGCAGGGCGTAGAGCCAGACTCTTTGCTTTACTTCCTGTATAAACTCGTTCGCAGAATGAATATCGGCAATCCCGACGTTTTCGGGGTCGTTCCACAACTCCTCAAATCTTTTAAGGTGATCGTCGTAGTAATGTGTTTCTTGAAGGATTATATTGCTTTCTCCTTGCCCTTTTAGACCGGACAAGGTGAGATTACTTGACCCTGTGACGATAATTCCCGGTGTTCTGCCTTTCGCTGATAGCTCCGGCTTGTTGTGCAAAATATAATATTTTGAATGATTAGCCTTGGCTGACTTCTTGATTTCTAAACTGCCGTCCTTTATCTTTTCTAGAAAGCTCTTGAATGCCTCCTGTGCCTCCGTGTCGTCAAAGTAATCCGTGTCGTTGAAGACGCGCGCAAATATCGCGAAGTAGTTTTCTTTTACTCCGGCGCGAGATTCAATTTTTTCGTCCGTGAGGTATGAGTCGAGGTTTGCGTCTTTCAGAGCTGATATTTTCTCTATCATTCTCCTATCTACGTCCATCCCGACAAGAATGCGGATTTTCTTGTCCTGAAGTTCCTTGTGCAGATCACGGAACCCCGAAAAATAGAAGTAGCCTACGAGCGCATCAACCCTGTCGCAGTTTGGCAAGATGTCTTTAAGCGCGGCAGAGAGTGTATTGGTTCCGGTATTTGTTATAGCCATGAGTTATCAGATTGCTAAATAATCCCACAAATCTTCATGTTTGGGAAACGACTCGGCCCCCGCCCCGCCGCCCATTCAATTTTCAAAAACCCCCGCGAAATAGATGAGAATGCCTGTCCGCCTTTGGCGGA
>MFEL01000006.1:0-40322 GCA_001777575.1 Candidatus Doudnabacteria bacterium RIFCSPHIGHO2_01_FULL_46_24
GGAATCGCCGTAAATTACCGCACAAAAATTATTCAGGACATAAACCTTGAAGATAGCCGTGGCATCAGGGGTAAACAGCAGCTGCGGCTTGAAAGTCACCACTCCGCCTGTCTCGGAGACAAAGTCGTTGTTGTTGGGGCCAAACTTGAAGGCTTTGGCGCCGTCCTCCTGTGACTCGTTGTCGCCGATGTGGTTTAATTCCGCCCACTGCGTATCGCAGGAGGTGGTGGGAAGAGTGACTGCGGCGGCGGCGTGATTGGGAAAAACAAAAACCGCGCCAAAGACAAGCGCGAAGGTTAAAACAAAAAAAGCTTTTCTGATATCCGAAAACATATTTGCTCCCGTTATTGTAACAGATGAAAAAACGGGAGGGCAAGCCCGCAGTTTCACCTCTCCTCCTGCAAGGAGGAGAGGCTGGGTGAGGAGGTGGGGTTAGGCCGCAGTTTTTCAAGCTTGGTGGTCAAATCTTGAAATACTCCATCCAGGTTGTTAAGAACATCCGAGTTGGCATAACGGATGATTTTATAGCCTTGCCATTCAAGATACACGGTTCTGGTTTTGTCAGATTCAATGCCTTGAACAGTAGCATGGGAATCGCCGTCAATCTCAACAATTAATTTTAAAGCCGGGCAGGAGAAGTCAACAATGTATGGCCCGATGCTGTGTTGACGTCTGAACTTGAGACCTAAAACCTTTCTATCACAAACCATAGCCCAGAAGACTTTTTCTGCGGGCGTGGAGTTATGCCTTAATTCTCTGCGAAGTTTAGTTTTTACCGAAACCATAAGACTCCTCCCCTACCCCTCCTCTAAAGAGGAGGGGTGAACTGCGGGCTAATTCTCTACCTTAAAATCTTACCATAACAAAAACCGTCCGAGCGGTTTTTTTATAAATTATCTGCTGTTTAAGCCAATTTTTCTTTCCAGCAATCCGACCCTTTTCTGCAAATCCTTGACTTCAAATTTATATGCCAAGTGGTCAAACTTAAGCAAAATTTCTTCCAGGTCTTGCTTGACCTCGGCCAGTTCTGCTTTGGTCGCCAAGTTAGCAATATCGTCTTTAGTGGCCATATTAGAAATATCAGCCCTTGTTGCCGTACTTTCGAAACCCCTGGCAATCATCCTGGCCAATTCTTCATTGCTGACTTTTTTTGAATTCGCTTTTGGCATTTTTAAAAATTAGATATCAACTCTCACACCGACTTTTTCGCCAATCTCTTTGACTACTTTGGCGATGCGCTTAACTTTTTTCTCTTTCTGTCAGTTCTTTTGCCAGATTATCCACGCCCTCCATGACTGTTTCAAAACCCTCGTGCATATAATCCTTAATATCTTTTAAATCTTCTTTGATGGCCAAGGGTTCCAGACGCCTTTCGAATTGGGCGTCTAGGAGGTCCGCGATCTTATCCAGGTCACCTTTCGTTAGAAGATCTGTTTTGACTATCTTTGCCATAATCTCCTTTTCTCGCCGCCATTATTGGTTCAATCATCATAAACCGCCGAAAACCCTCTGTCAATCGCTGCCAACAAACAGGTTGACACATTTCCAGCGGCCGCTGTTTTTGTGCTATTTAGACCTGAGTAAAAATTATAAATCATTAAAAGAGAAAATATTTGTTTCGCTCAAATGCCCCGGAGCCGTTTGGACAATCAGTTCTTTTATGCGGTCTCCGTCCAGATCTGCAAAGTAGGCTTCCCGCAGCTCCCCATCCAAGACTATCTTACGGCCGCTGGGGGTATTGATATTGGTATAGTAGAAAAATGGTTCAGGTGAATAAAACACAAACTCAATTTTTTCTAATTCATCATCTCCATCAATATCAGTTTGTAAATAAGCGAAAGGAACTTCATATTCTCTGGCATCAAGCGGGCTTGGCGCAACAAAATTCTTATCCGCATGCAAATGTGTAATTTCTTGATTACTAAGCTTTGCGGCTTCTTTTCTGTCCGAATGCCATTCGTCGAAAGTATCTGATGTAAAAAATAACAAGCTGCCGATGGTGATAATCCAAGGCAACAACCACAAAAGCAATTTAAGAGTTTTCTCGCCTCTTTTTTCTTCCAAAACACAGCGGACAAAATCGCGGACTTGCAGCACATAATCGCCTAAATCAAACGGTCCTTCGGTTGGCACTCTTGCCGGGCCGGCATTCCAAGCAGTGAGAATTCGAACGATGGGATTGTTGCTGGACGAATATCTCTCAATTAAATATCTAAAATAACGCAAACCACCATCAACGTTTTGCTCCGGGTTCCACGGATCTAGAATACTTCCGCCGTACTTTTGGTTTATATCAATAATAGTTTTTTCTCCCAGCTGATAAATTCCTTTGTTGTTGGTTATTGAATGTGCAAAAGGCAACCACTTCGATTCGCAATACGCCAAATTTAAAGCTAGTTTCTCATCAATCCCTAATTCCCTGGCTTTGCTGCGGATCAGTTCAGTTATTTTTTCTCTTTCTTGGCCGCTAATTTCTATCAAAGACGAATGAATAAATCCCTTAACGTCCCTGTACAGAACTTCGTGCCATAAATCCGACAAAAAACCCTTGGGAACATTCCCCTGCACGGCCGTTTTAAGCACGACAATATCTGCTTGATTCGAAATTGTCGTAAAAATTTTGCTGCTGTCATTTTGTTCCGCCCTCAAATTCGCCGAGTCCAGCTCCGGGGCGATGTCGGAATATAATGCTATCTTGCCGTGCGTATAATCTTGACTTAATTCTGTTTTATCGGCCTCAATAACTATTGTAAAGATGGCTACGCGTCTCCAGAAAAACATCCTTCTTTCCTGAACTTGGATCTGATATTCAAACGTTTGAGGGAAGGGCTTAGAGCTGTCAATCTTCAGCGTCTGGCTGGTTTTGCCTCTATCGCTGAACAAAAAATCTTTTTCCGTAACCTCTATTTGAATTGGCGTGTCTAGAAGCTGATCGGATAAAAAAATCCCGAGCTCTTTCTCAAGCTCGACAGTTGAGCCGGGCTTGATCCGCTTGTCAACCCCAAGCGATTCGCCGAGCATTTCTATCTCCACGCGAATATCCCGGCCGACAGACTTGCCGGTGTAAGTAATGCTTTTGATTTTTAATTTGATTTCCATGTTTTTGAGCCGTTATTTATTTCCAATCTAACAATTGCCCGCGCTTCTGTCAACGCACAAAATACCGCAATCAATCCTTCAAGGTTCGACCTTGAAGTTAAAAGAAAAATTTTATCCCTCAAAAGCCGAAATTAGAAAAGGAATAACCTTCGGTACTAAAATTTTACAGCCCAGATAATAATTGGAATAATAATTATCGCTAACAAACTTATAAACGCTTTCTTGTAGAATTTTTTAGATAATAGTAATCCGAAATAATATAAATAAATACTGTTCAATATAACGGATATGATAATAAAAGTCGGGTTCAAAAAATAATTTCGCAAATCAATCTCATATTGCACTTTACTGAATAAACTTACAATCCCTAATTCAGGGAAGATCAATAAAGTATAACCCAAATTACAAAAATCAAAGATAAAAAATCCGTCACATCCGCTTTCCCATTTCCAGACTCCTAAAGCCAGTAACACGTATATTACAAAAAAAATATACTTCAGTTTCATTTATTCTATCCTTTCAAATGGCAAATTTAGGTCATACCAATTTGCCTTAATTATATTGTTCATTTCAAACGATTTGCTAAGCTCTTCAGAAGAAAAGCCAAATCTTTTGCCGAAGTTTATCACCCAAACTGCCCCGCTGTCGTCTCTTACTAAACTGCCGTCCGGGTGCGGGCCGTTGACTGTATAAACATAGCCGCCCAATTCATAATCGCTTATGTCCGCGGATACCAGATTGTCAAAGTTATAGCCCAACCCCTTAAAAACCTCCTCGGAAATAAAGCCATACTTTTTGCCGCCTGTCCCAACGATGTAAACTGTCCGGTTGTCTACGGAGTCCAAAACCAGCGTGCCGTCTTTCAGGCCCGTGCTGGTTCCCAAGACCTTGCCTGGATTATACTCAATGTTAAACTGCCGTTCATTAACCGGCTCATTGTTCCCGGCCTTGTCTACAGAATAATACTTAAAAACCACACTGCCAAATTCCTCAAGCATTACCGGTTCCGTATAGGTCTCATAAGGCTTGCCGTTGATTGAATATTTGGTATGCAGAATGCCGGAGCCGGATTTAGAGTCTGACGCAGTCAGCTTGATTGTGATTTCCTCATTGCCCGCGGTTTCAATAAAAGTCTGCGGCGGGACAAGATCATCAGAGCCTTCAGCCAGAGTTGAATCAGGCTTAAGTTCAATCGCATGGCCGCTCCCGCTGTAGTCAAACTTAACTTTGTTCTGATAGAGATCAACGGCTATTTTGCTTGCTTCCGTGATGGCCACGTCATTGAAAACCTGGGAAGAAGTTACCTCGCCATTGCTGATGTCAGAAATTATCAAATCAAAAACGCCTGCTGCCTCGCCTTTCGCTTGAATAGAGTAGGTATTGCTGTCATCAGTGGGGATAAATATAAACTTTATACCATCGATAATTTCATAATCAATAATGTTGAGATTATTTTCAAACCCGCCTTCAGATGTTGGGCCAGCGTGATTGTTATTCTGATCGTAGATATGGACTTCTACCGGGCTTTTCCAGGTCAGCGATTTTCCTTTGTAGTCGCAAATGTGGGTGCCATTGCTAGTGCTAATTTCATCCAAAGCGGGCTTGTTGTTCTGTAAGATATCCAGAATCAAAGCCCGAGAACCACTTGGTAATTCGGAATGTTTAACTCCTTTAACGTAAAACTTTTTATCAGAGGCTGTATTTACTTGCCTGGCACTCATGAACGGCACAGTTTGGTCGCCAGAAGTATAACCAATACCTGCTATGGGGCTAACAATGGAAGTAAATCGATATCCGGCCTGGGTATTTGTGCCGCAGCCTGTGATATTGTAAACATCAATGCCACTTAGATCCAATTCAGAGAGCGCTTGAGCTTCCTGGGCCTGGTCAAGGAGGTAAGTATTAACATTTTTATTTTTGAGAAAATCCCGCGTCCAATCATAATCCAGCATGTAAGGCGTTTGCCAGCGTTCGGCTGATAAATTAATGTAACCGGTGAACAGCTCGAAATATTTCCGGTTTGGCAGCAACTGATAAATCGATGGCATGTTCAAACTTAACTGCTTCATGGTTTCTTTATTGAGCAAGTTTAACGGAATATCAATGTCTCCCTCTAGCAAAACTTTAGCGGCCTTGGGTGCACCAAGATGAGGTGTGCCGACAAAGATGAGTTTGTTGATCTGGTCTGAGCCTTTTTTGTTGATGTAATCTTTGACCAATAGACCACCCATGCTGTGAGCTACTATGTCTATCTTATGAAAGCCTTTTTTGTTTTTGTTGATTATTTTATCCAACAATTCGATATTTTTATCAAAGTCCAATCTCCAATCATAAGGGAAAATAAAATAATTTTCTCCACTTATATAGTTATTATTTTTCAAGTCTGATATCAAAGCGTCAAAAATATTAACATCAAAAAAAGGTGTCGGAAAATTTATTTTTCTAATTATATCACCTGATATTACATTTTTTACCGAATTCCCTTTCTCATCCAAAGCCAGACTATTTGTTAAAAATTTATCTTTCGCATTAAATGCAGTGCCCAACTTTCCTGGCGGCCAAACGAGTTCCCCATTCTCATAAAGCTCGCTCCCTGTTATCCCCGGGATAATCAGGATTGGCCTTAGGCCTTCCGGTTCGGGGAGGTCCTCGGGGTTTTGCTTCTTGGTTTCAAAAAAGCTTGGCGGCGGGGCGGCTCCTTCTGGCTCAGGTTCAGGAATAGGATCAGCCGCGGGATTGGCAAGACTATCCATGTCAATGAGGTACGTGTACGTATCAAAAGTACTGCCGTTGACCCCGTCCCAGACGTCAAAGCCGATAAGATAGCCGGGAAGCCAATGGATGGAACTGGATTCCTCGCTGTTAAACTGCAGCTGGTCTGTGGCTTTGGTGTAAGTGATGGTGTTGAGGCCGGCCTGGATTGCGGGCGAGGAGTCGCCATAGATTACTGCGCAGGAACTGTTGAGGACATAAACTTTGAAGATGGCCGTGGCATCAGGGGTAAACAGCAGCTGCGGCTTGAAAGTCACCACCTCGCCTGTTTCGGAGACAAAGTCGTTGTTGTTGGGGCCAAACTTGAAGGCTTTGGTGCCGTCTTCGGCCGACTCGCTGTCGCCGATGTGGTTTAATTCCGCCCACTGCGTATCGCAGGAGGTAGTGGGAAGAGTGACTGTGGCGGCGGCGTGATTGGGAAAAACAAAAATCGCGCCAAAGACAAGCGCGAAGGTTAAAACAAAAAAAGCTTTTCTGATATCCGAAAACATATTTGCTCCCGTTATTGTAACAGGGCGGGAAGGAGAAGGACAAGGGGCTTTGAATCTAACTCCCCCGCTCGGCCTGATTCTTATGCACCCCCTTGGAACAAAGACCGTCCCATGGCCCATCCCGGAATTCCGTTCGGAAGATTAGGCCGTGACGGAATATCCGGGATCTTGGAAAAGCGCTGTGCAAAGATCCCCGATTTCTCGCCTAGCCCTTGCCTCGGGGATGGGACAGAGGAGCGCCTCACTGGTGCTGGATTTATATCTCAACTTTCACGCCGACTTTTTCTCCGACTTCTTTAGCCCACTCTACGAGTTTCTCTAATCTTTCTTTCCGCAAACGTCGTTCTTCAAGCCTTTCTTGATTTTTCGCCGAGAAAAAATTTGTTGATTTTAGTTCCATAAAAATTTGATTAATTATAATTTAGGCTTTAGCCCTACTTTATCCCCAACCATTTTTGCCCAATCTTCCAATTTTTCCACTTGTTTCTTTTCGGCTAGCTGAGCAACAACATTATCCACGCCCTCCATGACTGTTTCAAAACCCTCGTACATATAATCCTTAAGATTATGCTCCATTTCCTTTAACTCAACCTTTGTGGCCAGCGGGGCCATTCGGGTATCCAAAAGCTCCCCGATCCTATCTAAATCGCTCGTAGTCAACGCGCCGCCTTTTGCTGTCTTTGTTTTCATGGCTTTTCTTTCTGCCGCCATTAAGTCTTTGTATTCTAAAACCGCAAAATCCTTCTGTCAATTCAAAAACCGCCCCTGGAATGGGGCGGTTTTGGTTGCTTTACTAGCCTATCCGGTAGTGAAGTTTGATCGGCTAAAAGCCGCTTTATCGCGAAGCGATATCAAACTTCTACTACTGGATTAGTATTGCAAGGTGTTGCCGTTGACAGGAATGTTCTTGGTATCAGTGATGATGCCGAAGATCACTTTGTCATCCCAGTTGAGGTCGCCAACTGCAGCAAGGCTGCCAGTGATGGTTTCCGTGGCTGTGGACGAGGCATTAGCACCTGTGGTATCACCCTTGACCACAAAGGTCAGAGTGGTGCCTTGTGCAACTGTCTGACCGGCATTGCTGACCAAGCGCCCGGTGTAGGCAACTGCCGCGCTGTTGTGATTCTTAGTCAGTGCATTGGCTGTTGAGGCACTGACGTAATCGAAGTCGATTGTCGCAGCAAGCGTCACAGCGCTTACAGTCAAGGAGGTGGCATCGTCAATAGATGAGATGACACCGCCGGCAGAAGAAGTCAGGGCTGTTCCGGTTGCACCATAGCCTGAAATCGTAACCGTGTCGCCGATGGCAAAGCCATTGGTGGAAGTCACGTTCAAGCTGGTTGAACCGTTCGCTTCATCAGCAGTCAAGGTCGTCTGGGCTCCAAAGTAGAGCTTGCCAGAACCTGGCTGCAATGGCCGATAGTACATATCATCGTTGACATCTACGTCATTGGCAGCAGCGAGGGCCGGAGTGAAGGTGGCAGTGGTGTTGCCGCCGGCAGAAGCCAGAGAAGTAATTCTCGGCGTGCCGGTAGCGTAAGCAGCAGCAGTATCATCATAGATCCTGACTGTTGCGCCGACTGGAATACCGTCGAATGAAGCATCGGTATCCACAAAGGTTGTGGTTGTACCGCTGGCTGCATTGGTGACAGTCACATACGCCTCAGTGGCAAGAGCGGTGTTGAGGTCAGTGCTCTTGTACAGGTTCGCATTGTTGGAACCGGTAAGCAGAGCATTGCCGCTCAAGGTCACGGCTACGGCATTGACCACCGCGTCGTACGAGCTGTTGGCAGCCACGTCGAAGCGGAAGACTTCGTCAGTGGCGGATTCCGAGTGAGCGCCGCTTGGGGAAGCGGAGTTCAGGGAAACCACAGCCCGGGTCCTATACACATCCTGGGCCGTGCCGGCCGCGGATGAGATAGTTTCGGCAATGGCCGCGCCGGACGAAGCGCCGATCACGGTCATGTCGTCAGTGGCGTGCGCGATCTCCAGCACGTGAGTGCCGCCGGAGACGGCGTTCGGATACGCGTTCACCGAGCCCTTCAAAGTCAGGGTAGTGGTGGCGTTGCGAGGCACAACCAACGGCGTGGTCAGGTTAAAGGTCGCCACACCGTCTACTCCCGCTGAAAGCGAGGAGATAGTCGCGCCGACCTGGGTGGAGCCGTTGAACAGTTTGAGGTTGCTCAAGGATCCGCCGAATTCGTTCGGCGAGGTGGTGGAATCGGTGACTTCAATCATGGTGATCTGGAGGTCTTCGGCAGAGCCGGCTTCCAAGTCAAACATGGCCAAAGTGACGTCGGATTCGCCCATAACCAGTTGTCCAGCCACGGGCTGGCCCGAGTTGGCTGTCACAGTCAGGGAGCCTTGCGCGGCAATCACCAGGCTGTGCAGGTTTTCCACGGTGACGTCAGAGGCATCCGCGCCGGTAACAGCGCCGGTGGCGGTGGAGGTGACGAATTCCAATCCCGGTTGAGCAGTCGCAAAACCCGCAGCGCTAGTCAGGATGTCGGCATAGAAGTCCAGGACGACCTGCTGGCCGGCCGGGACATTGATCGCCGAGCTGGGGGTGAAGACAAAGTCAGCGCCAGCCGTGCCCGAGAGCACGCCCTGGGTCTGGCCAAGCTGGGTTGAGCCCTGCATCATCTTAAGATTCTGGAAGTTGTCGCCAATGTCAGAAGTCGCCTCATCACCGTCATCACCAACGGTGATGGAAGTGACGCTGACCGCTTCGCCGGTGCCGGCGGTGATGGTCAGGGAGCCGATTTTCACGCCCGTGGCTCCAACCACGCCGGTCGGGTTAGCGACCGTGTAGTCAGACACGGAGGTATTCTTGGCAATGGTCAGGGCGCCGGAGGTGGCGGTGACCAAATTGCCGTCGGCTGATGCGATGGTGACTGAAGCAAGCGAGACTTGTCCGGTGGCTGCAAATCCGCCAACAGACAATCTGATGGTGGATGAAGCGGCCAGGGTGTTGCCGTCGCCGTCTTTGGTATCGGCAGTCAAGGTAAGAACCTTGGTTTTGCCGGCCGGGACGATGAAGGTGTTGCCCAATGAGAACGAAGTGTCCTCATCGGTGCCTGCTCCGACTGCGTCAGTGGCGGCATCAGTGAAGTTGCCGTCATCAGTGGCGTCAGAGTCGAAGTCAGTGGTGGTGTTGATTTGGGAGCCGTCCAACAGCAGTTTGCCGTTGTTGAGGTTCTGTTGATCTTCAGACACGACTGCTTCTACGACCAAAGTCGTAATCTTGATGTCTTCGCCGTTGGCTTTGAAGTTGAACTTGGCAAGTGTTACGTTGCTCGAGTTCAGGGTCACATTGCCGGATGGCGAGTCAGTGGCCTTGGTCACAGTCAGGGTGCCGGCATTGATGTCGGTGCCATTGCCTGTTTCAGGCTCAATGAGAGTTAGGGTGTCAGTCTGGTTTGGCTTGAGCCACACGCCGTAGTTCTTGTCCTTGACGGACACATCCGAAGATTTGCGGATGGTGAACTTGAAGGCGCGGCTTGTGCCGCCAACAATGTCAGCGTGCACCACGACAGTCTTGGTTTGGCCCGAGGCAATCACATAAGGAGAGCCGGAAAGATCAAACGTGACTTCGTTGTTGGTCATCACCTGTTGGGTGGTGCCGATCTGTGTGCCCGAAACTTTCAGCTTGACGTTCTGAATGTCGTTTTGGGCCACAGTGCCGACCAAGGTCAGATTGAGCTTGGAGACTTCGATGTCCTGATCAGCGGAGACCAGGTTGAAGCGCCAGACTTCCCGGTCAACTTCACCCGGATCAACAGTCGCCGGGAAAGTGGTGAAGCTGTTGATGGTGAGTTTGCCCAAGTCAGACACGGTGGCTGTGGTCATCAGATTGCCGGAAAGCGGCAAGCCGGAAACCGAAGCTCCGCCTGACAGGGAAACGTCAGTGAGGTTGAAGCCGAGAGTTTTGCCGGAGGAAGTGCCATTGGCCAGATCATACTTCACGGTGATAACGCGAGTTGAAGAGGCTGGCACGGTGAACAAACCGGCGGATGCGGTGAAGGTCGCAATACCTTCGGCGTAAGAGTTGTATTCCGCCAAGCGGGTGATTCCATCATACAGATAGATGTTGGAAACGTCCGAGTTGGAAGAAATACCGGCGCGCTTGACTTTGACCGTGGTCACCACAGCGGCGGATGAGCCGGCAGTGAAGTTAACGGCCAGGGCGCCGACTTGCGCTTGCGCGCCGTCACCCGAAGTGGTGTCGGCAATTATGGTGCCGGCAGCCGGATTGGATGAAGCGAGCGAGACGCTAAGCGAGCCTGATGCTGGAGGAGGAGTGGTGGTACCGCCGCCGGTGCAGGAAGCCCGCGCGGTCAGTACGCCTTCGTTTGCGGCAGCGAGGTCAGCAGCGTTGGCTGCGACAACCCTGGCGAATGAGAAGCCGTAGGAATTGA
Organism: Candidatus Doudnabacteria bacterium RIFCSPHIGHO2_01_FULL_46_24; assembly: GCA_001777575.1. Classification (GTDB taxonomy): domain Bacteria; phylum Patescibacteriota; class Doudnabacteria; order UBA920; family O2-02-FULL-48-8; genus O2-02-FULL-48-8. Next base: position 10,781 of record MFEL01000006.1, read on the forward strand.
AGACTTCCATGGAAGGAACGCCTTTTCGTCCGGTGGCGGTCATTTGCCAGATGGTGCCTGAGTCATTGACCAAAACGCCGGAAGTGTGGCGCTCGGTGGCAGACTCAAGATTGGCACCCATTGGGAGGTCGGCAAAGGTGTTCACGGCGGCAGTCACGACATTGGCCCAGCTGAAGCCGAGGCCGGTGTAGACCGAGCCGGAGACAAACCCTCGCTTCTGGCCATTGGCTACCAAGTAGACCAACGGATCAGAAGGACCTTTGACCAAGGTTCCGTCAGCGTAAACCATCACAGATCCCATCGCCTGGGTGTCTTCGGAGGAAGCTGCCACGACTTGGCTGAAGTTGTAACCGTGTGAGTTAAAGACTTCAGCAGTCGGGAACCCTCTCTGTTGACTACTAGAGATGAGATAGATGGTGCCGCTTGAATTGATCAAGCAGCCGTCGCTGTGCGGCGCTGCGAAAACAAAAGCAGGCAAGGCGAACAGGGAGACGCTCCACAGAAGAGTGGAGACGGCCAAACCCGCAGCCAAGCCTTTTTTCGCAGAAGAAGATAAATTCATTTTAATCTCCTGTTTAGCCGGAAATCAAAAAAGAGCAGGATTAATTGTTCATATGAGACAATCAATCTATCTTTTTTCAATCAACCGGTAAACATTTCTATTAATTTATTATGGGTATGGAACCACATTTTAAGACAAAGACCGACCCCCAGCCCCAGTTTTTGGTCACAATCTGCTTTTGGGTAAACGTTTCAACAGCTCGTGCTTCCCGCTTCCGTGATGTTTTAATCGTTTTTCGCGATTCATTGCATCACTCTTGTCACGGTAAGCCTCAGCGTAAATTATCATCCATTTACCGGTATTTCTTTTTGTAGAAATATTTTTCCCGGAATTATGTTCTTCTAACCTACGCTTAAGATTGCTCGTAAACCCAAAATAGAGCTCTTTTGTGCCGCTATTCTGGATTACGTATATTACCCACATACAACTTACGACCAAAAACTGGAGCTGGACAGAGTCCTGCTAGATTCCATATTCCATAAGCTAAGACGGACATTTGCAAGCCAAAGTTACATCCTATCTGTTGATAACATTAAGGAATGCAAATGCTTTTCGTATTATAAGATATTCGGCTATGGGAGTCAAATAATATTGCAAAATTGAAATAACTTCAAATATTTGATAAAATCTTCAGGCTTGCGGGATTTGTATAATGGCAGTACGGGACCCTTCCAAGGTCCAGGCGCGGGTTCGATTCCCGCATCCCGCTCCAGAAAATTGATAATTGTGAATTTGATTATTTAAGCTGCATTTATGCAGCTTAATGTATTATCCACAGGCAATGTGATAGATATTGATAGGTAATATTAGTTCAATAATTTTCCCGAAACAAACACCTCAAGTAAAGCGGCCAGAAACAGCAATACAACCACAATCGGGAAGATGGCTGCCGCTTCAAGAAAAGACTTTTTGAGAGCTGCCTGCCTCTGCCCGGCTGCCCCTTTACTAAGCCAACTTATCCCTAACTTCAGGCCAAAGGCCGAGGCCAGCAAAAACGCCGGAATTTCCAGGATACCGTGCGGCAAAAGTCCGGTCACAACATAGTAAAAAACATTTAGCAAATTGTCTTCATAAGCCGCGATCGCTGCCAGAACATACCCCAATATGACGCCGTTGAGTCCCACGATCAAAAAAGGCGCAATTCCAAAGAGAATGCCTAGAAACAACGCGATAGCAGTGGCAGCCGTGTTTTGGATGAATATTTGCCAAGCTAGGTTAAAATCCAAAGCCGGCTCAACTCCAAACTTCTCTTCAAACACTTTAATGATCGCTGACAGCAAGTCCTGGTTGAGATAATAAAGCCCCATGCCCAGAAAAAAAGCAATCACCAGTCCCCAACCGGCCGCCCTAAACCACCCCCTGTTCTCCCAAAGCAAGTTCTTGTAATAATCCCAAAGCCTTTTCATAAACGGCAGTATAACATATAATAGTTAGCGTTATACGTTTGACGGCAGCGCGACTCGTATCGGCAAGCGTTTAACGTCAAGCGTTCGGAAACCGTATAACGTTGCCGTAAGACGATACGCGCAGCACTGACGAATAACGAATTCCCGGGGTGTCGTATACCGGTAGCCCCGTAGTAGAACCTTCGGTTCACTACGGGGTAAATACGCCTGGTAGGTAGCCTGAAATTTTTCCGGGGAGTAGTATACCGGTAGTACGTCTGCTTTGGGAGCAGATAGACCGGGTTCGATTCCCGGCTCCCCGACCAAAAAATTTCAGGCTGAAGAGCAGGCATGTCCCGTACCAAAGCGAAGCTTTTGGTGCGGGATAGACTGGGTTCAATTCCCAGCACCCCGACCATGAACTAGTCGCGAACTAAAGTTCGCTCCAGTTCATGGCACGCCACTGGGCTTGTCAGTTGAATCGGGCGACTAGTTCATGAGCCGTGTACCCGAACGTCAGCGAGTGGTTCACGGCCACCCATAAAAAAACCGCCTCAGTTGGCGGCTTTTAAGTATTCTCTTAAGACGTCACCTAAAAGGAGGAGCAAAACCATAGACTACCTCACTGCGTCTTTCAACCCTTTCCCAGCGCGGAACTTGGGGACCTTTGTCGCGGGAATCTGAATCTTCTCTTCCGGGCGCTGGGGATTGACGCCCATGCGCGCGCTGCGATTCATGACGACAAACGAGCCAAAACCCGAAATGTTGACTTCTTGTCCGCTCTTCAAAGCTCCGGTCACCACCTCCACGAATGCCTCAAGCGCTTTTTCGGCGTCAATTTTTCCCACACCCATTTTATTTGCCAAAGATTCAACTAATTCTTGTTTATTCATCCCGTTTAGAAGCAGGTCGCGGTTAGGCGAGACTGCTTGAGATTAATAATATATATCTTGCTTTTATCATTAGCCACAAAAAATTTATAAACTAAGCGACCGCGGCTTCTAACGGGATTCATATCATTTTCTTTTCCCTAATACATAGCCAATATAACAAAAAGCCAAAGAAATCACAATGCCGGCCATTAAGCCGCTGGCAAATGTCCAAAACTCGATCTGGCCATTGCCTGCCTCCTCGTAGTCAGCCAAAGGCTGTGCTTCGGGGTTATTTATAATACTCTCCCCAGCCACTGCAGGAATTATCTCCTGAGTTATCTCTTGAATTTTTTCATCAGGCGCCGCGGGTTTGATTGCCGGCGGGGAAATAAATACCGCCTGGCTGGCCGCTGCGGGCTTGGCAACGATTTTTGCCGCCGCGGGCTTTGGCGCCGGAGTATTCCAAATCCAGCTGCCATCTGCCTGCTTGATAAGCACAGCTTCCTCTTTAGCGTCTTCGAAATTCACAAAATCAATCAAGACTTTGCCGGCGTTAAACAGCCGCACAGTCTCCAAGCCGGAATTATTAAACGCCACGTTGCCGGCTGGAACCGTAATCACGGCCGTTTCCCCAGGCTCCACTGTAACGCCGCTTATTTTATAGGCATTGGATCCGATCTTAGCCTGCCCGTCTCCGTCATCCAAAATCCAGTTATTAAGCGAAACGGCGGCAGTGCCAGTGTTGATGACTTTAACCCATTCCTTGCCTGAATCAGTCCCGGCCGGATTGGGAAAAACTTCCGCAATTTTAATCTGGTGCTCGCCTAAGACGTCCACCGTGGGCGCTACCGGTCCTTCCGGCTCAAAAATATTAGCCCGGCCTTTGGTCACCTGCTTTACCCATTCAAAACTTCCGTCGGAAACCCGCGCGAACGACCGGTCTTCCAAAGCGTCATCCTCATAACCAGCCTCGGAAACCGCATGGCCATCCGGCCACAGGAGGCGGACAGTTTCGCCGCCGACATTGTTTAAGACAAACGCATCCTCGGGTAAATTCACGGCCAGATAAGACCGGCCTTTCAAAATTATTCCTTCCGGAAAAGTATAGGCTGACAAACCGATCCCGTTTGAGCCGTCTCCGTCGTCCAAAACCCAGTCCGCAAGCCAGACTTCGCCGTCGCCCGCATTGTAAATTTCCACCCATTCTTCCCCCAAATCAGACCCGTCGGGATTGGGCAGCAGCTCGGTGATGTAAACGTCGGAAGAATAAACGGAGCTCGGCGTTGGAGCCGAGGAAGCGGGAGCCGGGATATCTGAGGATGGCTCGGCTGTGCAAGCGCTGCCGCAGCTTCTGGGATGAGGAGAGGCTTGGGAAAAAAAATCCGCCAAATTATTGTCCGTGTCCTGTGATAGACGCTCCAGGCTGACCGCTTCGTTGGGATTGACAGCGGCAGTGTCTTCGATAAAAGGATTTACATGTCCCGAACCCCAAGCTAAAGCGTCAATAATATTGTCGTTTTTATCCAAAAGCGCAATGCTGTTGTCTTTGGCGATTGTCGAAGTGCTTGATTCATCGGCATTGAGCGCTGTGGCAAAACCGTCTTTGGAATTGGCCCACAAAAAATAGCCGGATGCGGGAATGGTTGTATTACTGCTTATGACCTTGACTGAGGATTCTGAACCGCTCTGCGTCCGCTTCCTCAACTTCCAGCCGCCAATGTCAACGGCTTGGCTCGTCGGGTTATAAAGTTCAATCCAGTCTTGTTCCGAACCGCCCGTACCCGCAACCCCGTCGAGTTGCACTTGGCTGATGACCAGATGATCGGCATAACCCAAAGCAAAATTAGGGAAACCTATTATCCCTATTATCCCTATTATCCCTATCCAACCTATTCCCTTTAATCCCCTTAAACCCTTTATCCCCCTTACTCCCATTTCTCCCCTTAGCCCCTTTTCCAAATTAAAAACCGGCCTCCACCTGCCAGTAATCTTTGTAATGACAAGACCCAGCATATATATGTTCACATATATCTTGGTAAATGTTTGGTTAAAATAAACCCTGGAATGTTCTCAAAAAATAGAACCAGATTATTACAACAACAATCGAAGAAATAGAAATTGTTATCCACCTGACATTTTTTTCAGGAAAAATTTTACTTGCTTTAACAAGAATATATCCTGGTATAAGTGCGGATATTAAAATTAGCCAAGTCAAGATATCTTTATAGTCCAGGGCATAAATATTTCCTACTTTTACATTACTCAACATTAACCAAGATAAGACAATATTAAAAATAAAAAAAACAATAATTAAATTTTTATTTTTCATTCTAGAATCTCCCCTGGCAAACTGAGGTCATGCCAATTTGCCTTAATAATATTTTTTACATCAAACGACTTTTGTAATTGCTCAAAACTAAACCCGAATCGTTTGCCGTAGTTTAACACCCAGATGGCTCCGCTTTCATCCTCAACCAAACTGCCGTCAGGATGAGGTCCACTTGCCGTATAAACATATCCGCCCAATTCATAATCGCTTATGTCTGCTAAAACCAGATTGCTAAATCTATATCCCAACCCCTTATAAACTTCTTCCGAAATAAACCCATATTTCTCCCCGCCTGAGCCGATAATATAAACCGTGCGATTGTCAGCGGCATTCAAGACCAATGTTCCGTCCTTTAGTCCTGTAGATGTTCCTAAAACTTTGCCCGGATCATACGCGATTTTAAAGTCTCTGGTATTTTCCGGTTCATTATTGCCGACGTTGTCTACAGAATAATACTTTAAAACTATATTGCCAAATTCTTTAATTTCAATAGGCTCGGTATAAATTTTATAATTTTGACCATCGATTGAATACTTTGTGTACATTATACCAGAGCCTAGTTTTCCATCAGAAGCGCTGAGTTTGACCGTAATTGATTCCTCAGTTTCTAGAGTCTCAATAGAGGTCTGCGGCGGCACAACATCGTCCAACGCTTGGGTTAAGGTAGAATCTGGTGTGAGCATATTTCCATCAAGACTGGCGGTCGGCTCTGCCTGGTAAAGATCCAAAATAATCTGGCTATTTTCTGTTATTGGCACGTCATTAAAGATCACGGAAGAAACTGCCTCGCCATTGTTTATATCGGATATTACCAAATCGAAATTGCCTAATTCTTCTCCATTTGCTTCCACGGTGTAAGTCCTGCCATCATCCGTGGGGATGAAGATAAACTTTTCGCCGTCAATAATCTCGTAATCAATGTTCAAATTATTTTCAAATGCGCCGGACTGAGTCGGGCCGGCATGATTGCGGTTTTGGTCATAGACATGCACTTCCACCGGACTTTTCCATTCCAGCTTCTTGCCTTTGTAGTCGCAGACTTTCGTGCCGTTGCTGGCATTGACTTCATCCAAAATCGGCTTCTGGCCGGTTAAAATGTCCAGGATTATTTTTCTTGCGTACTCATGGCTTGGCAATTCCGAGTGCCCGGCTTTTTTAACGTAATATTTATTCTCAAAAGGAATATTGACTTGCCTGGCGCTCATAAATGGCACAGTCTTGTCTCCCGAAGTGTAGCCAATGCCCTTTATAATGAATTCTGAATTGAACCGGTATCCGGCTTGGGTATTAGTGCCGCAGCCGGCGATGTTGTATGCATCGACGCCGGTCAGGTCGAGTTCGGAAAGCAATTGGATTTCTTGCTCTTGGTCAAGCAGAGCCCCGTTAAGGTTTCTGCTTTTGAGAAACTCTCGCGTACGGTTGTAGTCCAAAATATTTGGAGCCACCCAGGGTTCGGCGGAAAAATTTATGTAGCCGTTAAATATGTCGAAGTATTTTTGATTCGGCAAAAGCTGATAGATTGTAGGCATGTTGAGGCTCAGTTGCTTCATGGTGTTTTTGTTCAGAATATTCATTGGGATATCAGTATCGCCTTCCAGCAATGTCTTCGCCGCTTTTGGCGCTCCTAAATGAGGAGTGCCGACAAGTATCAATTTATTGATATTTTCTGAACCATATTGTTTGATGTAATCTTTAACCAATAGCCCACCCATACTGTGCGCAACGATGTCGATTTTATTAAAACCTTTTTTGCTTTCGGCTATTTTTTCCTTAAGTAGCTCTCTACTCTTTTTCAAATCAAGTCGCCAATCATACGGAAAAGTGAAATAATTTTCCCCATTAATATATTTTTGCTGTTCTAAATCTGATATTAATCTCTCAAAAATATCTACTGTTAAAACTTTTTGGACAATATTTCCTGGCGACACACTTTTCATTGGGTTACCTCTTTCATCTAGACCTAAACTTTCCAAAAGAAATAAATCCTTTGTATAATCTGCGATTTTCGCCTTATTTATCCAAACCAACTCTCCGTTTTCATACAACTCACTCCCCATTATCCCCGGTATAATCAAAACCGGCCTTTTGCCTTCGGGTTCGTCGCCAGGAACATTTGGCTTGCTTTCGACAAATCTGGCTCCGCCTTCTTGAACTGGGGCAGGAACCGTGGGATTCTGAATGTTAGTCAGGTCAACCAAATAAGTGTACGTGGTCGCTACACTGCCGCTGACGCCGTCCCAGACGTCGAAGCCGAGATACTTGGGAATTCCGTTGCTGACGGTGCTGGGCTCTTCGGTGTTGAACTTGACCTCATTGGTGTCGCGGTTGTAGGTGATGGTATTCAAACCTGCCAAGATGAAAAGCGATGAGTCGCCATACTGCGCCGTGCAGGAAGAATTGACCGCCCAGACTTTGAACACGCTGTTGGCTGTGGGAGTAAACAGGACAAACGGCTGAAAAGTCACGATATTGCCTGATTCAGAAATGAAATTGTCATTATTGGAGCCGTACTTAAATCCCTTACTGCCGTCCTCCAGCGTCTCGTCGGTGCCGATGTGATTGATGTATTGGGCGTGAAGAATGTCGGTCCACTGCGCATCGCAAGCAGTGGTCGGCACGGCCGCCTGAACGCGCCCGCAAACAAAAACAGCGCCTAACACAACCAGCGCCGCCAAAGAGACTCTTTTAATTTTTATAGCCTTTTTCATTTCGAAAAGTTGCTCGGAGAATTAGGGTTGCAAATGTTGTGGATGTTGCAATTTTAGTTATCAATAACCTGTTAATTATCTAATAGCTTATTAGCTATCAACTAACTTATAACTTATAAAATTGCAACGTTAGAATGCAACTGTTAGAAACCAATCATACCACAAGCAATTCCATTTTGTCAATTCTATAATAATTGCGATCGCAATTATTATAGAATAAATTTAAGCTGCAAAATTTCAGCTGTCAACTTAGTAAACCAAACTTCTTCAGCAAATAACTCTCCCCCTCCAGCCTTTCGGCAACTGCCAGTTTTACAAACGGCCTGATCTCATACATTTCTTTGAGAAAATCCGTTTCATCCTCGCAGTCATAAGGCCAGACCCAGACGCTTTTTTGCATAGGCGCAAAGCCAAGCTCCTTAAGCTTTTCAACAAACACCGTTCTGTTGACTTTGTACTTCTCTGGAATATCAAACATCACCATTCGCCACTTTCGGTCCCACTTCTTTGGCCGGCTCATCTTCATGTCTTCTAACTTATATTTTAGCAATTTTGCCTTGCCGGCCTGCGTAAGCTTGATAACCGTTTTGCCGCCTTCTTGGCCAATACCGATGATCTTTTTGCTTTTTAGATAATATAAGCCTCCCGCAATCTGCCTTTTATTAAACCTGCCAGCGGGTTTATAGAATTGAGCAAAAACCTGCACAGCATTGGGAGCGGCGATGGCAACGACAATCAAAGCCGCTACGCCGAGCGCACAGATTATAGCCTTCGCTATGTCTTGGTTTTTAACTCTTGCCATTTATTTTTATTCTATTCCTATTGCGATCGCAATATTTATAAAATAATTTACTTGGACTGGTAATTTTTATCATTTTCCGTTTCTTTGATTTCTTTTTCTTTTTCCTTCTGGGATTCGGGAAGGTTTTTGTAGAGAGTGCCGAGCACGCCGTTGACGAATTTGCCGGATGACTCGCCGCCAAAGGCTTTGCCCAGCTCAACCGCTTCATTGATGGCCACTTTAGGCGGGACTTCCTTGGCAAACATCAGCTCGTAAATTCCTAACCGCAGAATGTTGCGATCCACTACCGTGATCTGGTCCAGCGGCCATTCGGGGGCCGTGTCTGTAATGATTTTATCGATTTCCGGCAAATTTTTCTCCACGCCAGAAATCAGGTCAAAAATAAAAGCCGGATCATCCAATCCCGGCGCAAACTGCTTGACGTTGTGCTGTGTGATGTCCGCAAGCGGCCTAACCCGATCATTAAAATCCCATTCATAGAGGGACTGCATCGCGATGGTTCTGGAAAGGTGCCTGTTGGCCATGAGAATTGGTAAAAGTTAAAGGGTTACGATACCCGTATCGTGAGGCGGTTTACGTCTGACGTCTAACTCTAAACGATACCGGCTTCATTACCGTCTAACGCTACACGGTTAGGATTTTGCCTTAACGTTAGACTTAATTTTAAGAACTTGCCTGCCTTTATAAAATCCGCAATTTTGGCAAACTTCGTGGGGCATTACGGGATATTTGCAATTGGCGCAAACGGAAAAGTGCGTCTTGGTTAGAAAGTCATGCGCCCGGCGCTGGTTGCGGCCCGAACGAGTCTTATGCTTCTTGGGTACTGCCATTTTTCAAAATCAAAGATTAGAAATAAAAGATTAAAGATGCCTAAAAACTTTAGCATAAAAAAAAATTCCTTGCAACCCCGTCATCTGCCGACGAACAGGAGAGGTTAGCCTGAATGAGTTAACAATCAGATCAACCTTCGTCGGCAGATGACGGGGAGGAAACTTGGCTGAAAGCCGTTTCCTCGAATTGCTGCTCTGGTCTTGGTTTATGCCAAAGAGCAACTGCTTGCATCCTGGCGGATGCTTACCCTCCTTATTACTGCGAGAACCACCCGGCGGCGATCCTTGCCATCATCGTACTCACGATGATGATGAACACAATGCCGGCGCGACGGTTCTCTTCGGGCGTGGTTGGCGGCTGGTCATCATCAGTCATGAGGTCCTTGAAGTCCCTCATTTTTTCGACGATGGCGTCCCACGCCCCAACGCGGGGAAAGATCACGACGAGTTTTGGTGCTCGTCCCATACTAGCCGCCTCCTCAGCGGCGGGCGTGCTGCGCGCGGCGCGACAGCACGGACAGCACGACCAGGACGGTCGCGACCGCGCCGATGACCGCGAGGTCCATGGGATGGCCGACTGGCAGGCTATCCCACCAGTCAAAGAATTGCCGAACCGCCTGACCGGCGTTTTCGAACATATGCCCTCCCTAATGGAACCCGCCATCGCCGTACGCCCACACCTTCTCAGACTTGGGCTGACGATGGGAAAAATACCAGATCATGATCCAGACCATTGCCACGGCGTTGAGCACGAGGCAAATGGCCAGGAACAGCGGAACCCCGACGACGAACAGAACGAACAATAGCGCTCGTCTCATGACGTTCTCCTTGAAAAGAGCTCCAAACTTGCCCATCAATGAGTTCAGTTTAGAACTAAACTCGCAAACGGACAAGCGTTGCATCTGCCAAAATTTATCAACGTCAAATAATAACATTTTCCGTGGACTCTTGTAAAGGCTGAGTGTTGGATCTATCAACTATCACCCATCAACTATTAACTTTCTAAAATCCGCTCCTCTGCTCTTCACCATCATACAGGAATGTATGACTGTGCAGGACGCGGTCATAACAACGATGCCGATCATCACGAGGAACAGCTTACGCATACTCACCTCACGCGCACTTAAGCGCAAAAAGAACTGTTCCTTCCACAACTCTGGGTATTTGCTTAGTGAACTCTGAAGAGCAGTTGTACTGAATTAATCTCTTGCCTGCCCGCCGAAGCTTTAGCACAGGCGGGTTGACTTAGAAACGCCCAGAATCGTGGAAATCAGCCTTCGCCGGGGCTTCGGCTGACTGGCCGCAAATTGACTGCTGATTTTCAAAGGACTAATATTATTACATGAGTGATATAAACTTCAAACCGCTATTTGAATACTTGGATGACATGAAGGCCGAACTCAAGGCTGATATTGCTGAAGTTAAGGAATCTAATGCCCAAATACTGACGAACCTTGATGGCCTTACAAAAATGGTCAAAACTTTCCAGGAAGAACATATCATCATGCGCAAGCGTCTTGAAGTTCTGGAAGCCTGGGCCAAAAAAGTTTCGGAAAAAGTCGGCATCCCGCTGCCTTTCTAAAAATGCTGCTTACTGCCCCGTCGAATGACGGGGTTTTTGTTTGAAGGGTCATATTCCGATCCTCTGAGCTCCACCATCATACAGGAATGTATGACTGTGCAGACCAGGGGAAGGAGCAGTGTTGGCGGGCACTGCTTGCGGTCGCTCTGTAACGAGCAACCTGGTTGGAAACTTACACCACCGCCAAGCGGTCGAACTTCCTCCTTACAACACAACTACCTAACCGAGTACTGATAGGGGTAGAGATCATCCGAAACATACACGAAACGGACACCCCTTTGAGACCACGAGATCTGGGTACAGAATTGCTCACTCTGTCCCCAGTCCCGGATGGGAGTGAGACCGTGACGGAACGTGGCTTTCGCGCCGATCAGGTAGGATTCACCTTGCTTCATCCTCCCTTCTTCTAACGTCGCGATGACGTGTGTGGCCAACCTGTGGCTCATCCACACGTTGACGCCGAACGACAGCAACGCCGCGACGACGAAAGTGATTCTGCCGAACCTTCGGTAACTCATAACCCACCTATTCGCGCAATTTTGCTCATCATAGAGCTCAGCGCATAAAGGACCTGTCCGCCTAAAAAACTTGTGAAAGCAGCAGCGGCCGATATTTCACCATGCGCTGCCGGCGCTTATTTCCGCTGCACCAGCGGTAGGACTGTTGCTTCCACAACTCTGGGTATTTGCTTAGAAACTTGTTAGAGCTACAATTACTGAATTTATCTCCTGTTTGACTTAGAAACGCCCAGAATCGTGGAAATCAGCCTTCGCTCCACCTTCGTCAAACTTCGGCGGACAAGCAAGCTTCGGCTGACAAGCAAATTTCTTGCTTCCAAAATGTTAGGCATTCAATTGGGTAATATATTCTGCAAAACTTTTTACTAGAAAAAGTACCGCAGACAGAATGCCCAACACCCTGGAAACAAAATTATAAATTTACTTAAATACTTTACAGTATGTAAGTATTTATCCGATCCTCTGAACTCCACTACAATACAATATAGTAATGTAGTGCAGGTCAGGAGAAGGGGGAGCAGATAAAGCGAATATAAATATTATAAATCGCTGCTCCAGCCTTTGCGGCCCCAAGGGGTCGCGCGCTACTTCTCGTCGTAGCACGGGAATCGATCCCGCGCCTTCCACCACGGTCCCGGCGAACCGTTGAGGTTGCCCATCTTCACACGGTGCTGCGCCAGGATCTCCTGCCGCAGGCGGACCGCCGCCTCGTGGTTGTTGTCCAACAGGATCGGATCGGGGATCCGATGCCGCGAACGGGCGAATTGGACCGCGGTGCGCCGGGCGGTGAGCAGGTCATGCCCTCTACCCTCAACCGGAACCACCAGATCCGACTGACTCCTGGATCCCACATGGAACACTGCTGTCATCTTGTCCTCCTGACTGGGGTTGTGGCGACGACCGGACTTCCGAGAAAAAACCGGATCGCATCAGCCAAGCTGTTGCGAAGGCTTTCCCATCGAATCCGATCCTGTCGCCGGGGTTTGTGATTTTTGTTATTGCGGCTGTACCTCATCGTCAACTCCTGTATGCTTCCACAACTCTGGGTGCTTGCAACTTAGTTGCTAAGAGGGCAATGTTTAGTTTCCCTGCAAAACTAAGACAAACGCCCAGAGCCGTGGAAACAAAATAGCTCCTTTGCAGGAGCCATGTTACGCATTATGTGATACGCGTTACGTGCCAAATCGGTCCTGAACGATTTGAGTACGATTATTGGATTTTTAAGGTTAACGGGTAAGTATATACCTTTTTGCCGCCGCTGTCAACCCCGTTTAGAAATCCGATGCCAAGGCATCAGCAGTCGTCTTTGACGACTAATTTCTAACGGGGTCAAGGCTTTGGCCTATATTTTGGCTAAAATTAGCCAAAAATTAGTAATTAGTAAAGAGTAATAAGAGCAAATAAAAACCGCAGGTCTAGCCTGCAGTTTTCTAATGACTATTTACTATTTACTAATTACTTATTACTTATTACTAGTTCTAGTAATCCATCCCCGGGTTCGGCATAGGCGCTTGAGTCTTCGGCTCCGGCTTGTCCACCACGATGGCCTCAGTGGTCAGCAATTCCCCAGCAATGGACGCCGCGTTTTGCAGCGCGGTCCTGGTCACTTTCACGGGGTCAATGATGCCGGCAATCATCAAATCTTTCACTCCCGATTTCCAGTTGTTGGGGTCAAATCCGCCAAAGTCAAATCCCACATCGCTTCCGGCCCTTTGCACCTCAGCCAAAATCTGGGACGGATTGAGGCCCGAATTTTCCGCCATCTGGCGCAGCGGCACTTCCAGCGATTTGCGGATAATGCCCACGCCCAGCTTTTCGGAATTGGGCACGGTTGACGCAAACTCATCGAGCCTGGGCGCGATCTTGGCCAGGGGCGCGCCGCCGCCGGCCACGATGCCTTCCTCCACCGCGGCTTTGGTGGCATTGAGCGCGTCTTCAATCTTGAATTTCTTTTCCTTCATTTCGGTTTCCGTGGCGGCCCCTACTTTGATCACAGCAACACCGCCAGCCAATCGCGCCAGCCGCTCCTGCAGTTTTTCTTTTTCATAATCCGAGGTGGTGGTTTTGAGTTCGTTCTTGATGGCTGCCACGCGGGCGTCAATTTTGGCCTTTTCTCCGGCGCCGTCAACAATGGTCGTGTTTTCCTTGGTGGCAATGACTTTGCGCGCGCGCCCCAACTGTTCCAGTTTGGCGCTTTCCAATTTTAAGCCCAAATCTTCGGTGATGACTTCGGCGCCGGTGAGCACGGCGATATCCTGGAGCATTTCTTTTCTGCGGTCGCCAAAGCCCGGAGCTTTGATCCCCAGGACATTAAACGTGCCGCGCAGCTTGTTGACGATAAACGTCGCCAAAGCCTCGCCCTCAATCTCATCGGCAATCACGACCAAATCTTTCTTGCCGGATTGGGCGACTTTTTCCAAAAGGGGCAGCACTTCCTGAATGGAAGCGATTTTCCTGTCCGTGACCAAAATGTACGCGTCTTCCCACACCGCTTCCATGCGCTCGGCATTGGTGACCATGTAAGGCGCGACAAACCCTTTATCAAAACGCATACCCTTGACCACTTCCTTTTCCAAGCCCAAAGTCTGGCCTTCTTCCACGGTAATCACGCCATCCTTGCCCACGTCGTTCATGGCATCGGCAATCAGCTTGCCAACGAAGGGGTCGAGCGAGGAAATGGTGCCTACTTGCGCGATTTCTTCCGAAGTTTTGACGTCTTTTTTCATCTTTTTGAGCTCTTCAACTACGAATGCCACGGCCTTATCCAAACCGCGGCGAAGCGCCAGGACGTCGGCCTGATCACGCACTTCCCGCCAGTGACTAAGAATAGCCTGGGCCAGAACTGTGGCTGTGGTCGTGCCGTCGCCAGCCACGTCATTGGTTTTCTCGGCCACTTCCTGAATCAAACTTGCGCCCACGTTCTGGTATTTATTTTCCAAGTCGATTTCCTTGGCAATGGTCACGCCGTCATTGGTAATGGTCGGGCTGCCAAATCCTTTGTCCAAAATCACATTGCGGCCCTTGGGGCCCAAGGTGACTTTGACCACGTTGGCCAAGGCATCCACGCCCTTCATGATTTCTTCGCGGGCGTTTGAGCCCGATAAAATAAGTTTTGCCATAAATTCACGTATCCCGTATCACATATCACGTATCATGGCTCTGTTACGTGTTCCATGTTACGTGTTATGTGTCTTAATTACTCAACTACGCCGAGGATGTCCTCGTCTTTGAGAAATTTATACTCGACCTCATCAATCTCGACCTCATCGCCGGCGTATTTGCCAAACAAAACCTTATCGCCGATGGCGAGGCTCAACTTCTTGACTTTTTCACCGTCACCGACTGCAATCACTTCGCCCTGCTCTTTTTTCTCCTTTTCGGCCGTGTCCGGCAGCACAATGCCGGACTTGGTCACCTCTTCCGAGGTTAAGGGCTTGACCAGCACGCGGTCGCCCAGGGGCTTTATCTTCATAGCTTTCTCCTTTGATTAAAAAATGCCTAAGGGCATTTTTATTTTCTACTTGTCCGCCGAAGCTTTAGCGTGGGCGGAGCACTAATAATTATAATCATTCGCCCCAAGTTTTGCAAGAGTGGAAAATACCTGGGATGAGGGCGGTCCCTCTCAAGAGCTCATAGAATGGACTTATCGCTTTCCAATTTTTCTGGTTTCGGGGTTTGCGAAATTACCCTGAAAAAATCATCCCGAATTTTCTGCCGCGGGTCAAGCGCGTGCAGTTTCAACATATGCTTATTGGCCACGGTCGAGGAGGTCGACCAACGGTTTTCGGGTAAATTGAAGGTATGCCGGATATGCACAAATCTCGCCAGTGGCTCAATCAAAAAAGCGGGAACGGCCAACAACAACTCCAGAAATTTTTTCAACCCGGAATTGACCAGACCGCCTAAATAAGCCCTGCGTTGAATCGGGTCGAAATTGGGAAAATAAGATTTAAGCCATGGGTTGGCGTGAATCAGGTTTTGATATGTGTCAAAACCATCAAGCGGCAAAATCGTGGCCAGCCAAAACGCAAAATAAGGATCGTCGGGTTTGAGAAGCAGATGTTCCAGCCGGAGGTTGTATTCGCTGACATAAAACCCGAAGCAAAAACGGTTGGCAATATGCGTACGGTTTTTATAAACTCCCAGAAGCTTGAAGATCAAAATGATGATAGACCTGACGATATACAGCCGGTCTGCTTTGGTGATAACGAAAAAATCAATATCCGATTCCGCCTTGACTGAACCTATGGCTATGCTGTTGATTACGCAGACGCATTGGGTGAACGGCAGAGTTGCCAGCAATCTTTGGTATTTTCTCACCAGCTTCCATCTTTTGAGCAGATCGAGATTGTTTTGTTCGTACTGCCGCTGGTCCCAAGGTTTGAGTGCGTAGAAAGCCCCAATCGCCTCAATCGTTCCGGCTGAGGATAAGCGCCTAAGATTTTGCTCAACTTCGGCAAATTCTGCCTTGGTCTCATACAGCAATTCCCAAATCCTCCGCGAAGTTAAGGGAATTCCGTACAGACTAAAAAAAGCCAGGGTCTTTATGATGGCATCGGTTAAGCCTGCCCTGGCCTTAACCGAGATTTGCGGCATCAATTTCTTTCCATTCATCTTCATCGTCATGCCATTTGTATGCTTTCAGTTTGTGGGAAAACTCCGTATCAGAGTAAGTGTACTCAGTGCGGGCGGATTTACCTGCCTGGTGCGAATAATATTCCTTCTTGCCCAAAACGACTGGCTTCGATTCGCGCGTCAGCTTGATCTTGCCGATGGGGCTTTCGAAAATCAAAACCTCAGCCACACCAAGCTTAACTGGGCCATCGGATGTTTCGCCCAAGATGTCCTCGGTTGTCTCCTCGAGAATCTTAAACTTGCGCTTAAGTTCTTCTTTCAGCCCTTCCCATTTGTCGGTTTCCATAAAGTTATTTCCGCTCTTCTTCTCCCCTTGCGGGAGAAGATGTCAGCCGTTTCTGTTTAACATTAAGCCGGCTGACAGATGAGGGATTATTTAACGCATCTTTAATTTGATTGATTACCTTCTTTTCGCTGGTCATTTCACCGTTCCAAAATCTCAAGACTGTAAAGCCTTGGGATTCGAGATATTTTGTACGGGATAAGTCGCCGCTCTTGGTCATAGGATTTCTATGCGGGCTGCCATCCAACTCGAGGACTAGCCTTTTCTCAAAGCAGCAAAAATCCACGCAATACTGATCTATCCATACTTGCCTTCTAAACTTATAACCCAGTTGCCGATCTTTAATCAGAAACCAAAGCCGTTTTTCTTCTGGTGTTTGTTTTTTTCTAAGATCTCTGGCTAAATCTTTGATTTTAACCATTATATCACCCTCATCTGTCCGAGCCTAGACTAATTCTTGTAATCGGACATCTTCTCCCGTTCAGGGAGAAGATAAAATGAAATCTAACGCTGTTCCTTCGGACAGAAACTCCCCGTTCGCCCGTTAAACTTGATTGACTTTATTATACTACCACACTTTTTGCATTTTTCCCCGGCCCGACCATAAACTTTATGGAGCAACCCGTACGTGCCCCAATCTCCGCTCGGGCGGACAAAATCTCCGACTGATGAACCGTAATGTGCAGTCGCATCTTTGAGAATCTTTTTTATAGCCATGAATAATCGCCTTCGCTCTTCTCCCTTCACGCTTCGCACTCTTCTGATCGGTCTGATCTTGGCGTAATACAGGATTTCGTCCGAATAGATATTGCCGATGCCGGCGATATTTTTTGGATCCATGAGGAACTGCTTAATCTTCGCGTTTGGTCGTTTATTGAGACTGGACAACAATTGAGCGATCGCATATCGGTTGTCTAATGGCTCCGGGCCATATTCTTGCAGTTCGCGAACCTGCGGCAATTCCTTGTCCGTCACCAGCTTGAGATACCCGAACTGGCGGTAGTCGTTATAAAAAAGCTTGGCGCCGTCCGTGAATTCGAAAATCACGTGCGTGGACTTGGCCGGCAACCGTTGTGGAGGGGCATCCTCCACATTCAAAAGTCTGATCTGCTTATCCAGATGCTTCTTGTCCAAAAAAATCAGTTGGCCGGTCATTTTCAGATGCACTAAGATGGCAAATTTTCCGGCAAGGTCAATGATGATCATTTTGGCTCGCCTCTTTACATCCGTGATTTTCTTGCCGCGCAACGTATACGCAAACGATAACGCCACGTCATGAGCATTTTTGCGCAAATTCGAAAGCGTGCCAGGCCCCATGGCCACCATCTTGGGCAACAAGACCCGCACGGATTTGATTTTCCTGTTCTTAAGTCTCGGCCGCAGTTCTCTGACGACCGTTTCGACCTCGGGGAGTTCAGGCATACGTGCATTATAACAAAAAATAGCCTCTTGGGCTGCTTTATGTTACGTGTTATGCGATACGTGTTACGTGAGTTAAATCATCAAGTCTTCCTCGACCCGCTTATAGCTGTGCAATTTTTTCTTCATGCCCCAATGCTCAATCTCGTGCTTGGCCTCTTCCGCGGTTTCGGAAGCATGAATCAAATTATGAATCGCGCGTTTGTCCTTGTTAGCCGACGCGGCAGAGTCAACTGAATAATCTCCTCTGATTGTTCCCATCTCGGCCAACGCCGGCTGCGTGTTGCCGGCAAGCTTGCGGACCATGTCCACGGCATGCACTCCTTGCACCACCATTTTTACGACCGGGCCGGAGCTCATATAATCAATCAGCCAATTCCGCACATCGGGGCCAATCTCTTCCGCCTTGTTCTTGCCCATTTCTTCCATGGGATCAAATCCATACTTTTCATACGTTGATAGAGTCTTATGCCCCAACCGGGTAATCCAGCCCTCATCCTTGGGGTAGTGATTATCAATTTCCTCTCTGGTCGGCGTATACATTTCCAAGGCGATAATTTTAAGCCCCGCCTGCTCGATTCTTCTCATCACCTCACCGACCAAGCCGCGCCTAACCCCGTCCGGCTTGATCATCACAAATGTCATTTCTTCCCTGGGATGTTGTTTGGGCATGGTTAATAGTTAAAAGTTAATCGTTAATAGTTATCTTAGTTATTGTGACCTGCCTCAAGGGCACTGAAACTTCGCCGGTAAACGGATTGGGCTCCACCGGCGCGCGGCCGATTTTTTCTACCACATCCATGCCGTCTGTCACTTCCCCAAACACTGTGTATTGGCCATCAAGTTGAGCCAAAGGTTGCAACGCGATATAAAACTGGCTGCCGGATGAAGCTTTGGTCGGATTGACTTCGTCTCCCATGCGTGCCATGGCAATCGCGCCTTTGGTGTGCTTCAGCCCGATTTCCGCATCCACAGTGTAGCCTGGCCCGCCAGTGCCGTCGCCTTTGGGATCTCCGCCCTGGATGACAAAATCCTGGACAATGCGATGGAATTTCAGATTATTGTAAAAGCCTTCTTTGGCAAGCTTGATGAAATTGGCTACAGTCTTGGGTGCGGCCTTGCCGTTTAAGGTCACGGTAAACGTGCCTTCCGAAGTTTCAATTTTGGCTACAGCTGATTCCGACACAGTTTGAGTTTCTGGGGTTTCTGGCATTTGCTGCTCCTCTTTGTTTACTGCCTGCCCCGACCCGTCAAGTATTGGGGTTTCCTGTTTACTCTGATTGTAATAATAAACGCCCAAAACCGCTCCGACAATAACCACGGCGATGATTGTTCCCAATTTACCTTTCATATCCCTTTAATTTTAGCAAAAAAATCATTTTTTGTAAAGATTGATGCCATCGGAAACGAATCTGACAGTGCCATTCTGGTCAGTGCGCAAAATTTCCGCTTTAGCTCCCTGAATCCGACCCATAGCTTCCTCGGTCGGGTGGCCGTAATTGTTTTTGCCCACCTCAATGATGGCGTAGGCGGGGCTGACGGCGGACAAAAACTCCTCTGCTGATGAAAAACGGGAGCCGTGGTGGGCGACCTTGAGGATGTCAGAGTCCAAATTGAATCCAGCCGCCGCCAGCTGCCGCTCGACCTTGTCGGTCACGTCGCCCGTGAAAAAAACCGAAGCCTTGCCAAAGCTCAATTTACCCATGACGGATGTGTCATTGGTTTTCAATTTAGCCTCCACAATTCCCGGCGGCGGGTAATAGACGTCAAAGACCGTGGCGGAATCGAGCCAGACCCGCTGCCCTACTTGCGCGTAAATTTTTTCGGCTTTTTCTTTTTCCAACGCTTCGGCAAATTGTTTATAGGCGGCCGTGTCCGCGCTTACCCCGGTCAGCAAAACTTTTTTGACGCGGTAGCGCTTGAGCACATCGGTAAATCCGGCGACATGATCCAAATCCGGATGGGTCAGGATCAATAAATCAATGGTCCGATCATAAAACGGCATGACTTTTCCCAGTTCGCCCAAAACTTGGTCTGACGGTCCGCCGTCGATGACGATTTGGTTGCCCTGGAAAGTTTGAATGAATATCGAATCGCCCTGGCCCACGTCCAAAAAATCCACGTGCAGCAAAAAATCCGGCCGCGATTTGCTAAAAGCTACCCAGGCCGCCAGGTTGAGAAACAGCAGCGGCACGAGAAACCATTGAATGATTTTTGTGGTTTGAGAATTCATGATTAATTTTTTTCCAAGCGCTTGGATCCTCCCCCTTAGAATAAGGGGGAGTTCCTCGCGAGAAAATGCTGCCTAATCCAATTAAACATCTGTAACCTATTTAGCCATCCCAATAATAGAATATAATACGAAACCAGCATCCAGACGCCAAAGTTTTCGTAATTGACGGACGCCAATGGAATCTGGGCGGTCCATTCCGCAATCCTGATGACGTATTCGAGCATGGCCCAGGCCGTGTAGGCAAATGGGTAAGCCAGGATGGGCCAAATCAGCGCCGCCAGGCCGGCCAAAAATCCAAACAGCATGGCCAAAGGGATCACGGGCAAAACCAAAACATTGGTCAGAGGGGCGATCAGGGACAGCCGGTCAAAGTTCAAAAGCAGCAGCGGCAGGACAGCAATCTGCGCGGCCAAGGTGGCCACCGCAAATTGCCGAAGGTATTTCCACAGCCACTTAAAGCCAGGCTCAATGCGTGGTGAGAGAAAAACCAAACCCATCAAAGCCAAGAAAGAAAGCTGAAAGCCCACGTCAAAGTGCAAAATCTTGGGATTAAGCGCGATCATCGCAGCACCAGTAAAAGCCATGGCGTTATTGATGGCCTTGAGCCGGCCGATATTCAAAGCCAGCATGCCCAAAATGCCCATGATGGCTGCCCTGACCACCGAAGCGCCGGCGCCGGCCATGACCACGAACAAGCCAATGGCAACCACTGACAGCGCAAATGAAATCCGGCGCTTAAACCAATAGAGCAGCAGTCCGTCGATGAACGTGGCAATAATGGTGATGTTAAAGCCGGAAAGAGCGATGATGTGCGTAGTGCCCGTGATATTGAAATTCTTCAATAAATCCTCGGGGATGCCGCGGCGCAACCCCACCAACAGGCCGGCCAAAAAAGAATTGTGCGGCTCGGGCAGGATTTCCGAAATTTCGCGCACAAATTTCTGCTTAAAGACAAGCAGCCCGGCTTTGATTGGACTGCCTTGCCTGCTTTCGATTATTTCGATTTGGGGATAATAGACCACAGCCTCGATCCCGGACTTGGCTAAATAATTTTTGTAGGAAAATTCGCCTTTAACCTCGGCATCACGCGGCTCCTCGATTTTTTTGATGAATTTTATCCGGTCGCCGTATTGATACTCCGGAAACCTCGCCACAGTCACCAGCAGCTTGCTTTCAACTGTTTGCCCGCCAACTTGCAATTTGCCCACAGTCAAGTATGCCTTGTCGCTCCGCATATCCGGCTCCTCCACAATCGTGCCGGAAACTTCCAGGGACTGGCTGTAATATTGCGACAGATGATTTTCGTCCAGCGAAAAATAAATCCGCGCCATGCCCAAAATCAAAATAAGTCCTCCGAATCCGATAATTTTGACTGGCCGACTCTGCCACCAAACTGTAACAGCTGCAACAAAAAAAATGGCCGCGATCGCCATGATTTCTAAATTTACATATTTCCCCAGCCACACGCCGGCAATGAAGCTTAAGCAAAAAATGAGGAAGATTTTGGATTTGGAGAGGTGAAAATTTTTTTTAGAACTCCCTAATGAGGAAATATCCTGTTCCCATCCCCGCTGAGAACTTTGCGAGTTGAGCGGGGATCTTGCTAAGTCATTATTGGTTAATCTCATCATAAAGATCTTTCCAAGTGGGATTATTCTTTTCGATCAATCTGATCTTCCAAGCACGGTTCCATTTTTTAAGCTGTTTTTCTCTTTTCAATGCCTCGTCCCTATCTTCAAAGATTTCATAGTGAACCAACCTATGCACATGATATCTTTTAGTAAAACCAGCGACTAGCTCTTCTCTATGTGTATATACTCTGCCCACCAGTTCGTCAGAAAAACCTATATACAAAACTCCGTGAGGTTTACTGGCCAAAATATAGACATAATAATTCATAGCAAGATCCCCGATTTCTCTCCTGATCCTCTTGTCGGGGATGGGCGGGAGGGAGGAAAACCCTCGCCTCGGGGATGGGCGGGAGGGAGAATGCCTCGCCCTTTTCCCTATACACCCGCCTGGGGTCTCTCCCCCTCCCATCCCCGCTGAGAATTATCCGAGTTGAGCGGGGATCTAATGGAGGGACTTTTACCCCTACCAAAGCATCGATTTTATTTCCGTGGCCAAATCTTCTAAATCCACCGTGACCTGTTTTTTTTCAACTAAATTTTTGACATTGGCCTTGCGACTCTTCGCTTCATTTGGGCCGTAAATCACCGCCACCTGGATATTTTTGGCTTGCGCAAATTTGAACTGCTTATCCAGCTTGGCCGGTTCGTAATAAAATTCGCAGTCAATGTTGGCTTCGCGCAAATTGGTGCAAATATTCAGATACTCGGCAGTCAAATTTTTGTCCAAATTCATGACCAAAACCTCGGCTGCGGTTTGGGGAGCGATCACGCCCATCTCCGAAAGCGCGGCCAGCATCCGATCCAGGCCAATGGAACAACCCACAGCGGGAATGCTTTGCCCTTTGCCATCCTGGATCAAATTGTCATACCGCCCGCCGCCGGCAATGGAGCCAAACTCCGGCTTGTCCTTAAGTACGAATTCAAAAATCGTGCCCGTATAATAATCCAGACCACGCGCCAGATATTTATCAAACTCAATATTCGCAACACCGAAGCTTCCGAGCAATTCTTCAAACTCTTCGACAAAATTTTTACCCAGCGCATCCATGGCTGACTCATAATCTTCCATGAGCTTTTTATCAAAGCCCTCGTCTTTGAGAAGCTCTAGAACTTTTTGTTTGCCGAGCTTGTCAATTTTATCTATGGTGCGTAAAAACCCAACGGCTTGTTTTTTAGAAACCTTAAGTTTGCCTAAAACCTGATCAACCAGCCGGCGATCATTAAACCGAACCTTAACCTCGCCAATTTCCAAAGCCTTGAACGCCGCAGCAAAAGTCGTTACCACTTCCGCATCCGCTACGATTGAATCTGAACCGACAATGTCCGCATCGCACTGCATAAATTCGCGATACCGGCCCTTTTGCGGATTTTCCGCGCGCCACACGCTGGCGATTTGATAACGCTTAAACGGCTTGGGAAGTTCGGGGTAATTTACTACGACTCTCGACAGAGGCACAGTTAAATCGTACCGCAGTGCCACCATCCTGCCGCCCTGATCCTTGAACTTGTACATGAGTTTTTCGCCCTCATCGCCGTATTTGCCGCCCAAAAGTTCGTAGTATTCCAAAGCCGGCGTATCGAGCGGCGCAAACCCAAAACGCTCAAAGACTTCGGAAATCTTGGAGATAATTTTTTTCCGCGCCATCTGCTCCTGCGGCAAAAAGTCGCGAAAGCCCTTAAGCAGTTGCGGTAATTGTTTTGCCATGGCTTAATTTTAGCACAAGCTTAGATAATAAAAAAAGACCGACGGTGGGACGCCGGTTGACTAGCTGGTGGCAGCTCTGGGCCTGAACTGCGGCTGCAATGCCTCAAACATGGCATTGTGAAGCTCGCGGTAATCAGATATCGACAGAAGTTCCGCGAGAACCTGCCCATGCAGGATGTTGATGCCGCTTTCCGGGCTGGTAAAGAGCCGTGTCGCGCTCCCGTCCGGGCGGACGAAGCAGAACCGATCGCCTACGCGTTCGACTCGCCATTCTGTTGCCATAATCTCCTCCTTGTCTCAAGCAAGCTCGATCAACTTGTGCTTGCTTTTGTTGCCGGAAATTATTCGAATAGTCGACGGGGCTATGTCAAAAAACTCGGCAATGATTTCGATCACAGCAAAGTTGGCACCCCCATGCTCGGGAATGGCCGTAGTCCAAATCTTGTATTCGTCCAAATCCAACTCCTCCATCCTGTCTTCATGCGCGTGAGTTTGAACGTGAACCCTTATAATTTTTGACATAAAACCTCACTAATTCATATGAGCCAAAAAAGATTGTTGTATAGAATAAATCACCAAGAATAGTATTTCGGAAAAACGGAATGGCGTTTATGTAAGAAGCCATAACCCCCGCCAGGTCGTGGCTATACATGCTGGTTGAATAAAAAAAAGCAAAGTTCGTAATGAGATAAAAAATGACGGAACCCACCAGACTGCCGCCGATGACAGTGGCTAAATTTTTCCGCTGCCTGACCCAAAGCCCGATTAGACCGATCAAAAGAAAACTGCCATACACCGTAACGCGCGACTGCCATGAATCAAAGCCGATGAAAAAATCCGAAACAACCATGGCCGCGATGGGCAAAGCCAAGGCGAATTTTTTAGGCAAATAAACTCCGCCGAACAGAGCTACAGCCCCGATCGGCGCAAAGTTGGCCGGATGCGGCAGGACTCTGAGCAGGGCCCCAATTAAAACCAGGAGATAGGCCATGTTCTATTTACTATTTACTTATTACTATTTACTATTTCTAATTTCCACTCAATCACATCAGTAAATTTAGTGATATATGTTCCCGCCCCAACCTGCGCCTGCGCGCCGTTTATATAAAACGCCCAAAAGTGCGTTTGTTGATTGGGCGTTATTCCGTCAATTGAAACTACAAACTCACCGACGCCTGAAAATTCCTTGGTTTCCACATTGTGGGAAGTTTTCAAAAGTTCCAAAGCCGTCTGACCTTCCACTCCTTGGTATTTGATGATGGTGGAGGGCACCTGTTGGATCGTGCTTTGTTCCTCCAGCGACGCCTTCTGCCCATCGTTGATGGTCGGGGCTGATACCGGCTGTTTGGTCAGGGAATAAATGATGCCGAATAGCGCGATCACCACGATGACGACGAAAATCTCTAATTTTTTTGCTGTATTATTAAACATAGTTAAATCAAATTAATGGCCACGCTCCCCTATCTTAATTTGTTCTTCCGCAAAGGTCAATGGCGCATCAATAGTCAATCCCTCTCTGGGCCAAAATGCCTTTGTAATAAGGATGCTTAATCATTTTCATCTCGGTCACCAAATCCGCGGCATCAATCAACTTCTTAATCCACTTATGCCCGGTTAGGCACAAATGCACGCTTTCCGGTTTGCTACGTAGCATGCTATATACATCCTCCACCGTCAGCAATTTGGATTCTACCGCGGAAATCGCCTCGTCGGCAATCACTAAATCGTATTTCTTGCTTTTCAAAGCCACTTTGACGAATTTCAAACCCGCTTTCGCCGCGGCAATATGCTCGGAAATCGGTTTGCGGTCGCCAAGAATGCCCACAAAACCACGGCCCAAAAGCTTAACCGCGACATTGGGCAGCTTTTCTAAAATTTTCCGCTCGCCGCTCGGCCAGTCGCCTTTAACAAATTGCGCATACAAAACTTTCATGCCGGTACCCGCCGCTCGCACAGCCAGCCCCGCCGCCGCCGAGGTCTTACCCTTACCATTGCCGATGTAAATTATAGTCAAGCCTTTTTTGGTCATAAAATTAGCAGCAATTCGTCCAGACTGTGAACTATATGTGTCGGCTGGCCGATTTTCTCATCTGGCATTTCATGGGCAAACATGCCTTTTTGCAGCCAGACGCTTGGATGCCCATGCTGGTTGGCGTATTTAATGTCTCTTTTCGTGCGATCCCCGACAATTAAAATTTCTGATGGGTTTAATCCAAACCCGGAAACAATTTGGTCAAAAATAACGGCTTTGTCGTCGCTTATTCCCTCCGTATCGGTTGACGCAACAGTTTTAACAATCTCAAAATATTTTCGCAAGGGCGATTTGGCAATCTGTTCATTGCGCTCTTGAATGGGGGCATTTGAATGCGCGCTTACAAGAGAAGCGACAGCCAGCCTATAGCCCTTGTTTTTGCAATGTTCAAGCACTGCTTCCGCTTCAGGAAATTCTTTTTTCAAATCCGAGTCAAATAAGGTTCTTGCCCAGTCAAAAATTATTGCCTTTATTCCATCCATAATGATTTATTTTTTACCCGCTATCGCATAAACCTTCAAGCGTCTTTCAATTTTACCGCGTCTTTTAAGCATATTGTTATAATATTTTTCAAGAGCATCTAAAGCTATGGATCTGAGGTGCTTAGGCACTGAATTCCAGATTGAAACTGATTGAACATATTGCATTACTCGACCGATGCTGAAAAATTCGGATTTTCGCCAATGCTTCCGCTTTATATCCTTAAATCCGTTTTTTCTAAAAATCTCGAATGGCTTATACATAGGCGAGACGAATTGGGCAATCTCTCTGCCAATAGCTTTAACAATTGTACTTCTATGCCCCATTCCCCAGTTCCGCACTCCGACTTTGCCGGACACAAAAAATATTCCACCGGGTTTCAAAATTCTCTTAATTTTGCCAACGCTATTTTTATCAGTAAACCAGTGGAAAGCTGAAAACGCGGTAACCGCATCAAAAGTATTATCCTTGAAAGGCAATTTATTGGCTTTAGCTAAAACATATCTTTTTATCCTTGGGGCCCTATAAGCCTTTGCGGCTTTTAACATTTTAGGGTCAGGATCAACCCCAACCACATCTGAAAACTTTGCCAACTGCCGAGTGGAGATGCCGGTGCCGCAACCTAAATCCAGAATAAGCGGCCTTTCTGTTTTGATTAGACTTTTCAAAAACTTAAAAACCTTGGCCGGATAGGGCCTGCGGGCTTTTTCATATTGCTTCACAAACTCACCAAACCGTCCTGAAGGTTTCGTATTCATGTTATATCCACGTTATACATATGCATAACATTTTTTAAAAGCCCTGCCGATGAGCAGGGCCGATTCGGCGCTCAATAATCTAGCTGTGCTTGAAATCTAACTCCTCTGCCCCGCCATCGGCGGGGCATCTCCCCCAAGGGGGAGAATAAATCTGAATAAATGTGGCTTTAGCCACATTTGCTAAACCCGCACGATTCGCATTTCATGCAGCCTTCGATCATGTTGAGCATATTGCCGCAATCCGGGCAGGCCGGGGCGTGCCCGTTGTTCGCGATGGAAAACTTCTGCATAACCACGGCATTGCCGTTGGTTTTGATTTCCTTCGTCACGGTCTGATATATGAGTTCCTGCTGCGGTTGCTCTATTTTTATAGGTTCCACTTTAGGGACATCCCACCCATCGGAGATGGACGCCCGCTCCGACTCGTCGGAGACGAGGCGAGAGGCTCGCTCCGGCTTTGCCGGAGTGGCAAATTCAAGCTCGGTCTGCCCGCGCTTGATGTGGTTCTCCAAAACATTGGCAATGGCATCGGGTAAGGAGAGAATCCGCTCACCATTGTGGAACACCGGATCCGGACCGCGAATCCCTTTGAGTTGCTCAATGACGTCATGGATAAAAATGCCAGAGCGCAGAGCCAGAGAAATCATGCGGCAAATAGCCTCAGTTTGTGCTCCAAAAAATCCGCCGGCCTTGCCAAGCTGGGAAAATACTTCAAACGGCCCAAATTCGTCCTCATTGACCGTAACGTAAAGATTGCCGTATGCGGTGGCGACTTTATAGGTGCAGCCCTTCATCATGTCCGGTCGCTTGCGCGGAGAAACCATTTGCGGCTGCGGAGGCTGCGGGGCTGGCGTGGGTTGCGGTTGGGGTTGGGGCTGCGGTGTGGACGCCAAAGATGGCTCGAGCGGCGGAACAATTTGGTTTGTCGGCTCGCTAATCTTGGTTTTACCGTCAGCCGTCAAATTCTTGTTAATATTCAAAACCTGCAATTCGCGCGAGCCGTCGCGGTACACAGTGCAGCCTTTACAACCCAGCTTCCAAGCCAGAATATAGCCTTGCCAAACGTCCTCTTTGGTGGCGGTGTAAGGAAAATTGATGGTTTTGGAAATGGAATTGTCCACCCATTTCTGAAACGCGGCCTGGACGCGGATATGCGACTCGGCTGAGATGTCCATGGACACGCGGTAAGTGTCTTTGAAATCCTGCGGCAACCCGTCGATGCCCGAGAGGCTACCTTCCAGCATGATTTTGTCCATGAGTTCCTTGGTGTATAAGCCGCGCTCTTTTAATCCCTTCTCAAGATATTGATTGACATAGAGATATTGCTGGCGGTCCTTGTCCTGCTTTGTATAAGCCAAGGCAAAATTCGGCTCACAGCCCGAAGAGGTATCGAAGAACATGGAGATTGAGCCGGTAGGAGCTATGGTCGTGAGCATGGTGTTGCGCATGGGAATCCCAAGCTTTTTGTAAATCGAGAGATTGTAAAGCGGAAACACGCCTTTTTCTTCGGCCAAAGCTTGCGAAGTGCGGTGCGCTTCTTCCTGAATACAGCGCATCACGTCCTCCGCCACTTTGTAGCCGGCGTCAGAGTCGTAGCGGACATTGAGCTGATAGAGCATGTCGGCAAAACCCATGACCCCTAAGCCGATGCGGCGGGAATTCTTGGCCATGTCATCCACGGCCTTCACCGGAAAATTCGAAATGTCCACGACGTTATCCAAAAATCTGGTAGCCGTTCTCGTCACAAACCGCAATTGCTCGAAATCAATGGCTCCGTTCTTAACAAAGGCTGCAAGGTTGATCGAGCCTAAATTGCAAACGTCATAATGGTGCAGGAATTGTTCCCCGCAAGGGTTGCAGGCGTCAATCTCGCCCAGTTCCGGCAGGGTGTTGGTTTTGTTGACTACGTCCAGAAACACCACACCCGGCTCACCGTTGCGCCAAGCTCCGTTAACAATCTCGTCCATGAGTTGCCTGGCAGTGACATCCAGTTCTTCGATTTTGGTAATCAGCCCATGCTCGTCGCGGAAAATCCGCCGTGGCTTCATATTTTCGCCGTCGAACTTGCAAAGCCACGGCTCATCAGGATGGTTGACGACCGCTTCCATGAATTCGTCAGTGATGCCTATGGAAATGTTAAAGTTTCGGATGTGACCTTCGATTTTTTTGCAATGGATGAAATCCAAAATGTCCGGATGGTCAACCCGCAAGATGGCCATGTTGGCGCCGTGCCGGCCCTGCTGCTTGATCACGCCAAACGCCTGATTGTAAACTTGCAGAAACGACACCGGGCCCGATGCCATGCCCAGCGATTTTTTGACAATCGAGCCGGCGGGACGCAGATGCGTAAACGAAAAACCCAAACCTGACCCGGCTTTCTGCAACTGGGCCGCGTCCTTCAAAGTCTGAAAAATTGACTCCATGGAATCTTTAATTGGCAAAACAATGCAATTGGCCACCACGGCTGAGGGCGCCCCGGCATTGGTGATAGTGCGGCCGGCCGGGGTGAACTGCTTGTTGGCTATGATATAGAAAAAGTCTTTTTCGATCTGCTCGATCTCGAATTGGTTCTTGCCGTATTGCTTCTCGACATCGGCCATGGCGTGGGCGATGCGGTGCAGCATCTGGTAAGGATTCTCCAAAAGCGTGCCTTCCTCATCGCGCAGCAAATACCGCTTACGCATGACCTTGAGGGCATTTTCAGAAAAATTGTTGATAATTCGCTCCTCTTCGTTTGCTTCGACCAAATGGTGCTTTTGGATAACCTCGTAATACTGC
>MFEL01000006.1:40388-41210 GCA_001777575.1 Candidatus Doudnabacteria bacterium RIFCSPHIGHO2_01_FULL_46_24
TGATACGAATTTGCGAATTTATGCGAATTCGGCAAATATGCAAATCTTGGGTTAAGCCTAGATTGGCATATCCGTAAATTCGCGTTACATTCGTAGATCCGCATCACAGCTTTTTTGCCTCGCGCACGAACTCATCCACATCCGCAAACTGGCGATAGACCGATGCGAACCGGATGTAGGCGACTTGGTCGCGGCTTTTGATTTTGCGCATGACGATGTTGCCGATTTCCTTGGAAGTGATTTCCTCTTTGCCGAGCTTCTGGATATCCTGCTCGATGCCAGAAATCAAAGCGTGAAAATCGTCTCGGGACAACGGCCTTTTCTCAAACGCTTTTCTGATCCCGGATTCGATCTTCTCTCTCATATAAGGCTCTTTGCGCCCATCACGCTTGATCACAGTCAGGTCCAGAATTTCCATTTCCTCATGGGTGGAAAACCGAAAGCCGCATTTGATGCATTCTCTCCGTCGACGAATGGCTAAACCTTCATTTATGGGGCGGGAGTCCAGCACCTTGCTGTCGGAATTGGCGCAATTGGGGCATTTCATCTTGTTTTTGACGCACAAAATAAAACGACTTTTAAGCGATCAAGTCTCTCGATTCAATTGATAGAATGAACCAAATTGTCGTTTTGTGTCGAGGAGGCCTAAAATTTCGGCCTAAAACACAATATATTGTATTGCCTTACCTAATATAACCCCATATATAGAACTCTGTCAAAACAGCAGTTTTGCTCTGTTTTTGCCGTTGTCTCCTATATATAGAAAAACTTATCAACAAAAGTCGAACATAAATATTTGACTTGTCAATATATAAACTTTAC
>MFEL01000007.1 GCA_001777575.1 Candidatus Doudnabacteria bacterium RIFCSPHIGHO2_01_FULL_46_24
GAATCGCTAGTAACCGTGAATCAGCCTCGTCACGGTGAATACGTTCTCGGGTTTTGTACACACCGCCCGTCACGTCATGGAAGTGGGCAGTGCCCAAAGATCTCGCAAGAGGTTTAAGGCAAGGTTCATGACTGGGACGAAGTCAACTTACGGCTTCCTATGCGAGCAATCGCATAAGCAAAATCTAACTATATCGGTGAACTCCTAAAGTAACGTTTAGGACAATACCGAGGGAAGTTAGGCTAGAAGCGCGAGTATGTCTCAAACAAAACTTGGTAATCAGATTAAACGAGCGGCATTAACGCCACAAGAAATTGAGGTTGTTATAGCTTGTTTGATCGGTGATGGCACAATTTGTAAGTCTGGCAACGGTAGATATTATCGACTCCGTATCGAGCACTCGGCTCGGCACAAAGAGTACGTTGAATGGAAGTACAATCTTTTGAAAAGATTATGTATTTCGCAAATTCAATATCTTCCATCCAACGATTCTTACAAAGTAGGCACAGTAGGCCATCCAGAAATTACCACGTTAAGAAAAGTTTGGTATCCATCAGAAGTAAAACAAGTTGCTGCCAATTTCAGGCTAACGCCTTTGATGATAGCAATCTGGTTCATGGACGATGGCACTAAGCATCGAGACACTGTGGACATTTCAGTCCACAACTTCTCTGATGAAAGCATAGAGATCTTAAAGAACGAATTACTAAGATACGGCATTGAAACTACAGTTAATTCGGATTCAAAAGGTTCTCGGCTCTACATCATTAAGAGAATTTATCCGCTCTTTAAAGAACTTGTTAAACCGTACATTGTAAAATGTATGGCATACAAGTTGCCCTAACCCCGTAGAGACTATACGTTAGCTCCAAGGAAACTTGGATGAAGATATAGTCCGGCACTCTTAGTAATAAGAGATTACAGTCGCGTAACAAGGCATCGGTAGCGGAAGCTGTCGATGGATCACCTCCTTTCTAAGGAGAAATTACTTGACCAGACCGCAATTCGTTGCGTCTGTCAAGCCAATATGGTCGTTTATCAGGTTTTATACCCTGATAGAACATCAAAGGACTTCAAAGTGAAAAGACGATTTTTACTCTGAATTTCGCAAGAAATTTGGAGACTTATTCCCAATAAATTGTTTGCAAATTTGAAACCGCCGGAAGGCGGTTTTTTGGTAAAAAAAATCGACGTCTGTGACGCCGATGAGCTAGAGTCCGAATGGCGGGATGAGTGCCTTGAGGCGAGCCAGAGCTTTGGGCACGGCTTTGAAGATCAGCTTTTCTCTGCCGTCCCAGTAGTAGTCTGGTTCTTCGCTGACCAACTGGGCTCCGCAGGCTTTGGCAACGCCAATCATGGCTCCCCGATTGGTCGTCCCAAACGCCTCCTGGAATCCCATCTGCAGGAATCTGTCGCCAAGTGCCACGAGGAGCCGCATGCTCACAGTTCCATACCGGTAGCGTGATTCAGGAAGCACGCTCATGCCGGTCATCCACGCTTCGCGAATGTTGGTGATGCCAATCACTACGCCGACAACGAGATCGCGCTGCTCAGCGATGAGGATCGAGTCTCTCTGAAACCGACAAAGCCTCGACAGGCTATACCGGTTATGGCCCTCGGGGAACCCACGACGGTAGCAATCCACCAGCCCTTCAAAGTCCCTCGTTCTGAAGTTTCGGATCATTATCATCCCGCTTCCTCCTTAATTCGGTATTATATATGGAATTTTAATCCGCCGGAAGGTGGTTTTTTTGTAGCTCTGTTTCAGCCCGCAGCCCTTGACTTGCGAAGCGGTAATAGGTTATTCTCTAATGTCAAAGGAGGAGCGCATGAGTGAAATACTGGACTTCGTGGTGAATTCGGCTGACGTCATCTTTTACGGTATGCTGGTGATTGGAGTAATAGGGCTGGCAATCGGCTGGTTCTGCATCCCGACGAAGGCGCGTGGTAAAACCAACGCCGGTGCCATCGCGGAAGGCGACTGGTACGTCAAGGATATCGGCGTTACCAAGAACTTGGTTGCCTTGGAGCTACTCCGCATCACCAGACCCTGCCGTACATATGTCGGGTTTGGTTCGGACCATCCGGACTTTGAGGTTCTGAAGCGAGTCACAAAGCTTCAATCACTCAAGTTTCGGTTTCAGGCTGAACCAGTAGAGGGGGTGTTCCGCGACACCAACACTTCTGCGTACCTGCGCCTTGAGTCTGCCGGTAACGTTTGGTAACCTTCCGACAGCTCTCTTTTTTTGTGATATTGAACAATTTCTGAAAATATGCTATAATATATAAGTGAGTATAAACATTAAAATGATATTTATGGACCAACCAAAGCCCGAGGGAGAAGTTTGCACCATGTGTAATCACATGCACAAGCCAGATGGCACATGTGATTGCGGCTGTGCCTAGTTCTCCTAAAACCGCCCAGTCATTCGACCGGGCGGTTTTTGTTTATCCTTGTTTTGACGCCGGGCGGAATTTGTAGTATACTTACCCCGTGCAAAATAGTTATCTTAAGAAAAGTCGTCGAATTTCACAATAAATATTTTTGCCCGCCTAGACTCGACATTAGTCGAGGCTGGCCACTTAATCAATTAATCACAATAAATCATGAATGGTGTAATCAAGAAAAAGACCGACAAGGGTTTTGGATTCATTACCGTTGAAGGTCAAGAAAAAGATTTATTCTTCCACAGCAATTCGCTGGTAGGAGTTACCTTCGATGAGCTCAAAGAGGGCGATTCAGTCACCTTTGACACGGAAGAAACCCCTAAGGGTAAGAACGCGGTCAACGTCCAGCGCGTTTAAGACCTCTAACAAAAAAACCGCCCCTCGACAAACTCGGGGCGGTTTTTTGTTATTTGGCTTCCGGAGTTACCGTGGTCGCGGGTGTCGCGGGCTCAGCGGGAGTTTCCACAGCTCCGGTTTGTTTGACGTTAGTATCCATACTATTTGCATCCTTTCCCTGATTACTTTGCCCCGACCATCCACGGATTAGGTGACTGTCTTGATATCAAGACTAAGCAATTAATTATAGCTGTTATGGGGCGAGGTGTCCATAGCTGACAATCTAATGCGTAACAGTCACGAGGTAGCCCATGATGAGAAGTCCCGCGACAAAGGGGATGAGGATGCGGTAGACATGTTTGTGCGCCGCTCGGTGATGGATTTCGGGGATAAGGTCAGAGGCGGCGATGTAAAGGAAGATGCCCGCAACCCCGGCTAGCAGATATGGCAGTGCCACTTCCAGGCTCTGTGCGGCCAGGTAGCCAGCCAACACGCCGAGTAGAGTTAAGAGTGAAGACAGAAGATTGACCGTAATAATTTTGGCTTTGGACCAGCCTAGATCCAAAAGGATGCTGAAGTCGCCGATTTCTTGCGGCACTTCGTGAGCAGCAATGGCCAGGGTCGCGGTTAGGCCCAGCGCCGGCTCAGCCACGTAAGCAAGAGCGATTGCCACGCCATCCAAAAAGTTGTGGAAGCTGTCGCCGGTGATAATCAGCCAGGGCAGAGATTCGGTGTGCTCTTTGTGGTCGAGGGGATTTTCGGCTCGGTGATTGGTGTGCATATGGCGCATAATCAAGCGCTCCAAACTGAAAAAAACAAAGAACCCGACCAAAACGGCGATGAACACGCGATGCGGTTCAGTTACCGACTCCACCGCCTCAGGGATTAAGTCTAAGAAACTGACAGCCAAAAACGACCCGGCCGCAAAAGCCAATAGCAGAGTCATGATTTTTTTGATGGCCGCCGATTGCCACAAAAGCAGGACGCCGCCGATGAGCGATAGCGCCCCCCCGAGAAGCCCATACAAAATAAGTGTCATGAGTTAAAGTATATGCTATATTATAGCCATGGGCAAACTTGACCGAAAAACATTTTTTAACCTGTTCGGCTTTGAGGAAGTCAAAAAACGCGAACAGATTTTGCGAAGCTACAAAGCCAAGGCTGACGCCAAGCGGACCTTTGCCGAAAAGCTGGCTGATCAGATGACCGGCAGCTTCGGCAGCATGACGTTTTTGGTATTAAACGTGATTTTTTTCACAGTTTGGCTGCTGATCAACACCGGCCGGATTGCCGGAGCGGAAATTTTTGACCCCTTCCCGTTTGTTTTGTTGACCATGGTTGTGTCGCTGGAAGCGATTTTTTTGGCGATCTTCGTCTTGATTTCCCAAAACCGGGCGGCCAAGATTGAGGACATCCGTGAGGAAGTGGAATTGCAAATCAACATCATTGCCGAGAAAGAAGTCACGAAGCTCATGAAAATGGTGGCTTTGCTTTTGGAGAAACACGGCATTGACCTGCAAGAGGATCAGGAGCTTCAGAAGATGCTCAAAACCGTGAGCGCCACTGAACTTGAGAAGAGGCTGGAAAAAGAGATTTCTTAAATTTACAACCGGAGTATAGCCTGAACCATAGAACAACTTTTCCTCGGACCGGGTTTATGGCAGCTTGGATTATTCGGGTCTGCGTCTGATCACATGCGCCGGAACCTACAGCCGGCTCAAGGGCCATTTTTCTGACAATTTGGTGGTAGTGGTATATGCGGCAGACCGGTAATTTTGTATACTATAGAACATCAGGATTTCCCGAGGAGGGTTGATATGAAGAAATGGCTGGCGGTGGGTCTGGGCATTGGAGTTGTGGCCGGCGGAATCTTTTTTGCGGCCAGAACATGGCAGTGGCTGGCGGCGAAGATCAGAAGGCCCTGGGACGAGGATTACGTTTCCGAAGAAACCCTATTCCGGCTGCGGCTATTGGACGATGATAAGCGCCGCGATATCTGAAGGGCAGGATTTGCAATTTAAGTCCTGTCCTTGCTCGTTGGGGCGATTTTTGTTAAAGTATTGAAGCAAAAATAGAGATTTAGCGTTTTGGTGCGGGGTCACCTGACCCAGAAGTAGAATTTTTATAATCTGCCTTGCTGATGGGCGCGTAGCTCAGGCGGTTATCCCAGTAGTAGATGCTTCACATCACTACGGGACAGGGAGCGCTACCCCGCACCTGCTATAATTTATCAATTATTCCTTGCTGTTGGGCGACTAGCTCAGGTGGTTAGAGCGCGTCACTGATAATGACGAGGTCGATGGTTCGAGTCCATCGTCGCCCACCAGCAGGGCATAATTATAGGGCAGCGCGCCTGCCCCGTACCAAACGCGTAGCGTTTTGGTGCGGGGTCACTGATAATGACGAGGTCGATGGTTCGAGTCCATCGTCGCCCACCAAAATCGCAAAGCGATTTTGCCTCGAGCGAGCGTAGCGAGTCGAGAGGCTAAAGATGTGGTATTTTTACATAGCAAGGTGCATTGATAAAAGTTTATATTGCGGTATTAGCAGTAACACCTTGAACCGTATTATTCGCCATAATAATCGCCGAGGCGCAAAATGGTTTACGAAGCATGGAAGCACAAATCAAGCGTTGGTCGAGAATAAAAAAAGAAAAATTAATTAACGGAGAATACCCCTCGGCTCGACTGAAGGCTTAGTCTCGCTTGGGGTAAAAATTTTTTCAAAATTTTTATGAGATTTGTCTGGGGAATGGTTTGGGTAGTGATAGGGTTTTTGCTAATTAGATACAATTACCTGCTGGTGGGATTTTTTGGCCATGTGCCGTGGGCCGAACAGCACATTGGTGGTGGGGGGACATACACACTTTACAAAATCGTCGGAGTCATCGTCATTATCCTCGGCATGCTGTACGCCTTCAATGCTGTTGGCTTCCTTACCGGCCCAGCCGGCACCCTGTTTCCTTCGCAATAATTACTCGGGCCATTAGCATAGTGGTAGTGCACCCGGCCGCGCCCCGTAGTCAACCGTAGGTTGTACTATCGGGGTTTGCACCCCGTACTAAATTTTTGATATTTGTTTTGTTGGGCCGTTAGCTCATTTGGTAGAGCGCCACATTTGCAATGTGGAGGTGACCGGTTCGAGCCCGGTACGGTCCACCAGGATAAGAATCAAAAATTAGTACGGGGCAAGTCCGGCGGGTGCGAGTTCGATTCTCGCACGGTCCACCAGGATAAGTGATTTTCAAAAAATTAGTACGGGGCAAGTCCGGTGGGTGCGAGTTCGATTCTCCCATGCTCCACCAGAATTCAGCATAGATTTGAGAATCGCCGGCAAGGCGATTTTTTGATATGATTAGATCATGGATACTCAAGAATATATTTGTGAGACTTGTGGAGGAAATCATCCCACCGATGCACATCAAGACAATCTTGAAAATCGTCCGGAAGTCTCCATAGATCGGTTACTATCGGATACTCCTGAATCTCGACCAGCTGAACAAAAAAGAGAGTTTTCTGTTGAAATTAAGGGACAAAAATTCGATTTTTTAGAAATCCAATCGGTTGAATCTTCAGATACCTTGCTTATACATCTTCCCGGGTTCGGGGAAGACGCCGAGCAATATGCCGAGCCCATGCACGTCTTAATGGAAAAGAGCTACCGTACCGTCGCCTTGAAAAGATACGGGGAAGTATTTTCGAGAGAACTCTTAGTAGAGGCGCTGGGACAAGTAATTCAATCAAGTGGAAAACAAAATACAGTTTTTCATGGAGATTCTTTTGGCGCGGCTGTTGTATACGACTTGATTAGTAACCCTGCCGATCGTGAATTTCTAAAAAGAAACAACGTAGTGGGTGCCATTTTAGAAGCACCTTTCTTGGATAAAAATCATCTTAAAGGCAAAGCACGATTAATTCCAGACGAAGTACTTATACGAGGAAGTATGCTGTTTGATAAAGTCAGGAATCTACGGTCCTTAACACCGCGACAGGACATGGTGGAGTTATCGCCTTCTGAAAAAAAGAGCATAATAAGGGAGGCGTTGCGAGAGAAAAAAGGCGAAAGAAAAATTGAGGTGCCAATTCACGTTGTTTTTGTTGAAGATGAGAGTCTGTCTGATAATGAGAAAATTATGAAGACTTTGCAGAGTCAAGGGCAGGAAGTTAGTTCCATTACGGTCATGAGCGCTGATGACAATAGACATCATATTGCAGATGGGCAATATGAAGATATGTGGAGAGAAGAAAAAGAAGCGATAGACGTTTTCGTGAAGCCAGTTTAGCGCTAAAGCCAAAGCAGTTTTCCACCTCAACTTCGCTGAAGCTACGTCGGGCAGGCTGATCAGTTCTGCTCCATCAAAGTTGTTTGGTAATTTTATTATCTTAAAACCCCCGATCATAAACTCGGGGGTTTTCGTAAGGCCAGGTACTAGAAATTTGACTTAGAATACTCCGTATTTGTTGCGCACGGCCCACATGTCGCTTTCGGAAATTTTGTTTTGCTGCAGGAGGTTTTGAAGTTTAGTCTTAATTTCACTTTTGGTTATCCCTTGTCCGCCAATGCTTTGTTTGAAAGCTTCAGCCACGTGCCAGCGCGCGTTGGGGCTTAGCGATGCAGTTTTGCCGCTTTTCAAATCTTGCTCGACGTGGTAGCCGAAACCGCTTTTGAACATTGACTCATCATGGTAGGCGCCGGCGCGCAAATCCAATTTTTTCGGCCCGCTTGGCTGGTTTGGCATACTTGGCTTCATCGCCATCCTCGAAGGCGGAGCGCCGAAACTCGGCTTACCCATCGCCGTTTTCCAGACTTCGTTTAGTAATCCCATATTTTTGTTATTGTTTCCTTTTTGGATTATTTCTATATATAATTATAGCATAATTTAGTAAAAATTTCAATAGCATGATTGTGAAAGCCATTAGGACAAGAATTTTTTTGGAAGGCGAGAACCTGGTGCGTTTTATAACTAAGTACGTCCCGAAACTTCCTGACAGATCGATTTTGGTCGTGACTTCCAAAATTGTCGCCCTGGCGGAAAAAAGGACGGCCAAATATGAAGGGCGGGCCGCGAAAGAAAAATTGATTCGCGCCGAAAGCGAATGGGCC
This sequence comes from Candidatus Doudnabacteria bacterium RIFCSPHIGHO2_01_FULL_46_24, assembly GCA_001777575.1. Classification (GTDB taxonomy): domain Bacteria; phylum Patescibacteriota; class Doudnabacteria; order UBA920; family O2-02-FULL-48-8; genus O2-02-FULL-48-8. The sequence continues at coordinate 7,888 of MFEL01000007.1, forward strand.
ATCCGCACCAAGTACGTGTTTGCCACGCTCAAAGACGGGGCATTGGTGGCCAGCGCCGGCATCGATGAATCAAATGCCAACGGCAAGTTAATCATGCTGCCCAAGGACAGCATGAGAACGGCTCAATATCTCCGCCGCAGATTGATGAAGGCGCATAGGCTAAATAAATTAGGAATTTTGATAACTGACAGCCGCGTGGCTCCGCTGCGCACGGGGGTCTTGGGCATCGCCATGGGTTATGCGGGATTCGGAGCGCTTCGCGATTACCGAGGAACAAAGGATATTTTTGGGCGCAAACTCAAGTACACTCAAACCAATGTCGCTGATGGCTTGGCTACTGCCGCGACACTGGTCATGGGCGAAGGCAAGGAACAGACTCCGATAGCGGTGATTAAAAATGCTCCCGTTCAGTTCAAGAATAAGGTTATGAAGCACGAACTTCGTATTGATGTTAGGGATGACATGTACGGACCCCTGTTCAAATCTTTCCCAACCAGGGCGGGGAGAAAAAGTTGACGTCGAATTGAATATTCATTATAATTTTGGAGTAGTTGAGGTGGAAAACTCTCAGAAATTCAAATAAAATGCTATTTGGCAAACCCAAAAGTCAGTTAGGTGTCGATATCGGCACTTCCAACATCAAAATCGTTCAGTTGCGGCCCAAAGATAACAAATTCGTGTTGGAAACTTACGGGACCGTCAACGTAGCATACCAGCTGTCTAATAAAGACAGCATCAGCTCCATAACCCAAACCGCTCAGCTGCTTAAGAATTTGCTCCAGAAATCGGGAGTGACCACCCACAAAGTCATTGCCTCCCTGCCCAACAGCGTGGTTTTTACGTCCGTCATCGAGATGCCCAAAATTCCGGAGGATGAACTGGGCACGGCCATTGAATTTGAAGCCAAAAAGTACGTGCCACTGCCGCTTGAGGAAGTCGCGCTGTCCTGGAGTGTGATAGAAGAGCGGACAAAAAAAATCACCAAAGACACCAAAGACACCAATTTGGGGTCACCGACCGGTAACACCAAGACCAAGGTGCTGCTGACCGCAGTACCGACCGCGGTCGTCGACAATTACATCAAGGTTTTTCACGAAGCGGGGCTGGAGCCGGAAGCTTTGGAAATCGAAGCGCTGTCGCTTATCCGCTCTCTTGTCGGCGAGGATTTGAACACGATCGTGCTGATTGACGTCGGGGCCAAGAATACAAGCATCAATTTGGTGGACAACGGATACTTAAGGCTTTCCAAAAATTTGACTGTTGGCGGCGATACAGTAACCACCTCGATCGCCCAAAGCTTGTCCGTGAATTTCGCCCGCGCCGAGCAATTCAAAAAAGATTTCGGATTAACCAGCCAAAACCAGCAGATTCCCCAAGTCATGCGCCCAATTTTGGACATCATCAAAAATGAAACCGTGCAGCTTATCAATTTGTTTGAAAGCCGAGGTGAGAAAATCGACAAAGTTTTGCTCTCCGGCGGCGGGGCCAAGCTTCCCAATTTAAGCGAATATTTTTCCACGGTCGGCAAGCCGGTCTCCCTGGCCGCCCCCTGGTCCAATGTGCTCTACCCACCGGAACTCAAAGGGTTAGTTGAACCATTAGGCCTCAACCTCGCCGTAGCCGCCGGCTTGGCCATGCGACACAGCGGAGATTAAAGAGAAAAGATAAAAAAGTGCAGGAAATCAACTTACTAAAAAGTCAGCTTAAGGACACCACTCATCTTTGGCAAACGCGGGCCAGGATTATGACTATGGCCTTGACGTTTTTGCTTATTTTGGAGTTGGGAGGAAGCGGAATTCTTTACGTGCTTTCCAAATCGACCCAAAGCAAAATCACGGCAGGATTGGCCGATAATCAACAAACCCAAAATCGAATAAACGAGCAAGAAAGCCAGCTGACTCCCGCAAAAGCCTTTCAAGCCCAAACCCAAAATTTAGGCAATTTGCTTGGCTTACATATTTATTGGTCAAATTTTTTCGAGGAATTGTCAGCCCGGACATTCAACAAGGCGAGCTTCCAAAACATCAGCGCCGATCAATCCGGCAGCATCCACTTGGAAGGCTTAGTCAAGAATTATTCCGAGTTGGGCAAGTTGCTCTTGGGCCTTTCGACCTCAAGCCAGTTTGAAGAAGTCAAACTTTTGTCCTCTTCCCCGTCCACGGGAGAAATTTCCGGCCTGTCCTTTTCGATCGACTTAAAAGTAAAAAAAGCTTTGTTGTATAAATAATCAAACAATGCAGAAGGATTTCAAAACCCAAAGCATGGCGGTTTCCCTGCTGACGCTGGTCTGTATTTTAGCCGGCTATTTTGGCGTATATAAGTTCTGGGAAAAATATTCAATAGCCGCAGCCCAGCAGAAAGTGGTTATTCGAGACGGTCAAACCCTCGCCGCCGCCCAAACTGAACTGAACCAATTTCTCGACCAATTCGAATCATTGGAAAAGGAGACTGAAATTGCTCGCAAGGCGTTGCCGACGAACGAAGAATTGGCTGTGCTTTTGGCCAGCATTGATGAGCTGTCCAAACTTTCCGGATTCGCCATTTCCACCATCAACCAAAACAGCAACCCGGATGTCGCAAAAGCGGTAACCCAATTTTCGGTGATTCCCATGGACCTGCAGATTAGCGGCAGCGGTTCTTATTTTTCGTTCAAAGATTTTCTGCGGCGGCTGGAATCGCACCTGCGGCTGATTGACGTATCCAATATCAATTTCCGGGTTGATGAGGTCGAGAATTTGCAAGTTGAAATGCGGGTTCGCACTTATTATCAGAAATAAAACAAATGCTTACAGCTAAGAAAAAAAGGGTCTATATCGGGATAATTATTTTCTGCATCGTGGCGACGATTGCGGTATTTGTTTTATACAAGCCTTCAGTCCCAACCTTGGATCTGTCTCAATTCCAAAGCCAAAATTCGACTGCTGCTTCCGGAGGCATTCGGGTCTTCCCGCAAAACAAGCAGTTTGACGAGTCGGTGTTCAAATTAAGCAAGTTTAAGTCCCTGACGGAATACCAGCCGATTGAATTGAACGAAGAGGAGCTGGGCAGGGAGAATCCATTTAAGCCGCAATTGTGATACAGCCTCAGCTTAAAACTCTGAATTTTGAAGACTTCCTGGTTGATAAAAATTTTTTAACCAAGGAGATCTTGACTAAGGCGCGGACTGAATCCAGCACAGCGCACCGCAATCTGTTTGACTACTTGATTTCCGAAAAATACCTGACCGAAGAACAACTGACCCAGGCCCGAGGACTTTTTTTTAATCTGCCTTACATTGATCTGCGCAACAGGCAGGTCAGAAAAGAAGTTTTGGAAATCGCCTCCAAGGAGACAATTTCCAATTACAAGTTCGCGCCGTTTGAATTGACTGATAACGTGCTAAAAGTGGCTTTGACCGATCCGACCAACCTCTCAGCCCTCGAGGCGCTGGAGTTTTTGTCCCAAAAGAAAAAATTTCACATCGAGCCGTATATCACCTCCCTTACCAGCTTCCAATCGGTCTTTCATCGCAGCGGCAATATCACCACCGAAGTCACGGCGGCGCTAAATGAGGTTGAGCAGGAAAAGCAGGAAAAGCAAAAAACCACCAAAGTGTTCAAAGTGTTCGAGTCGGTGGTGGAGCAAAAGATCATTGACGAGGCTCCGATTTCGAAAATCGTTGACGTGGTCATCCGCCACGCCATTGAGGGCCGGGCATCTGACATCCACATTGAGCCTTCGGAAGAAGATTTGCGTGTCCGCTATCGGATTGACGGCATTCTCCACAGTTCCCTGATTTTACCTAAAGCCGTTCATGCCGCGATCATCTCAAGGATAAAAATTTTATCCAACCTAAAAATTGACGAACAACGGCTGCCTCAAGACGGCAGGTTTCACATCGATCTCGACGGCAAATCGATTGATTTCCGGGTTTCGACCTTTCCCACCATAGTCGGGGAAAAGATCGTGCTGAGAATTTTGGACAAGTCCAGCGGCGCTCCGACTCTGGAGGAACTGGGTGTGACTGGGCGCGCCATGAAGATCATGAACGAGGCTATCAAACGCCCTTATGGCATGTTTCTCATGACCGGCCCTACGGGCAGCGGCAAATCAACCACGCTCTATGCCGTCTTAAGCATACTCAATAAGCCGGGGGTCAATATCGTGACGTTGGAAGATCCGGTGGAGTATTTCATTGACGGGGTCAACCAGGCGCAGATCCGGCCGGAGATCGGGTTGACTTTTGCCTCGGGCTTGCGCTCGATCTTGCGGCAGGACCCCAACATCATCATGGTCGGCGAGATCCGGGACCGCGAAACGGCGGATCTGGCTGTGAATTCGGCGCTGACCGGACATTTGGTGTTTTCGACCCTGCACACGAACAGTGCCGCCGGCGCCATCCCTCGCCTCATGGATATGGGTATCGAGCCTTTTTTGATGACCGCCTCAGTCAACCTGCTGGCGGCCCAGCGGCTGGTTCGCAAAATTTGCGGCAAATGCAAAACTAGCGCCGACGTTTCCGATGCTTTTTCCGAAATGATTAAGTCCGAACTGAGGGGTGTATCGGAAGAAGAGTTAAACGGCGCGGACCCGAAGCACCCGAAACTGTCTGTCGGCCGAGGCTGCCCGGTTTGTTCCAACAGCGGCTTTCGCGGCCGCATCGGGATTTTTGAAGTGCTGCCGGTGACCAAAACTATCCAGAATTTAATCAACGATCGTGCGGGCGAGAATAAAATCCTGGAAACCGCCATCGCCGAAGGCATGATCCTGATGCGGCAGGATGGACTGATTAAGGCGCTTAAGGGACTGACGACCATCGAAGAGGTCGTCCGTGCCACCAAGGAAGAATGATATGCGGGAAATTTTATTCGTCCATCCGGATGAAAAACTGTTGGTTATTTACCAGCAGAAGCTCAAACCTCACTTCAAGGTTCATTCAGCCGTAGACGGGCTTTCGGCCGTAAGAAAAATTCGACTGATATCGCCGCAGGCCGTAATCAGCGAATACCGTTTGCCCTTGCTTTCCGGCAAAGCATTGGTCCGATTCGTCCGCAGCTATAGCCCGACCGCAACCATTCCGTTTATCTTCTTTTCCCAGGAACACTTCGACCCGCAAGCGCTGAATCTGGGAGCTAATGATTGGTTAAGCCAGCAAACCACGCCGCCCGATGTGGTGATTGAAAAAATTCATTATCATTTAGGAGTGAAGAATGTATAAGTCAATGGAGCTGGAAGTCAACAATTTGCTGATGCGCGTTTTGGAGCGCGGCGCGTCGGATTTACACCTAACCGCAGGTAAACCGCCGACTCTGCGGATCGACAGCAACCTCACCGAGCTCAAGGATTTCGAAGTGCTTTCAGGCAATGCCATCGCCTCCCTAATCGACGTTCTGTTGGGGAGCGAAGACAAGCGCAAACAATTCAAGGAGGATAGGGAATTGGACTTGTCCTTCTCGTTTAAGGACAACGTTCGGTTTCGAGTTAACGTCTATTACCAGAAAGGCTATCCGGCCGCCGCCTTGCGCTTGATACCCAATAAAATCAAAACCGTGGAAGAGCTGGGTTTGCCGCCGCAGATTAAAAGCTTTGTCAATTTCGCCCAGGGACTGGTGCTGATCGTCGGCCCAACCGGACACGGCAAATCCACGACGCTGGCTTCCTTGATTGATTTGATCAACCACAGCCGCGCGGAAAATATCGTAACTGTCGAAGATCCGATTGAATATATCTACACCGCCGACCGCTGCATAATTAATCAGCGGGAGGTGGGCATGGATACCAAATCGTTCGGCCGAGCGTTGCGCTCGGTGCTAAGAGAGGATGCGGATGTGGTACTGGTGGGGGAAATGCGGGATTTGGAATCCATCGCCACTACCATCACCATTGCCGAGACCGGGCATCTGGTGTTTGCCACCCTGCATACCAACAATGCCGCGCAGACCATTGACAGGATTATCGACGTCTTTCCGGCTTACCAGCAAAACCAAATCCGCTCGCAGCTTGCCAACATTTTAGTCGGTGTCATGTCGCAGAGGCTGCTGCCCAAAATTGGCGGTGGGCGCATGCCGGCCATGGAAATCATGATCACCAACAACGCCGTGGCCAATGTCATACGGGAAGGCAAAACTTACGAATTGCCCAATATCATCCACACCAGTGCTTCATCCGGCATGGTTTCGCTGGATAAAAGCCTGGCTGATTTGGTCAGAAGCAATGTTGTCAAAGTCGAAGATGTTTTGCCTTATGTTTCCGACCACGATACGTTCGACGGCATTTTAAGGAGATAATTGATTTAACAAAATGGAATTTGCTTATCAAGCACGGGATAAGGAGGGGATGATGCGGACCGGGACTGTGGAAGCGGCCACCGAGGTTTTGGCTTATGACATGCTGCAGGAGCATGGATTGATCGTCATCAAGATCATTCCAGCCGGCAAGGTGACGCTGTTTTCTGAGTTCGCTTTTTTGGATAGGGTTTCGCTGAAAGATTTGGTTTTGTTTTCCCGCCAACTCTCAACCCTGATTAACGCCAAGGTGCCGATCGTGACGGCGCTTCGGGTTTTGAAAAGCCAGGTTTCTTCACGCAGGCTCCAGAAAATCATTGATGAAGTCACGACCAAAGTGGAAAACGGCGACAGCCTGTCCTCCGCGCTGGCAGCCTATCCGAAGATTTTCAGCGACCTTTACATCAACATGATCAAATCAGGAGAGCTGGCCGGGAGCATGGATGAGTCGCTGATGTACCTGGCCAACCAGTTGGAGAAAGATTATGACCTCCGCTCAAAAATAATTTCCTCGCTGACCTATCCGGCGTTCATTGTGGTGGCATTGTTCGTGGTCGGGATATTGATGTTTATCTACGTTTTACCCCCTTTGGTTTCAATCCTGCAAGAACAAGCGGTCAGCTTGCCGTTCACGACCAAGATCTTGATTGCCATCACCAATGCCGTCCAGCATTATTGGTGGTTATTGCTGATACTCCTGGCGGGATTGATCGTGGGCTTGAGGATCTATATCCAAACCACGGTTGGCCGCTACGTCATGGATTACCTCAAACTGCACTTGCCGGTTTTCGGGAAATTGTTCAAAAATATTTACCTCTCTCGTTTCTCAAGAAACTTGGCCACGCTGGTAGCCGGCGGCATTCCCATAGTCAGGGCGCTGGATTCGGTTGCCGACACGGTGGGAAACCAGATTTATAAGGACATCATCCACGATGCCGCCTATCAAGTCAAAAACGGCAAAACCATTGCCAGCTCCTTAAGCGGCAAGCGGGACGTGCCGGAAGTTTTGGCTCAGATGACCCAGATCGGCGAGCAGACCGGGAACCTGCAGGACATTATGGCCAAGATTGCTTCCTTTTACGAGAAGGAAGTCGAGTCTATGCTGAGGGTTTTGACCACGCTGATTGAGCCTTTGATCATGATGCTTCTGGGCTTGGCGGTGGCGGTCATGGTTGCAGGAATTTTATTGCCGATATATAATTTAGCCAGTACAGCATAGAGTCCTTAATGATACAAAAGGCTTGGAAGGGGGTGAACTAATTGAAGTATATCAAATCTCAAAAAGGGTTCACTTTGATTGAATTGTTGGTGGTTATCGCCATTATCGGCATTTTGGCCGCTGTGGTGTTGGTTTCTCTTAACTCCGCCAGACAGAAATCCAGAGATGCCCGCAGGCTTGCGGATATCAGGCAAATCCAAACCGCTATGGAGTTGTTTTATAACGACAACAACAGCTATCCTGATGACGGCGGAGCTTCGCCGACAGCCACGGACGGCACCCCGGCTTGGAGCACATATATGTCGCTTTGGCCGGTCGCACCTACCCCGGAAGATGGTACCTGCACTGCAGCAAACAATGCCTACGTTTACACCGGACGTAACGCGGGTGACAGCGCAGATGACGCATCTGACCCGGCGTTTTACCGTGTCGCGTTTTGTTTGGGTGCGCTTACCGGCGGACAAGCCGCGGGTACGCATAATGCCACCCCATCTGGCATCAACTAAGGTTTAAGGATAGATTTCCAGCCCCACATTGTGGAGCTGGACTTGTATACTTAAAAATCACGTATCATGAATCACGTAACACGCAACAAAAATTCAGGGTTTACCCTGATCGAGCTTCTTGTGGTCGTAGCCATAATTGGGCTTTTGGCGTCCATTGTTTTGGTGGGTATGGGCAACGCGCGCATCAAAGGCCGGGATGCCAAACGCTTGTCTGACACGCAGGCAGTCAAATCAGGCTTAGATATTTATTACAGTTTCGGCTCAGGCTATCCTGCAACCACGGAATGGGATAATGCCCAAAACAATCTCACTCAGCTGGCCTGCTCGGGCCAAACCGCGTTCAAACCGCCGCAGGACCCGATCAACACCAGCAATCCCGCGTTTGACTATGTTTACACCCAGGGCGGCACTGCCTCCACCGGCTGCGGCGGAAATGTCTACAGCACTTACAAGATTCAATTTACGACTGAAGGCGCCACTGGCATCGGGCCGGCCGGCACTTATTACCTGCATCCCGGCGGCATAACTTCCACAGCGCCGTTTTAAAATGTTTTTTGCGGTTTTCATCTTTGGCCTGATAATTGGCAGCTTTCTCAATGCTGCCATTTTTCGTTTGCATTCTGGAGAGGGAATAGTTAGCGGTCGTTCTAAATGCGTGCATTGCGGCCATGTGCTTGAAGCCCGAGATTTAGTGCCGGTCTTAAGCTTTATTTTTTTGCGCGGCCGGTGCCGTTATTGCAAAGCTCGGATTTCTTGGCAGTATCCAATTGTCGAGTTGATCACGTCGATAGCTTTTATTTTACTTGCGTCGAATTACGAATTACGAATTACGAATTACGAATTTTGGATTCAAGCATTTTTCATCTGCACTTTCATCATTATTGCAGTTTATGACTATAAGCATTACCTGATTTTGGACAAGGTTGTTTTTCCCTCACTCGGTTTTGCTTTTGTGTTTGCAGCGGTTAGTGGCCAACAGCCAATTGTTAATAGTCTGTTGGGGGCTCTGGCCATTGCCGGTTTTTTTGGACTCCAATACCTGCTCTCCAAGGGTCGTTGGATAGGCCTGGGAGACGTAAAATTCGGACTCCTATTTGGAGCGGTGCTCGGGCTCAAATTATCAGTTGCTGGCCTGTTTTTGGCTTACTTTATTGGAGCCTTGGCAGGTATGGCTTTGTTGGCCCTAAACAGGAAAAAACTTTCCGACAAACTGCCGTTTGGAGTTTTTTTGTCAACTGCGGCGATAGTTGTTTTACTGTATGGCGAGAAAATCCTCGCTTGGTATGAGAACTTGACAGGGCTATAAATAATTGATAACATTGTTTTAGTAAGCTTAATAATTACAAAATCGTTGATCCTGGGAATAGTAGTCTCGCTTGAAAGAGCGGGGTGAATGGGCCCAGGGGAGATGCTTGGGGCATTAGTCTCAAGCCGGTTTCCTCCGTAATCAAAGGATAATTGATGTCTGCCGAAAAACGGCACGAGTCAATGAGTAGAAAAACAGGGTGGCAACACGTGAGTTAAAGACTCTTCGTCCCTTGGCATATCTTTTGATATGCGCAGAGATGAGGAGTTTTTGTTTTGAATTTCACATGGAGGAACACCATGATCGGACAAGACACGAAAGTGCGCCCATCGGAAGAGGTCCGGCTTACCAGTGGCGGGGTGATTACACCCGTTCAGCTTGCGGAAGCGATCAGGTATCACGCTCAGGCCACAGGGACCGCACTTGAAGCGGTTACAGCCATGGTTGCCCGCAGCGAGCTGGTGCCGGTGTCGTGGACGAAAGGAGGAGTCATTCTTGTTTACAACAGCCCGAATGGGCTGTAGTGGAAACGCGCCGTAGTGAGCAATCAGGCAATCAGTCTCAAGCCTGTTGCTCACTACCTGGATTTAATTTAAACTTATTTTATGCGATTACGGAATAAAAAATATTTTGGCCAGTTTGGCGGTCAGTTTGTGCCGGAAACCTTGATGCAGCCCCTAACCGAGCTAGAAAGAGCTTACGTAAAATTCAAAAAGGACAAAAAAACCCAAGCCGAACTCAAATCATTGATTAAGGATTTTGTGGGACGTCCAACGCCTTTATATTTTGCTCAAAAACTTTCAAAAAAACTCGGCCAAATAATATATCTTAAGCGCGAGGATTTAACCCATACCGGGGCGCATAAAATAAATAACGCAGCCGGACAGGCGCTACTTGCCAAATTTATGGGCAAGAGGAGGGTAATTGCCGAGACCGGAGCGGGTCAGCACGGCGTGGCCACAGCCGCTGCGGCGGCAAAGTTGGGGCTGGAATGCGTGGTATACATGGGCAAAGTGGACATGGGGCGCCAGGCGCCGAATGTTTTGAGAATGAAATTATTGGGCGCCAAAGTCGTGCCAGTAGCCAGTGGCAGCCAAACCTTAAAGGACGCGATTAACGAAGCCCTTCGCGATTGGATTGCCAATGTCAGCACCACTCATTACTTGCTCGGATCGGTATTGGGCCCTTATCCATATCCCGCCATGGTCCGGGATTTTCAAAAAATTATCGGACAGGAAGCCAGAAAACAAATTTTGCAGGCCGAAGGCCGGCTGCCGGATTATTTAGTGGCCTGTGTCGGCGGCGGGAGCAATGCATTGGGCTTGTTCCATGATTTTTTGCCGGATAAAAAAGTCCAAATGATAGGAGTTGAGGCAGGCGGATTGGGAATCAAGTCAGGCAAACATGCGGCCAGATTTTTCGGCGGCAAGCTTGGGGTTTTGCACGGCACCAAATCCTACGTGCTGCAGGATAAATTTGGCCAGATTTTGACCACCCACAGCATTTCAGCGGGGCTTGATTATCCGAGCGTCGGGCCGGAACACAGCTTTTTACGCCAGCAAAAAAGAATCAGTTATGCATATATTACCGACAGGGAAGCTCTCGCCGGGCTTAAATTGTTGTCACAGCAAGAAGGAATTATCCCAGCTCTTGAGTCGGCGCACGCGGTCGCTTATGCTTCGAAACTGGCAAAAAAAATTTTCCACGGCAAATTAATTATTATCAATCTTTCAGGCCGGGGGGATAAGGACTTGGAAGCCATCAGAGATTTAGGAGTGATTCATGGATAGGATCGGTAAGTGTTTCAAAGAATTGCGCAGGCAGAAAAAGATGGCATTTATGCCTTTTGTCGTAGCCGGAGATCCTGATTATAAAACTAGCCTAAAAATTGTCCGCGAGCTGGTAAAAAACGCTGATTTTTTGGAACTGGGATTTCCCTACTCCGATCCTCTGGCTGACGGGCCGGTGATTCAGCGCGCGGACATGCGGGCATTGGCTTCGGGAATGAATTCCGACAGGGTGTTTAGGCTGATAAGCAAAATCAGAGTTTTTAGCGACATCCCGATTACAGTTTTAGCTTATGCCAATTTAGTTTACCGGCGGGGAGTTGATAAATTTTACCGGGATGCCGGTAGGGCTGGAATTGACGCAGTTCTGGTTCCTGACCTGCCGGTGGAAGAGTCAGACAAATTTGTGAAGGCCGCCAAGAAATACGGCATTGATTCGATTTTTTTGGTTGCCCAGACCACGACCAAAGCGAGGATGAAAAAAATCCTGAAGCAGGCATCAGGGTATCTTTATTTGGTTTCTATTCTGGGAGTTACCGGGATCCGAAAAGACATCGCCCCAGAAACTCTGGGCCTGATCAGGCAGCTTAAGAAATTAAGCAAGCTTCCGGTTGTGGTAGGGTTTGGCGTTTCCAATGCCAGGCAAATAAAGATTTTGAGAAAAGCCAAAGCGGACGGCGTGATCGTGGGCAGCGCCATAGTAAAGGTAATTGAAAAGTATAAGAGGAATCCATCGAGAGCTATTAAGGAATTTATTAAAGGCTTGAATTAAAATTAGCATAAGCTTGGTCAATCGCCTGGATTGCCTCCCGGTTTTGTGCTATAATGGGGAAAATTTAGATTTCCGAAACCAAATGAATAAAAAAACAGTATTTGCCACAATTGTCATACTTTTAATCGTCGTTGCCACGTGGTTCTGGTGGCAGGGCCAGGCCGCGGTTAAGGCTTATGAATTTGCCGGCCGGATTGAGAAAGTTGAAGGCCCGGTTATTTTTACCAAAGGCGTGTATGAAAACGCGCAAAACCCCAAGGGCTTAACTTTAGCCGAAGAGGATAAGCAGATTGTGGTCGGGGAGGACACCAAGCTGATTAAGATCACGCAATTTATGCCGACGGCGGCGGAATTGGAACAAAGCGGCGGCCAGTACCGGCCGCAAGATTTGAGGAGCGAACAGTCAGCGGGGTCACTGGATGATTTGGCGCAAGGCCTGACTGACGGCGTGTTTGCCAAATCCGACCGCAATATTTATGGGCAATCAAAATTTGTCGCCACAGAAATAACTTATTACGTCCGGGAGTATCCGCAGTAAGCGCGCGGGGGAGTGAAGAACAAAGCGGAAGCTGTCTTTAGCTTCCGTTTTTTGTTATAGTATTTTTTATTCCCAATTGATGGTTTGAGCAGGCATGATTTTTATATTCTGTTTAAGATGGCCTGGTTGAAATTTTTGAGCACTGGCTTGAAGTCCGCGTATTGCCTGGCGGTTTGCTCTTCAAAATCCAGCCGCAGATTGGAATCGGATTCAAAAATCACCCGGCCGTGAGAAATCACGTCGAAGCGCAACTCCAGGGGCGAGCGTTGCAACGGCACGATGTCCAGTTTTTTGCCCGGAAAAACCTGGGTGAGAATGTCGTATAAGTTCGTATAGAGCTGCACGAAGTCCTTTGAATCCGATTCAGGGTGCATCAAAATCGCGAGGTCTATGTCGCTTTCAGGTTGGGTCAGAGCTTCAGCCGTTGATCCAAAAACGTAAACAGCCGCCGCGCCCAAATTTTTAAGTTGTCCGGCAAGTTCTTTTTTCATTTCCATGCAGTCAGTATACCCCGCCTATTGACTTTTTTCAAATAGTGATATAATATATCTAATCTCAAGAAACGGCATGTTCTTTCCTCCGGCTGCACGCCGGAGCAATCCATAGGAGGGCGCCATGCGCCACACAACTTCGTTGTTCGTTCGTTCGTTCGTTGTGGCGCTTGGCATCATGTTTGCAAGCGCCTGTGAGACACAGGGGCCCGCTGCTCCGACGCCAAACCCAAACCCAAACCCTGGCCCGCCTCCCGGAGATAGCGTCCGCGCCAGCATCGGCGCCTTGGTAGGGATCTGGGACGGCAGTCCCGCACTCCACGGGGGGGTGTCCACTCTCTTGACCCCGGCTGAGGATGGATGCTACTATGGAGTGCAACAGCAAGGAGCGATTGATTTACCTGTAGTTCATCCTAGAGTGAAAGGGCGGTGGATCAAGCTCACACAACTCAGGGACCAGTTCGGGGGACAGGTCGTGATGAGTGAAAGAGTCTATCCTGATGAGAGTGCTATTGTCGGTGGGATCGGGTGGTACGGCGGTTTTATCGTTTTTCCGGATCGTCCTGGGACCATGGCCCATTACTTCCGTCTTGAAGAAGGGGGGGCAGATCTTCCAACTCCCACTCGAGAAGAACGGACCTACTGCATTGGCCGGCGGTAGAAGCGCGCGCAAACAAGAATCAGGCACGGTTTGGGACGGCGTGTTCCCAACCTTGCCTGATTCGTTTTTTTATGCTGTTACTATTCGAGAAATTGCCGGAGATAAAAAAAATTCGAAACCGCTGTTTCACCGGATTAAGTGATAAATTATGGCGTTAGTGTCAAGGACGAGCATATTGCGGCTTCAAAAAGCGCGGTCCCATTCCCGGCGTATTTTTTTTGCCATTTGGCGGCGTCAGGTATCCGTTTGCCTTTCCATAATCCGCCCAAACTCCGCCAAGCCAGTAAAGCGTTGGCCTGGTTTAGTTCATGCCAGGTTATTCGGTACTTTTTGAGAACCGAATTAACGGCAGTTTTGGCTTGCGTTAAATTTTGGATTTTATTCAGCGCCATAAATTCCCATTAATAAATAATAGTAATCCAGTTATTATACCCCGCCTATTGACTTTTTTCAAATAATGATATAATATATCCATTCTCAAGAAACAGTCAGTTCTTCCTCCTCGGCAAGCCCGGGGAGCCAATCTACAAGGAGGGCGCCATGCGCCGCACAACTTCATTGTTCGCCCGTTCGTTCGTTGTGGCGCTTGGCATCGTGTTTGCAAGCGCCTGCGGCGGGAATGGTCCCATCGCTCCCAGCCTCACTGTCTCCCCTTCGTCGGCCCAGGTCCAGATCGGAACGGCCACGACACTGACGGCGAGCCAGAGTGGTACGTGGTCAGTCACTCCAGCCAACTGCGGCAGCATTACTCCGGGCAACGGCGACCGCGTCGAGTTTCGTGGGCTGGCTCTCGGCACGTGCACGGCCAGGGTCAGCGCCTCTGGCCAGGATGCGACCTCGGTCATCACTGTGACCGCAGGTCCACCCGAGCCGGAACGCGCCCGCATCCTGGCACTCGAGTACCTCAAGCAGGGTGATCCAGACTGCCGAGGGGACGCATGTCCGCCTGGTCCGGTCAAGGATTTGCTGCCCGATGAGAACGGCTGCTACACGGCCGAGGTCGGGCAGGGAGTGATCAAGCTCCCGGTCTCGCACCCGGCCAAGCCCGGGCGGTGGCTCAGGCTACGCAATAACATTCTCGGATTCGTGAGGACAACGGAGTATCCTGACGAATCCAAGATCGTCGGCGGGATCGGCTGGAACACCGGGATCTTCTTCCCCAATGTGGGGGAAGTCCGAACCTTGCGGTTCGAGCTCGAGGAAGGCGGCGGAGATTTGCCGAGCAACACTCTCGACGTCCGAGAGTACAAGCTCTGCCGCAAATAGTGGCGCAAGCAAACAAAGATCAGGCACTGACAGGACTGAACACCCGCAGTTGCCTGGTTTTTGTTTTTGTGCTATAATATATATACGAAAAATACCGATTATAGAAATAAAATGCTAAACAAAATTTGGATTATAATTGCAGTTTCAGTGGGATTGCTGTTTTTTATTTTATCAGGACAAGTTTCTGCAGGTCCTAGGACCGATGACCCTTATCCTGGCGACGATGAGGTTACGGAAAACCCGCAATCGCCAACCGAAGATGTGACTTTTTCCATTTATTGCAAATCCGGCGGCGCATTTGGCGCGGGCCTTAAGAATTGCTATGGCAGCGGGCGCATTGGCATTGGCCAGATGTGGCGATTTGAGGCTGGAGTGGAAGCTGTGGACCCCACCGGCGGAGACGGCGACAGGGTGGCAGTGGTGGATGTGTGCATTAACAATACTGGCGTGCATAATTCCGGCAATGGTTATTGCTGGGCTCTGCCATATAATAGGGATTATAAAGAACCTATACCAAAAGATGATTTTGCCACCTACCGATATCTGGCCGCCACGGTCGTGGTGAAGGGGAGTGCCTTTAATGACCACTGGCATCAGCATCGGTTCTGGGGCTATGGCCGCAGCTCGGAAAGTTCCTTGAATGTGGCAGTTAATCCTGCCAGCGTTGAATTCGGCCAGACTGCCACAGTGTCGTGGAGCGCCAGATTTGGCAAAAATCCTTTGATGTTTGTGGGCGATGGCCGGGAACCTATCACGCCTGCCAATGATTCCAGTTTCGAACCGGCCTATTCAGATTCAGTTTTTTCCGGCGACTGGGTCTATACCGCTGACCGCATTACGGGCGAGGTCGGCTTTACTTATAAATTCACAGGCATCAACAATGCCGGCGTGGAAGCCGATTTTGAGCTGGGTGTGCCGCTTATGGTAACGCAGCCCCCGCCCGCGCCGCCGCGCGAGTTTCCCTTAACCGTCTCCAAATCCGGCACCGGCTTGGGCACCGTGACCTCCTCGCCCGTGGGTATCACCTGCGGCTCGGACTGTTTAGAAAATTACACTGACGGCGCCAACGTGAGTTTGACGGCCAATCCGGCCGGCGGCTCGGAATTTATCCGCTGGTCCGGCGACTGCGCCGGCTCCGGCAGCTGCAGTGTGACCATGACTTCCAGCCGCAACGTCACCGCGGTCTTCAATACACTCCCGCCCGGGGCGAAAACGCTTTCCTTGTCCAAATCCGGCACCGGCTCAGGCACGGTGACTTCTTCGCCCGCAGCCATCAACTGCGGCAGCGGTTGCAGCTCTGACTCTGCTGATTTCAGCAGCGGCACTGAAGTTAGTTTGTTTGCCAACCCGGCCGTCGGCTCCGAATTTATCCGCTGGTCCGGCGACTGCGCCGGCTCCGGCAGCTGCAGTGTGACCATGTCTTCCGACCAAAGCGTGACCGCAGTTTTTAATTTGCTGCCCGCCGGCACATATAATCTCTCCGTCTCCAAAACCGGAACAGGTTCCGGTACGATTTCGGGACCCGGCATTAATTGCGGCTCCGACTGCTCGGAAAGTTATACTGACGGCACCAACGTGAATTTGACGGCCAATCCGGCCGGCGACTCGGAATTTGTGAGATGGTCAGGCGACTGCACTTCAGCCAACCCCAACAATTGTTCCGTGAGGATGGACCGCTTCCGCAGTGTGACAGCCGAGTTTCGAAGGAGAGCCGGCCTCTCCCAGCCCAGCTGCAATTATGCCGAGCCGCAGTCGCCCACTACTGCCAATTATTCCGGTACATTCAATGCCTACGCTTATGGCGTCTTAAATGCCACCTCGGTATATTTCCCAACCTGGTCCGGCGGATTTGATGACCGCGATGACCTGATCTGGTATCCGGGCACGAACTTGGGCAGCGGCACCTGGCGAGCGGACATCAATCTGGCTTCCCACAGCGGCCAGCCGCCCTTTACCATGAATGTGCACGTGTACATGAATAACGCATCTTTCAGCAACATCTGGTGTGATGACGCCAATTTTACGCGCACCACCCTCAACGATCCGATTACTTTCACCATCACTTACACCCAGCGGGCAGGGACGCTGCAGGTTGATTCCTCCATTGCAGCCTCTTGGAATATTTCCGGAGTGGGGGACCGGAGCGGCACTCAAAGTTCAGACCTCGTTTCCCCCGGCTCCTACACAATCACGCCCACGCCGCAGACTGATTACAATTTCTCAGTCAGCCCCAATCCGGCCACGGTAAATGCCAACCAAACCACAATCGTAAACATCACCTGGACAGCGGCTCCCTTAGGCGACCCAACCGGACTTTCAGCTGATCCGTCAGTATGCAAAAACATCGCGTTGAGCTGGAGCGATAATGCTCAGGGCGAGAGTGGCTATATCATTTACCGCGCAACTTCTTCCCTGCCCGCCGATCCTGATGTCTCTTTTGAACTTACCAGGATTCCGGCCAACCGCATAAGCTACACTGATTCTACAGGCTCGGAAAATACCACTTATTATTACCGTGTCCGCGCTTATAAGAACAATCCGGCTATAGCCTCCAACGCTTCCAATGAAGCTTCAGCTTTGGTGCGCCCCTGCGTTGCCAACATCAGCAATTCCACCAAAGCCCTGCTCAGTCCCGCGAATCCTGACCTGATCAGTGACGGCAATACAGTTACTTTCCGCATCACCATTGTCAATTCTGCGGTCGCCACTGCCGCGGCTGACATCCGCTACATCACCGACACTTACACTGCCAACTGGCAAAATCCGCGCGTGATTAATGTTTCCGGCGGGTTAAGCTGTGTGCCTAACTTGGCTTCCTGCCTTTCTGGTTCAACCATCAATGTCCAGGGCCAGATTGATCCCGGCCAAAACGCGGTGGTGGATATTCAGGGCACAGTCAACTTCAGCGGCAACAGCAACTATGACAGCCTAGCCAATACCGCTCAAATTTTTTACCGCGATGTCGGCGGCGACGGTAGTGTCAAAAGTATCATCAAGAAAGCCGGGCCGTATCTGGTAAAGACCGGCAATCCGCGCGTGCCGCAATTTAGAGAAGTAGCGCCATGAACAAGTCAAAAGTTAAAAGTCAAAAGTTAAAAGTCTTCCTGATACTCGGACTGCTGGTCGCGGGTGCGGCTTGGTTTGGCGCGCCCAAGGAAGCCAAGGCGGTCAGCTGCTCTTCCGCAGGCCCTGACGGGGATACGGTTTATACCAGTGCCGGGACCAGAAGGACTTATATTTACGGCGCTTCCGGTGATACCACGCAAGCAGTCATTGGGGTTTATCCGAGTAGTAGCAACGACTGGATCTGGTATTATCTTTCCGGGTATCCGGGCAATATCACTCATGATGTCAGTATGTCTGGTTTGCAGGCAGGAGGGACTAACTTTGTTTCTACTTATGTCCGCGATGGCGCGGGCAATTGGAGCAACCGGTGCGGTTATAACACTTTCTACTTAAGAGTGCCGCCTGCGCCATCCTTATCCTCGGTCTACCCGCAAGCCTCGTCCACCACGGCTACCTCTGGCAGTTTCCGCATTTCCGCCACCGGGGTTTCGAATGTTGACGCCATGTATTTCCCGACTTGGTCGGAAGTTTCCGGCCAGGATGACATTGTCTGGTATTCCGGCTCCAATGACGGCGGCGGCAATTGGCACGCCGATCTCAACTTGGCTTCTCATCCGGGACTGGGCTCAATCATCACCCATGTTTACGGCCGAAGCTCGTATACTGGCGCTTTGTCATTTTTGGGCAACACTTCTTTCCAGCGCGTCGCACCTCCCCCCACTGCCTCCATCTCCATCTCTCCCTCTTCCATTGCCTATAACGGCAGCGCTACCATCAGCTGGTCTTCCACTAATGCCACGTCCTGCACGGCCCAGGGTGATCCGGCAAGCTGGCAAGGCGGTATTGCCACTTCCGGCTCCCAAACTGGCAACTTTACCCAATCCGCCACGTATCGCATTTCCTGCTCCGGCCCCGGGGGAACCAGTTCCCAGGCCAGTGCGACTTTGACTGTGGCGGCTCCGCCGGCTCCCACTGCCGATATTCGCATCAATAATTCCAACGGCCCGGTTTACATTAACTACAATACCTCGGCCACTCTCAGCTGGTCTTCGAGCAACGCCACCTCCTGCACGGCCCAAGGTGACCCTTCCTCCTGGCAAGGCGGTATTGCCACTTCCGGCTCCCAGACTGGCAACTTTACCGCCTCCGCCACTTACCGGATTGCCTGTACCGGTCCAGGCGGGACAGCCACAGACAGCGTTGTTCTAAATATCAATCCGCAGCCAGCCTGCTCCTCGGCCGGGCCGGACGGAGTTTCGGTTGCTTACAATGCTTCCCACACGGTTTATGCCTATGGCGTTTCCAACGCCTCGGCCGTGAATTTCCCCACTTGGTCAGACACAAACGGCCAGGATGACGTTGTCTGGTATTCAGGATCAAACCAAGGGAGCGGGACTTGGGCTGCGACCATTGATTTTAACCGCCATAGCGGCAGCGGAGCCTACAATGTCCATGTTTATCTTTACAACGGCAATTACAGCAATGTCTGGTGTGACACGGCTAATTTTACCCGCCAAAATCCGCCTAGCCCCTCCTTAAGTTCTGTTTCCCCGGAATCCTCAACCACCACGGCTACCTCTGGCAGTTTCCGCATTTCGGCCACCGGGGTCAGCAACACCGACGCCATGTATTTTCCGACCTGGTCAGAAGTGTCCGGCCAGGACGACGTTGTCTGGTATCCGGTGGATAACAACGGCGGCGGCAACTGGTCGCAATATATCAATTTGGAATCCCATCCGGGACTGGGCTCAATCATCACCCACGTCTATGGCCGCAGCCTTTACACCGGATCCTGGTCGTTAATCGGCAATACATCCTTCCAGCGCGTCCAGCCAGCGCCGCCTTCTTGCACTTCCTCCGGCCCCAGCGGCGACACTACGTCAGCCACCAGCGGCACTCGCCGCGCCAATGCTTACGGCGTGGTGAATGCCAGCGAGGTTTACTTCCCCACCTGGTCTGACCCCGGATGGCAAGACGACGTTGTCTGGTATCCGGGCACTAATGCCGGGGGTGGCACCTGGTATGCGGATGCCAACCTCGCCTCCCATCCCGGCCTTGGTACGATTAATGTCCATATTTATACCAGAAATCCCGGTAACGGCTATGGCAATACCTGGTGCGGAACGGCTAATTTTACTCGCGTGCCGCCCAATGGGACGGTGAATGTCAATTCCAACCGGCCTACGTCCTGGACCTTAACCGGGCCATACGGGACTTATCAAGGTGGGCCGAACGCCACCTCCCAAAGCTATACCGTGCCTTATGGCGACAACTATACAGTTACTCCCGGCAGCATTCCGGGCTATGACGCCACCATCACCCCGGCGCAGCGGTTGGGGCCTTAATTAATGTTATATTTAATCCGCCTGTTGGCGGAAAGAAAGGAATCTATGTATGAAAGCTAAAATACTTGGGGCAATCGTGCTCATCGCGGTACTTTTGTTTGTCGCTTATACGTTTAACCAAAGTAACAAGCAGGAACAGCCGTCTGCTGAGTCTGCTTCCAAGCAAGCGCAAAACCCTCAATTCATCTTGGGCAACGTCAGCAGGACCGACAGTGGCATGATTTATTTTGACGTGGGCGGCAGCGAAAAAGCGGCGGCGGTTTCCGCTGAAACCTTTCTCATCAAGCAGGTCAAGGACAAAGACGGGCTTAAGAATGTCCCGGCTGAGTTTGCTGATTTCATAAGCGGCTCCGCAATCGTCGTCTACTATGCAAGTGAGCCGCAGGGCGACACTTATCAGGCAACCAAAGTCCAAATAATCAATTGACAAACAGGAAGGGTAAAAAGCAATTAGGTTTTACTTTGATTGAATTAACCGTCAGCATTTTTATTCTGGCGGTTATTTCTTCCATTGCCGTGGCCAACTATCGCGCAGGCGAAAAACGGCGTCAGGTTTCGCTGGCGGTCGATGGCATAGTCAATTCAGTCCGGCTTGCCCAGACTTACGCGTTGACGGGAAAGCAGATCGAATCAACTTCTTGTGCGAGCAAGGCGCCCAAAGATTACCGTGTCAATTTTTCCTCGTCATCCGAATACGTGCTCTATTCGGATGACACTTGCGGCAATTCTTTTGAACTTCAAAGATTTAGCTTGCCTGCCCAGACGCAGATGAAAGCCGGGGAATTGAGACTGAACAGCGCTTCGGTTAACAGCCTCTCAATTATGTTTGAGCCGCCGTTCGGCAGGCTCACCGCGTCAACCGGAGGGGTATTTAGCTCGTTTACCAGCGCCAGCATCGGGGTGGAGCAGAAAGACGGGACAGTCACCAAATCCGCGACTGTGGACGGCGTCTCTGGGCGCATCGGAGAGTAAATCATGAATCACGTATCACGTACCACGTATCACGTACCACGTATCAAGAAGCTGTTACGTGTTTCGTGTTGCGGGTTATGTGACCAAGAGGGACAAACTCTGATCGAAACCATGCTCGCTATTTTTATATTAACCACCTCCCTGGTGGCCGGTTTGGGCTTGGCCATTTATGTCTTGAATTCTCAAGCGGTATCCAAAAACCAGATCGTGGCCACCAACCTCGCGCGGGAAGGGATCGAGGTCATTCGCATGTTTCGGGATTCCAATTGGTTGCTGGCCGAGCCTGATCCAGCCTCTCCGGATCCTGACCTAACCGATGATTTGCAGAGCTGTCCGGACTTGGGCGGGACCCCTTGTTATCCCAAAGTTTATGATGCCCCGTTTCGAGACCTCAATCCGGCCAGTTACCCTGCCTTTGCTGATGCCAACTACCGGCTGAATTTCAACCCAACGACCCGGGTTTGGAGCACGGACACATCTGACGATTACAGTTTATACCTGCAAGCCGACAAATCTTACTCTCATGCGCAAAACGGCCAATCTGTTTTCGCCAGACAGGTCAAGCTCAGCTTCGCGCCGATTACGGACGGCAGCTGTTCTGCTGTGTGCAATAACCGCACGCTCATCGTTAAATCAATCGTCGCCTGGCGAGGCAAGAATTGTACGGAATTCAGCACCGGTGATTTGGAAAGCCTCAGCACGTCCTGTAAGATTTTGGTGGAAGAACATTTGGCTAACTGGAAGGACTACAAATGACACGTAGCACGAATCACATATCACGTATCAAAAATTTCAGCCTGTTACGTGTTACGGGTTGCGTGTTACGTGACAAAAAGGGCTTCACCATGATCGAGGCAGTGGTGTCTTCGGCGGTTTTCGCCTTTGCTGTGGTTTCCGTCCTGGGAATTTATGCCTTGACGATTCGGCTGGACAGCAAAAGTCGAGCCGAGCGGGCAGTGGCCGAAAACGCCAGGTTTATTTTGGAGTATCTGGCCAAATCCATCCGCAACGGGACCATTGATTATTCCAGGTATCCTGGTTCGAACGCGAATAATTCATCTGACAGCGTGTGGTTTATCAACCAAGCCAATGAAAATGAACACATATATCTGGACGGTAGTGCTATCAAGCTGGAAAAAACCTCGGTTACGAATCTCAATTCATCGGGGGTGCGGGTGACTGATTTTAAGCTTTTAGCATCGCCTGCCTCAAATCCGCTGACAAGCGCGAAATTGGCTAACCAACAGCCAAGCTTAACAGTAATGATAGAGCTATCCAGCAATTATGGTCAAAAGGTCGGAGATATTACGGTTTTGAATATCCAAACCACGCTTACCAGCCGCGATTATCCATCAAGAGACCAATGAAATTACAATCACAATCCGGCATCACTTTGTTATTTTCCGTATTCGTCATGTCTGGCGTGGCTTTGATCACCATGTCCGTGGGATTTTTCGCGATTCAAGAATTGCGCGCTTCCAGATCCGTAATCCTTTCCGAACCGGCGATTGGGGCGGCAGAAACAGCGGCAGAATCGGGCCTGTGGCAGCTTTACCGCACTTCCTCTCAGCCGAGTAATTGCCAGACAGGCGTTGATACAAGGGTGCTGACAGCAAGCCAGACTTTGGATTCTCGCTGTATCAAGTATGCCAGCGCAACCATTGGAGTGACTGCCGGGGCCGAGTACGTGTTCAATCTCTACGATCCCAATAATCGCAACGGCAACCTAAACCCCGGCTACACGTCCATTGTGGCGACTTACCTCAATGGGGCGACCAGTCTGACCATTCGAGTCGAACGCCTTGATGCGATCTTAGTTTCTTCGACTACCATTCCACCAGGAAGCCAGGCCACTCAAATCACCCTGCCTACCAGCCCCTCGGATGACAATCGGTTTCGAGTGATTATGAGCTCTGCCGGCAATGTGACTGTGGATGTAAATACTAACTTGGGTATGTCTGATTTTCCGACTCTTGCTACTGAAGGTTGTGCCACTCAAGGCACAGACCCCAGTTCGTGTTTAACATCAAAAGACGCCTTCCGGCGCAAGCTGGAAGTGTTGGTTCCCAGATAGGGAAATTAAGGCAGTTTTATAACTTGTCCCACCGTGATCAGATCCGATTTTTGAAGATTGGGATTGACAGCAATAATATCATCCACAGTGATATTGAACGAACGGGCGATGCTGATTAGGGTATCGCCTTTTTTGATGGTGTAAATTTTTCCCTCAACTTTGCTGGTTGTCGCTTGGGGGATTTTCAAAGTTTGCCCGGCATGCAAAACATAAGGCTCATTAAGGCCGTTGATTTGGGCAATGAGGTCCCAGCGGATGTCGTATTCCTGGCTGATGTTGAATAGAGTATCGCCGTTTTTGACCACATAATTGGTGAATTCTTCATCTGCCTCCTTAACTGCCCCCTCAGCCGTGGAAGTTCCCAAGACTTGCTTGTCAGCAGGTATGGGCGAGGTTTGAGTTTGGGCCAATTCTGGCATAGAATAAGAGTAGGAGGCTGGTTTTTTGTAAAATAGGTTGGCGCCTAGCAAGAGGCTTAGGACCAACAAAAACACCCCGGCGACCGTAAACTTCCGATCCCGCTTGGATTCGGGAGCAATCTGGGCGCGAAGCTCAGGGGATAGATGGGGGCGAATATACCTCATTAGTCTCTCGATTTGATTTGTTATTTATTTCAAGCCAAATTTGAAGCCTTCAGTTGAATTTTAGTCAATAAAAAACGCCATGTCAAAACAATTAAGTCAAGCAGAAGCCAAAGAGCGGATAAAAAAGCTGACTGACGAGATAAATAGCCTAAGATTCCGCTATCATGTGCTGGATGACCCTTCCGTGACTGATGAAATTTACGATTCTTTGACTCAGGAATTGTTGTATTTGGAAGCGAAATATCCACAGTTCCGCCTGCCCAATTCCCCTACACAGCGTATTGGCGGGGTTGTGTTGGAAAAATTCGAAAAAATGAAGCATGAGGCTAGGATGTTGTCGCTTACTGATGCTTTTAATAATCAAGATATGCTTGAATGGGAGACTAGAATTAAAAAACTGGTTCCTGCCGAAAAGTTTGAGTATTTTTGCGAGGTTAAATTTGACGGTTTGGCCATCAGTTTGCGCTATAAAAAAAGTGTTTTGGCCGTGGCGGTCACGCGGGGAGACGGCCTTGTTGGAGAAAATGTCACGGAAAATATCAAAACCATCCAATCAATCCCGCTTTCCTTGCCTATTGCGGAAGACGTCGAAGTTAGGGGTGAAACAATCATGACAAAAGAAGTCTGGAAGGCCTTAAACAAGCAACAGGAAGCAGAAGAGAAACCCTTATATGCCAATACCCGCAATGCCGCAGCCGGTTCGATTAGGCAGCTTAATCCCAAAATCACCGCGGCGCGAAAATTGCAGTTTTATGCCTATGATTTAGTGACGGATTTGGGGCAAACAACCCACGAAGAAGTCCACAAAAAAATAAAAGATTTCGGATTTCGGATTACGAATTACCAAAAAAATTGTAAAAATCTGGAAGAAGTATTTGAATTTTACCGTCATATTGAAAAACACAGGGACAAGTTACCTTTCGGCATTGACGGGGTTGTGGTTTCGGTCAATGACCTTGCGTTGTTTAAGCGGCTAGGAGTCGTGGGTAAGGCGCCGCGGGGTATGATTGCGTTCAAGTTTGCGCCAGAGCAAGCCACGACGGTAGTTGAGGATATTCTGGTTCAAGTTGGGCGGAGCGGCAAACTCACTCCTGTGGCGAAACTGCGGCCAGTCTTTGTGTCCGGCACCACAGTGTCTCGGGCCACTCTTCATAATGAAGACGAAATTAAGCGCCTGGGTGTGCGAATTGGCGATACCGTGGTTGTCCAGCGCGCCGGGGACGTGATTCCGGACGTGGTGGAGGTTTTGCCGAAACTTCGGACTGGCAAAGAGAAGAAGTTCAAAATGCCGGATCAGTGTCCCGTTTGCAACACGCCAGTCGAGCGGCGCGTTGCCGGAAAAGAAGAAAGCGTGGATGTTTTTTGCGTTAACCTCGTTTGCCCCGCTAAAAATTTGCGGGCCATGGAACATTTTGTTACCGCTTTTGATATCTATACTATAGGCCCGAAGGTTCTGCAAAGATTCAAAGACGAGGGATTGATTTCCAGCGTTGTTGATTTATTTTACCTAAAAAAAGAGGACATCCAATCGTTGGAAAGGTTTGGCGAAAAGAGCGCCGAGAATATTGTCAATTCCATCCAAAGCCATACGAAGGTGATCTTCGCTAAATTTATTTATGCCCTAGGCATCACCCACGTCGGCGAAGAAACAGCTTTTGATCTCTCTCAGCGCTTCGGCTCAATCCAGAAGCTCATGAGCGCCACTAGGGAAGAAATTAATGCTATCTCAAACATCGGCGAAGTTGTTGCGGAAAGCGTTTATCAGTGGTTTCAAAACAAGGCTAATCGCACTTTCATACGCGACTGTATTAAAGCGGGAGTAAAAATTGAGAATATTAAAATCAAGGCCACGCCGCTGACAGGCAAAAGCATTGTGGTTACTGGCACCCTTGAAAAGCTCTCGCGCGAAGAAGCGAAAGAGGCCATCCGGCAAGCCGGCGGGGATTGGGTTTCTTCAGTTTCAAAAAACACCGACTACGTTGTGGTTGGCGAAAACCCCGGGTCGAAGTATGATAAAGCTCAAAAGCTTGGCGTGAAAACAATTGATGAAAAAGAATTTTTGAAATTACTTGGAAGATGAAAAAGTTATGTTAATTCGGCCGATTAAAACCAGAATTTTTAAAGCCAACAAGTCGTTGGATAAATTTATTTTGCGTTATCTGCCGAAAGTGCCGGATAGAAGCATAATTGTGATTACCTCTAAAATTGTTGCCTTGTCGCAAGGACGAGTGCTGCATTTGGCAGATAAAATCAAAGTAATCAAGCAGGAAAGCGACCAATACATTAAGACCAAATGGTGTTATTTGACCCTGAAGGACGGCCACTGGTGCGCCAACGCCGGGATTGATGAATCGAATGTGGAAAGCGGCGGGATTATTTTATGGCCCAAGGATTTGTTTAAAACTGCGGAAAAATTACGGGCAAGATTGTTGAAGAAATATAAAATTAAAAATTTGGGAATTCTGATTACTGACAGCCGGATTTTTCCACTTCGCGCCGGGGTCACGGGTGTGGCACTCGCTTATGCGGGGTTTAGCGGTTTGCGTGATTATATCGGAACCAATGATCTATTCGGGCGCAAGCTAAAAATGACCAAAACCAACGTTGCCGACAGTTTGGCTTCGGCGGCAGTTTTAGCCATGGGGGAGGGCGCAGAAAGTCTTCCGCTTGCTCTAATCACGGATACGGTGGTAAAATTCAGAGTTAAAGTTGATCCGCGTGAGCTGGCAATTGATCCAAAGATTGATCTGTACCGGCCGTTATTTGCGCGGTTGGACTCAAGGAGGAAGCGATGAAGCAGGCATTTGCGACACCCATTCTGGCACGATTGGCCAGGCGGGCCGGTGTTAAAGTGAACATCGAGCCGCAGTTCGGCTATGCAGGACAAGTCGTCCTGCCCGACGGCAGGAAGAAGTATTTTCGCGGTACGAATTTCGACCTCAATGGTTTGGGGGCGTCCGAGATCGCCAAGGACAAGGACTACGCGAACTTTTTTCTCGCGTCCATGGGCTACCCAGTAATCAAAGGCCGGGCATTCTTCAGTCCGGACTGGGCGCGTATTATCCGAAACCGGCGCACGATTGGAGCGGCGCACGCTTACGCCAAACAACTCGGCTTTCCTGTCATCGTCAAGCCCAACAGCTTAAGCCAGGGCAGCGGCGTGGCCAAAGTGCACAACCGGGCCGAATTCTTCCAGGCCGTCAGAGCAATCTGCAAAAAGGATCGGGTTTTCCTGGTTCAGCGGGTGGTGAGCGGCCGCGATTATCGCGTGGTGGTTCTCGACGGCAAGGTTATGTCGGCATATGAACGTCTGCCTTTGCAAGTGGTCGGCGACGGCAAGGCGACAATAGCCAAGCTGCTCTCCCGCAAGCAAAAGCAGTTTCGACGGGAGGGCCGGGATACCGTCATCAAACAGATGGACTTCAGGATTTCGAACCATCTGCGCCGGCAGGGACTCAGTCGCCGCAGTGTTCCCGCTCGCGGCGAGGTCGTCACACTTCTGGACAACCGCAACCTGTCGTCAGGCGGGGATGCGGTGGATGTAACCGGACAGATTCATCCGAGCTTCCGCCGGCTCTGTGTCAGGATGACTCGAGACATGGGATTGCGCTACTCCGGCGTTGACCTCATGGTGGAGGGCAAGCTCAGCGAACCGATCAATCGGTTCTTTGTCATCGAAGTTAACGCTGCGCCGGGAATCGACAATTATGCGCACGGCGGGAAGAAACAGCGCCGGATTGTCGACCAGATGTACCTGAAGGTGCTGCGCGCCTTAGCCAAGTAATTGGGCACGCTCGTTTGGATTGGAAATCCTTAACGATCGTGCCGTTCTTTTTTAGTGCTATAATATATGAACTGATTATTAAAACATTTGATTATGAAACTTGATAAAAAAACCAGCGTATTCATAGGCCTGTTTATAGTTTTGGGACTTGTGGCGCTACAATTTAAACTTTCTAATTTGGCCGGCTCCAAGGTCTCGTTTACGGTTTTTGACGCTTTTGGCCCCATGGCGGGAGCTTTTTTGGGGCCGATTTTTGGCGCGCTGTCGGTTTTTTTGATGCAGGCGATTAACTTTTTGATTCATGGCGCGTTTGCGGCGGATTGGGGGACGTATGTCAGGTTTATCCCGCCGTTGTTTGCGGCTATGTATTTTGGCAAGAGAACAAAACTGAATATTTGGGTGCCGCTTTTGGCGATTGTCAGCTTTAATATTGACCCCGTAGGTCGTTCTGTTTGGTACTATTCTCTGTTTTGGCTGATTCCGATTATTTGCTATTTTTGGCAGGAGCGTCTTTTGTTGGCCAGGAGCCTGGGCGCCACTTTTATGGCGCACGCCGTAGGCGGAGCGATTTGGATTCATGCTTTCGCTTTGCCGAAAGCAGTTTGGATAGGGTTGATTCCCGTGGTAGCAATGGAAAGACTGCTGTTTGCCGCAGGCATCGCGCTTTCGTATCTGGTTTTGAATAATGTAATCAACCTTTTGGTTGAAAAGAAATTGTTATCGGCGGGACTGACGCTGGATCCAAGATATCTTTGGCGGCGGAAACAAGGAAGTCATGTCTAAGCCAGCATTTATTGCTGTTGCTGCCGTAACTTTGGACGGCAGAATTGCGGCCTATCGAGGACAGAACACTGATTGGACTAGGAAAGAAGACAAGCAATTTTTGCGCAAGTTTTTGGATAAATGCGATGTTGTTTTGGTGGGACGCACCACTTACAGAGTTGCTTACGCGCCTTTATCCAAACGGAACTGCATAGTTTTGACCAGCCGAGTTAAAACTGTTTTCAAAAAGAGTCCCCTAGCCTTTTTTTGCAATCCAAAAGCAGTTGATCTACTTGCCTTGATTAAGCGTTTAGGTTATAAGCAAGTCGCAGTTTTGGGAGGACAGAAAGTTTACAGCTATTGCCTGGAAAAGGGCCTGTTAGATGAATTATTTTTGACAATAGAGCCCTTGATTTTCGGCAGGGGATTGAATTTGTTGGAAATAAAGAAGTTGCCGCGCCAGCGAGTAAATTTACTTTCATTTAAACGGCTCAACTCCAAAGGCAGTGCTCTTTTGCATTACAGATTGACAAAAAAGTAATTATGTAATAAACTATTACTAGTATGAAAATACAACATATTGCTAAGACCAACGAAAAAGGCCAAATTGTCATCCCCAAGGATTTAAGAGACGAATTAGGAATTAGTGATAAAGTTTCTTTACACTTAGTCAAAAAAGGCCCGGGTATTTACATTTACCCTGTAAGCGAAGTTATAGGCGAATTTGACACTGTTAATTCTTATCTTGCCATTTTAGAAAAAACTCAAGGCAGTTGGGGTCCCGAAACTGTGGAAGAAAAAAGGAGGGAAAAAGCTCAAAAAAAAATGGAACAAAAAGCGGCAAGATTGGGTAAACAACAATGGTAATTCTAGATACTAACGTAATCATTGACCATCTTAGACAAGAAAAGGGTCAAGAGACTTTGCTAAAACGTCTTATTCGAAACAATCTTCAAGAAGATTTGGCAATTTCAATAATATCTATTCAAGAATTATACAGAGGTCAAAGCACTAAGGATTCGGAAAAAGAAAATAATATATTGACAACAGTCAGCGCTTTAAAAATTTTGTCTTATTCTTACGAGGCTGCGGAGCTCGCCGGCAAGTTAGCACGCGACAGTAAGGGGACTATTGAGTTTGCCGATGCGGCGATTGCGGCCACAGCCTTGGTTAATAATGGCAGTTTGGCGACCTTAAACAAAAAAGACTTCGTCCAAATCCCGAATTTGGAATTGCTAGATATTTGAAACAAAATGTCAAAAACAATTAGTATAAAATTGAAAAAGATCCAATACGTAGGCGACTCGATTGGTCAAGATATCCATATTGAAATAAATATCTTAGGCCAAGTTTTTAGCATGGAGCAAACCATTAAACAGGGTTCAACAGTAGAACTAGATCGAATAATTGCGAAATTTCCTGCGGGAAATCAGGGCTTCAACGCAAAGATCAATATTAAAATCGTTGAAAAAGATTTTCTATTCAATGATGTCGGGAGCACCAGCGGAATGATCCAAGAGGGCCTGCTCAATCTCGAGGTTAAAGTCAGAGAATGGAAAAAGTTTTTCAGAAGATCAACGGCAATTTTTACGATTACATTTGAAGTTAAAGCTGTTGAATCAATGATCCTAAAACAGTATAGAGCCCCTAAGGCGAATCAGGATTATAACCGTTTTGACGACGAGATTATTATGGCTGTCAATCAATGGAACGGTCGTTTTGCGGCACAGCTCAATCCCCCACCTACTCTACTGGATCCAAATTTGGTTAAAGCCATTATTTATGTTGAAAGTGATATGGGCTATTATAAGTGCAAAGGATATTATCCAGGATACCCTGATGTCATGCAAGTTGCGGATCCTAGAAATTATGCAATATATGCTTTAAAAAATATTTTTAATCCTAAGCTAAACCGCACTGCTACGGAGTACGAAGTCCTAAACGGTAAAACGGTGCCTCTTGAGTATCTTGAAGCTAATGCCGAAAAACCAGAAACAAGTATTTATTGGGGCGTTCGTTGGTTATATCATTTAGCGCAGTAAAACATCGAGCAGAATGGGATTTGGGTTCGCAACTGGAAAGATTGGAAAGATGCCGTTAAGAAATATAACGGAGGTGGTGACAAGGATTACCTGGAGAAGGTATACAATGCTTATGAACGAGGAGCGGGTGATAAAGGATCTAAACTATGGCAGATAATTGCGTTAATGGTGATTGGCGCTAGTCTTATTTACAGCATACCTGCTCATGATTTTTCTTTTGCTAAGACAAGTGGCAGGGTTACTGGAGAGATCAATCCGGGAAATAAAAATGCCGAAATTTTTGATGGATATTATCCGTTAAAACTGGCTTGGGAAAACTTTTCACCCACTGAATGCAATGCGTCTGACGATTTAGGGGATATTGATGAAATATTGAAGAACTGCACTTATACAGTTGGTACCAACTGGACCAGTATGTGGACTGTTAAGCTTAGTGAGGGATATTATGGTTTTACTCCGGAAGGATTTCATAATAATAATGATTACGATGATGTTGGTCCCTGGCAGGTATCTTTTGAAAGAAGCGTTGAGGGTGATTTGGACAAGAACGGAAAAGATGACGCTGTGGTGATACTTCGCCTTAACTACGGCGGAAGCGGTAGTTGGTTAAATATGATTATTCTTATTCAGCTGGGCGATGGCTACTATGAGCAAACAGCAAACTATATGTTTGAAGACCGAGAAGTTATTAGAGGCTTGAGCGTTGATAACGGCATAATTACAGTTCGAATAATTGTAAAGGACGATAACGACTCATACTGTTGTCCTTCAGTTTATGATACTTATCGGTTCAGAATTACAGACTAAAATTTTCTTCCCAAAACCGAGAAGCTCGGAGTTGTGTGCAAGATTACGGGCCAGATAGAGATAATCATCTGAAATTTTAGCATGCAGCCGAACCAATCCTTGTGCGGATGGCTTCTTTATTTTACACTTAAGCTTCTCCTAAGGAGGGTAGATGGCCAGAAAAAAGAAGCGCACGGGCTTTGCCTTGATGTCCAGGGCTAAATTGCTGCGGGTAACCGCTCGGGGCGGCAGGCGGACTCAGAGAAAGTATAACTACAAGACCGGCTTTGCTGTGATGTCTAAAGCTATACTCAGGCGAGCCACGATCAAGGGCGGCAGGGCGACGCAAGCGAGGACCAACGGCCAGACAGGCTTCATGTTGTTGTCCAAGAAGCGGAAGCGGGAAGTCGCCCGCAAAGCCGGCAGAATCGCCTGGCAGAAAGGTCGGCTTCACAAATTCAGCGATGTGGAAAGGCGAGGCGGAAACCTCATGCGTGGGCAGTTTTTTCAGAAACTGGGACAGCCCTTGCCCGGAATCCCGACGAGATTGGTAGAACTTTGGGAAGCGGCGGAGCTGCTTGGACTGCATGAAAATACGGTTGAGAAGCGGATCAAACAACGGCTGCTGCGGATGGAAAAGCCGCCAGGGTCCTTTCGACGCAAGGTTGCGGTTGAATCAATCAAAAAGCTTCGGACCAAAGCGCGCAAGCAATACGCTAAGTATTTGCGCCGCGCCCGAAAGAACATGGTGTAAAAGGCGGCCACAAGCCAGACTTGCGGCTTTTTTTGTTTTACTTTATTATGCCTGTAATTTGGCCAGCTGAGTTTGAACGATAAGGAGGAGTTGCACATGTCCGCAGCTTTGGAGCAAATCCGAATTGAGGCCGAGCGCCACCAGAAATTCGGTCCAGCATGGGCCTTGATGCGTGAGTTGAGAGTGATTCTCGATGGACACTTCTGGACCCACGACATGGGGCACACCGGCTACTATTACACGACGCTTCCATTGTTTTTAACAGGCTCAATCTGGACGATCGTTCAGGAGCTGGCGGCAGCGATTGATGCGTCGGTTAAGCGGGAGATCACGGTCGTGGCAGGAGCGCAGTTCGGTGGCAACATCATCGCGCAAGGGCTCGTCAACCTGATTTCTGCCGCTGGGCCAGCCAGAACTATCCACTGCATCCATATCGAAAAGGAATTCGGGTTGGTCGGCAAAGATCTCGGGAAGACGAACTACGCCATTCGGGACTACTTTCGAGATTTTTTGTCAGGAACCAGAGTCTTGCTGGTTGATGACGTCAGGCGCAGCGGCAGAAACATGAAGCTGTTCGAAGCTCTGCTGAAGGACGCTAACGCCAGTGTCGTCGCAACAGCCAGCATCATTGACGCTTCCTTCGTCGAGCATCCCGGCAGGCACTTCAGCGTTTGGAAGGCTCCAGAGGGCGATCGCTATACTCCTGGCCCGCAAACATGCCCGATGTGCGCCAGCGGCACTCCGATCACCAAGTTCTAGCGTCCGGAAACGCGGTTTCTGGACTTCTTTTTTTCCGACCTACCTCTTGACAGAGGATTTTTAAAAGGCTATAATTGGCCTAATAGAATGTTTAATAAGTTAATAGGCTTAACTTATATGGCTTACAGAATAAACTCTTTTATACGAAAGGCGGTTTCATAGACTAGCTGCATTTTTTGCGGTTAAGTTTAGGAGCCCGCCGAAAGGCGGTTTTTGATTGCTTCCAGAGTTTATTGCTCCACCGAATAATCTGATATAGGCGGTTCTTAAAGCGAGCAGTGTATTGTGGAAGTAACCCCGACGGCCAGTCGGGGTAAACGGCTAGCAGCTTAACAATTTAGTTCAAAGTCATCTTTATAGTCCAGTGCTTCGCACTGTAAATTTTCAATGATCAAGTATCAATGATCAATTAATTTTCAAGAATCAATTTTCAATTGAAAATTGCGCGTAGCGCTGGAGAAACCAAGTCCTCGTCATGTAAAACGGGGCAATAAGCAGTTAGTAACCACTAATTGCTAGTCAAAAAGAATTAAACAACTAAGAGTGTATGGTGGATGCCTTGGCAGTTTAAGCCGATGAAGGACGCAGCAGCCGGCGATACGCTTCGGTGAGGTGGCAAGCAACCTTTGACCCGGAGATTTCCGAATGGGGCAACCTATATGCTGGAAGAGCATATGTCTTTGTACCGTGGTGGTATGAAGAACGGGAACCGCGTGAAGTGAAACATCTCAGTAACGCGAGGAAAAGAAACGAAGGGCATACTCTGTTTGAATTTTTGATATTGAAATTCAAACAGGGTATTGTCATATTCCCCCAGTAGTGGCGAGCGAACGGGGAACAGCCCAAACTAACTTTGTGTCCCAGCCCCAGTTTCTTTGCGAAAGCAAAAAACTGGGGCTGGGTAAAGCTTACAGGCGTTGCAAGGATTAGGGTAACAACATCAATTCGTTTGATCGCTGTAACGATCAAGAAGATCAATGTGAGTTGTCTAGCCGAATGGCCCTGGAACGGCCAGCCAAAGAGCGTGAAAGCCGCGTAGCGCGAAAGACCTCTAATATCTTCTGAGTTGGTTGTTAAGTACAACTAGACACGTGAAATCTAGTTGGAATTTGTGTCGACTACGACATAAGGCTAAATACTTAAACTGACCGATAGTGAACTAGTACCGTGAGGGAAAGGTGAAAAGCAGCCCGGTGAGGGCGATGAAATAGAATCTGAAACCATACACTTACAATCGAGTGGGAGCCCAGCCCCACTTTTGTCGGATATCGTTTGTTGCGATGAATTTTGTCTAACTAATTGACATTATTTGTTTCGATAAATGCAATCGGTCAAAAGTGGGGCTGGGTGACCGCGTGCCTATTGAAGAATGACCCAACGAGTTAGAGGTACGTTGCTTACTTAAGCC
Organism: Candidatus Doudnabacteria bacterium RIFCSPHIGHO2_01_FULL_46_24; assembly: GCA_001777575.1. GTDB lineage: Bacteria > Patescibacteriota > Doudnabacteria > UBA920 > O2-02-FULL-48-8 > O2-02-FULL-48-8. Next base: position 42,033 of record MFEL01000007.1, read on the forward strand.
ATACTCATGGCGAAGGTAAAGTGAAAGCGAGCGTTAATAGCGCGAAAAAAGATTAAAGATAAAAGAGTAAAATGAAAAATATTTGTGTGCTTCGCACTCAATTATTTTAATCTTTTCTCTTTAAATTTTAATCTTTTAGGTAGCGTGCCCTAAACCCGAAACCCGGTGAGCTACCCTTGGTCAGGATGAACGCGGTGTAACAACCGCGGGAGGTCCGAACGCTAGTATGTTGCAAAATACCGCGATGAACTGAGGGTAGGGGAGAAATTCCAATCGAACTGGGTAATAGCTGGTTCT
>MFEL01000008.1:0-21944 GCA_001777575.1 Candidatus Doudnabacteria bacterium RIFCSPHIGHO2_01_FULL_46_24
CAGAGGCAGCATTAAGTTCTTGGTACGCGCTGGTCGAATAACCCAAAATTTCTCTGGAATCATCAGCGGTTTTTGAAAAGTACGCGGCTGACTGGATTAGCAGAAGAATAATCAGACCGGCTGCCGCAAACGCTCCTGACTCTAAAAAATTAAATCGCCTTCGAATCGGTAAGACCTCTAGCTGACTGATTACTTGAAGTTTGGGCTTCGATTTAGCTGACAAAATCAAATCGCGCTCAAATACTTCCCGTTTCGCCATAAGTCTAGGTTTGGAGGGAGGTTGAACTCTGAGAACTATCGAGCCGAGGTCAGTTTTAGAAAACCTGAATGTCATTTGGCGTACCTCGAGATGTTAAGTAATATTCCGACCCCCGCCAAGCTTAGCGCCAGCGCGGACGATCCATAAGAAACAAATGGCAGAGGAATTCCGGTAAGCGGAATCGTACCGGTAATGCCACCGATATTAATCAGAGCTTGCAATACGATCCATGATGTAATGCCCACTCCAAGCATTTTTCCAAATACATCTGCGGTCTGCCAAGCTATTTTGAAACCTTTGTAAGCGAAGACCAAAAACAACAAGATTACCCCACTGACGCGGATGAAGCCCAGCTCTTCTGACATTATGGCAAATATCGAATCGCCGACCGGCTCAGGAAGATAATTGTATTTCTGTCTTGACTGCCCAAAACCCAAGCCCCACAACCCGCCGGAACCAATGGCGATCAAAGCCTGGTTGATTTGATAAGCAATGCCTTGGGTGTCGGAACTCGGATTGAAGTATGCCAGAATCCTCTGCAGTCGATACGGTGCGGCTTTGATGGCGATCCACATGACCAATAAACCGGCCAAAGCCACTGACGCCAAATGTTTTAACATCGCTCCTCCCGCAAAAAACATTGCAAAAGCGATGGCGATCAATACTAGCATTGTTCCAATGTCAGGTTCGAGCATGATCAGGCCGGCGACCACGATTACGATCATGAGGCTGGGCAAGAACCCATAATACAAATCATGGGCATGCTGCTGGCGCTTATCATACCAACTGGCTAGATAAACGATCATGGCAAGTTTAACGAATTCGGCCGGCTGAAACAAAAAGTAATGAAAATCAATCCACCGGCGGGCGTTGCCTACCTTAAATCCAATGCTCGGAATCAGCACCGCACTCAACATGGCAATCCCGGCAAGCACGAGCAAAGGCGCGATTTTCTGCCACTTATGGTAATCTATCCTCGAAAAAAAATACATCATCAGCAGTCCCGGAACAGCGCCAAAAAATAACTGCCTCATGAAATAATAATGATTGTTGCCAAAGCGCTCAAATGACAATACCGTCGAAGCTGACGAAACCGCGAGCAAACCGAATGCCAGCAGACCCAGAGTCGTGCCTGTCAATACGTAATCAATTTTCGGCAGCTGTTTTCTTTTCATTTCAATTCATTAACTAGCTTTAGAAACTGCTCTCCCCTGTCAACTTCATTCTTAAACATATCAAAGCTGGATGTGCCCGGTGAGAATAAAATTGTATCACCTTGAGAAACTAGGGACCGGGCTTGCGATATAACTTCTTCCAAATCAGCGCCTCCAGTTATTTTCTCGCCTTTAAACCCGTCAACGGCTTGCAAAATTTTCTCAGTGACTCGTCCGATGATCACCAAAGCTTTGATGTTTGGACTTGCGACAATTTTTTTCCCAAGTGTCTTAAAATCCAGTCCTTTGTCATAGCCGCCGACGATCAAAACTGTGGGACTCGTCATGGCGTCTATAGCAGCCATAGTAGGATCGACATTGGTGCTGAAAGCGTCGTCAATGTATCTGATTCCTTCAAAAGTTCCCAAAACGCGCAATCGATGAGGCAGAGGTTCAAAATCCTTCACAGCCAACTTAGCGGTTTCTTCGGATACGCCTATGAGCTTCGCCGCCTCAAATGCCGCCGAGATATTCTCAAGGTTGTGCTGGCCTATAAGTTTCCGCTCCCAATTGCCCACTTTCTGCGGGTCAAAAAAAATTTTCCGCCCATTGCCGCTATGCTTGAAATTATCCGGCAACCGGTGATCCAACACGGCATAATCCTCTGGTCTCTGATAAGTGACAATCGGCAATTTGGCGCCTAGGTACTCCTCAACTGATCGGTGGTGATTTAGGTGGTCTGAAGTGATATTCAGCACGACTGCTATATGCGGGCTGCTCTCCAGATCCTGCAGCTGGAAGCTGGAAAGTTCCAGTATTACCCAACTGTCAGGAGTAAGTATGTCAATGAACTCAAACGGATCTCTGCCGATATTGCCGCCTAAAAAAACCCTGTTGCCAGCCAGCTTAAGCATGTCTGCAAGCAAGCTTATGGTCGTACCCTTACCCTTCGTTCCTGTCACCCCAATAATCGAAGCAGTACAGAGAGAAAAAAACAGTTTGGTTTGGCTTAAAATCAAAGACCCTTTGGCTTTAGCGTGTTGCACTGCTTTTGATAGATACGGCAAGCCGGGGGTCCGGAATATGACTTCGAATTCATCCAGTCGACCTATTAACTCATCAGGAGAGTGCCAGCCGTCAATTATTTCATAAGCAATTCCATGTTTGCCCAAGAAGTCAACGAGCTTGCGGTTATTTACGCCAAAGCCGACTACGGCAATTTTTTTGTCCTTAAGCTCATTAAGCGTCATATGCCAATCATCTTCCCAAACAATCCTGCGGGTTTGTTATCGGCGAATGCGATCTTGCCGTTTATCAAAACAGTCTCTATCCCCAAGGGAAATTTGTAGGGGTGTTCGTAATCAACCAAATCAGTGACGGTGACAGGGTCAAATACGACAATATCCGCCATGGTATTTTTGGCGATTTTGCCCCGGTCTTTAAGATTAAGCAAACCTGCCGGCTCCATCGTCAACTTCTTTATGGCCATTTCCCAGCTGACTGTTTTCTTTTCTCTGACCATACGGAGAAACTTGGGCATGGCGCCAAAGCACCGCGGATGAACTAAATTTTGGCTTTCCTTTTCATAACCTGCACCGTCACTGGCAATTATGGATAGCGGAGAAAATACCAGCAATTCAACTTGCTCATCAGAAAGGTTGTGATCAAAAACTACGACTTGAGCCCTGCAGGCTGTAATGGTATTGAGCATGGCCTCTTCAACCGAAACGCCCTGGTTGCTTGCTATCTGCGCCAACGTTTTTCCTACGAAGCCCGGGTTATTCTCAGCCGTGGCGATAACGATTTGGCCGTAGTTTTGACCAGAAGATTTAAGATAATCCAAAATTTTTCTTCGGTCAGCTGCTGCCGACGAGTGCCGCAGAATCTCGGCACGACCTGCTTCATAAGCCCATTTTGGCAGATAAGTGTACAGCACGGACCAGGATGAATCATACGGGTAAACATCAAAGCTGATTTTAAGCCCTTGATGATAGGCGATCTCCAATTTATTCAAAACGTGATCAAATAAGTGCCAATTTTTCTGGCCACGGACCTTAAGATGGGAGATTTTCAACGCCACATCAGACGCGGTTGCCAGATCAATCGCTTCATCCACCGCTTCGAGAATATGGCTGGCTTCTGAGCGCAGATGAATGCTCAAAAATTTTCGTCGGGGTTTGAGGCTGGATACCAACAGCTTAAGTTCTTCCTCGCTGGAATTGACTTCGTGGGCGTAAATCAGACCCATCGACAAGCCAACAGCACCTTCATCTAAAGACTTATCAACCAATTTTTTCATCACTCGCATTTCTTCCATCTGAGCTGGGCGCACCGAATCTTTGAGCAACCCTCGCCGAACCGTGGCATGGCCTACCAAGCTTAAGACATTAACCCCTAAATTTTTTTGGGACAGGCATTGGACGAATTCCCCAAATGTCACCCAGTTAATATTGACGCCGGCCAGGTCATGCCATTTTTGAATGGTTTTGATGGACTCCAAAGAAGCAAGTGGAGCCAGCGATGAACCGCAATTGCCAACCACAATGCTGGTAATGCCCTGGGCCAACAGGGACGACTGCTGCGGCTGATCAAAAAGAGTGAAGTAAGAGTCAGAATGATTTTGAATATCAATGAATCCCGGAGTGACAAATTTATCTTTTGCGTCAATCACCACCCTTCCCTTAGCTTCCGGAATTTTAGCGGCAACCTCAACAATGCGGTCCTTCTCCACGCCGACATCGAGTTTGCGACCGACATTACCGGTACCGTCAATTACGGTACCATTTTTGATCAGGATGTCATACATCAGCGTCCAATTAGATTAATAGCTACACCAATCACGGCAAACACGGCTGAAATTAGCCAGAAGCGCATGGTAACCTTAGTCTCCGGCCAGCCGACAGCCTCGAAGTGGTGGTGAATTGGTGTGGATAAAAATAATTTTCTGCCTTTTAGCTTACGCCAGAAAATCTGCAACAAGGTTGAGGCGGATTCGAGGACCAAAACGAAACCAATGATGGGCAATACCGCCACCGAATTGGTCAAAAATGCAACCACTGCTAAGACCGTGCCCAAAGACATGGAACCGGTATCGCCCATAAAAAACCTCGCCGGGTAAATATTGAACCACAAGAATGCCAATAATGCCCCACCAATGACCGCGCAGAGCGCAGCTAAATCAACTCTGCCTTGCAAAAACGAGATGACCCCATACGAAAAAAACGATGTTGCCAAGACCCCGCCGGCCAGCCCGTCCAAACCGTCAGTCTGGTTGACCGAAAAGCTGGTGGCTATAACAACAAATATAAACAACGGCATATACCACCAGCCAATGCTGAAATCTCCAAATCCAGGGATGTGCAGAATGTCAAATTCAAGTTTGTAATAAAACCAGTACGCGCCGACGACGGCAAAAAAAGTGTAAAACAAAAGTCTGTGCCGCACTCGCAGCCCACCACCCTTACCTCCCCCAATCCCCTTAATGCCTAAATAATCATCAAGTAGCCCCAAAAGAGCGGTTGCGCCCAAAATGCCGAGCGGCAAAAGCGTCTGCTGTCTGGTCAGAAAATTAAAAAAATGAAAAAACTGAATATTCAGTCCTCTGTCCAGAAACCAGAAAAGAACAGCCAAGACAATTACGGTAAACCAGACTAAAACACCGCCCATGGTCGGCGTGCCGTTTTTTTTCTCGTGGAGCCTGGAAAAAACCGGTGTATCTCCCTCCGCGCGGATCCGCTTACCGAATTTATATCGGTAAAGAAAACGCGTGAGAATGGGCGTTAAAGCTATCGCCAGCCAAAAGGCGATAACCGACAAACTGAATATTTTGATTAATGCCGCGTAATTGCTCATTTTTCATTTTAAAAAAAAGCGAAATTGCCTGTTTATTATACCATAAACATCACCATCTGTATACAGAAAAAATCCAGTCAATCAGGTTGCGGGTATCACCTTCCCGATCATCGCTTCCCAGCACAATTGTGAGCACTTCCTGATCGGCTACAGTCACCTTGGCTATCAGATTCCCTTTAGCTTCGGAGGTAAATCCGGTTTTAACCCCGGTAATTCGCTGATCCTCCAGCAACAATTTGTTCGTGGTGGTCAATATATGCTCAACGTGTCCGTCAATCGAACTTGATTTTAATTCCTTAGTCTTTGACAACTGTGCGAGTGTTTCGTGCTTCAAAAACTCTCTAACCAAAACTGAGAGGTCAAGCGCTGTTGAATAATTCTCTCCAGTATCCCACCCGACTGGATTGGAATAGCGCGTGTTAAACAGCCCAAGGATCCGGGCTTTCTGATTCATACGGTCGATAAAAGCATCAACAGTCCCCCCCGCTGTCCTGGCCAATGCAAGTGTCGCGTCGTTGGCGGACGAGACAAGCATACCGGCCAGCAAATTTCGGGTTGTTATTTTTTCGCCCCGAACTAAGCCCATGTTGCTTCCCATCACTGCTGTATCAGAAGGCTGAATTTCTGCCGCTTCATCCAAATCGCGGCTCATCTCCACGACCAGCAGTGCGGTCATAAGCTTGGTTAAACTCGCTATTGGCAGTTTTTCGTCAAAGTTATGCGTGAACAATATGCTTCCAGACGTTAAATCAAACGCGTATGCGGCTTTCGCCGAAAGCTTGGGAGGTGTTAAGGCGCTGGCCATTTCCGGACTTGGGTGAATCAATGGAATATTTTCCGTGTTCGTACCCAGTATCGACGGCCGAATGTTTCCGCGGTAATCCTTGGCGTTTTTGGGCATGAACACAAATGCGATCGAAAAACCCAATATGATGTAAATGATTTTTTGCAGCATGTTTGTTTCCCCAGCTCGGCTAAATGCGCTATAATAATAGCCGAAAGGATAAAAAAATGGAAATTCTCCTGACTGATGCGAACTTTGATTCTGAGGTTCTCGCATCCGACAAGCCGTTTCTTGTGGATTTTTGGGCCGAGTGGTGCGGTCCCTGCAAAATGGTGTCTCCGGCAGTGGCGCAGTTGGCCGAAGAGCTGCAAGGCCACGTCAAAGTGGGTAAGCTAAATGTGGATGAAAACCCCCAGTCCACCTCAAAATACCAAATTTTTAGTATCCCATCCTTAAAGGTGTTCAGGGATGGAAAAATCATCGGGGAAATGGTAGGCGCCATGCCTAAAGCGGTGATTGAGCAGAAACTTAAGGCAATCCTAGGATTAAACTAAGCGCAGAAAATACAAAACCCCGCCGCTCGCAAGCGGCGGGGTTTACTTGCTTCCGATACAACGGCATCACTTGATGATTATCGCAACAAAGGCAGCTTAAAGCCGCGGACGATGCACAATAAAATCACCCTCTTATTTCGACGAGCTTTAAGTGTGGCGATCGGCAACTGAGGAGGCGCCATAAGAGTCCGGCTTGGTTTTTACCGCGAAACCATTGCCGCGAATCATGCCCACAATTTCATGAAGCATCTGCCTGCTTTCCCCATTCGGGCCGATGTCCACGTGAATGGTAAGACTGAACTCATCCAAATCGCGTTTCTTAAGCTCATTGATGAGCTGTTCAGCCAGCCTTAATGAAAGCAGAGCTTCTTGAAAAATCCTCTGCCTAAGATTATAAATATTGGCTTCGATTCGCTTTGACCAAAAATAAATTCCACCGCGGTTCCTCCGGTGGACCACGATAGCCGATACAAATTCGGCATTGCCGTGATTTGAGGCCAGGGAATCAGTGCCGATGATCAGCTCATAACCGAGGCTTGGTTCGCTCTCCATGTAAGAAAGAAGTTTCGATACGGCATTATCAAAACTCAGCGAACCATATGTTGGGCTTTTGAAGTCATTAAAAAACAGGTCCTTCTCCTGTGTCAAAGTTTCAAATTGAAGCTTTTGCATGTCACCATTTTACCGCAATCGGTGTTTTGATGCAAAAAAAACCTGAATCGCAAGATTCAGGCGGAGAATACAGCAGGGTTAGCCTGGCTGTTCCACTTTTCCTCCTCCGCAGTCAGACTGAGACTTTCGGGCAGGGGGAAATGAGAAAGCCCATACAGAGTGCGGCGAGTATCGATGTAATCGCGAACGTGATCCGTTTTTACGGAAGCTACACCCCCGGACATCGGATGCCTCCCTCGCCAGGCCGAATACCGGGCAAAGGCCCCATATCCCAAACTCCCTCCGATTGCCGGGAGGATGCCGCCCGGGCCCGGTTTGAGATAACGCAAATTGCGCAGCGCATGCCCGGCCGTGTAAAACCGGCGGTAACAGTTACGAAACAGCCTGTCGAGATCATTACCGCTCAGATTCGGGTGCTGCCAGGTAGAACAGGTGCCGTCGAATCGGTCGAGATTCTCTTCGGTGATCACTCCCTGGCGCATGAAATCGTCATACTGCTCAGTGCCCGGGATCGGGCAAAGAGTGTAAAACGAGGCGACAGTCGGCCCGATATCACGAATTTGCTCGACCTGATCGCAGATTTGATGTTCCGTATCTTCCGGAAAACCGATAATCTGCGAAAAATGCGTACTAATCCCAAGGCGTCGGCATTGCGCCACGATTTGCCAATACTTTTCCGGGTGGTTTTGCGCTTTCTTGGCCGCGAGTAATGTCTTGCGGTCAAGCGATTCCACGCCGAGAAAAATCTGGAAACAGCCAGCGCGCTTAAGAAGCTCGAGCAGCTCAGGCTGCCTGACGATTTGGGTATCGCACTGGCAGAAAAACGGCAAGTCGAACCTCTCCTCAATCATGGCCGTCAGTAGATCGACAACTTCCTTGTATTTGTTGAAGTTGTCGGACACGAACATGATGAGCCTGATTCCCGCCGCCTTGGCCCGCCTGATGCTTTCAATGGTGATTGCGACTGGCTGGCTGCGCATTCGCTGGCCTGTGATTTTTACCACCGAACAAAAATTGCAACGAAACACGCATCCCCGAGCCGGATAAATCCCAACCATGGGAATGATGTATCCGGACAATTCCTCCCTCGAGGCCGGAATCAACACCGGGGGTTCCAATTTCTTCGCCCACCTCTCTCCATGTCCGTAAATCGGCTTCAGTTTGCCCTGCACCGCGTCCGAAAGGATCGCCGGCCAAACCGTCTCCGCCTCGGCAAGCGCGAATGAAACACCTCTGCCCTGCAACATTTCCGTGTTGCAGGTCATCGGGTGTGGTCCTCCGATCACGGCCAGACAGCCGTTGAGGTAAGCCAGTGCGGCAATATCTCCGGCTCGGTGAAACTGGTGGCTTTGCACTGCAACCAGAGCAACCAAAGTCTGCTCGCCATGATGCCTTTTCAAGCGAGCAAGGTAATCAGTATCTCCCATGACGTATTCGTCGATCGTCGAGACCTGAATCGGGATGCCGTCAATTTCAGACGGTGTCATGCTGCGCAGATAAGGCAGCGTGGCATTGGGCATAAAACCCCATCGAAACCGCTCGACATATCCGTCCTTGCCGTACTTGGACGGCTTGATCAATATGACGTTAAGCGCTGTCGGTTTCACGAGTCCTCCTCCTCTGGATTCTCGCAAAGGAACGATGAGTTATCTTGTCATAATTCAATACTTAATGCAAAATCACCCTCCTCAAATTGCGCCACTGCGCTCGTGCATTGAAAAATCAGCCCGAAAATGATATATTTTATAAGTTCATCTTTATGGGGAGTAGCCAAGCGGTAAGGCACCGCCCTTTGGAGGCGGCATTCGAAGGTTCGAATCCTTCCTCCCCAGCCAAATAATCTGGTTCCTGCCGACCTACTAACCCTAGGTCGTAAGACCATAACTCATGAGAAATAAGAGCATGAATTTTTACGAATCCGTTTGTAACTAAATGTTATTATTTATACATGATACATGACAGAAGAATATAAGCTCAAATTTTGCGCTAAGGGTTCAAGAAAAACCGGCCAGGAATTTATTGACGAAATCATCCAACTTTCACAGCTCGTCAATTGCATTGAAATCGATTTCAATTATCCGCACGACCGGGATTTTGACAATGAACTTGAATTCTTGAAAAAACTGAAAGAAGAAAAAGGGCTAACCTACACAGTCCATGCCCAGTATTTTACTGGTAGCATTAATGACTTAAATGACCAAGTTCGCGAAGCCTCTATCAAAGAAATTAAAGACAATATAGACAAGGCTGTATGTATTGGCGCGAAAATCGTCACCATTCATCCGGCACTGGAACCATACGGATTGAAAATAGAGAAAAGAAAAAAACTAGAAATTGAAGTTTATAAAACAATCGCCGAATACGCGAAATCAAAAAACATTTTAATCGGACTAGAAAACGAAGCCCAGACTTGTTTTTGGTTTCCTGACCGAGCCTGTAAATTCGACCTTATAAAAGAAATCGTAGAAAAAGTGAATATGCCAAATTTCCTTTATACTCTTGATATCGGTCATGCTAACGTGAGCGGTGAAGACTATTTATCAGCCCTGAAAACTTTTGGAGATAAAATAATCCATATCCACGCGCACGACAACTTTGGTCCAGCCGAGGAAAATCTCAAAAAATGTAACCGGCCAGATCCGCATTTAATTCCGGGTAAAGGACAAATAAACTGGAAAAAAGTCATTCAAACTTTGAAGGAAATAAACTATCAAGGACACTTTGAATTGGAATGTGAAGTTAAAGACACGAAAGACGGGATCGAATTTATTAATAAACAATAAAAAACGACCGGTCCAGCATCGCGCTGAACCGGCCTTCACAACCGATTGAATCCTCCTTCTATGACCCGCTGATACACCAGCAGGTTTTTTGTTGCCGTCTCTGACCACCTGAAGCGCTCCGTGCTCGCCACCGCCTGTCGGGACAGTGCGATCCACTCAGCTTCAGACAGGCGGAGAGTTTCAGCGATTCTCTCTCCCATGCGCGTTTCGTCGCGGTCGTCGATGAAGTATCCTCCGAACCCGTCAACGGCCGTATCGAGATTTGCATCGAAAACACTAAAACCTTCCAAGACCTACCAACCCTGGCTTGGTTGGCCAAAGCCTCCCAACCCCTTATAATGACCATACGGGGTGGGTACCAGACCTACCCGTTCAGCCAATTAGAAAAAAGCCATACAGGCTTTTTTAGTTTTGGATATCACCGCCTAGAATTTTGATCGCGGAATTGAGTGTTTGGTTTTCGGCATTTGGCTCCGCGCCCTTCCATTCGTTTTTCAAAATGGGTTTAGCCATGATTTTGACGCCCACAGCCTCCTCGATTGCCTGATCAATAATGATGCGGTTTTTCCGCGCCTCGATCGCGTCTTTGTGGAATTTATACGGAAACAACAAAATCAACTCGCCAGCCCGCACTTCCACCGGCTCCGCCAGTTTCATGCTGGAAATAAGCGAATGGTTATAGTCTTTGACTTTCTCCAGAATCTGCGGCCAGTGGTCTAGGACTTTTTGTAAAGTCTCGTTGTCCGTAGCGGAAGTCTTTAGACTTCCATTTTTTGGAGGACTAAAGTCCTCCGCTACATTCCGCGTCAAGCCAGCGTCAGTCTGCGTTAACTCCACTACCGCCAGTTCCAAAGGCAAAGACGGGATATTCGCCCATTTCAACTCACTCCCCGCTTTCTGAAACGCTTCAATGATAGCAACTAGCCGATTCAGCGGCAATCCGGGATATGCGTCAGTTTCCTTGCTGATTTTCGCCAGCAGCAGTTTGCGGAGAAATTCCATAAAATCCTTATGAAACTGAAACAAATCCCTGCCGCGGTAATTCAATTGAGAAACAAATCCCACAGCCAAAGCGGTCTTGTCCGATGTAATCAAATCCATAAACTGCATAAGCGCCTGCTTGCTGGTGAATCCCAAAACTTCTTCAATTAACCCTAAAGTGATTTTGCCGCTTGAGTAACTGATGATCTGGTCCAAAAGAGACAGACCGTCCCGAAAACTGCCGTCAGCCGCTTCGGCGATAGCAACAAGCGCCTCCTGGTCAATCGAAAGCTTGTTGTCAGAAACCACAAACTCCAAAAGTTTGGACAAATCCGAAACGCTGACTCGTTTGAAATCGAAGCGCTGGGTGCGGGAGACGATCGTAGCCGGCACCTTATGCACCTCAGTTGTGGCCAGAACAAATATGACGTGGGCCGGCGGCTCTTCCAAAGTTTTCAAAAGCGCATTAAAGGCGCCTTTGGAAAGCATGTGAACCTCATCAATGACGATGACTTTGAAACTCGCCTGAGACGGGGCGTATTGCACATGCTCTATCAGTTCACGAATGTTGTCAACTCCCGTATTTGATGCCGCGTCAATTTCCAGAATGTCGAGCGAGGAGCCAATCAGCAATTGTTTGCACATTTCGCACTCGTTGCACGGTTCGGCTCCGGTCCGGTTTTGGCAATTTAGAGCCCTGGCCAAAATCCTGGCCATGGTGGTCTTGCCGACTCCCCGGGGACCGGTAAAAAGATAAGCATGTCCCACTCGTTTGTTTATAATCGCATTTTGGAGCGTGGTTTTGACATGCTCCTGATTGATGACGTCCTCAAACCTCTGAGGCCGATATTTTCTGTATAAAACTAAATTGCTCATGGCTATTTATTCTAGCATAAAACAAAACAGCCGATAAATCGGCTGACTACAAATTGCAAGTTACTTCTTAAAAACAAGAATCTTATAGCCAATAAAATTCCAGACCAGGCTTAAGCCGGTTGCCAAAACCTTGCCGACATTGAGCCAAAGCTCCTGCGACAGACCAAACATTGGGTCAATGTTGGTGCTGACAACCCTAACCACGGCAGTATTGATCACCGCCCCAACTATACTAACGGCTAAAAATAAAGTAAACTTTCGACCGCCTTCGCCGCTCCCTTGATCCCCAAACGCCCACCGTTTATTGAGAATATAACTGTTGATGACCGCGACGCTAAAAGAAATGGTATTAAGCAGAATTATCCAGTTGCCCTCATAGATACCCGTGGCCCATGAGAGCAAATTGAGAAGTGCGAAATCAATAGCGGTGTTAAGTCCGCCAATTATTGCGAACCTGATAAACTGTCCAGTCACGAGGCTATAATTCATCTAATTCGGTTTCGTCCGAACTCTTGCCGTCATTAGAGTCTGACATGGTTACAACACCTGAGCCTTGCTTAATCACATTCTCTACCGCCCCCCAATTTGCTTCCCTTTCCTTGGGTAAAACAATGGTCACCTGGTCTCCGGGTTCAGCCTTGAAGTATGTCAAACTGGCCAACAGGACCTTATAGGGCTTGCCGTCGGCAACTACGCGATACTCGCCTTTCTCATCGACGGCCAAAACACCCAAAACTTTCTTACGTTCAATCGGTCCGATTTGCTTATAAATAAATGAACCGTCATCGGCGATCGTGAGCTTCAAGACATCGCCCTCAACCAGCTTGCTCTTGGAAGCATAGTTGGCGGGTACCGGGTATTGCTTGCCGTCCGGACCGATCATGTTTGAGCCGTCAAATACGCCCTCAATGACCTTGCCGCCTTCGGAAACCGAAAGAACTTGCGCCCGGCGCATAATTTCCGCGCCATCGGATTTGCCCCCCATCAAATCCTTCAGCATCTGCTTGGCTGACTGAATGTTTTTTTCTGCCGATTCAATCATCTGCGCGATCAGCGCCAAATTTGTCAAATTGTCCATACCCAGTATATCAACTTTCAGAATACAAACTGCAAAGCCGTTTGTATTTTAATAATAATATATATCAGGCCGCGCTTATCGCGTGTAACATGCAGATCCAAGAATTTTAATTTAACCGGACTTAAACTGAAAGTTGTATTACTGGGCATAAATTTTGATTTTGGTTAGTTTTGATTATTTATTATTGTTTCAGGGCCTCCAGCCGAGGCCAAGCAGCAATTTGATTAAGTATAGCAAATCACTTGCCGGAAAGCAAATTATTGACCCAGGCGACAAATACCTGCAAAGCAGAAATAAAACTGCCGCCTTTCGGCTCCTCCAGCAGCTCCGCCCCCTGTATGGCGTCTTCAAAGCCAGCTTCTGGCTTTTCGACGGCGATCTCCTGCCGTTCAAAATTCTTTTCTGATTCTAAATCATTCATGATTCTGTGACTAAATACTGCGAAAAATCCGGGAATTGCTGCTGGAGTTTTTCCAACGTCACGTCTTCCTGGATCGCCGCCAAGATAACGCTCAAGGCCGCATTCGGATTCGTACCCATGATTTGGACCGCAAAATTCCGTACCCGATCTTCCATTGTTTTCCGCTGATTCGACAGGGTCCAGAAATATACCCGTTCCTGCAGGCTCTGCAGTTCTTCAAAATCTTTGGACAACTCTTTTATCAAGTGAAGGAAATCATGTTCGGAATCAAGCAGGTTGACGTTGTCCAAAACTTTTTGCCCGATTTCCGCAGCCCGTTTCAGGTCGATTTTTTTGACCCGCAGCTGTTCTGCCAGAAACAGACAGACGAGCCTGACGTATTGTTCCTTGTCTGGCATTACCTCGTCCTTTCCGTCGCCACCGGCCCTGTGGTAGCCGGCGTACCCAGCTTAGTCCGCATCAGAATCTCCCTCTCCACTTCAGCCCGCGTCCGTCCGTATTTAAGCCTCGACAAATTACGAGTCAGCCGCCCGGTTTCAATATTTCCGCCCGGCGGTTTGGGATACGTTTCCATATTAAATGGCCTACTACCTGTTCCTTTAACCATCAATTTAACATAAGCGTTGAACCTATCAATGTTTACCAGGTCAAATTCGTTGAAGACCGGCGCGAATTCCTTGGCCATGATTTCCGAATCTTCCACGCCGATACGGAAGCTGATCATAGTCCCGGCATTGCCAAAAACCGCGTCTCGCATGGTCATATCGAGTGCGCTGCTGCCTTCCTTGTGGACCGACAGCTGTGAAATAAACTGATGGGCCATGATCAAATTGAGCCGGTACTTTCTCGCTTCAGAAAGGATAGTGGCAAAGCTGTCAGTGACAAAATTCTGAAACTCATCCACATAGAGATAAAAGTCGCGGCGCTGGTCTTCAGGAATATCAGAGCGCGACATCGCGGCCATCTGCAGTTTGGACACGACAATCAAGCCTAAAAGCTTGGCATTGACCTCGCCGGTCTTGCCTTTTGACAGGTTAATCAGCAAAATTTTTCCCTCATCCATGATCTGACGAAAATCAAACGAACTGTAAGGCTGGCCGATTATATTGCGCATCATTTCGTTTTCCACAAATCTTCCGACCTTGGAAATCAAATAGCCCAGCATTTCCGATTTATGAAAGTCCGAAGTTTTGGCCATTTCTTTCTCCCAAAACGCGCGGACGATCGGATCCTTGACTTTTGAAAGCTTATAGCGCTGAAAATCGGTATCTGTAAACATCCTGGGAATGTCGGCGATGGTGCCGGGATACTGCTTGTCTTCCATCAGCGTCAACATGACATTGCGCATATTGTGTTCAAACATCGGGCCGATCATTTCCGGCGGAAACAGCTTCATGAATATCGCGATCATTTCCTGCACGGCGAAATCTTTGAGCTCGGCACTTTTGACCTCCAGCATATTCAATCCCAAAGGCCGCTCCATATCGCTTGGTTCGAACAAAACCACGTCATCGGCCCGCTCTTTGGGGATATACTGCAAAATGTCCTCAATCATGTCACCGTGCGGGTCAACAACGCAAATCCCCTCGCCGTTTTTGATGTCCTGAATCGCCATGTTTTTCAAAAGCTCGGTTTTGCCAGTGCCGGTGCGGCCGATGATGTACATGTGCCGCCTACGATCGTCGCGCTCAATGTAAATCTTGGTCTCCGTGTTGCGGTACATGTTTCGGCCCAAAAGCAAGCCGGAGTCCGGCACTGTAGGCGGAGGAGCGGCTTTCTTGGCGGTCAGCCATTTGATATTGGGTGTTTCGGTAAACCGAGTCGGCGGGTGCCACAAGCTGGACAGCTCTTCGGTGTTGAGAATCATCCTGGTGTTCCGAAACACGCGGAAAATATAATCAGTGATGATTTTGGGAGTTTTTTTGCTGACAGTACGAAAGCCGTTGAACGGGGGCATAGAATACTGCATAAACGAAGCCAAAATGTTGCGCAAATGCGCGTCCGCTGAGGCTTGGTCCGTCGAGGACGTGATTACGCGCAGATTGACCTTGTAGCCTGAACGCGAGGCTTTCTCTTCGAATTTCTTCAAAAGCTCCTGCTGCATCGGCGTCAGCTGGATGGCTTTTTTGTAGCCTGACGGATCCATGCGGTTAGGATCCATCTGATTTGAGTTTTTGGAGCTGAACAAATTGTCCATGGCCAGGCCCAAAAGGTGAAAAGCTTCGAACAAAAAACGCTGGCCCTTGGAAGAAGCGACGATATCGGGATTCCGCCCCTGCTGGATTTCCAGCGCAAATTTCCGCGGCTTATGCTGCCAATTATGCCCCGCCGGTGAAATCAAGACCTGGATCGCCGCGCCTTCCTCGGCTTGCAGTTTGGAGAGGCTGTTGGTCAAGGCATTCAGGGGATCGGTTTCCATGCTCTTGTACGTCCGAACCGGAAAAGCGTAATTCTTTTGCAGAGTCAACTCCGCGGCAGAAACGTAAGATTTTGCCGCGAATATATTGTAAGGCCGCGCCACGTCTATCTGGGCATTGGGATACTGGGCGTGCAATTGCTTTTCCACCAGGCTTTGCAGTTTTTTTGAGACATTGATGTAAAACGAAATTTTTTTGCCGACCGCGCCAATTTCAAAACTAATGCAATCGTGAATGTTGAGCATGCTTCTGACCACCCCCGCTTCGCGGCTGCCGATGGTGGTGAAAAACTGCTCAGCCACGGCAATGATGTCTTTCTCCTCTTTCTGCGGTTCCTTTTCCGGATCGCTATTTTCTTTGGGGAATGACACTTCCAGAAACACCGAGTTCAAAATCCTCGGCGCCCAGGTTTTTTTTCTCATCAGATCAGAAAATACGAAATATAAAAGCAGGACCACAAGTCCCAGAATGGCTATCAGCACAAGCCAAAATATTATCAAAGCGCTGCTTGTCAATTGTGTCATTTTTATTTCAGCACCTGGAATTTACAAAGCCTTTTTGTGATTCTCCAAGGCCTCGTCCAATCCCTGAACGGCGCGAAAGGCCTCACCCGGAATATTGGCCACTCCCCGGCTCAGGCTTGCATTTACCCAGCCCAAGCCCTCAATAGGCTGTAGTTCATGCCTTGATTCTTTTGCTTTGGCTGGCGGCTTTACTTTGCTTTCCAGTCGTTTTGCCTCTGCAATCGGCACAACATCACCCGGCTTGGTCTGTTCGCTCTTGCCTTGGGGCAAATCCAAAAATTCCGGCGTTTCCGCCTGGGATCCGGCGATTTCCGGAGTTTTCGGAATAAGAGGTTGTTCTCTGAACTCTGGCATAAATTTCAAGATTAACGGCTAAATATACACCATCGCAGCTAGACCGTCAAGGCTCCCAAATCCTGCTTGATTTTGCTAGTCTCCTCCACTATCCAATCCATAAGGTCCGGCGCGTTCTTTTCCATAAACAACGATATGGCTTCCTCATTCTCGCTGTCGAGAATATTTTCAAACTCCGCGCGAGCAGCAGGGCTCAAGGATTTCAGAAGTCGCAAGACCAGACGGCGCTCCACCAAAGTGGAAACCTTCTCCAGCAATTGAAGCTTGCGCTCATCCGGCAGAGCTTCGATGCCTAAAATTTGTACGAGATTTTGGTCGTTTAGCATAAAGTCTATGGCTTAAATATTTCAGCCCCCTTGCTCAAAACTGCCTCATACACCTTAACGCGACTGAATCCATTATTAGAGCTAATCAACTTGGCCGCGAATTTTGCGAATTTGTCAAACGGCTTGCCGAATTTGCCGCTTTCATGCCTGTCAAGAAAGTTTTGAAGATCCAGTTCTTGGATTTTCTTCAGATCCGAAAGCTTAATTCCCATTTCTTTCAGAAACTTCGATTTTTTGCCGTATGTCACAAGATCCAAAGCCTCGCTTAAATGTCCCCTCTCCGCATTGTCCCAAGCGCCGTACAACCTCGCGTCAGCGATTTGCTTGGCTTCTAATGTGGATACGGCTTCAGGCATTGAGGACATATCGGAACTTCCAGCGGCTTCAGCTCCGGCCTGGCCGCTTGGCGCTTGATGGTCAAAATCAATGGTAAACTTTTTGTCTCTGGGCTCCTGACTGAACGCCTCTTTGATCATTTTGCGCAAGTTTTCGTCAACTGGCACTGTCTTGCCTGCGGGTGTCGGCGTTTCCTGCGGTTCGATAAAGTCAACATTCTTGGCCTCGCTTAGGCTGCCATCCTCAAGGTTGATTTCAATACTTGCAGCTCGGATCCGGCTCAAATCATGTTCCCCCTGACTAAGATCCGCCATACCCTTACCAATTTTATAATCATGCGCCTTGGCGAAAGCCTCGGTCCACTTGTGAATCAGGCTGCCGTCATTGCCCTTGAAATCGGGATACTGCTCGTGCAGCTTGGCAATCATCTTGGCGTAAGCTTCGGGATTGGCGTCTTTCAAATCCAAGAGCGCGCCTTCAATGCCTCGGCCGCCGGCACGCAGCACGCCCACGCCGCCGTGGCGTTCAAACACGGCGCCAGCGCGCAATTTAAGTTTCATAGCCTCTGCCACTGCTCCTGATTCAGCTGGTGGTTTAGGAGCTTCCGTAAGCCCTGCAGAAATTGGCTTGGCGCTCAACGACTCAACCGATTGAGCCGTTGGCGGCACGCTCCCGCGCGGAGGAATGGTTTCAGTTCCGGCTGCCGTCCCAGGCGGCTTGGTTTCCGACGCCATGCCAGGCCCTCGCCCTGAAGGGGCATCCGGCGGATGCGGAACTCCAGGCCCTGAACCTCGGCCGCCTTCGGTAAATGTTTGATTTGCTCCTGTGGGAACCTGCCCGGCGCCGCGCCACCACTTCAATCCTTCCTGAATTGCACCGGCTCCTAAGGCGCCGCCGACCGCGCCGGCATAAAGCGTCCGGCGCTTGCGCTTCCCGATTTCCTTAGCCGCTTTCCTCTTACGCTCTTCTGCGCGGTCGCTAAACTTTTCGGTAATCTCCTCTCGGGTAATTGTTCCCCCTTCTCTTGCCGCTTCAACCCATTGTGCGAACTTCTTTTGCTCCAAAACCAGCAATTTCTTGTATGTTTCATCTTCAGCAGGATTTTTTCCGGACAGCGAGCGTGTTACCTCAAATGCCGCCAGCGCTTCGCCTAATTCTTTCTCTGAAACATCCTTGCCTTCATTTTCAAGCGCAGCGAGACGGGCCAATTTTTCGTCCAAAAGTTTTTCCTGCCTGCCAATCGCGAATTTTTTGTAAATTTCTGAAGCGCCGATTGCTCCGCCGGCGCCGCCCATGGCGCGGCGGGCAATCAGGAACCCCAGACCGGTAGCCCCGCCCGTAAACACCGAACCAAGGAGAAGTGAGCCTGAAATAACTGTGCGCGCACTAACCAAACGCAAGCCGGTGCGCGCGAGCCAGTTATCAACTTTCTTGCCTTTCTTTTCCCAGCCCGCGGCGTAAATGTTCTTTTCTCCCATCTTGTCCCACAATTTGCGAAATCCCGATTTGTTGCCGAATACCGCCTTAAATTCTTTTTCCGAGTCTTTCAGCACCGAATCCACATAGCCCTCAGCGTTCGCCAGCGCAAATTCCGTCTTGGCGATTTCCAGCTCTTTCGTGGCCTTGTCGAATTCATCAATGATAGTAGTTCTCGTCGTGCGATGCTTGTCGCTGGTCAGAGTTTTGATATAATCTTTCACGCCCCTAACTGACTCGTGATCTTTTTTCGCTTTTTCATATCTCGCTTTCGCTTCGGCATACCGCTCCTCAGCTGTGCCTTCGGCTTCTAAGACCGGACCCGTTGCGGCTGGACCCCTGTCCGCTGCTGTCAAATCGCGCTCTTTTTCCTGCTCATGACTTGCGTCATGAGCTGCGTCATGAGCATCTGCCGCAGCCAAATCCCGTTCCGCTCCGGCTTCGGGACCCGTAGGCTCTGCTGCCCGGACGACGGCGCGCTGATCAAAGGTATCCTGATTATAGCTGACGGCATATTCCAAATCAGCCATGATCTGGGAAAATTCAGGGTGGTCATTGAACTTTTCCAGTCTTGTTTGAATGACTGATAGCTCGGCGGCGGCGGCGGAAAACGCTTCTGCATCTCCGGACATCGCGGCACGAGTGTGCCGATCAAAGGCGGGAGTAAATTCATCCAAAAGCTGTTCGAAAGCCGCTTCGCGCTCCTTTTCCTGCTCATGACTTGCGTCATGAGCTGCGTCATGAGCATCTGCGGCGGGCTTCTGGACCGCCAATTCCTGCTCGCCCATGGCTTGGGCAGACGCTATAATTCTGGCTAAAACTTCTTCTCTCATATGCGATCCTTAAAAACATCCACTAATGCTTTAATCCCCTTTTCCCTCTGCTCCATAAATAATTCATCTTGCGTTTGGTGCTTGATGTGCTTGTTGATTTTACTTTCAGTATAGCCTTGCTTGCGCAAATCGTCCGCATAAGCGTTGTCAAAAAGCCTTTCCGCAAAAACCCTCACGCGGGCTTCTTTCTGCTCCGGACTTTCCCGCCCGGCTTCGCCGGGCGAGGCTCGCCTCGATTCCGGGGCAGTCGCACTAATATTTAAAATCGGGTTTACCACCGGCTCCGTAACACGCAAATCAGCCGGCTCTTGAGCTGCCGGTTCTGGCGCTGGCTTTAGAGGCTCTGGAACCGGCTCATCTGCCGCCCTTGTTGGCGCTTTAACCACCGCCTTTTTTTCCAGCTCCTGCTGAACTTTCAGCAGTTGAGCTTCCACTTTTTTGGCATCAGCCAGCCTTTTTTCGGCCTGTTTAGCCTTTTCTTTATCAGCCTGTTTAACTAGCTCTTCCAGTTTTGGAATCAAATATTGAACCGCCAGCAAGCGGTCAGTCAAGCGAAGCTTGTTGTTCTCAAGGAACATATCAGGCCAATCCAGCTGGGACTTTCTGACTTTAGCCAGTTGGGCCGCGGCATTATCGCCGCCAATAACGCTTGCCTGGGCTGCAAATTTTTCTGCTTCGTCCAGGCCTTTTAGCTTCTCGGCGACCCCGGCGCGTTCAACGCTCCACATTATATTATTCACCCTGATCATCAGAAGTTTCTGCTGCAGTATTTTTGACATTATCGGGACATCAGGCATGTCTTCAATTGCTCTTAGGCGCTGTGCCGGCGTGGATTTTTTGTTATTGATGACAGCCCAAAACGGCTTCTGGCGCTGCTGGGCTGAATCTCTTGCCGCTTTTTTTTGTTCCTGCTTTTCTTCCCACTCTTTTCGCTCAAGGATTATTTTCCACTTGGCAATCTCGGCTGTTATCCGCTTTCGGTTATCCTCCTCCAAGTCTTTCTTGCCCAAGAAACGCTTTAACTCAGAAACGACCAAAGTGGCAGCTGCCCGCTGTTGCTCACTGCTTAAATCCTTCTGGTTAACCATCCGTTTAAGGTCCTGGAAATTAGCATGGCGCGCTCTGTATCTTTCCGTAATGGTCATTTCTTCCAGCCGCTTGACGCGATCCAATGGAGCGGTTATTTCCTCCGGTACCCTAAGTCCGAGTTCTGAAAAAATCTTCTGCGTCTCCGGATTGCTGTAGAAGCGGGACAGCGTTTGTTTTCCATCATCGCCACGCCCAAGGTAATGATCTCTGATCCTTTCCGCAATTCTCTGCCTAAAATCTCTGTCGTACGGTATTCTTAACTGATTCCGCAATAAAGTAATGTCATTACCGGTCATCTGACCGGATTCGACAAGGGCCGTTACCTTTGCTGGTGGCTTAACCTTAGTCTTTGCGTCAAGATATACGGGTTCGCCTTTCTCGTCAGTCCCTACTAGAATTCTTCGCTCGATTGCAGCCGCCGGGGCAATCGGTTTAACCGGTGGCCTGTGCTCTCGCGTTCTTGGCGGCGGTGGTTCAGGTTTTGGCTCCTTTTTACCTGCAGCTCTGTTGGCTGCCTTGCGTTCTGCCACATTAACCGCCCGGGTAGCTGACTTTTCCAGTTTTACTATATCCTTCAAAGCTGTCTGCAGCCTTACTCTGTCCCACTTTGCACCAGCGCCAAGGGCATTCCTCATTGCCGCGTCAAGCTGGTAAATTCTATCTGAACGGGCGATGTATTCCGGCCAGTGTTTAATGTCAGCCAGAGTCAAAGTTTCACCTTCAAATCTTTCACGGTCCCTTTTGGCCACGTCTTTGGCTGTCTGGAGGGCTAAATTAATTTCTGCCGGATTATCGCTATCTTCAAACAGAAATAAACTCTCTGCTTCTTTTTTTATTTCAACCACTTTAGCATCAATTTGCTTTTGCAGATCGTCTTCGCTAAGTTTTTCTTTTGCGTTAAGTCCAAGAGCCAATGCATACAAGCGCAGTTCCGAGAGATGATCAAGTTGCGCGGTTTTGGTTTCTTTGGATTCGTCGGTACTTGCGGTTTCTGCAGGCACAGCAGCCTGTTTCAAAACCGGCTCTGCGTTTGGTTCAGCTAATTCCCGATCATCCGATACTGAAGTAGCTTGAGGTTGCGTACGTGCTTGGCGCTTCTTACCCTTGCTTGGCTCTTTGACGATTCCCAGTTTTTCCATATCCCGCTTTGCCTCACGTGGAGTTTTCGGATTATC
>MFEL01000008.1:21955-138026 GCA_001777575.1 Candidatus Doudnabacteria bacterium RIFCSPHIGHO2_01_FULL_46_24
TTTTCGGATTATCACCGCTGTAATCCGGGTCAAGACGCGCTTTTTCCTCATGGACCATGCGCTGAAATGCCTCAGCCATGCTCCCCAGATTGCCTTGGTGTTCTTTTCCTCTAGCCATATGCTTAAAAATTTACCAACAAAAAAGACTTTGAAGCAGCACTTGCTTTAGCCAATGCAAGCTCGTCAAAGCCGTTAAGGTAAGGACAGGGCCTATTAATTGTCATTTGAAGCTTTTTTATGTTCATACGAAATTATAGCATACAAGGTCAATTTTGACAAATCCACATCGAATTGCTAGAATTAATGGAGAATGTCCGCCCTTCTGAAACAAAATGAGCCTTAAAATAATCCACACAAAAAACCTGACTTGGCATGACATTATCAAACCCGATGATGCCGATTTGCAATACATGAAAGATCATTTCCCGTTCCATCCTCTCGACTACGAAGACGTCATCACGCCATCCACTCGCCCCAAAATAGACGAATATGACAACTACCACTTCATCATCCTGCTCTTTCCTTATCTGAAAAAGGACAGCGAGGAGATCAAACCGACTGAGGTCGATTTTTTCGTCGGCAGCGATTACCTCGTCACCATCCACGACGGCGAAATGAAAACTCTCAACAACCTAGTCTCCAATGCCGCCGCCTACGACAACGTCCGCAACCAGCACATGCAGCAGACTTCCGGCTTCCTGCTCTTCTCTATCCTGGAACTCCTGTTCAAGCGGAGCTTTCCGATTCTGGATCATATCAATCGCTCACTCGACCAGGCCGGCCGCGACATATTTCAAGCTGATTTCAAGACCCTCAAGCGTTTCTCCACACTCAAAAAAAATATTATCATCTACCGCCGCATCATGAAGATGCATAAATTCGTCCTCAGCAAGCTTGCGCGCAGCAAACACGGCTATCTGCAATTCCAATATTCCAAAAATTATTTCCAAAATCTGATTGAGTACGCGGAGAATATTTGGGACGTATTGTCCTCGGACAAGGAAACCGCCGAGTCTTATGAAGAAACCAATCAGTCGTTGGCCGCTCACCGCATGAGCGACATTCTACGTACCCTGACCATTTTCTCAGTTATCATTTTCATCCTCACGCTGTTCATCAATGTCATGCTGTTTGCTGAAACCACCACTAGTCTGGCTGAGTTCCCAGGCCTCCTGCCGCTGACAATTCTGGGAATGTTTGTGCTCACCTTCGCCCTGCTCTGGCTCTTCAAGCGCCGCAAATGGCTATAGGTTAACTTTAAACTATTAACCGTTAGATAGTTAAAAGCTAATAGTTAATGTTTAAGGCATTATTAATTAGTCAAATCCTCCCATACACTGGAGTATGAGAGGATTAGCCAAATTTGTATTTCATGGCAAAATATCCCAAGCAACTGAGCAAAAAAGAGCAAGAAACGCTGTTTATCGAGTTCGTCCAAGCGCTGACCGCCCTCAAATCGCCCGAAGAAATGGCCGGATTTATTCAAGATCTGTTATCAAAACAGGAAGTCTTTATGCTGGCACGGAGATTACAAATTGCCCGCCTCCTCTATCAAGGCTTAACTTATGATGAGATCAAAAAAAATCTAAATGTTGGTTTGACAACTATTGCCAGAGTGCAAACTTGGATGCAACTTTACGGTGAGGGTTATCGAACAGTGCTTGAGCGAACGAAGAAAAAAGACGCAGTTTCCGAACCGACCGCTTCCTGGAAAAAATTTCAGCGGCGTTATCCTGCCTACTTCTGGCCGCAATTACTGCTGGACGAACTGGTCAAGTCGGCTAATGTAAAGCAGAAAAAGCGCATTCTCGAGGTTCTGGATAAAGTCAAAGAAAAAGCTACCCTAAGCAAAGAACTCGAACAGTTCATAAAGTCAACGGATTTATAATATTG
This sequence comes from Candidatus Doudnabacteria bacterium RIFCSPHIGHO2_01_FULL_46_24, assembly GCA_001777575.1. GTDB lineage: Bacteria > Patescibacteriota > Doudnabacteria > UBA920 > O2-02-FULL-48-8 > O2-02-FULL-48-8. Next base: position 23,849 of record MFEL01000008.1, read on the forward strand.
GCCATTTCCTCCCATACACTGGAGTATGGGAGGGTTTAACCAACAAACCAATTCTCTTAAAGCTATTATCGAAGCATAAAACTAAAATCAAGTTTCTGATATAATATCCCTATGCTTAAGTTTTATAACTCGCTGACCAGGAAACTTGAGGAATTTAAGCCGATAAAAAAGGATTCGGTCGCCCTTTACACTTGCGGGCCGACGGTTTACAACTATGCCCACATCGGCAACCTGCGTACGAATATCCTCTATGACCTTCTGAGAAAGACGCTTACATTCAACGGCTACAAGATCAAGCACGTCTTAAACATTACCGATGTCGGACATCTGACCTCTGACGCAGACACGGGTGAAGACAAAATGGAAAAAAACGCCTCAACCAAGGATGAGGTGTTTGGTGTGGCAAAAAAATATACTGACGCTTTCCTGGAAAATCTTCAAAGCATCAATATCCAATTGCCGGATGTCATGCCCAAGGCTTCAGAGCATATCGCCGAGCAGATCGAAATGATTAAAACGTTAATGGAGAAAGATTTTGCTTACGAATCCGATGAGGCTGTTTATTTTGACGTTGCTAAGTTTCCCCGATACAACCGGCTGACAGGCCAAAAACTAGAAGACATGATGCTCGGCGCGCGACAGGAAGTCGTGAAAGACCCAAAAAAGAAAAATGCCATTGATTTCGTGCTGTGGTTCAAAACCGTAGGCCGGTACCAAAACCACATCCTTCGCTGGCCCTCTCCCTGGGGCGACGGCTTTCCCGGCTGGCACATTGAATGCTCAGCTATGAGTAAAAAATACCTCGGCCAGCCGATTGATATTCACGCCGGCGGCATAGATTTAAAGTTTCCTCATCACACCAACGAGATCGCCCAATCCGAAGCAGCGCACAAAAAACCACTGGCAAACTTTTGGATGCATGGTGAGCATCTGCTTGTCGATGCGGGCAAAATGGCCAAGTCTGAAGGAAACTTCTTGACACTCAAAGATGTCACAGGCAAAGGCTATAACCCACTGACTTTTCGCTATCTGGTTTTGTCCGCGCATTACCGGACCAAACTTAACTTCACTTGGGAGAGCCTGACGGCCGCTCAAAACGCCCTTAATAACTTATACCAGGAAATCTCGTCCTATGAGCAGCCCAAAGTTGGGTGTGCCGAATTTGAGCAGCGCTTTCAGGATGCTATCAATGATGACCTCAATACGCCCAAGGCTTTGGCCGTGGCGCATGACCTTATCCGTTCGGATTATCCCGGCTCGGCCAAACTGCAATCACTTTTGAAGTTCGATCAGGTGCTTGGCTTGAAACTAAGAGAAACTTGGGAAGCAACCAGGAACATTCCCGAAGTAGTCAGCCGCTTAATCGGCTTGCGGGAGGAAGCGCGCAAGGCTAAAGACTTTGTCAGGGCCGACGAGCTGCGCCAGGCAATCGAAAAAGAAGGTTATCTGATTGAAGATACTCCCGACGGCTATAGGATAAAAAAGAAATTCTAAAAATGCGAGATATTTTACTTTGTTCGAGGTAGACACATAAATGCTAATCAAAGCCATAATTTTTTGACATAATAGTCCAGAGGCTCGAATTAAAGCCGTCAGAAATTCTGATCGTGGGCGACCGCGCCAAACGGGATGTCAAATACGCCAACCAACATGGCCATCCGAGCATCTGGGTTCAAAGCGGAAAATTCGCCCACGAACTGCCCGATGACCAAACTGGCCAGCCGACTTACACCGTAAAGTCGCTTCGCGAAATCATGAAAATTATTTGACTTTTTTAGCGTTTAGGTATATACTTACTTTAAGTTAAATATGTTCATTCAGGCGGCAATTGGCCGTCTTTTATGTTTTCTTGGGCAGTTAAACAGTCCGCGCATTTGTGAGGCCGAGAATTAGAAACTCCCCTCTCCCAAGGAAAAATAATGTCAGATTCGGTCAAGGGAGGCCAACCTCCTCGCCCATCCCCGAGGCGAGAATTTGGACAAAAAATCGGGGATCTTGCTATGAATTTCATGGAACCGTCAATGGAAAATAGCCTCGATCGAAAAGACTAATCCCGAGTGGAGAGATCTTTACGATGAAATTAACCAATAGTAGCTCAGTAAGATCCCCGCTCAACTCAAAGAAATCCTCAGCGGGGATGGGATAGGACGACTGAATAAAGCATGTGTTGGGAGAAGGAAACTGCGGTCTTATCCACTATTCCTCCCCATACCCACATTGCTCAATTCGAATGCCGCAAACTATAATAAAGCACCAACATGGCCAGGAAACAGGACTCAAACCCCAACCAAAACTACCTCAATCGCCTACCGCCGCAGAATTTGGAAGCCGAGCAGTCGGTTTTGGGCTCGCTAATGCTTGACCGCGACGCTATCATCAAAATCGCGGACACGCTTTCGGCTGAGGATTTTTACGACGAAAAGCATGCGGTCATTTACCGTGCAGTCCTGCGGCTATTCGATGAGCGAAGCTCGATCGACATCCTCACTGTTGCCAACAAGCTCGACGAGGCCGCTTCCTTGGAAAAAATCGGGGGCATGACTTATCTGACCACGCTCGTCAATTCCGTGCCTTCAGCCGCCCATGTCCTGCACTACGCCAAAATCGTCAGGCACAAAGGCACTCTGCGCCGGCTCATTTCCCAGGCTGCTGAAATCCAGTCTCTAGGTTTCCGCGAAGATGCCGATTTGGAAACCTTGCTTGATCAAGCCGAGCAAAAGCTGTTTTCAGTTTCCCAAAAATACCTAAAGCAAAACTTCGTGCCACTAAGCGAGATTCTGCACGAAACTTTTGACCGCATAGATGAACTGCATCGCGAGAAAGGAAAGTTGCGAGGTTTGCCCACAGGCTTCGGCGATTTGGACAACAAACTCGGCGGGTTGCAAAAATCCGATCTGGTCATCTTAGCAGCCAGGCCGTCGATGGGTAAAACCTCACTCGCGCTGGACGTCATCAGGCACGTTGCTGTAGGCAAAAAAAAACCCGTGGCAATTTTTTCCTTGGAAATGAGCAAGGACCAGTTGGTTGATCGCCTGCTGGCAGCCGAGGCCGAAGTTGATTTATGGAAAATGCGCACCGGCCGCCTTAACGATATCGGGCCTGAAAACGATTTTGAACGCATCGGCCATGCTTTAGGCAGGCTATCGGAAGCTCCGATTTTTATTGACGATTCCGGCACGGTCAATATCATGGAACTGCGCACCAAGGCGCGACGGCTGCAGGCTGAACAAGCCATCGAACTGATTGTGGTTGATTATTTGCAACTGATGGAAGGCCGAAATACGGAAAACCGCGTACAGGAGGTTTCCGAAATTTCCCGCTCGCTCAAAACCTTGGCCAAGGAGTTGAACGTCCCAGTGCTGGCGCTCTCCCAACTGTCCCGCGCCGTGGAGCAGCGTGGCGGTGACAAAAAGCCCCAACTTTCGGATTTGCGCGAATCCGGTTCCATCGAGCAGGACGCGGATGTGGTTATGTTCATCTACCGCGACGAAATGTACACGGGCAAGGAATCGCGCAAGCCGCACATTGCCGAAATCCTCATCCGCAAGCACAGAAACGGCCCAACCGGCGAAATCGAACTGTTCTTTGACGCCGAAAAAACATCCTTCAAAAACCTGGCCAAAGCCCCATCAGCTGAAGAGGTCATGATGGATCAGATAATGGAATAAATATGGCCCAGCTCCCCAAATCCATCCAAAACCTTATCAATGAATTCGCCAAACTGCCCGGTATTGGGCCCAAAACGGCTCAACGGCTTAGTTTTTATTTGCTCAAGCAGCCCCAAATAGACGTCCAGGCGCTGGGTTCCGCGGTCAGCCAATTGCAAAAAAATATCATCTACTGCTCCATCTGCCACAATATGGCAGAAAAAAATCCGTGCTCAATCTGCTCGGATTCCAAGCGGGACAAAAATCTGATTTGCGTGGTGGAGGATTCTTTGGATGTTCAGGCTATGGATCAAATTGCCGATTTCCGGGGAGTCTATCATGTCTTGGGCGGGGCAATCTCGCCGCTGGACGGCATCGGGCCCGAGAATCTTAAAATCAAAGAATTATTCGATCGCTTAACGATGTCAAAGGGCATCTTTGACATCGAAGTTATCTTAGCCACTAATCCCTCACTCGAAGGCGAAGCTACTGCCATGTATATCGCAAAACAAATCAAAAATCACCCGCCTGCCGGCGAGGCAGGAAATTCAAAATTCAAAAATGTCAAAGTCACGCGCATCGGCCGAGGATTACCTATGGGCGCTGATCTGGAGTATGCCGACGAATTTACTTTAAGCAAGGCTCTCGAAGGCCGCCGCGAATACTAATTTTTGTAATTAGTAAAGAGTAACAAGTAATAAGAAAAACAAAACTGCGGGAATGAGCCTGCAGTTTTCTAATTACTAATTACTAGTTACTAGTTACTATTCAATATTCTCGATCTGCACCACGGTCTGCTGTTGCCTGTGGCCGTATTTTCTGCGGTAGCGCGATTTGGCGCGGTATTTGAAAACTACCAGTTTGTCCGCCTTGTTTTGCGCCAAAACCTTACCGACAACTTTGGCGGCGGAAACATAAGGCTTACCAACCTGAACATTAGCCTCGTCCGAAACCAGAAGCACTTTGTCAAAAGTCACAGACTGGCCTTCTTTGCCTGCGAGTTTTTCAATCGTCAGTTTTTCTTTTGGCGCGACCAGGTATTGCTTGCCGCCGGTTTCTATAACTGCCTGCATATGTCACTTTCAGAGGGACAGACTAGGGGTTAATTTGCCTGATAATCTTAGCAAAAAAATCTAAAACGGTCAATCCCGCAGCTTTTTGGTTGCGTATACTCTAGCCGCTATATACGTTGAAATCGGCACGTTCAGTATCAAGGCTGTACTATCGACCAAGGAACGGATCACCTCTTCGATAATGTATTCGCTGTTGAAGACCACCCAAAACGGCGCTCTTCAGTGCCAAGCACTTCCAAAACTTCAGCCCGATAAAACTGTTGGAGACCCGTCAACCCCGGCTCCACGGCTTCCAAGGGAATCTGATACGGCCCTTTTTGATTTTGAGCCTGAGCAACAGAAGCTAACAGAAAAATCGCTAATCCCACATACAAAGGTGATCTTCGTAGTAAAAATATCCACAAACTAGAATTTCTCTTTTCGCAAAAGCACCGCATTAAAAGCCACGATGACTGTGCTCACGGACATAAATATGGCGGCCACGGCTGGCTGGAGCAAGATGCCCTTGGATGCCAGTACGCCCGCAGCCAATGGCAGCGCAATCAAATTGTATCCCGTGGCCCAGAACAAATTCTGGATCATTTTTTTGTAAGTCAGCTGGGACAAGCGGAAAATTTTAGGAATATCGCGCGGATCGTTCTTAACTAGAATAATGCCGGCTGACTCAATAGCCACATTGGTGCCAGCGCCAATCGCGATCCCCAAATCCGCCTGCGTCAAGGCTGGCGCATCATTGACGCCATCACCCACCATTGCAACTTTCAATCCTCTGCTTTGCAAAACCTTGACCTTATCCGCCTTTTGACCAGGCAAAACGCGGGCGAAATATTCGTCAATCTTAAGCTCTTTGGAAACCCAAGCAGCCACGTCTTCCGAATCACCCGTGATCATGGCAATTTTCAAACCAACTCTCTTTAAATCCCTTATTGCTTCGCGGGATTCTTCTCGAATCACATCAGCCAGCGCAATACTGCCGGCATATTGCTTATTTTTTACCAAATGAATCACGGTTTTACCTTGCCTTTCCAATTCTGCAATCTGGTTTTTCAGATTTTCGGGAATCGATGCACCAAGTTCCGCAAGCAGCACTTCGCTGCCGCTCAAAACTTCTTCACCACTGACTGTGGCCTTAGCTCCTTTGCCTGGGATGGCCTGAAAATTCTTGGGCTCAACCAACTTCAACTGGCGTTTTTTGGCTTCGGCAACGATTGCCTTGGCAATAGAGTGTTCTGAATGACTATTCACTGATGCAGCCAGATTCAAAATCCCTTCATCAGGCAAAATATCTGTTACTCCAAACTCGCCCTTAGTTAAAGTCCCGGTTTTGTCAAACAGCACAACGTCCACTTTCCGCGCCGCTTCCAAAGCCAGTCTTTGCTTAATCAAAAGCCCGCTGCGCGCAGCCATGGTTGTAGAGATCGATGCTACCAATGGTACGGCAAGACCTAAAGCATGCGGACAGGCAATCACCAGAACTGCCACCAACCGTTCTGTGGCCATGACCAATCCCGCCTGAGCCAAAAGCCAGGCCACAAAAGTAACGCCGCCGCCAACCACAGCGATAATTGTCAAATAAAGCGCGGCACGGTCAGAAAGAATTTGCAACCGTGACTTGGATGCCTGGGCTTCGGAAACTAAACGCATCACACCGGCCAAAAAAGTTTGTTCGCCAATCTTGGCCACTTTTACTTTCAGACTGCCGCTGCCATTGATGGAGCCGGCGATGACTTCATCTCCTTGCTTTTTGGCAACCGGCTTTGATTCCCCAGTCATCAAGGCTTCGTTGAGTTCAGAGTTGCCTTCCGTGATTGCTCCGTCGGCAGGAATCTTAGCTCCTGGGCGAACTAAAACCAAATCCCCGATCTTTAGATTTGCAATAGACACCCTGCTGCCATCGACAAGCTCGGCTTCGTCTGGCAATAACTTTGCGAGTTCCTTGAGTGCCCCTTGAGCGCCGGCTACCGCCCTCATCTCCAGCCAATGTCCCAAGAGCATGATAGTAATTAAAGTCGCCAATTCCCAAAATAACGTATGGGGACTGCCGCGCAGCACTTCAAAGACGCTGAACAGATAGGCAGCCGAAATCGCGATGGCAACCAATGACATCATCCCAGGCAGCTTGCCGCGGATTTCGCGAAAAGCACCTGCCAAAAACACCCAGCCGCCGTAAAAGAAAATGATTGAGCCAAGAATGAGAGAAATCCAATTGCCCGCGGATACGTCGATCAGACGCCACTCAATCAACAAAATCGGGGCTGTCAAAATCAGGCTCACCCAAAACTTCCGCAAAAACATCGCCGTCGAATGACCTGCATGTTTGTCGCGTTGTCCGCGTTTGTCCGAGTGGCTGTCCGCGTTTGTCCGCGTTCTTACCAAAGTCATTCCACATTCCGGGCACATGCCAGGCTTGTCTTGTCTAACCTCCGGGTGCATCGGGCAAGTATAAACAGTCTTGTCGGTATGATTTTGTTCTCTATCGCTAATCATAATTTTCTCCCTTGCAAACGAAATAAATATCTTCCTCCAAGATCTGTCATATGAAGGCCGAAGGTTTCTCCAATTTTTATCAAATCGTTTTTGCTAAACAGGCCGGGCACCATGTTTTGCCGAAAATGAGTAAAATTAAATGATGCTGACGGAATATCCATGATATAAATGTCGCCTCCTTGTTTGACTACGCGGCAAAGTTCTGAGATAGCTTGTCCAAAATTATGAATATGATGCAGAGTTAAGACAGAAAAGGCTGCATCAAATTGATTGTCTGCAAACGGAAGTTTGGTTGCGTCTGCCTGCCGAAATTCCAGGTTAGCTGAATATTTTTGGCTTCTTGCAGTCTCTACAGAATCCTCGTCAAAGTCAGTGGCGATAATCCTTGCGTCTGGATACTTTTCGGCTAAAAATTCGCCGGTTATTCCAATGCCCGTGCCGATTTCCAAAATACTCCGGTAAGGCTGGAGCGGCAATTGTCTTAGGAATTTGCCAAACCAAAACCATTTATGCAAGTAATATTGCAGCCGGCTGTTGACGAAAAACTTTTCGACCGCATTCATTTTAGCCATTTCTCTGATATGCTGAAGGGTTGTTAATAAACTCTTCCTTGCAGTGGTCCGAGCAAAACTTGTAGGTCGCGCCTTCGTGCTCGTGGCTGATGATGTCTGTGGCCAACATGCCGCAGACCGGATCTTTACTGCCTGGCAAAGACGCAAACCCCGCACCAGTCGCTTTGCTCCGGTACGGGGCAAGCTTTCCGCTGCGAATTAATCGCTTGAACAGTGATTTGATTCTATGCATTCTTTACTCCTTGTGATTGCGATGCTTGCGCCTCATTAATAAATGCATTCCGATGCAAATGCCCAAAAATATAATTAAAAATAAATTCTGTTTGTTCATTATTTCACCCCGCAGCTAGGACCCTGCTGATTTTTTTGGGTTTGCATGCTGGCTTGGATTTTCTGGAAACCCGAGGCGGAAGAATATTTCTCGCTCAAAATTAGTTTTGGCGACTGCTCTTGCCATTTCATCCCTCGCGCGACAAAATACTGATCAATTACCCGATACGTCCCTTCAAACCAGTAAGCATTGGCGGCCAGGGCCAGGCTGTAAAGCTCGTCCTCGTTGAACCCTTGGGATATTCCCAGTTCCAGTAGCCCAAGCATGGCCATGCCGTGATTGCAGTCCGGAAAGTGCGTGGAATTATTGCAACAGGGCCGAAATATAGTTCTGGAAATGCGCGTAAGCAGCCGCTGCTGGGTCGCGTCCAGCTTGATAAACTCGTGCTTGGAGTAATGGTCCATGGCAGTTGTCGTGGAAAGCGTCCAACCGCCAGTGGAAGCGAAATTCGCAAGATTGGTCTCAGAAGTTGCCATCTCGCCTGTTTCCAGAATCGAATTTTTGTTGCCCAGGCCCAAGGCCCAGAGGAAGTTCAAAAAAACCGCGGCGCTCTGCCGAGTCAGCCGGACTTTACCGCTTTTAGGTTCAATAAACTCCCGATAAACTGACTCATCGCCATAAAGATCCTTGAGCTTCTGCTGGTCAATCACCCCGGATGCGATTAGTTTTTCGCCAAGTTCTCCCCAAACTACGGGCAGCTCGATCCCCTGCCCGGCTAAAATTTCATCGAGCGAAAGGAATCCGGCTTCAGCCTGCGGGGTTATAAAACTTTGTACGAAAAATGCTACCAGGACTAGCAACGCTACTCCGACAATTCGATCTGCATTCATTTTTAATTTATTCTTTGATTGAATTGTACAATGCGGCAAACAACCCCACTGCCAGGAAAGCGACGATGTTCCAGATAATCAGCCCGGAAATGAACGTGCCCATGGTCATGATATTCGGCCCAAAATTATCCACCATGTGCAGGCCGTAGCGCGTAAACCCCGGGCGAATCCCCGGAACCAAAGCCACGCCCGCGTAGCAAACAACATAGACAATGCTAATCCACGCCGCGGTAACTTTGAGCAAACGATTGGTATTAATCATGCCTAGTTAATAGATGATAGTTTATAGTTGACAGTAATCCTCCCGCCCATCTTTGATGGGCGAGGCTCGCCCCGCTAAAAACGGGGCGGCGACCTTTATTTAGTTTTTAAAAAATAAATCTCAGAAAGTTCCCTAATGGCCTGCTTGTCTTTGCCGGACAAAAATTGCTGAGAGACGTGCTCCTTTAGGTGGTTTTGCAGCATGGCGTTGTTAAAGCTCTGCAGCGACTTTTGCACAGCCAGAGACAGGCTTAATATATCAATGCAATACTTATTGACCTTGACCATCTTCTCCAGGCCCAAAAGCTGCCCCTGAATAATGTGCAGGCGGTTAATTATGAGCTTCTTGCTTGGGCTGTTGGGTCTCATCTTTAATCCTTAATCTTAAATCTTTAATCTAACTATATACCCCTAGGGGGTATTTGTCAAGGCCCCAGATCTGAGCCAAAGGTCACCTTTTCTGAATGGGAACCCTTACTTCAAAGGTGACCTTTGGGCTACAAAAAAACCGCCTGATACTTGGGACGGTTTTTCAGACTCTCTCTATTTCAGCAAATCCTCGACGCTCTTGGCATGAACTCGGTCCTGAAAGTGGGTTAGGTCCAAATTAGCTAACGGGTACGCTACGATATATTTTTCTCTAATATCCCGGGCCGTAGCGTCAATGTCAATCAGTCGGTCATCAACAAAAACGCTGCGAGTTTTGTCTTTATCAAAACGGACCGAATGCCCCCTGACGACAAATTTTATGTTATCGCCCTCTGTATTAAGCGTGGTCCAAATCTCATTAAACGTAGTCTGGTCAAGCCCTGATTGCTCCTGAAGCGCTTTAAGCTCGCGCTCCCTAACTTCGCTTAGATCTGCCTGTTTTTGATCCATTGAGGCTTCAGCGTTTGCGACCTCGTCTTCACTTGACTGGTATTTTTCTTTGACCATAATTTAAGCTTAATTATTTATACTTATATAGTAGTCTCTCTCTCTGAATGTCAAATTTCTAGAACTTGGCAAAATAAGCGGTACTGGGTACCTATTTTTGCCATGCCTTTTTTAGGTACCTCTACCCTCAACCCTACATTTCTAGTTGACTAATAATTTAACGCGACGCATAATACTTACATGAAGCTTCCAGTTCTAATCCTACTCGCGGCATTTGTCAGTATTGCTGTGTTTGGCTTTATTGGGCTCTCGCACGGCAGTATTTTTTCTACTTGCGCCATGGCTGTGATGTCCGGAAGTCCCAGCTGCCCGGTGGAACCCACGGCCGAAAGCAGCCTACTGCATGCGCAGATTTTTCAAAGTTTTTCGGAAGGCACGCTGCTCACGCTCCTGCTTTTGGTCACAATCATACTCGCCTGCCTGGCCTTGCTTACGGTTCTGGAACTCCCCGCGTCCAAAGCGTCCTATTTTGCGACTGACTTTCAACTTTTGTCATCCAAGACTCACTTCAAAACCAAGCTTCTCCGCTGGTTTCAGCTTTTGGTTAAACAAGGCGCTCTTTCAGCCTAGAACCTGGACTGAATTTTTTGGCCCGGGTTCTTTTCAAGAAAGAGCGTCTTTTAGTAGCATGCCGTTTATCGGCTCGAGCCCATAAATGGACGCGCTACAGACCATTAACTCATAACCATGAAACTCAAGCAAATCTTCTATCTAATTGCGGCCCTGGTGGTTATCCTCGGCTTTGCCGGATTTCTCAAATCCAAACAGCCGGCCGAAAGTGCCACCGCTCCCCCATACCAATCAAGCGCCGTTGCCGCTTCCGAAACCTTCTACGATTTCGGCTCCGTCCCAATCAACGGCGGCAAGGTTACCAAGATCTTCAAAGTGAAAAACAATTCGGAAACAAAAGTTACGGTAAAAGAAATGCATACCTCTTGCATGTGCACCGAAGCGTCGCTCAAACTCGGCGACCAATCGTTTGGCCCGTTCGGCATGCCCGGGCACGCCAGCATGCCACAAATCAATGCTGCCTTTCCAGCCCAATCCGAAGCCGAGATTGAGGTGGTCTTTGACCCGGCTGCTCACGGCCCGGCTGGAATTGGTGTGATTGAACGATTAGTGACTTTGGAAACTTCGGATGGCAAACTGCAACTCAGCATTAAGGCCAGCGTAATTCCATGAACAAATACAAATCCCTAATCGCCTGGCTTGTCATTCTGATCGTGTTCTTCGCCGCGGTTTTCTGGCTCAAAAATATGCCGCAGGCTTCCAGCCTCATCTGGAACCTAAGCCAAGGCGGCGCCTGGCTCTTTCCTCTCGTCTCAGTGGCCGCGCTGATTGATTCAATCAATCCCTGCGCCTTCTCCGTCTTGCTCTTGACCATCGCGTTTCTGTTCAGTCTGGGCATGCTGCGCAGCAGCATCTTCAAAATCGGTACCGCCTATATCCTCGGCTTATTCCTGGCCTATCTGCTAATCGGCCTCGGTTTGCTGCAGGCCTTGCACATCTTCAACATCCCCCACTTCATGGGCAAGCTAGGCGCCGTCTTGCTGATTGCGCTGGGACTGCTCAACCTGCTCAAGGAAATTTTTCCCAAATTTCCCATTAGCCTAGGCATTCCGCATGCCGCGCATCACACCATGTCTCGGCTTGCGGCCAAAGCGTCCGTTCCCACAGCCCTAGTGCTAGGCGCGTTTGTCGGTTTGTGCGAATTCCCTTGCACTGGCGGACCTTATCTCATGATCCTGGGCTTGTTGCACGATTCAACTACTTACCTCAAAGGCTTCAGCTACCTCATCTACTACAACCTGTTGTTTGTGATGCCGCTTATTATCATCCTCATCATCGCTAGCAGAGAACAGGTCTTGGAAAAAATCCAGGCCTGGCAGCAGTCTGAGAAAAAACAAATGCGATTCTGGTCAGGTTTGGCCATGGTCGTGCTTGGCGCATTAATTCTACTCCTATGACGCTTATCTATGCTTTAAGTTCGATTATTATCATTACCGGGCTAACCATGGGTCTGAACAAGCTCACCAACAAAAAAATCTGCCCGGTCTGTGCCGGGGTGGCTTTGACCTGGGTAGGAATGCTGACGCTCAAATTCTTCTTCGGCTACACCATCGATAAGACATTGTTAGCAATGTTAATGGGCGGTTCAGCCGTAGGCATATCCTATTACCTAGACAGCTATGTTCCGATCCGGTACTATTTGCCGTGGCGATTCCTCTCAGTTGTCCCAGGTTTTGTCGCAGTCTATTCCCTACTCGCCGAAAACTGGATCGTGTTCATAGTTTTCCTAACAGTTTGGTTAACAAGCCTCTGGTTCTTCGTGCTAAAAAACAAAAAATCCGATTCCGGTTCGGATGGCGGAAAGGTCGCGGAATTGGAAAAAGAGTTCGATAAGTGTTGCTAATTATGAATCCTCAGCTTAAAAAATATCTACTCTCCGCTCTGGTGCTCCTTATCGTTTTGATCGTTGCATGGTGGCTATACAAACCGCAGCAGGCTAACGGCCAGCTCGACGAATTCGCCCAGTGCGTCGCGGAAGAGGCAACTATGTACGGCGCGTACTCGTGCGCTCACTGCCAAAACCAGAAAAAAATGTTTAGCGATTCGTTCCGCTTCGTCAAATACGTGGAGTGCACCGAAGACACCAAAACTTGCCTGGATTTGGGGATCAACGGGTATCCGACGTGGATTTTTGGCGATGGCAGCCGCGTGGAAGGCGAAATGCAGCTGGAGAATCTGTCGACCAAAACAAATTGTCCGCTAATTAAAACTTAAAATTATGACAAAAAATCAAAAACTTGCCTTGTTTCTGCTCCGAGTCGCAACCGGCTGGCTGATGTTCTACGCCGGCATCACCAAAATTCTGGACCCCAACTGGACCGCGGTCGGCTACCTCAAAGGAGCCAAAACTTTTGCCGGCTTGTTTCAATGGTTTGCCCAGCCTGAAATCCTGCCGTTTACGAATTTCGTCAATGAATGGGGATTGACCTTGCTTGGGATTTCGCTCATCCTGGGCATTGGCGTGCGCTTCAGCGCCTACCTCGGGGTGCTGTTGATGATGCTGTATTATTTCCCAGTTCTGCAATTCCCAAAAATCCCGCCGCATTCATTTATCGTCGACGACCATATCATTGACGCGCTCGTGCTGCTCTTTCTGGGCGCTATCCGGGCGGGACGCTACTATGGCTTAGAAGAGTGGTGTGCCAGCCTGCCGATCTGTTCGCGCTATCCGGTTCTGAAAAAATTGTTGGGATAGGATTAACAATAATAAATGAAAAAAACAATAATATTTATCTCGCTTCTTGCGGTGCTAACCTTTGCTTATGCGGCTCAAGCCCACATGCCTAATGCCTCAAGTCCGCGCAATGTCATGATGCAGCAAATGCTCGGGTCTGATTCGGTGGAAGTCATCAACGATTTTGAAGAGCAGATGATGGGAACTGCGACCCATGAGCAAATGGAAAGCTACATGGAAAAGCTGTTTGCCGGCAGTTTGTCCGCTGAGGACCAAAAGCAGATGTTTGAGCTCATAAAATCAAATGTGGGCGCCAACAACATGATGATGCGCGGCATGATGGGGCAGATGATGGCCAATTTCGGCCAAGGCGCGGACAGAGGCATGATGAGAAATTTCGGATCATTCGGCCCAACCGGCTACTGGATCACTATGGTTTTGATCTGGGTTCTGCTGGCTTTGGGCATTGCCGCGTTGTGGAAATATCTCTTCCCTGCCCAGCCTAAAACCTAAACATCACTTCATCCCCAGGGTTGATATTATTCTCAGAGGTCCAGCCGGCGTTGACTTCCAAAACCCGGTCCACCGCTTGGGACGGGATGAATATCTTCAGTTCGGAATCCTTGACTCCCGGTTCCGGTTGAGCATTGGCGTTGATCTCAAAAACCCGACCGTCTTTGATCCAAATGATATCAAGCGGGAAATTCATATTTTTCATCCAAAAAGTGTATCGGTGGCTTTCCGAAAAAATAAACAGCATACCGCCGTTTTGCGGCAACGATTCCCTGCCGGACAAGCCTAGCAGCTGTTTTTCGACAGTATCGGCGAGTTCCACTGTCAATTCTTTACCGCCGATCTCAATTATCGGCTGCGCTTCTTCAGGCTGGGCTTGCTGCTGTGGCTTCCACAAAACAATCTGATTGCAGCTTGCCGCAATAAATGCTGACGCTAGAAGCAATATTAAAAATTTTCTACTTGCCATTTACGCTTTGTTTAACTTTATAGAACACAAACACGGTGCAGACCAGGACAATCATGACCAAAACCATTATACCCAAAAGCACCAGCTTGCCCATGGACTGCAGAAACAAGGCGCTCACGCCAAAAATGCCGCTTAAGGCGTAAAGAAACAGTACCGCCTGCGGCACGGAAAACCCGATATCCAAAAGCCTGAAATGCAAATGTTTGCGATCGCCCAAAAACGGGCTTTTGTGCGCAAATAGACGCTGTAGGACCACCCAGACCGCATCCAGGACCGGAATCCCCAAAACCGCGATGGCAGTGGCGATTTTTCCGCCGGAAACAATGGCCAGAATTGCCAGCATAAAACCGGCAAAAGTCGAGCCGCCTTCGCCCAAAAAAATCTTAGCCGGATAAAAATTCAAAATCAAAAAACCAAGCAAACTGCCCGTCAGCGTTACCGCCAGCAAGGCAGTTTGCGGCTGCTGGACTTGCTCAGTAAGCGACAAACCAAATAAAACCAAAGCGGCAATAGCCGAAATTCCCGTGACCAACCCATCCATGCCGTCCAACAGTTTGGTGGTATAAGTCATGGTCAGGATCCAAATAAAAACAATGACTGCTGACCAAAGCGATGGCAATATGATTACGCCGCCCATCAATGGGTTATGGATGCTCACGGCGGACATGCCCGAGGTAACCATAATCAGCGCAGCGATTATTGGAAAAACAATGGATAATTTAGGCGGCAAATGATATTTGTCATCCAAATACCCACCGATCATAAGCACCGCTCCTCCGGACCAAATCGCAACAAGAATGCGCAGTGGAATATTGCCGCCAAGGAGGTAGCCCGAAAGCACTCCCACGGCGAAGGTCACCAAAAAAAATGAAGCAAATATCGCGAGTCCGCCCAAAGTCGGCATAGGTTGAGGGTGAAAGCGCCGTTCTTGATCCGGCCAATCCAAAATTTTCCTTTTGACGGCAAAACGAGACACCAGAAAAGTGCCGACAAACGAAGACACAAACGCCAGGGTGAATGAAAAAAAATAAACAGGCGTCATACAGTTACCGTTCCTTTACGGTGCTTAGGGGTAACGTAAAATTCCATATATCTGCCGAACATCAATCTCGTTTGAGCGTCTATGGCAGGCATGGAGCCGAAGACAGATGACACAATCGGAGTAAACACCCATTGGATAACCATGCCGAAATATTTCCATTTGCTGTAGGATTTAGGCTTTGGCGGCAGCAGCACCAAATTGATGTATACGGAAAAGATCAAAAACACCGTGGCCAGGCTCATGATCAATCTCGTCATGAAAGGCAGATTAACCGCCAGGACTGAGGCTCCGAACCTGTCCCCGCCGAAAATCAAGGGCAGCCAGCCCAGAATCGCAATCATAATGGAGGCGGTGGCCCAAAAATAATGACCTTCAATCAACCGTTCGGCATACAAAAACCGCTTCCACAGCGGGATTCTTTTATTTTTTATAAACTCAGGAAAAACCAAGGCCATCTCGGTCACTCCCCAAGCCCAGCGACGCTTTTGCTTATACTGTGCCACCAAAGTGCCCCAATACGTTTCGCCCAAAACCGCATCCATGGAAACAGTCGTAAACAGCGGGTGAGTGCGGTAGTCTCCGTTGAAATATAAAAAACATTGCCAGAAAATATGAGAATCATCGGGAATGATGTCAACTCTCCAGAAACCAACATCAACCAAGGTCTTAAAACTCATGGAATGTGAGGAAAATGTGATCAACCGATCGGGGCGGGACGCCTCCACCAACTGCCAGAAAGACGAAGACGTGGCAATCACGCGGGCGATAGCCGGAGTGTCCCAGATATTATTATGGAACATCGGCATGGGCTGGAAGCTTGTCTGCAGCGGCTTTTCGGAAAGTAAAAAATCGAAAGTCAGATGAGAGAAATAGTTTGGCGCCACCGTGGTGTCTGAATCAAATGAGGAAACGATAACGTCTTCATATGGAATCTGTAATTCATCAATCAACCGCTTGGCTTCCTTGGCGGCATAAGTGATGTTAGCGCCCTTTACCCTTGCCTCGCCCGCTATCCCGTCGGGGTGGACGGTGGCCAGAAATCTGTAGAACTTATCCGCATATTTATTTCTTAAAATCCCAGCTTTGTAGCCGTGTTGGCTGTCGCGCTCTTCCGACGCCAATACGAAAATTAAACGATCTTTGGGGTAATCGGTGTTCAGATACGACTCAATGGAAGAAGAAAGCAAATTTACGTCTTCTTTAATAGTCGGTAAAAGAATCAGATGATAAATTCGTCGCCAATCAAGATTGCGTTTAGCTGGCAGCCGGTTTATTTTCTCTAGATAATTGGCAACAACAACCTTCACAGGTTTGTCTTTCTCTTCGATAACTCTAACGCTTAATGATAACTTGAATTCGTCTACGCCGCCCAGCTTAGTTAACCAAGTCAGCCAATCAATTCGGTCGTGAGCTTTCAGATTTCGGTATGAATGAACCAAATGAATAGCGACGTTGCCGGCCTTCAACAGCCAATAAACGTCGAACAATATAATGTATATTGAGATCCAAACCGGATGCAAATACGCCAGTACAAATACGCCGATCAAGGTCAGCCAAGTTAAAAACCCCGGAAAGATTTCCAATATTCTAATCATTGAATGCAATTAAGCTTAGGCTGGCAGCGAAAAAAACGGCCTGGATCGCGATATTCGAAAAATTCAAAAAATAGGCGGCAAGCTTTTCCCTGCGGACAAGCCATGCCGCAGCCAGAATATTTAGAATTAATATCAGCAAGGATGCGGCGGGAATGGCATAAATAAGTCGAGCGCTGCTCACCAAATCGGCGCCGTAGATGACGTTATAGTGCAATACAGTACTGTCAGAAAACGAACCAATCTTGCTGGCGAGTATCAGCCAATGTATAATGTTGATTAGCAGAGACGCCCCCCAACAACTCCAGGTGATTTTGTCAGTATGAAAAGACATTATTTGAATTATACCATTTTGATTGGCATTGTGTTAATTGCCGTTTTCTTTCGATTCTGGCAACTAGGTACCCTCCCGGGAGGATTGTTTCCGGATGAAGCGGCTAACGGCTTGGATGTCAATGCCATATTTGACGGACAGATTCAGCCGTTCTACGAAAGAGGCAACGGACGCGAGGCGTTGTTTTTTTATTTCCTAGCCGCCGCGGTAAAAATGTTCGGACGCACGCCTCTGGCCCATCACCTGGTTTCCGCGCTGTTTGGCCTGACTGCTCTAATCGCCACTTATTTTTTGGCCAAGGAGTTGTTCAACGGAAGAATAGCGCTTTTGAGCGGTTTTTTTATGGCCGTTTCGAGCTATGCTACAACTATTTCACGGACGGCTTTCCGGGCCAACACCGTTCCGCTGTTTGCCACCCTCACCATTTTTTTTGCCGTCAAATTCTTCAAGGCCGGATCGAGTAAGGAAAAATACGTTTATGCCGCCTTGACGGGCTTATGCCTGGGCTTAGGCTTTTATACTTATATTTCATTTAGGATGATGGTCCCTCTGTTTTTGTTTTTCGGACTTGTACTGCTGCTCTCCCAAAAAAATCAAATCCGAGAATTGATAAAAAGCTACTGGCGGCCAAAATTGACATTCTTGGCCGGTTTTTTGGTCAGCTTTTCTTGGATTGGATACTATTTTCTGACTCACCCGGGAACTTTCGTCGGCAGAGCGGGTCAGGTATCAATTTTCTCGCCCGACCTCAATCAGGGGGATTTATTCGGTACGTTCTTGGCGGTGCTCAAAAAAACAATCCTCTCTTTTTTTACCGAAGGTGACCTCAATTGGCGACATAATGTATCAGGCTTCCCATTTCTATCCCCTTTCCTTTCACCCTTTTTCGCTCTGGCTTTGGTCATATTTACCGCCGCAATTTTCAAACTGATCAACCAAGCTTGGCATAAAAGCCTGGACAGGCAAACTGTTTACCAAGCGCTCTGCGCCTCTTGGTTTTGGCTCATGCTCATCCCCGAAGTCACCACTGCCGAAGGAATTCCGCATGGGCTTCGGCTCATTGGCGTAATCCCGGTAATTTTTATTCTCTCTGCATGGGGATTAATTTGGGTTTGGGATAAATTTGCCCCTTATCTTAAATTCAAAACAATCTTTGCCGCGATTTTCCTCTTGGGCTTATTTGCTTACAATTTCAACCTGTACTTTGCACTGGCCGCCCGAAGTCCGGATTATTATTACTCTTTCCGTTCGGATTTGACAGAAGTCAGCAGATACTTATTGAATCGCAACTTAAAATACAAAACTTACCTCGTCTTGGACAAATTCTCAGTCCAGACCGTAGATTACCTGACGAGTGAAAAACATCAGCCGTATATTTTGTTAGTCCCTGAAAATACTTATCAAGTAATACTCAAATCGGGCGACCAGGTTGTGTTTACGCAGAGCACGCTTTTCGACCGGCTAAAATTCACCCAAACCCACCCGTCAGCCAAACTAGTTAAGGAAGCAAAAAATCAATTCAGGCAGCTGATTATGCTGGTCTATCAGGAACCTTAAACATGCAATTATTCGCAATTCTAATCCTGGGAGCTATTCTCCGCCTTTATCACAACATTTCCGTTGCACTCTGGCATGATGAGGCTTTTTCCGCGCTCTACATCCGCTATCCATGGGGAGAGATGTTGGGCAGAATCATTGCCGACGTTCACCCTCCACTCTATTACTTCATTCTGCGGTTCTGGTCGTACATTTTCGGCCAATCCCTCCTCTCCCTGCGCGGACTTTCAATTTTATTCGGCATCGCCACTATTTGGATGGGCTTTGTGCTGTTCAAGCAAATTTTTAGCAACAAAAAATGGGCTTTGCTAGCCGCATTGCTAATAGCCATCAACCCATTTCAAATACAATATGCCTTGGAGGCCCGCATGTATACTTTGGGCACTTTCTTGTCGCTTGTCACTTGTTACTTGTTACTCAAAGCCCTCGAGAACGACCAGCGAAAATATTGGGTCTGGTACGGCATCACCGCTGCGCTCACGCTCTACACGCACTATTTCCTGTTTTTCACTGTTGCCGCGCAAGTTATATACATCATTTATGTCTGGTTCAAAAAAAGAATCAGTCTAAAAAATCCCCTGCTGTCCGGCATCATTGTGGCCGCAATGTATGCACCGTGGCTGCCTTCATTTCTAGTCCAGAACCGACGGGTGTCAGAAGCGTATTGGATTCCAGAAATGGATCGCTGGGCGATTCCGGGCACCGTTTGGAAAATGATATTTGGTGGGCAAAATGTTTCCCGCCCCCTTTTAATTTTGACAACTCTGGCATGTATTGCCTTGCTTATCTACTTTTGGCGTAAAACAAAATCCGAAACCAAATTCCTGATTCTATTCTCCTTGCTCGTCCCCTTTCTGGGTTCTATCTTAATCTCGCTCAAAACCTCCATCTACCTTGACCGTTATTTCGTGTTTGCGGGTTTGTTCTTGATTGCCGCTATCGCCGCAGCGTTAATGCAAGTTCCAAATTACAGCGTGCGCAGAATCCTGGCCGCGGTTTTGGTAATTTTAAGCCTTGCGATGTTTTTCAAAAATTGGAAGGAACTGAACATCAAAAACAAGCCGGGTATGGCTGCGGCAAGCCGGATCATAAATGAACAGGCGACGAAAGACGACAAAATTTATGTCGGCTCAAGCTTCATTTTTTTCACATTCAGATACTACAATGAAACCGGAATTAAGCCCTTGCTTTATTCCTCCGGCTCCCTCGAAACAATTCCGCACTTCTCTGGCACGGCGCTTCTTACAAACGACGATTTAATTTTGGATTTCAAGCAAGCGGAAAAAAACGACCGAGTTTGGCTGCTCTGGACCACCGGCTTTGGCGCCAGCAAGCCCAATGTCCCGGGAAATTGGAGCATTGTCTCCGAGCATGAATTCCAGGACACCCCTGACTTCAAAGGTAAAATCGTGGTCACCGAGTACCACGTCAATTAAAGCACTTGTTCGAAATTTTGAAATACTGAACTGACTAATAATGTTTGTTAAACAAATCCTTCACTGCACCGTAGTAGTGAAGTATTTTTTTTATTCCCTACTAAACGATACCTACACCCTATTAACTTTTCGCACAATCCCCTTATTCGCATCCACGTGGTCCCGACGACGCAAGGAATATTCATTTCTCTGGCAATAATCGAAGCGTGAGATAAAGCTCCTGGGTAGTCAGTCACAATTCCCCTGACTCTCTTGAAGACGGCATAATTTTTGGCTTAGTCAAAGAATATCTGCCATACCGCATCGTTTTGCAACTCGCGGCGTTCAAAAATCGTTTCTCTATCCATGAATTATTGTCCCCTTAAACTTCCTCCCTGAAAGGAAGTTTTTTAGATTTGAAATCGGATTGCCGTTGAGCATGATTACGGTCAGCCCTAATTTTTGCGCCAGTTTCGAAGCAATAGGATCAAACGGCAGATTGGCTCCCGGATGCCACTTGTTGCCTACTAATTTCCGAAATTCTGGCCAAGTTACAGTTTTAAGCGGCTTGGCGTTTCGGCGCTTAGATGGATCCTTATCGTAAACATAGTCAATATTGCTTAAATTCAAAATTGTTTTTACGCCATATTTGTGAGCCAAAACCACAGCGTCATGATCAGTAGAAAACCCCGGCCGGAACCCTGCCGCTATGACAATAGGCCTGCTGACTCTTTGCGGCTTGTAGGGATTGGTATTGATTTCAGGATGAGCTAAATTGCGAAAAATCGTGCGCAGGAGGTGCCCATTTAAGCGCGTCGAATGGATGCCCAACCAGTCCAAATCGTCACGATTGAGCATGCGTAATTCCCTAGCCGCCGCGGCATAACGACGCGCGATTTTTCCGCCCCCAGTAATCAGGACAAATTTCCTGCCTCGGCGAACCTCAGCCTCAATAACCCTCTTAAATTCAGACAAAAACCTTACATCAATCTGTTCCGGCACAATTAGCGAGCCGCCCAGAGAAATCACGAACCTTTCCGTCTTCATTTTTGTTCTCCTTCCGCTGCCGCGGGAATTTGCGCGCAGGGTGTTGACTTAAAACAATAATAAACCCATTTTTCGCTTCTCATGTCAACGTAAGCCAATCTGGCGCGGTCCTTGGCTGGAATTTGTTTTGACAATAACATGCTTAACCCGGATAGTTGGGAATATACCGAGCGGTTGACGTCAAAAAAAGCCGACCACTCTTCCGCGGAAATAAATTGCACTTCATTGGCATATTTGCTGGTCAATTTGATCGAGTTGACCCTTGTCGCTATCTTGGATGGCCAAGATTTGTGCATGGATAAAATAAATGCAGTCAATTTGGTGTTCGATAAATACTCTCCCACCACAACATCTTCTTCAGTTTGCAAAGCCACTTCGGGAAGCCCGTGATTTTCAACGGTTTCCCGGATTACAGTGCCGCTTTCGTCAACCAAGAATTTCCTATCCTTCACAGCCAGCACAAAACCCGGCACGCGCTCCTTGATTTCGATTTCGATCCGGCGAAACCCGATTCGGTCGGATTTAACCACTTCTTGTATTTCCGGCAGCGCATTGGTCAACATCTTGTTGACCCTGCCGCGGGTTAAGAGCAGGTAATGGTTCTTTTTGACAAGCAGCAAGCGATTGTTGCCGATGGCTTCCAGAGCCTGCTGGATCTGTCCCTGTGTGACCTGACTATTGCCTGCCACCGCCACCTCCGTGATGACAAACCGACTGGAAACGACAAGATAGTAAACTATGATGAGCGCCAAAACAATAAGCAACCATTTCAAAAATCTGAAGCGGAAAAGAAAATAGCGAACCGGCGCCAAACTCCGCTTGTAGTTTTGAGCCTGCCTCAGCCGCGATCGGAATTCCCGTCCCCCGAACCGACGGTGCGGCTCCAGTTTCCTTCTATGCTTCGAAAAAATTTTCATATAATCATGCTTTTGAGGTCTTTGGGGATTTTGCTATGAATCTTGGGCTGTTTAGCCACGGTTATCATATCTTCTATTCTAACACCAAATTTGCCCGGCAGATAAATTCCAGGCTCAACAGTCACCACGGAATTGACTTTCAGGACATCCTCAGAAGCGGGTGAAAAGTTGGGTTGTTCGTGAATTTCCAAACCTACGCCATGGCCGGTATTGTGGGTGAAATATTTGCCAAAACCGGCTTGGGTGATAACTTTGCGCGCGGTTTGATCAACCAACGAAGCTTTGTTGCCTATCTGGACTTTCGCGATGGCCTTAAGTTGGGAGTGTAAAACTGTTTCGTAAACTTTGGCTTGAAAACCTGTTGGCCGGCCAAGAAACAGGGTTCGTGTGAAGTCTGAGTGGTAATTTCCGACTTTGAAGCCGAAATCCAAAAGCAAAAAATTATTTCTGCCGACTCTGGTCTTGCTGGGAAAATGATGCGGGCTGGCTGCGTTGGAACCAAAAGCTACTATGGGATCGAAAGCCAAGCCTTCTGCGTCCAACTCTGTCCCATATTTCAAAATCAGTCCTGCAATTTTTGCTTCGGTTAACTCATATTTATTTATATATGCGCGTATATACTTTTTTATTTGCTCAAAAGTCTTATCAATAATTGCACTGCCTCGCTCAATCGCCTTAAGCTGTGCTTTGGTCTTTACTGCTCGCACGTTCTCGATGACATTAGCAGTTGATTTCCAACTAACCCCTTTCCCAATTTTCTTGAGGCTGGCAAACTCCCGCAAACTGATCCGATCCTCAATCGCGATTTTTTTATACTTAGCAAGAACCAAGTCTTTGCTAAGTCTTTCTAATTTTCTCACCGGCATGCCTGACTCTTTTTTTGCGCGCAAAAAATACCTCCCGTCAACATACAAAACCGCCTCGCGCTTGCTTATTACTAAATACCCGGCTGACCCCGTAAATCCCGAAAGATACTGCCGATTGATTTTGGTCAACACCAAAAAAGCATCCAGTTTTTTTTCAACCAGATAATCATGGATTTGGTTTGTCATCCCTTATTTGTAATTTAATGGATTTGGTTGAATCGAGAAGGGAGGATTCGAACGTGGAAATGTAAGAATTTCGTTGCTGATGCTTTTCTTGGGCCAATTTAAGCAGGGCAGTCACGACTTCTTCCAATTCCATGCCCGAAGCTTTCCAGAGGTGGTGGTAAAGCGTTCCCGGCATAGTATTGATCTCATTGGCAAAATACTGCTCAGTTTGCTTATTATACAAAAAATCAACGCGGGCGATGCCGCTGCAGCCGAATTTTTTAAAAATTTCCACGGCCAGATTCCGGATTTCTGAAGTTGTTTTGTCATCCAGCCTGGCAGGAATAATGATGTTCTGCTGGGCATTGCCCAACTGTGCGCCGCCGTCTTTGAGATATTTCTCGTCATAGGAGAATAATTCACTTTCAAACACCGATTCTTGCAGCAGCGATGGGCTGGCGTCGTCATTGCCAAGCACAGCGCAGGTGACATCCATCAAATTTTCTACGGTTTCTTCCACCAAAAAACGCTCGCCGTAGTGTGCGGCAACCTCAATCGCTTCCTCCAACTCCTTGGGATTTTTTGCTTTGGCAATTCCGATGGACGAGCCAAGCTTGGCTGGTTTGACAAACAACGGCCACCTAAACTTGCTTGCCTCGTTCATTATTGCACTCTTGTTTTTTTGCCACTCTCGGGTGGAGTAAAACAAAAATTTGGCCGTTGGTATGCCAAGTTTCTCATAAAGCTGCTTGGTCAGAATCTTGTCCATGGTCACCGCCGAAGAAACCACGTCACAGCCGACGTAAGGCAGGTTAAAAATTTCAAACAAGCCTTGGATTGTGCCGTCTTCGCCGTTCATGCCGTGAAAAGCCGGAAAAGCCAGCTCGATTTCGTATCGTTTTTTTAGCAATCCTACCGACGCAAATACCATCTTGCCGTTGCTTGACTGCAAATCCAAAACAAACTTGCTGCGTTTCGGGAGAGGGAATTGCTGAAAAAATTTCAGGCTCCCCAGTTCTTCGCCGACATTCCAATCTCCGTCTTTGTCCAAATAAACCGGAGTCACTTTGTGCCCCAGCTTCCTAAGCGTGGAAATTATGAGCTGCCCAGTAATGATTGAGATATCATGTTCCGGGCTGCGGCTCCCAAAAAATACCCCGATATTCATAAGTGTGATGCGAATTTACGAATTTCATGCGAATGCTGCGAATATGCAAATCTTGGCGTTAGTCCATTCGCATATTTGTAGATTCGCATACATTCGCAGATTCGTATCATGTATAATTCTCCGGCCAATCGTTTTGAAACAAAATGACGTCTCCCGGCTTTACGATGCTCTTAATTGCATTGTGCGCTAGATGGGCTGATCCGAACCATTTGATGTTTTCGGATTTGAAGCCTTCCTGCAACAAACCCTGTTCAATAAATGGCGTAGCCGAATTTTTAATCAATATGACCACATCCGCCGCATGCGCCAATTGCTTGCCGATTTCTTTGTGCACCGCTTCGGTTCGGCTGCCCATCTCCACCAAACCAGGTGTGACATAAATTTTTCGCTTATCCTGAAAACCTGCCAAAACTTTTATTGCCTCTGCCGCCCCATCCGGATTACCATTGTAACTGTCATCAATTACCACCACCCCATTCGAGTTGGGCAGAATTTGAAGGCGATGCGGAATCTGCTTAATTTTGCCAATACCGTCACGAATTTCCAACTCGCTTAAACCCAATTCTTTAGCAATTATAACACAGGCGTTGACAACACCCCAAGCGTAACTGCCCAGAAGCGGCATTTTCACATTTGGAAGCATCTGCAATTCTTTGGAATACCAGAAAACTGGACGCTCGCCAAGATATTTTTGATAGTTTTGCTTGATCAACTCACTGTCAGAATTCAAAACCACCAACGCCTGCGACTTGGAATTGACGACGATTTCAAACTTAGCCGCAATGGTGTTCTTAATCCCACCAAACAGCTCCAGGTGCGCTTCATTGATTCCGGTCAGCAACACAATGTCCGGCTGGGCAATAGCGCAAAGCTGAAAAATATCTCCCCTTTTATATGCCCCCATCTCAACGACAAAGAGCTCGATGTCACCATCAAGCTTATCTAAAATCAGTCGCGAGATTCCCAGCGGAGTATTGATATTTTCCGGCGTGGTTAGGACTTTGAAACGTTGGGATAAAACGGCAGACAGGCTTTCCTTCATCGTGGTTTTGCCGAAACTGCCAGTAATGCCGATGATCTTAAGTTTTGGCAGTGTCCGCATTTTTGTCCTAGCCTGAGCAACTATATAATGCTTAATGGCAAAATCCAGGGGAAAGAGAATGAGCACGGATAAACTTAAAAATATGGGAGCCAACAGGTTTGCCCAAATCAGCCACAGGAACAGGAAAGCCACAACAAACCAGGGGCCGGTAAATAGGGCTTCAAAATAAGCAACAGTTGCCGCAAATAAAATTGATAATGTCAAAATCGCCAAGGCTTTGGGCGTCCAGACTATTTTTTTTCGAGGCGCTTGTTTGACCTTAAACACGCCCTTCCAGTAGCGGAGCAGGCTATAATTATTCAGTTGTAAAAAATACAATTGGTGCAAGATTGGCCAGCGCGTCATAAGACAAAACCTTCCAAGGCTTTAATAAAACCGGGAGAGTCATCCAGAAAGCTAAAATGCCCGGTAGACGGCAAAACCACCAGCCGCGACGCTGGGATCAAATCCTTCATTCGATTGCCGAATTCAAGGGGTGTTTCTCGATCCAGCTGGCCCCAAACTAACAGGGTAGGGGTTTTGATTTTGGGCAAATATGCAGTCACATCCTCATTTATGACCTTAATAAAGGTTTCTTTGAGCTTGCCGCTTGAAGTGTAATCAGAGGCGCCAATTATCTTGTAACCGAACCTTCTAAGCCCGCTTAGGCCAGGCAGGAATAAAATTGGCTTAAACAGCTTCATAATTGCTAAAACTGAATATTTCTTGAGACTTGTGTCCTTAAATCCCGCGCAGTCAACCAAAACCAGCTTTGAAATCAGTTCCGGATACGCGCTGGCAAGCTTGATGGCAATTCTGCCGCCGAATGAGTGCCCGATTATTGCAGCGCTTTGAATTTCAAGCTTGGCCATAAAACTTTTCACCACCTCGGCATAATCACCGACGCTGAAAGGCCGCTGTGGCAGCTGGGAGCGGCCAAACCCCGGCAAATCCAAAGCATAAAATTTAACACTCCTGGAATCAAACACTTCTAGAATGGGCTGCCACGAAAGAGCACTGCCCTGCCAGCCGTGTAAAAAAACAGCCGTGGCTGCGGCAGCAGGAGGCTCGTTGCAGTAATAAGTCACTGATAAGCCGCTAACGATTATTTGACGCGGAGAGATGGACATGCTTGCCAAACCATTTTTTTGCCAATTTGGAATAACCCGGGTTTAATTTCGTCACTTCCAAGATTATTTTTCCGCTTTTGCCAAGCTGGCTTTGAATTTCCGGATGCCGTTTGAGGTAACTTTCAAGCTTTCCAGACAGCAAATCTTCCTGCGCGATTATCTTAACATTTTTGGGCAAACCAGCGCGAATTTGCTTTCGAATCAGCCCGTAATGGGTGCAGCCCAGAATCAGGGCCTGGATGCGATTGGCAATAAGCGGTCTGAGGTAAATTTTTAACGGCTCAACCGTGCGGTTGAGGCGTTGAGCTTCGATTAGGTCCACCAGCGCGGGAGTAGCAACGGCAAATAGTTTAACGTCGGGATCAATATTCTCTAATTCGCGGCGGTATGCGCCAGAGGCCACGGTCTGGCGCGTGCCTATGAGCCCCACCCTACGGATGTTTCCGATAGTTTCCACGGTCGGCCGGATGATTCCCAAAATTTTCCTGCCCTTAAATCGCGAATGAGGTAAATAATCTTGCTGTAACTTTCGCAGCGCTTCTGACGAGACGGTATTGCAAGCAATGACCACCAGCGCGCAATCCTGCTTGAACATGTGCTCAACGGTCCTCACCGCCAATTTATAAATCTGAGCTTGGGACTTATTGCCATACGGCAAATTTTTGGTATCACCCAGATATAGATAATCGTATTGGGGCAGTTGGCGGGCAAGCTTCCTCAAAATCATCAACCCGCCCAGACCCGAGTCAAAAATTCCAATCTTCATTACTGAATCACGTCAAATCCGGTAAATTCCTGCAAAGCTTTGGGGACGAGGATGGAGCCGTCAGCCTGCTGGTAATTTTCCATTATGGCGATGGCGGCGCGCATGGTGATGGCTGTGGCGTCATTGGTATGGAGCAGTTCCGTGGCACCGTCAGGCTTGCGGATCTTGATATTCAACCGGCGCGCTTGATAATCCGTCATCATGTCAGCCGTATGGGTTTCGCGGTAAAGTGCTTGTCCGGGAAGCCAGCAATTCAAATCCACTCCCCGGGCATTGGGATTACCAATGTCAGCAGTGCATTTCAGCAGCTTTTGGTATGGAATTTCCAAAACCTGCAGCAGATACTCCTCAATCGCTACGAAAAACTGGTGCTCCTTGAATGAATTCTCAGCGGTGACAAAAGACTCCATCTCTACTTTGTCGAATTGGTGCAAGCGGATCATACCCTTGACGTCTTTGCCGTAACTGCCGGCCTCGCGCCTAAAGCAGGTGGAAATACCGACATAGCGCAGGGGCAAATTTTTCTGGTCCAAAGCTTCGTCCGCATGCATGGAAACCAGCGTGTGTTCGGCGCTGCCGATAAGATACAAATCATCGTCCGGCAGATAATAACGCTCATTTTTATCCGCATCAGACAAACGCGCGGTTTTGCGGTAAATGTCAGACTTGATCATCACTGGCGGAATGATGGGAATGAACGGCTTGGCCGGATAGCCCTTTTCAACCGTGTCCGCAATTTTTTTCAAGGTCTGCTCGCTGGTCAACGTTCTAAGAACAAACTGGATCAAGGCCAGTTCTAAAATCGCCATGCCTCCCTTCCAATATCCGAACCTGCTGCCAGCCACTTTGGAGCCGCGCTTCATATCGACGACATCCAGCGCCTCTCCCAGCTCAAGATGGTCTTTGGGCTTAAACTTGAATTTCTTCGGTTTGCCCCACTCCGCCACGATTTGATTCTCAGTCTCATCCGCTCCCACCGGCACGTCCTTCCAAGGAATGTTGGGAATTTCGTACATAGCCAAGAGCCACCGGTCCTCCACTTCCTTAAGCTCCAGTTCCAGCTTGGAAAGCTTGTCTTTGATTTTCCTGCTTTCGTCGACCAGGCTGTCGTCCTTGCCTTTCTTCAGGTTTTTGGTGATTTCGTTGCGGCGGCTTCGAAGCGCCTCAGTCTCGATGATCAACTTCCGCCGCGTGTCGTCCAGGCTTAAAACTTCATCCAGGGCTTCAAGATTGGTTCCCTTGTCCTTGATCGCCTTGCGAACAACCTCTTGATTTTCCCTAATAAATTTTATGTCCAGCATAATTTACTGTTTCCTGATTACTGTTTACTGTTTGCTAATTTCCTTAAAAATATCGGTTAGTTTTTCCAAGGCGTGCTTGCGGTGGTCCAAAATTTTCTCTTCTTCCTCGTCGATTTCGCACCAGTATTTTTTGTAATTGGGCAGAAATGTAACGGAGCGGTACGGGTAGCGCGGAATGATTTTCTCGGATGGCTTGTCAGCGATAACCCCGGCAATCTCGCCGTGGGAAGTAAAAATCCCAAACGGGGTGGCAAGCGCGATCACTATGCTGAATTTACAAGTCCTTCTTTCAGCGGGAACACCTTGCATCCGCCTCATAACTTCCGCAATGATTTCCTGATCCTTCATTTCATGCCCCAGCCAACGACGGCTTCGCACTCCCGGTTCGCCGCCTAAGGCATCGATTTCCATGCCGCCATCGTCAACCAAAGTCGGCAGGTGGGATTTTTCAAAATAATATTTAGCCTTATTGATCGCCTCTTCCTCAAACGTCTCGCTTTTTTCTTCCGGTTCCGGGATCTTCAAATCACCCGCCGAAACGATTTCGAGCTTAAAATCTTTGAGGAATTTCTTGTAACTGTTCACCTTTGCCTGATTTCCGGTGCCAATAAGCAACTTTTTGGACATTTTAGAAATTAGATATTAGAAATTAGAAATTTTTACAATCCTATTTCCTCTGCCCTTTCCTTCATGGCATTCAAGCTTATTTCCACCAGTTCCGGCAATTCCATATCGATATATTCTTTGCAAAGCAAAATGATTTCCCGGTTCACGCCGGCGGCAAAGCTCTTTTGCCTGAATTTTCGCATCACCGAATCAGTGGTCACGCTGGCTAATTTCTTATCCGGCTGGATGAGTGCGGCGGCGGTAATCAAACCTGATAATTCTTCCACGCAATACAAGGTTTTCTCAAGCAGGGTTTCGGGCTTGATGTTGTGCGCCCAGTTGTGGACGTAAATCGCTTTGACAATTTCCGGCTTCAAATCCGTCTTTTGCAGAATCTCTCTGCTGACCTTGGTGTGGCTTTTGAAATCATCCTTGGTTTTTTCCCAATCCAGGTCATGCAGCGTGCCGGCCAGTTCCCAATCGTCTTCGTTTTGTCCGAACTTTTTCGCCAAGGCTTTCATGATAAATCCAACCACCAAGTTGTGCCTGATTAAATTCTGGTTTTTTATGTGCTCATCCAAAAGAGCCAAGGCCTGGTCTCTAGTCATCCTGCCTCATGGGTGGGAAAATTACGGTTTCGCGCATTGACTTGTTCATCAGCACCGCAAACACGCGCTCGCTCATGCCAAAGCCCACGGCCGGCGGCATGCCGTATTCCAGCGCTTCCACGTAATCCTCGTCCATCATTTGCGCTTCTTTGTCCCCCGCTTCGCGCAATTTCATCTGTTCCTCAAACCTCATTTTCTGGTACTGCGGGTCATTGACTTCTGACCAGGCATTGCCCAGCTCCGTGCCCGCGGCCAAAATCTGAAACCGCAGGACTTTTTTGGGATTTTTGGGATCGACTTTTGCCAGCGGTGAAATTTCCGCCGGGTGTCCGACCAGGAAACATGGCTGAATCAATTTCGGCCGAACGAGCTTTTTGTAAATTACGTCAATCAACCGGCCAACCGAACCTTCCACATCAGCACCCAATTCTTTTGCCTTCTTACGAAGATCACCTTCGTTAGCCTTATTCAAATCCAGGCCTGTGGCATCCTTAAACGCCTTAAAGTAATCAACCTTGGGCCATTTGCTACCCCAATCAATCTTATGTCCTTCGTATTCGATTTCCATGCTGCCACAAACCTTTTTGACAATTTCTTTGAACAGTTTTTCCGAAAGCTTCATACCATCTTTGTCATCGGCATAAGCCCAGTAAAATTCCATATCGTCGTATTCCTGCAAATGCTCGCGGTCAATGCCTTCGTTGCGGAACAGTCGGCCGATTTCAAACACTTTTTCAAAACCGCCGACCAAAAGTCGCTTGAGTGGCAATTCTAAAGAAATCCGCAAATAAAAATCGCGGTCCAAAGCTTCGTGATGAGTAATAAAGGGCGTGGCATCAGCGCCGCCAGGAACATCTTCCAAAACCGGCGTCCAAACCTCCAGGAAGCCTTGCTTAATCATGAAATTGCGGATTACTTGCCAAAAGACGGCCTTTTTGCGAAACAACTCTTTCGTTTCCGGGTTGGCGATAAGATCAAGATATCTTTTTCTGAGCCTAACTTCTGCGTCCTTAAGCCCAAAGTAATTCTGCGGAATAGGACGCAAGCTTTTAGCTAATAGCTGATAGCTATCAGCTTCCAAGGTTTTTTCCCCGGTTTTCGAAAGGGCCAAGGTTCCAGTAAACTCGGCAAAATCGCCGATGTCAAAAAGCTCTGAGAATTGCCGAAATTTCTCACCCAGTACGTCCTCGCGCAGCAAAAACTGGATTGAGCCCGATTCATCCTCAAGATTGCCGAAAGTCAGCTTGCCATGTGTGCGAATTGAGCGAATCCTGCCAGCCAGTGTTACGTGTTTCGTGTTACGTGTTACGTGATCAAAAAGCTGCAAAGCCTCACCCACAGTATGGTCCCGCTTCGACTCAACCGGATAAGGATTAATCCCGGCCTTTTTCAAAGCCTCAAGTTTTTGTATCCTAACTTTCCTTAATTCTTCGATTTTTTCAGACATGTTACGTGTGACGTGATTCGTGTTACGTGGCCTTAATTATACCATAAATCAGTTAAACACCTCAACCGGGTTGAGGTGTTTAACGGGCTTATGTTAGTCAACTATTTGAGGGTATATTTCACACTGCGTCCGGTGCGGCCGATCTGCACCAGGCGGCCCTGATGCTCCAAATCGTCCAGATAGCGCTCGGCGGTGGCGTGCGATACGCCAAGCAAGTCAGCGGCCTCATCATTGGTTATGTCATCGTGATACGAAAGGTGGTGCAAAATTTTGTCCAGATTCTCCTGCCGCTCCCGCATCTGCTCGGGGTTTAGGTACTTAAACGCCGCCCTCTTGCCCAATTTCCGCCCAATAAAATAGCTGGCTATGACAGCCAGAGCAATAATCGTGGCTATCCACATAACAACAACATACACCCTTACCTATTCTATTGCAATGATTTCGTACTCGGTTTTTCCTGCTGGAGTTTCCACATAAACCTTGGATCCGTGCTTGGCGCCAAGCAAAGCCTTGCCCACCAGCGATTCGTTTGAAATCCTGCCCTGGGCCGGGTTGGCTTCGTTGGACCCGACAATGGTGTAGATAGCAGCCTCGGTCATGCCTGTTTTGACTGTGACTGTGGAGCCAACGCTGACGACATTGTGATCGCCGTTGTGCTTGATGATCTCGGCGTTCTTGACCATTTCTTCCAGTTCCAAAATCCGGCCTTCGATAAATGCCTGCTCTTCCTTGGCCTGGGCGTAATCGGCATTTTCCGCAAGATCGCCATGACTAATGGCCTCCTGGATCCGCTCGATGACTTCTTTTCTCCGCTCGTTTTTGAGAACCCGCAGTTCATCCTGCAGTTTCTTAAGCCCGTCTTGAGTCAATAATACTTTCTTTCCCATTTTACAACCTATTAAAAGGCCTCTTTGGGCCTTAATTTATGAAGGAAGTCTAAATTATATTGCAAACGCTGTCAACCCCGTTGCTATCGAACAGACAACCCGCGAACGACGCCCGTTTACTTATTCATTCTATTGTCATACCACCACTCGTAGACCATCCGCGCCACCGGCACCGCCACCGAACTGCCTTCTCCCCCAGACTCGACCAGGATGGTCAAGGCAATCTGGGGATCTGCAAATGGCGCATAAGAAGTAAACCAGGCATGGGTCCGGCTTGGGTTTCTGGCGTCAAACTGGGCCGTGCCGGTTTTACCCGCAATCTCAACCGGCAAGGAAGCCAAAGATCGCGCGCTGCCGGCAAGCACGGTCCGCCGCATGCCGTCGGCAGCGACTTTGACCCATTGCGGATCCAGAAAATTCTCCCGTAAAACCTCGGGCGCTTTTCGTTCAATCAGCTCGCCGGAAGGGGTTTGGATTTCACTCACAACTTGCGGCTGCATAATTTTGCCGCCATTGGCAATGGTGGCGGTCCAGTTGTTGACCTGCAAAGGAGTGACCAACAAATCACCCTGCCCGATTGCGACGTGATAAGTGTCGCCCAGATACCATTGTTCCTTTTTCACTTCTTGCTTCCAACCAGGCGAAGGAACCAAACCGGATTTTTCTCCTGGCAAGTCAATGCCCAATCTTTCACCCAAATTGAATTTGCGATACCATTGTGCCAATTTCTCCGGCCCCAAGCCCTGTACCGGGCTTTTGGGGCTGCCTCCGCCGATAGTGTAAAAATAAATATCAGAAGAACGCGCGATGGCGGAATAGATGTCCATCAGGCCCAAACCTTTCGGGTCATAGCCGTAAAAAGTGAAATTGCCGATGCGGATAACCCCGTCATCCAAAATCCTGGTCTGGGGCGTGATGACCCCTTCGCTGAGAGCCGCGATCGCGAGCATCGGCTTGACTGTGGATCCTGGCGGATAAGTGCCGGAAAGAACGCGGTTCAAGAGCGGAATGTTCGGATCATTCAGTAAGGCTTGATACTCCCTTAAAGTAATCCCGCGCGCGAACATATTGTTGTCAAATCCCGGCAGGGAAACGAAAGCCAACACTGAGCCGGTTTCGGGGTCTTGGGCGATGGCCGCAGCTCTCTTACTGCCACCGCGCCGCATAATCTCCAAAAGCGAATCATAGATTTTTTTCTGCAGATCGTAGTCAATGTTGAGTTTGAGATTGTTGCCGACAGTTGCCGGCACTTCCGGCAGGTTTTTTTTGAATTTACCGGCAGCGTCAATCTCAACCTGTTTTCTGCCGGCAATGCCTCGTAAATACTCTTCGTATTCGATCTCCAAGCCGGTTTTGCCGATATAATCATTGAGCAAATAATTCTGACCCTGGTACTGTTTAAGCTCCTCTGCCGTGATTTTACCGGAATAGCCGACCAAATGGGAAAATACCGCGGAATCCTTATAGTCGCGGATAGAAGCATTTTCAACCCCAAACCCCTTGAGCGAATCCTGCTTGGCAATCAGGATCAGCGCTTGCTCTTTGGTGATATTTTGCGCCAGAGTTTGATTGCCAAACGCATCAGGAACAGCCTGGCTGATGCGATCCAAAATTTCAGCTTTGTCCTGGCCCAAGATCAATGCGATTTCTTCGATTTCCCTCAATCGCTGCGCATCATCCCGGGGCAGAAGGTTTATATTAACAGCCAATTCAAAGCTCGGCATGTTGGCCGCGATAACTTTTTCATATTTATCCAAAACCAGACCCCGCGGCGGGAGCACATACTCCACGCGGAGCTTGTTTCCTTCTGCTAAATCCCGATAAGCTTCGCCATGAACGATCTGAAGCTGGTAAATCCTGCCGGCCAGGACAAAAAATGAAATGAGAACCAGCCAAACCAGAGGTCGCAAATCAAATCGGTCTTTTTCATCATCCATGATTTGCGGGTCGTCATTTTGCACATCCAAAAAAGCTTCGTCAAAGCTCAGATTTTTCTGCTCTCTAAGCTTCTTGCCGCCAAAAAAATTGAGATTAAACGGGTCGGGCATGACGCGACAATTTAAGAGTCCGGTTATGATACCAAACCACGGGATAATAAAAGATGGCAGATAAGACCAAATCAAGCCAAAGCTTGTCAAATATCAATCTCTTCCAGTTAACATAGGCGCTTAGGTTCAGAAGGTTGAACAGTCCTATCATGGAAATTGAAATGAGATAAAAGGTCAGCACTGATGCCAAAACAAGTAAAAACTCGATGTATCTCTGGTCCCGTTTTGAAAAAAATCGATTCAATGCCGACTTAAGCGAAAATATGGTAACTGGCGCGGCAACTAAAAAAATTCCGTCAGGTAAGCCTGAGGCAAGATCCATCATCAACCCCAATACCAACGATATGGTGAGGGGGTTTTTTTTTGAATAAAAAATCGCGGACAAACCGAAAAGTAACACCGTGTTGCCAGTCAAACCAAACGCCTGAGACAAGCCGCCTTGAATCATCAACAAAACCAATGCCGCAAGGATGAAAATAATCATTGAGCCACGATAAATAAGAATTTCAAATTTCGAAGATCAGCGGCTGGCTGGACAAACGCTTTCTGGAACAATTCCGAAGGAGATGAGCTTAGGGAGCTAATTTCTCCGATTAAAATCCCTTTCGGGAAATCACCGGCTAAGCCAGAAGTTAAAATTTTGTCCCCTGGTTTAATAACCTCGTTATGCGTAATCAAGTCGAATCTCAGGCTTAAACCATGCTCGCCAGTCACCAACCCTGAAGCGCCCGAATCAACGACAATACCGTTGATTTTGATAGACGGGTCGGTGATCAACGTCACTTCCACGGCGTTGTCGTAAATATTTGTGATCTTGCCCACCAATAGCCCCGGTTGCGACACCACGGCTGCATTGAGTTTGAGTTCGGCATCGGTTGCGACGTCAAGCATCAAGGTTTGAGTGAAACCCGTGGGGTCCAGGAATTTGACCACTGCCGGGATGAGGCCAAGCTCCGTTTCTTCGGCAAAGTTCAAGGCTCGCCGCAGTGTTTGGTTTTCCTGCTTCGCAGCCTTGAGCCTCGCGTTTTCGAAAGCCAACTCATCCACTTTTTGTTTCAAGAGGTCGTTTTCGTGCGACAAGCCCTTGATCAACAAAAATGTGGCAAAAAAATTTTTAGTTTTGGCTGCGGAATTGGAAATAAAGCTAGTGCCCGCGCCGTACACTTCAAAAAAAATGCCCTTGGCTTTCGATAAATATCCCTTGGCGTCCGAGACAATAATAAAAGCCACTAAAACCAAAACGACAAACAGACGGCGAAATGTTTTGGTGTAGATAAAGCGCATAAATAGCACGCTAGCGGGGAATTTGCTCAAACTCGGTGATGACCAAGACGTCCTTGAGCGCGTCCAGGTCTTCCAGTACAATTCCCGTCCCGCGCACCACTGTGGTTAAGGGATCGTCCGCTACGGTCACCGGCATCAGCGTTTCTTCCGCAATCAATCGGTCAAGCCCCCGAAGCAGAGCCCCGCCGCCAGCCAAAGTTATGCCCTTCTCCATGATGTCAGCCACCAATTCCGGCGGGGTTTCCTCAACGGCAATTTTAATGTTGTTGACTATGACCCGCACCGACCGCTGCAAAGCTTGTCGAATTTGGTCGTCCATAACCGTCACTTCTTTTGGCAATCCCGTGACCAGATCACGGCCGCGGATTTGGGCCTTCATCTTTTCTTTCAACGGATACGCTGAACCGATCTTGATCTTCACATCCTCGGCAGTGCGCTCGCCCAGAAGCAGGTTAAATTCTTCGCGCGCGAACTGGATGATATTTTCGTTCATCTCATCCCCCGCCACCCTGATGCTTTTGGAAATGACAATGCCGCCAAGGGAAATCACGGCAATCTCCGCAGTCCCGCCGCCGATATCAACAATCAGGGACCCAGTGGCGTCCTGGACCGGCAACCTCGCCCCAATCGCCGCAGCCATGGGTTCTTCGATCAAAAGCGCCATTCTGGCTCCGGCATTGAGAGTCGCGTCCTGCACCGCTCTTTTTTCAACTTCGGTCACACCGGACGGTATGCCCACAACCACCCGGGGCCGGTTCAAAAAACCCAAAGCTGTGGGACTAACCTTTTCGATGAAGTACCTTAGCATCTGTTCTGTGATTTCAAAATCCGAGATTACCCCGTCCGTCAACGGCCTGTTGGCCACGATGTGGGCCGGGGTGCGACCGACCATGCGCTTAGCCTCTTCGCCAATGGCCAATATCTGCTTGGTTTTCTGGTTGACGGCCACAACTGACGGTTCATTAATAACAATACCCTTGCCTTTGACATACACAAGGGTATTGGCAGTGCCAAGATCAATTCCAATGTCTTTAGAAAATTTATTGTAGATTGCGTCTAAAATCGGCATGTCTGGTTAATCTCTCGGGCAACTCCTTAATCTCAATTATTTCGATTTTATCGCTGTTTCGCTTTTTCAATTCCACGCTTTCTTTTTCTAGCGTTTTATCCGAAACGACCACACGATGAACAATCCCAATCAGATCCGCATCAGCAAATTTCACTCCTGGCGTTGTGTCCCGCTGATCAAATAGTACCGAAACACCGGCACCCTGTAAAGCATTGTAAATGTTTTCGGCTTTTTTCGAATCTTTGGTAATGCTAACCAAATGCACATCAAATGGGCTGACCGCTTGAGGCCAAATGATACCCCGCTCATCGTGGAATTTTTCCACAATCACGCCCATGAGGCGCGAAACCCCCAGGCCATAGCAGCCCATGACCGGA
Organism: Candidatus Doudnabacteria bacterium RIFCSPHIGHO2_01_FULL_46_24; assembly: GCA_001777575.1. Classification (GTDB taxonomy): domain Bacteria; phylum Patescibacteriota; class Doudnabacteria; order UBA920; family O2-02-FULL-48-8; genus O2-02-FULL-48-8. The sequence goes on from MFEL01000008.1 coordinate 60,919, forward strand.
TATTGCTTTTCGTCGCCGCGGCCTTTGAATCCGAGTTCAAAATCTTTGCCGTACTTTTGGGCCAAATCAAAGACATTGCCCACCTCCGAAGCCGTGGCTGCATTCAGTTTACCGTTCCTGCACTTAGGACAATTATCGTTTGCTTTCTGTTTGGCTATATCCACATTAACGCAAAACTCGCAAGCATCGCAATACAGGATGTTGTCCTCGCCGGCGTCGGTTAAAACCATGAATTCATAAGAAATCTTCTCGCTAAAACCGCCGCCCGAGGCTTCGGTCGCTTTGGCCACTAAGCCGATGCGTTTAAAAATTTTGAGATAAGCCTGCTTGACCACGTCATAAAAATTGTCAAAATCTGCCTGGTTCTCGTGAAAGCTGTACATGTCCTTCATGTAAAACTCGCGCCCGCGCAGCAAACCTGATTTGCTCCGCAGTTCATCGCGGTACTTCCAACCTATCTGGTAGACGGCCTTGGGCAAATCTTTGTGCGTTTCGATGTATTGCATCACCAAAGGGGTAACCACCTCTTCTTCGCTTTGGCCCAAGGCATAATCCTTACCCGTGCGGCTCTTGAGCTTAAACAGCACATCCACTTTCTCCCAAGCTCCGGTTTTCTTCCAGATTTCCGCCGGATGCAACGCCGGCATGAGGATCTCCTGCCCGCCAATTCTATCCATTTCTTCCCGGACGATTTGCTCGATGTTTTTCAAAACCCGCAAGCCAAGCGGCAGATACGAATACACGCCGGCCATGAGTTTTTTGACAAACCCCGCCCGCGTCAAAAGCTGGGCATTTACTGTTTCTTCGCCCGAAGGCGCCTGTCTAAGGGTTTTTGTAAATAATTGAGATTGGAGCATAGTTTTTGGAGGGGTATCCTCCTGGCTAAACGCTTATCTGGGAGGATGCCCCTCCCTGAAAGTGCCAAGCGCATAAATTCAAATGATGTCTAAATTATACCCTCTCTTGACAATTTGGGCAAAAAATCCTATTTTTAACTGCTCAGTGCTGTGCGTACCGATTCATCATCGACTCAAGGCTCAGGAGGAACCATGAAGGAACTCATCAAGGGGTTCTCTTTCGCCATCACGATCGCTCTGATCGCAGCGTCTCTGACCGCTTCTGGCCACCGCGATTGGGCCTTCGCCGTGTTGTATGGAGCCTTGGTGTGGGTTGGCGTAAGCGTGGGTGTCCATCACCGCCGCCGCTCCCGCCACAGGCGACAATACCGCCGCGACGTTCACTAAGTAGTTGTCATTCCCAGAGCCGACGACTTCGTCAAGACTCTGGTCGAGTGCCGACTCGAACGCGAGGCGCAAAAACTCATCGCCAGAGCAATCCACGACAGGGTCGCCGTTCTCGCACGGCAGGCGGGCATGATCTGATCTAGGTTTCATGCCCAGATCACCGCCTCAAACGCGAGGAGAGGATGGCTAAGTAAGCTTCCCTCCTCGCCCCCCTTTTTCCCCTTACTCCATTTCTCTCCTTACTCCCTTTACACCCATTATTCCCCTTTCTGAGGTTTTTATTTTACCCTAAAGGACACCCCTAAAGGACACCAGGACAACCCAATCAATACTTCACTGCACTGAAGCAGTGAAGTATTGCGTTGTCCAGATTGACAGGAAACTTTAATGCGCCAGGCGCCTGGCGCAATAAAATGTTGCTTTAATATTAAATAAACGAAATTTTAAAGGCTCAACCGGCGGTTGAGCCTTGGCCTCTAGAAAATTCTCTGGAACAAATTTTTGAAGTTTTCGCTATAGCGGCTGACGTCCTTGATAGTGACCAGAACCATCAAAAGCAACAGCAGGCCGAAGCCGATGGTGTTGGCTGCCTGTTCGGCTTTGGCCGGGAGTTTTTTACGGCGGATGGTTTCGATGGCTAAAAACAAGACCCGGCCGCCGTCCAGGGCAGGAAACGGAACGGCGTTGATTACCGCCAGGTTGATGGAAAGCAGGGCGGTGAATTGCAGAATATAAATAAAGCCAAGTTCAGCCACATCTCTGGTCAGCACCGCAATTCCCACCGGTCCTGACACAGCCACAGCCACAGACGCGCCCTGAAGCCAGGAGCCAATCACTTCAGCAAACGCCGATATCGTGACGCCGACCAGGCTGAAAGCGGAAACAAACCCGCGGGGCAATAATTGGTACCAAGGGTAAGAAACTCGCGCCACCATTGCCAGACCTATGCCCAAGGGACCCTGACCCTCCGGCGGATTTTCCCTGGGCACTAAGTTTTTTTCAAATGTCGAATCTCCGCGCCTGATTTCATACACTGTCTGTCTCCCAACATTCTGCCGCGTCAGCTCCTGCAGCTGTTCAATGCTGGCAATGATTTCGCCTCCGACTTTGATAATACTGTCCCCGGCCTTGATCCCTACTGACGATGCCGGAGAATCAGCAGCTAAATCTATGATTGTAATCGACGGGTTTTTAACCCTGGCCGAGGCAGGCAAGCTTTCGCCTTCATGAATCACGGTCGGCAAACCCAAACCTAAGCCTATTGCGATTAAAATCCAGGCCAAAACCACGTTCATCGACACTCCGGCGACTAAGACAAAAAATCTCTGCCAAGCGGATTTGTTGGCAAAACTTTTGGAGTCTTGGGATTCAGCCCCATCTTCGCCGGTAATTTTGACGAAACCGCCCAGTGGAATCCAATTGATCGAATAAATGGTTTCGCCTCGTTTAATCCCGAAAAATCTGGGCGGAAAGCCAAACCCGAATTCTTCCACGCGCATGCCGGCCCGTTTGGCCATAATAAAATGCCCCAGTTCATGGACAAAAACCAGGAGGCCAAGGATTGCTATAAAAATGATAATCGTGAGTAGAATCATGCAGTAATGCGTTATTCGTCGGCGCCACGCGTATCGTCTTACGGCTTACGTTTTGCGGCCGCTTACCGTTTAACGCTTACCAATACGCGCCGCGCTGCCGTTAAACGTTTAACTAAATGGTCAATACTTCCTTCTCTTTCGCTTCTGCTAATTTTTTAATCTCCTCGTTAAACTTGTCCACCATTTTCTGCAAATCCTGCTTTGAGGAAATTTTATCGTCTTCCGAAATTTTTCCGTCTTTTTCCTGCTTCTGGATGTCCTTCCAAATTTCCTCGCGGATGTTGCGGATAGAAACGCGAGTTTTTTCCGCCAATTGCGCCACGATTTTTACCATCTCCTTTCTTCGCTCCTCAGTCATCGGCGGGATGTTGAGCCTGATGTATGTTCCGTCATTGATGGGATTGATGCCAAGATTGGAAGTCTGGACTGCTTTTTCGATATCTTTCAGCGCGTTTTTGTCATATGGCTGGATGGCGATTGAGCGAGCTTCCGGCACCGTAATTTGGGCGATCTGAATCAGCGGCGTTTTGGCGCCATAATACTCAACCTCGAGATGCTCCACAAGCTGCGTGGAGGCGCGCCCAGTGCGCAGGGTTTTAAGTTCAGACTTAAAATACTGAACGGCTTTGGCAAATTCTTGTTCTTTTTTTGTGAGGTCAATGGTCATTTCTTATCTCCGAGTCCTAAATATACTATATTTCGCTCCTTGGGATCAATGGTCACGACCCTGATCGCCTGCTCGGTGCGCAATTCATTGGTCTCCCAGGTAATCGCGCCGTTTAGGCTTTTGAAAATAGTCGAGCCGATACTGACGAAAATATTGTTGGAATTGCCGGGGTTGACTGCCACTGCCGAAACTTTGAGTGCTTGATCCCGAACCGGCAGAGTCAGCATATTCCAAGCAGCGCCGTCATTGACCGTCCGGAAAAGCCCCTCCTCGCCAGCGAGGTAAATAACCCCGGTCTGCCGCAAGTCCAAGGCAAAATCATGAAACAGGGAAACATGCGGCAATGATCCCTGCCCCGTTGATATGTTGTCTGTGGTCAAACTGGAAGAGATAAGAGTCCAACTGTTGCCGGAATCCGTGCTCTTATAAAAACCTGATGTTCTGGCAAGCGCATAAACGGTGTTGAGATTGTTGAACTTGATTTTGATGATACGATTTTGGAAATCGCGCGAAGCCTGCCAGGTGTTGCCGGAATCGAAGGAACGAATAATCTCCCCGCTCGCCAACCCCCCGATAACCACGGAATTCGACACAGCTAAGCTCGTGACTGACACCGCTTTGGAAGGTTCGGTATAAGAATCCGTCCAATTCACGCCGCCATCCACGCTTTTGATAATCTTGCCATTGTTACCCGAGAGCCCGGCGGCATAAACGGTGGTGGGTTTGCTCAACTCGACCGCAATGTCAGCAACCGACATTCCCGACAGCAAATATCTCCAGTTTTGGCCGCCGTTTTCCGTTTTATAAATGCCGGAAGCGGAACCGAGATAAATCACCTCGGGATTCTTGGGATCAAAAGTCAGGGAATTGACGGAAACATTGTTGATGTTTCCCTTTTTTTCCAGCGCGTTTGAAGCCCTGAAACTCTCGCCGCCGTCTTCGGACTTAAATACACCGCGGCTGCCGGTCGTTATTGAAAACGGGTCAGCCAAATTACAGCTGGCGGCGATGAATATCGTTGATAGGAGTGCCAATATGAATTTATGCATTCAATTCATTATTAAGCATTAAGTTCGTCAGCACGAGCTTACTGTTGAGGTTTTGGTCGAGCAATAATGTGGTCGCCAACAGATTTCTAAGTTTGGCTGCGGTCGATACCGAAGGTTTGGTTTTCAATTCCTCAGCTAGTTTAACTGTCCAAAAATGAATCTTTGAGTGAACCGTATCGTTCTCCTCATCCTCAAGCGCGGAGACCAAAAGAAGCCGTTGCATCTCATCAGTAGAAATAAGATCATTATATTGTGAATCAATCTCGCTCAAATGCGCCAAAAAATCTTCATCGCTAGAAATGCGCATCGCAATCCCCGGTTGAGTCGGGGCGTAGGCGGCAATCAGTCTTTTTTGCTCTGATGAAAGTTTGGCGGGAAGTAAATTTTCGTAATCCTTGAATTCCGCGCCGCCGAAAGTTATTTTCTGCAATCTCGAGGAAATGGTTTTAAGCAGGCGCTGCGGGTTGGCGGTGACCAGAACAATAACCGTGTAAGACGTGGGCTCTTCCAGGCTTTTGAGCAAGGCGTTTTGAGCCTCAACCGTCATGTTCTCCGCCTGGTCTATGATCGCAACTTTATAAGTCGCGCTGTAAGGCTTTAGGGATAATTTGTAAATCAATTCCCGCACCTGACCAATCTTGATTCCGCCTGTGCCATCCAGCTCTATAAGATCTGGATGGAACCTGTTGCTCTTGTCATCTCTACTCCCCACACCCAACTCCAAAAGCCTCTCCGCAAACCTCCTCGCCGCAGTCCGCTTGCCCACGCCCTCTGGCCCGGCAAATAAATACCCATGCGCAAGCTTGCCTCGACTTATGGCATTTTCCAAAAATTCCAGTTGTCTTTTGTGTCCGCAAATGTCTCCCCACATATTATTAATTTTAGCATTTTCTATCAGGATTGACAAAAGCCCCGCCAACGCCGGAGCGTCGCAACAAAAAACCAGCAAGCGAGAGCGCATGCTGACTTTTGTTAGGCCCAGTATATCAACTTCGATAAATGGTTTTATCCGCTTTTGCGGTCTACTATAACCAAGCTCTCGGTTATAGTTGATGAAAGATCAGGCATTGATCGATCCGACCATTTGAACGCAAAAGCGATCGAAGTTGTATTACTGGGTAGGCTTAACCTCAGCCATTTTCGCAAAAGCAAACTTAGGCGTCAATCAGGATAAGTGGAAAAAATGTTAGTAAAAAGCCACCTCATCGGTGGCGTTTTACATACAGATCGGTGTGGTACTGATTTGTCAGCTTCGCCCTTACGAACTCCACTGACCGAAGGAAAAGGTCCAAGAGGTTTCCCTTACTTGTTTGACACCGAAGACATTTCTTCTTCAGCGTACCTTTACTAACCAGTATCTCTTGATCCATCGAACAGCCTTTTTAGAGCCGTCCTGCTTCGCAAGGGTTGCCCCTTACGAAGACCATGGTAGGAACATTCTAACTAGGGTAAAAAATCACGTCAAATATTTTTTCAATTACAAAAAATAGCCACATTTGCAGGCTTTTTTGTCAGGCTGTGAATAAGCTGTGCCTATCAAGAGGATAATATCTTAATATCTATAATATCCCAATATCGATATTAGGATACTAAGATATTGGGATATTATTTGCTCGCCAATATGCTGCGCTTATAACTCTCCAAGTTTTCCAGTGCCACACCCGTTCCTTTGGCTACGCATAAAATAGCATCATCAGCCACATAAGCAGGTACGCCGGTGGATTGGCCAATCAGACGCTCAATGTTCCGCAGGAGCGCCGTACCGCCAGTTAGAACCATGCCTTTATCAATGATATCCGCGGCCAGCTCCGGCGGCGTTTCCTGCAGGACGGTTCTTACGGCTTTGATGATTTCGCGCAGTTCTTCCTGGATGGACTCGACAACCTCATTGGTCGAAACCTGTACGGTTTTGGGCAGGCCCTGAATCAAATCCCGGCCGCGAATCTCGATCGTGGTTTCTTTATCCACGGGCAAAGCCGAGCCAATTTTGATTTTTATCTCCTCAGCCGTACGATCCCCGACCGCCAAGCCATATTTGCGGCGAATATATTCAGCAATAGCCTGGTCAAGCTTATTACCAGCCACGCGCACGGACGTCTGGGTCACAATTCCGCCCAAAGACAGCACCGCAACATCAGTCGTGCCCCCGCCAATATCGATAATCATGTTACCGGAAGGCGTCGAAATATCTATTCCAGCACCTATGGCAGCAGCCACCGTCTCTTTAATGACATAGGCGGCCTTGGCGCCAGCTGCGGTAGCGGCGTCCACCACGGCGCGGCGCTCAGTCGATGTAATGCCGCCTGGCACAGAAATCATGACTTCCGGCCGGAAGAACCGGATATTGCCCGCCGCCTTGTTGATAAAATACCGCAACATGGCCTCGGTTACGCGGTAATCCGCAATCACCCCGTCCTTCATGGGCCGGTGCGCCACGATGGTGTCCGGGGTTCGGCCAAGCATCTCTTTGGCTTCCGCGCCCACAGCCAAAACTTTGTTGTCAACGGTTGAAATAGCCACCACTGTTGGCTCATTGATGATAATGCCTTTTTTCGGCACGAAGACTAAGGTATTAGCTGTGCCTAAATCTATGCCGATTCTCTTTAGAAACATAGTTATAAATTATTTTATTACGAATTCCGGATTAACGAATTGTCAATCCGCAATCCGTTAATTCGCAATTAATCAATTCTCTTGATATCCGCGCCCAAGCTTTGCAGTCTTTCTTCTAATCGCTCATACCCCCGATCAATATGCTCCACTCCGCCTATCTCGGATTGTCCAGTGGCCACCAGAGCCGCAATTATCATGGTCATACCCATCCGAATGTCAAGGCCTATTATTTTAGCACCATGCAGGGGAGTAACACCAGCGATCTTTACCTGATGGGAGTCTAACACTTCCGCGTTGGCACCCATTTTTTTAAGCTGTTGGACATAGCTGAGACGGTTCTCGTAAAGCCATTCGAAAATATAAGATTCACCTTCGGCCTGCGTGGCCAGCACGGCCATGGGCGGCATGTCGTCTGAAGCCAACTTAGGATACAACCCGCTTTGGATTTTAGAGCCAGTATAAGGCTTTTGGGACGGCGACACATGGATATAATCTTTTCCGGTTTCAAAATTTACATGCATCTGCCGCAGTTTCAGCAAAAAATCTTCCATAAATTCCGGATTCAATCGGGAAATGACCACGTCGCTTTTGGTAGCTGCGGCCAAGGTAATAAAACCGGCAGCCTCGTTGGAATCCGGAATAAGTTCGGCGGTGGCGCCATGAAGCTCAAGCGCGCCTTCCACGACCAAAGTCGGCGACCCGATGCCGGAAATCTTGGCCCCCATTCTGTTCAAAAATTCGCACAAAGCCTGGACATGCGGCTCCATGGCCGCCAGTTTGATTATGGTTGTCCCCGAGGCCAAAACCGCGGCCATTAACGCGTTTTCCGTGGCTGTGACCGATGATTCAATTAAAACGATTTTATTGCCTGTTAATTGCTCGCAGTTAAGCTCAATGCCGTTTCCCTGCCTCACCTCGGCTCCTAAATCCTCAAAAGCGCGCAAATGGGCATCCACGGGCCGTTTGCCGATCAAATCGCCGCCTGGCAAAATCATGGCGGCTTTTTTCTTCCGGGCCAACAAAGGCCCCAAAAGCAATATGGATCCGCGCAATTTGGCAGCCAAATCCGGATTAACTTCGGTCTTGGAAAGTTTTGCGGCCCTGATGCTGAGGCGGTGATCTCCCAAACTGACTTCTGCGCCCAAATCCGAAAGCAATGACGCCATGGTTTCCACATCGCGGATTTTGGGCACATTGGTCAATATGCACTCGTCCGCCGTCAAAAGGCAGGCCGCCATCATGGGCAAAACCGCGTTCTTTGACCCCGCGACTGTTATTTCCCCGTTTAGCGGTTTATTGCCGTTTATAATAAATTTAGCCATATATAAGCTTGGGTATTTTAACAAAAAATAGTAAAATAATGAATAGCTTATGAAACTGCGAAATCGGCTATTACTTGTAGGTTTCGGGGTGGTGGTATTCCTAATTGTAACCCCGGCTCTAATCATGTTTGCTCGGGGTTTTAAGTTTGACCTGCAAAGTTGGCAATTGATCAAGACCGGGACTCTGGTGGTGAGAACCGAGCCGGAACATGCCACGGTCTTTATCGACGATAAGCCGCAAAAAAATTTGACTCCTTTGACCATCCGATTCCTCTTGCCTGGCGATTATGTCATCCGCATCGAAAAAGAGGGTTACAGTTCCTGGACCAAGCGACTTTCAATCAAAAGCCAGCTGGCGACCTGGGCCAACGCCAACCGCGAATTTATTACCCTTTTTCTTAAGCAACCCCAGCCGGAAACACAAGCCGAAGTCCCAAAAAATGAAGCCTTCCCAATTTCGGAGGGTTTAATCCAGGCGGGCCAACTCAGCTTCACTCTCCAGGATTCAATCCTCTTTAGACAAAACCCGGGCTTAGAAAAAATTTATGAACCGGTCAGGGAAGCCTATTGGGATGATGAATCTAAAAGGATTGTATTATCCAATAATAACGAAATTTTGCTTCTCGACCCCCTCAATGACAGCCCTGATCTTATCCTCCGCAGCGTTTCGGAAATCAGAAATGCCAGGCTCAACTGGCATACCGGCTACATGTTTTTCCAAAACGAAGGCCGGATCAAAGCCATTGAACTGGATGGCCGGGATCACCGGAATGTTTATACAATCACAGATGCCGGGGTAGATTTTACGATAGATGAAAAAGGCGAGAGGCTGTATGTGATGGGTCAGACAGAGGTTAAGGAATATCGGATACGGTAAATCGTTGTTCGTCTGCGCTTGCGCGTATCGGTGAACGTCAAACGTCAAGCGGCCACATAACGCCGCCGTCAGACGATACGCGCAGCGCTGCCGTTAAACGCTAAGTGCTTTCATCCAAAGCCTCATTGACTAGCTTATCCGCCAGTTTATTTTTTTCCCGCGGAACATGCTTATATTCCACGCTCAGAAACTTGTTCGAAAGCTTAAAAACCTCGGCAGCCAAAAGTTTCAGTTCTTGCTCTTTTACTTTGTACTTGCCGGTCAGCTGGCGCACCACCAACTCTGAATCCAAAAAACAGGTTAATTCTTTGGCTTCTAAACTTTCAGCTTCTTTGAGGCCTCGGATCAAAGCCTGATATTCAGCCTGGTTATTTGTGGCATTGCCAATATGCTCGCCTACTTGGCGCAAGGGCTTCTCGCCAACGCCATAAATCACCACCCCAATCGCCGCCGGCCCGGGATTCCCCCGCGCCCCGCCATCCGTGTAGATTGTAATCTTATTTGGCATAATTTTTAGTGTCAAAGATGCCCTTTGACACTAAATCTTGGTTCAACGAGCCGGAACGCCCGATTTTTTGCAATTTTCTGATTGAATTTACAGGTCTGGCCATAAATTACGTAACAAATTATATAATTATCTCTATAATTATAGTTTAGCATATTTGTGCTATAATCTCTCTGCCCAAAGCCTTGCTGCCCCACAGGCCCATGTGTCTGCCGGCGCGTTTTTTTTATTCCACTAAAAACAGAGTCTTTTTGACAAAATTGTCAAGAGAGGATAGAATTTAAATATGACACAAGCAGTAATTACGAAGATCAAATCAAACAGCATTTTACTGCCCAAAACATGGAAGGGCAGCAAGGTTCTTTTACGCATCACTGACAACACTGCGACTATTACCAAGGTACCCAAGACAAGCAATATTTTTTCACTTCAAGAAATTAAAGCTTGGCGACGATTGGGCAAAAAGGTCGCCAAATCAACCCTAAATAAAGCCTTGGCAAAAGCTCGTGAATGAAAATCTTTGCCGATACTAATGTTATAGTTTCCATGCTGCTCTGGGGAAAGTCCTTAGAGCAGCTTTTTGTCCTAATCAACGCTCGCAAGATAACTTTAGGCTTTTCGCCGGCGACAATCGAGGAATTGTTCCGTGTTGTCAATTATCCGCAAATAGCCAAACAAGCCCTTAAGCAGAATGTTGATGCCGAAGTCCTTGCCGATAAATTAGTTGCCGCTTCTGAAATTTGTTATCCAAGCAAAACATTTGACATTGTCGCTGATGATCCAAGCGATAATAAAATACTCGAAACAGCTCTGGAAGCCAAAGCCGAGTATATAATTTCTGGGGACAGGCATTTGCTGCAATTGAAAACTTTCGAAAAAATCCCAATTGTTACACCAGCAAAATTTCTAAAGCTTAATATCAACAATTTTTAATTCCAAATTCGTATTGCCTTTCCAGGAGTTTTCTTCGAGTTCATAGACTGCGTCAATTTTGGTTCCAGAAACAAGTTTATCAGAAAGAAAACCTTGGCCAAAGGCAATGGCTCCGATAAATTTGCCGGCAAGTTTAAGCCGCATCTTCAAGTGCTTGCTGCCGTTGCCTACCGTCCGGCACTCCACGACTTCCATGCCACAGGAAACGAATTTTGGTTTGGGGTTATCCACGCCGAACGGCGCCATTTTTTTTATGTAAGCGTAATTTTCCGCAGTAATGTCTTCTGCGGCTAGTTCGCAATCGACCTCTAACACCGGCGGCTCGAATTCGGCGCTGACAGTTTCCACGTATTCCAGAAGCTTCTGGTGAAAACTTGGGATGTGTTCGGAGGCCAAAGTGAACCCGGCGGCCTGGGTGTGCCCGCCGAACCGCACCAGCAAATCCTTGCTGGAATTAAGTGCCGCCACTAAATCAAAATTTCCAATTGAGCGGCCGGAGCCGGTAGCCAATAATTCTTCCTTGCGCAAAATCAGCACCGGCCGGCCGTATTCTTCCACCAGTTTGCCAGCCACCAGACCCACTACTCCTTTGGGCCAATCGGCGCCATAAGCCAGCAGAATTTTCTTGTCCGGCATCAGCGAAAGCTGCTCGCGGGCTTCGCTTAACACCTGCTCTGTCAACGTCTGCCGTTGCTTGTTCAAATCGTTCAACTCCAAGGCCAGCCGGCCGGCCTCGGCCTCATCTTCGCTAACCAAAAGCTTGAATGCCAAATCCGCATGCTTGATCCTTCCCGCGGCATTGATGCGGGGCGCCAAAATAAATCCCAATGTAAAAGTGTCAAAGGGAATCTTTGACACCTGGGAAACGTCCAAAAGCTTCCTAATTCCAAGCCAGCGGGTTTTGGCTAAAACTTTGAGGCCAAATGAAACCAGAATGCGATTCTCTCCGGTTAGACTTTGACAATCCGCCACAGTCCCAATGGCTACGAGGTCGAGCAGCCATTTTTCCCAGCCAGGCGCTACTCCATTCCCGCTGAGAATTCGCTGAGTTGAGCGGGAATCTTGCTGAGATCCCCGATTACTTGCCTGACCCTCCTTTCGGGGATGGTTTGGGTCTGTGGAGAATAAAGCCTGCACAAGCTTATAAGCGACGCCTACGCCTGTTAAAAATCGAAACGGATAATTGTCCGTTGGATTCTTAGGATTGATCAAAGCGTAAGCCCCTGGCAATTCCCCTGTGACCTCGTGGTGGTCCGTGACGATCAAATCAATCCCCAGCTCCTGGCAAAGTTTGGCCTCGGCAACTGAATTGGTCCCGCAATCAACCGTGATGATCAGCTTACTTCCGCTTTCCGCAATTTTTTTGACAGCATCGCTGTTGACGCCATAACCTTCCGCGAATCGGTCCGGAATATAACAATCAATGACGGCGCCAAGTTTTTTTAGCGCCAAAAAAACCACGCTGGCGGCGGTAATCGCATCCGCGTCATAGTCTGCGTAAATCGTGATTTTTTCCTGATTTGTTATTGCTAATTTGACACGCTCCACTGTCTTCTCCATCTCTCGAAACAAGAACGGGTCATGAAGTTTGTAATACTCGGGCTCCAAAAAACCCCGGATTTCCTCAGCCTCAAACAGGCTGCGCAAGTTGAGCAATTTTAAGACAAACGCCGGATATTCCGGCAGGTTTGGCTGTTGCTGAGGCAAATTTTTCAATTTCCACTTTTTCATCTCAAATTGTCGTTCTCCCGACTTGCTCATCGTCTGAGGGAACAACTGGTTTGGGCTTGGCCGGATTCAAAAGTTCCTTGACTTTCTGCAAAATTTTAGAAGGATTATCATAGCCCTTGACCATAAAGTTGACGTTTATAAGCTTGGCAGCTTTCTGCTTGTCCTCTTCCCGCCCCAAATGTGAGAACAAAATCACGGGAGTGACGGCTGTGGCGACATTGTTGCGCAAATTGTGAATAAGCTCAAATCCATCCATGCGCGGCATGATAATGCCAGTAAACAGCAAGTCCGGGATATGTGCCAGCGCCATTTCCAATCCTTCCAATCCGTCATCCGCTTCATAAACCGTAAAACCATTCTGACGAAACAGTTCGGCGTAAAGCCCTCGTTGCTCTTGGTCGTCGTCAATGACAAGTATTTTCTTAGCCATATCAATAGTTTAAATTTGTTTTAGTAATTGTGGCAGTAAGCTAATCCCGGTCATTTCTGCAGGCTTAGCCATACCCATCAATTCCAGCACGGTCGGCGATACGTCGGAAAGCACGCCTACGGGAATGACCGAAGACAGAGAAACGATCCCACCGACCTTGGGTTTTTTTTCTTCAAACTGCCGCCCGACCAATATAAATGGCACAGGGTTGGTGGAGTGTTCCTTGTCCATGCCGCCGGAGCGAATGTCCAAGAGTTCCTCGATGTTGCCATGGTCGGCTGTGATGATCATGCAAATATCCTGTTCCAGGCAAGCATCCGCCAATTTTTTCAAACATTCATCGATGACTTTGATTGCCTGAATGGAGGCGCTGACATTGCCCGTGTGGCCCACCATGTCGGGGTTGGCGTAATTGACCAGGAAAAAACTGTAATTGCCGTTAAGCCGGGACAATAGCGCGTCCGTGACTTTGTAGGCGGACATCTCCGGAATGTCTTGGTAATTTTGATAGTTCGACATGGGCGAGGTGACAATTTCGCGGTCCTCTCCCGGAAAAGGATTGATGATTCCGCCGTTAAAGAATACCGACACATGGGCGTATTTCTCCGATTCAGCGACGTGAAATTGCCGCAACCCTTGCTTGCTGACCACTTCCGCCAGCCCATTTAGGATTTCCATTGGCGGGAAAGCGATTTTCACTTGCAAGTCTTTGGCATATTCGGTCATAGTCACGACCAATAAATTCTTAAACTGCTTAACCGAAGGAAACTTATCAAACCCCGGCTCGACCAAAGCTCTGGTCATTTGCAGCGCTCGGTCGGGACGAAAGTTGAATTGAATGACCGCGTCGTTTTCCGAAATTACGGCCGGATTGCCGTCCTTTTGGATGATCACCGTCGGTGGAATCATTTCGTCAAAGATGTGTTTGGCGTAATTTTCTTCAATAGCCGCTTTGACTGAGGTTGCTTTTGGGCCATTCCCCATGACCATGACTTTGTAGGCAAGATCGGTTAAATTCCAATGTTCGGCGCGATCCATGGCATAAAACCTGCCGGAAATCGATGCAATATTTCCGGTCCCGAACGTGTTGATTTTATGCATGAGTTTCTCCAAAGATTCCAGTGCAATCTGCGGCGGGGTGTCCCGGCCATCCGTAAACATGTGGATATAGACGTTTTTCACCTTCGATTCGGAAGCCAAACCCAAAAGCGCATAAAGATGTTCGTCGTAGCTGTGTACGCCGCCGGGGCTGACCAAACCCATCAAGTGTAAAGAGGAATTATGCTTTTTAACATGCTCCACTGCCGCCGAAAAAGCCTGGTTCTTAAAAAAACTCCGATCTTCGATGGAGAGCGTAATACGGGACAAATCCTGCCCCACAATTCTGCCCGCCCCCAAATTGAGGTGACCGACTTCGGAATTGCCCATCTCCCCCCACGGCAAGCCCACAGCAGGACCAGAAGCCTGCAGGGTGGTATTGGGATAATGGTTGACGAAATGATCAATATTGGCAGGCTGGGCCAAGGTCACGGCATTGCCGTGAGACGCGGTGGCAATGCCAAAACCGTCAAGGACGACCAGGACGAGTTTTTTGAAAGGCTGGAAAGTCATAAAATAGTTGAAAGTTTATAAAGTTTCGGAACTTTATAAACTTAGAACTTAGAACTTAATTCTTCTTCTATCGCCATCAACCGGTTGTATTTTGCCACTCTTTCTCCTCTCGCCACCGATCCCGACATTATATAATCCGCGCCAATGCCGACAGCAAGATCAGCGATGAAATCATCGTTGGTTTCGCCACTTCTATGCTTTGCCACGACTTTGTATCCGTGTTTCTGAGCCAAAGCGACAGTCTCAAGAGTTTCAGTAATCGTACCAACCTGGTTTGGTTTTATGATTATCGCGTTGGCAATGCCAAGATCAATTCCTTTTTGCAACCGCGATTTTTGGGTTGTGAACAAATCATCGCCGATCAAAAGCATTTTCTTGCCCAAGCGATCCTGCATCATCTGCCAGTCTTCAAAATCTTCTTCCATTAACCCGTCTTCAATCGCCACAATCGGATATTGCTCGGCCCATTGGTTATACAGCGACACCAAGCGCTCAGCGGACAAGGAGGTATGATCCGCCTTCAATACATATTCCTTGTGGTTGACGTCATAAAATTCACTGGCCGCGGCATCAATGGCCAGGCCGACACTTTTGTATCCAGTTTCCTTAACCGCCTTCATAATCATATCGAACGCCTGGCCATTTCCCTCCCAGTTCGGCGCAAATCCGCCCTCAAACCCCAAATCCGTGTCCAACCGATGAAGTTTGAGGACTTTTCGAAGAGATTGGAAAATATCCGCGCCCATTTCAATTGCCTTGGCAACTGAATCCGCTTGCGGGATAACCATGAATTCCTGAATGTCAAGATTGGTGTCTCCATGCAAGCCGCCTTCAATGAGCAAAATCGAAGGTTGGGGTAATTTCCAGCCCTTTTTATGCTTATGCAAAAATGCTATGTATTTGTAAACTGGAACTTTTTTCGCAGCCGCAGCGGCTTTGCAAACCGCGCCGGAAACGCCCAAAATCGCATTGGCTCCCAGCCTGGCTTTATTAGGAGTGCCGTCCAGATCAATCAAAGCCTGGTCAATTTTGCCCTGGGCCAGCACGTCCATGCCGTGCAATTTCTTGGCAATGACATTGTTGACATGATCAACCGCCTGACTTACGCCCTTGCCGCTGAAAGCCGTACCGCCGTCGCGCAGCTCCAAAGCCTCGTTCTTGCCCGTGGAAATCCCGCCCGGCACGCCAAAAGTCCCGCTGCCCTTGGCGGTTTCCACCGTGGCCTCCACAGTCGGAATCCCCCGCGAATCCAAGATCTGACGGGCAAATGTGTTTTTTATCGTAATTTTAGGCATGATTGGCCTCCAACACCTTAATTGCAGGAAGTTTTTTGCCGCTTAGGAATTCTAGCATGGCGCCGCCGCCGGTGGAAACATGATCCACGAACTGGGTGACTTTGGCCGAATTCAAAACTTCCAAAGTTTCCCCGCCGCCCGCGACGCCATAAGCCGGTCCTTTGGAGCGACCGGCAAAAACCCGCGCCATTGATTCGCTGCCGAATGCATACCGCTTGATCTCGATCATGCCAAAGGGGCCGTTCCAGACCAATGT
This sequence comes from Candidatus Doudnabacteria bacterium RIFCSPHIGHO2_01_FULL_46_24, assembly GCA_001777575.1. Classification (GTDB taxonomy): domain Bacteria; phylum Patescibacteriota; class Doudnabacteria; order UBA920; family O2-02-FULL-48-8; genus O2-02-FULL-48-8. The sequence continues at coordinate 77,047 of MFEL01000008.1, forward strand.
CACGGCATTTTTGACATATTCAGAAAACTTTCTAATCGTTTCCGGGCCGATATCCAGAATTATGTCCTCCGGCATGACCTTGCTTACAGCCGCATTGTGAGGTGTATCCTCCAAAGAATGAGCAACCACCACATCCACTGGCAGAATTATTTTTTCTTTAAAATTTCGCGTCAGTTCCTTGGCCAAGGATTCATCGGCGAATTTGGATTTGCCAATTTCATACCCTTTCGCTTTTAGGAAAGTGTTGGCAATGGCTCCACCCAGAAGAATGTGAGAAGCCCCCTTGAGTAAATTTCTCATACTTTCGACTTTGTCGGAAATTTTTAACCCTCCAATCAAAATCACCATGGGTTTGGTCGGGTTTCTCAAAAGTCTATACAAGGCTTTGATCTCCCGTTCAAACGCGATCCCGCAATAGGATTTAAGTTTTACCGCCAATCCATAGGTAGAAGCGGACACTCTGTGGCTGACAGAAAACGCCTCGTTGACGTAAAGTTCGCCAAACTTGGCCAGGGTTTGGATGAATTCCGGGTCATTTTCTTCTTCTCCGGCATAAAACCTCAGGTTTTCTAAAAACAATATACTCCCATTCGGTATCGGCAATTTCGAATAGTCGTGCTTAGTGATATCTTCTGTTAAAAAATAAATATGCGGGATGGGATAGTGCGGCAATTCGGAGGAAATTTTGACTACTTTCATGCCCAAAAATTCGCCCAGTCTCTTTGCTGCAGGCCACAGACTTTTATCAGCCTGCCGGCCTTCCGGCCTGCCCAAATGGGAAATCAGCGTGACCTTGGCTTGATTCTGAATCAGATATTCGATCGTTCTTAGAGCGTCCTTGATTCTGGTATCATCCGCCGCCTCCCATTCTTCGGTATGGATATTTTTTTTCAGAGGCACGTCAAACCCGACGCGAACTATCACGCGCCGGCCTTGCACTTTAACAGAAGTAATGCTCTTAATCATTTAGTAATAAGTTAAAGGGCTGCGATGCCCGTTTCGTCATACGGTGACGCTTTACGTCTAACTCTCAACGATACGGGCTTCGTTACCGTAAGACGCTAAACTATAAGTTCTTGCCAATAAGTATTGCCTGCTCCACAAACCTGTTTGCATACCCAAACTCATTGTCGTACCACGCCACGACTTTGACCAGGTCGCCGTCCACGACTTGCGTTAGCGACAAATCAACAATGGCCGAATGGGGATTGCCGACAATGTCCGACGACACGATCGGATCAGTCGTCACTTGCAAAACTTTTTCCCACATGGGATTTTTGGCCGCTTCCATAAAAACTTTATTAATTTCATCCACCGTGACCTTGCGCTGCAGAACCGCGGTAAAATCCGAAAGCGAACCGCAAGTGACTGGCACGCGATAAGCCGCTCCGCCAAACAAGCCTTTAAGCTCAGGGATGACTTCAGTAGCGGCAATGGTTGCTCCGGTTGTAGTCGGGATAATGTTGGCCGAGGCGGCGCGGGCGCGGCGCAAGTCATTTGATTTGCCGCCAGGCGGCGGACCGTCCACCAAATTCTGTTCCGCGGTATAGGCGTGGATGGTGGACATCATCATTTTTTTGATCCCGAATTTGCTATGCAAAATGGCGGCCACCGGCGTGATGCAATTGGTGGTGCAGGAAGCGTTTGAGATAATCTGTTGGTTCTGGTAACCCCTATCATTAACGCCAATGATGAAAGTTAGCGTAATTCCTTCGTCCTTGGCCGGCGCTGAAATAATTACTTTCTTCGCCCCGGCTTTCAAATGCGCGCTGGCCAATTCCGTAGTCACAAATCTGCCGGTGGACTCCAATACCACGTCCACGTCCAAATCTTTCCACGGCAAAAGGCCCGGGTCTTTTTCGGCAAACACCGGAACTTTAATTTCATCTGCAATCAGACTTCCGACTGAATACGAAACCGAACTGGCTCGTTCGTGCCTGTCGTCAAAGCTGACCTTTTTTTCATAAACGCCATAAACCGAATCGTAGCGCAGGAGATGCGCCAAAACTTTCGGCTCCGTCAAATCATTGATAGCCGCGACCTTGAGTTCGGGTTTGGTTAAGGCGATTTTGAAGGCAGAACGCCCTATCCGGCCAAAGCCGTTGATTGCAACACGTATCGGACTCATTTTGGCTTTAGATGAAATTTGTCAAAAATACGGACACAAAAAGCGCCCAGATCAGAAAGATGATGTATTCTTTTTCATCGTCGAAGTTGAAATGCTTGAGCAACCAACCTTCCAAATCATATTTCTTATAAAGCCAGTGGTTATTTTGTTTTGCCATTTTTTATCCTTTCTTTGCTCCCGCCATCTTCGATGGGCGGGGTTCGCTCAACACGGCTGAGCGGCGTCCCGATTTAATCGGGGCGGCGACCTTTATTGCTTGCTTTTAATATTTTAATTTTTTTCTCAGCTTCGTCCTGGAGCGCATCAGTTGCCGGGGCCAAAATTTTCCGAGGGTCATATATGGATAAGTGCTTCTTAAGATTTTCGCGAAGTGCCCGATTGAATGCCACCCGCAAATCAGTGTCTATGTTGAATATCGCCACACCAGTTCTGACGGCGAAGCGAATTTGCTGATCCGGCACTCCGGATGCGCCATGCAAAACCAACGGGATTTTGACTTTCCTGCGAATCGCTTGAAGGCGTTCAAGATCGATATGTTCCTTGAGCGTCGTTAATACTTTTTTGGTTTTCGGATTGACTGGAATGCCGTGCATCGAACCAACCGCCACCGCCAAAGTGTCAATCCGTGTTTCAGACACAAATCTTGCGGCTTCATCCGGATCAGTCATCAAATCTTTTCCCGACTTGACCTTCTGCCAATCCTCGTTGCCCAAAATCCGACCAAGCTCGGCCTGGACCCAGACACCTCTTTTGTGGGCGTACGAAACCACGACTCGTGTCAGCTTCACGTTTTCTTTATAAGTCAAATGCGAGGCGTCAATCATCACGCTGCTGTATCCTAAGTTTATCAGTTTTTTAATAAGGTTGAAATCATGGCAGTGATCCTGGTGCAGGGCAATCGGGACTCTGGCTTTTCTGGCCTCAATCTTGATTATCGAAACCAGCTCTTCCATGCCGGCATATTCCAAAGCCCCAACCGAGGTTTGGATGATCACCGGCGCTTTCTGCTTTTCCGCCGCCCGCACAATCCCCTGTGTCATTTCCAAATCCTGGGTATTGAAAGCCGGGATGGCATATTTGCCAATTATTCTTTTGTTTACGATTTTTCCAATGTGTACGAGCATATCAGCGATTCGAAATTAACGAATGGACATCCGAATGATCCGAAACTACAAAATCCGGATTAAGAACCCTCTTGGGTTTAATAAAAGAGCCTCTGAAATTTACTATCAAACCAAGTTCTAAATTTGCCGCTTTAAGGTACCTCTGCATTTGGATATAATCTTCTTTGGTTATAAAAGTCTTTGCTTTGAAATCTACGAAAATTTTGCGCTCGACAAAAAAATCTACTTTGTTGCCTCTCGGCGAATTTTTGTTCAGTTTACTAATTTCGAACTCTCGCTCATATTCCCACTTTTCTTCTTTAAGTAACTCTTCAAATCTATCGCCATACTGCTTTTCTCTACAGAAACGTCCGAGCTCTTTCGCTACTCTAAAGCATAAACCACTAATCTTATAAGATAATTTTGCTTCAACTATTTTTGGCATATTCGGATGCGCGCTTTCGTAGTGCGCCTTTCGGATACTATTCGTGGCATTCGAATGTCCAATTCGTGGCTTCGTATCGCTGTCAAAACTTGGCTCCCGCCTTCAGCACATCAAATATGCTCGGCAACTCCGTGGCCTTGCCTTTCTGCTTGCAGATGGCGTAAACCAGATGCCACTCGCATTCCAGATTTTTTTCGTTGGCAATGGCCTTGGTCCCGCGCCAATACAGAAATGCCAGGGCAAACAGGACTAACAGAATCAATTTTGATCTCATGCGTTTTTTGATATACATAATTATTTTCTCCTTTTTGTTTTTGCATCCCGGATGACAATCGCGCCCGGGATTTTTTTGACCAGCAGCCGCTGCCGCTCGCGCCACTTAAGCTGCCGCAGCATTTCCGCGGGCAGCAACACTCCCAAAGAACTTCTGCCAATCTTAGTTAGCTTGCGAATATTATTTATCGGCCTGGCCATACGTATACGTAAACCACGTGGTTTAATACTTACCTGACGAACATAAAAGTGGAAATAATTTGGTCAAAAACTCTAGCATACTCATCCTGCTGCTCTTGCGTCAAATCGCCTCGGATAGTCATAGATATTAGCATAACTCCGGTTGTTTTCTCAATAAATAAATATTCCATAGCCTTGTTTGCGGCGAATCCAGAAACCGCCTCGATCTCTCCGCGGCATCGCAGCGCCTTCGCTCCGCTGATTGTCAAGGACTTGGGATTGCTGCAATAAGACAGCGAGTATTGCGTCATATTTGTCCCCACGTCTACAGGTCCAAACGGAATCTTTAGCCAGGCGTAATAATCTTTCAATTCTCCGGCATACTTTAGTGTATCGAATCCGGATTCTTTTGTGCTTAGAACAAGATATTTATCTTTACTGCCGTATTCATCAGTCCTGTCCACCCAATCGCTGGGGTATTCGAATCTGAACCTGAAATCATAAAACGGGCTAAGATAGGTCTGCCAGTTCGCAGCTTCGCCTGCTCCGACCGAAGCGTCGGAGTCAAGCTGATTTGTGTCTTCAAACCAAGCGGCCGGGCTCCATCCTGGAGGCAAACAGGAATTATAAAACTTTTTAGTCTCGCCATCATTATTTACTGCCAAAATTTCTTTTCTTGAACAATCGTTCCCAAACGTCCAACCATATTGCCAATAAAAGACGCCAGCGACAATGCCGGCAAAAACCAGCCCCAAAAACACGTAGCCTAAAACCATGTGGCGGCTAAGCCAATTCTTATTTGGCGGCAAGGTCGGCACTGGTTGGTTGCTTATATTTTTCTGTGACACTCCCTGTTGATTTTCCATACTTCCGTTCTACATTCATACACGACTGTATGAATGTATTATAAATTATAGCTGTAAATCTCTGCTTGCTGAACGCTGCTTAAGTTTCTTTGTGATAAGACGACTAACTTCCGGAATGCCCTCGGTGACCAAATCCGCCAAAAACGTTTCAGCCGGCATTTTTCTCCGAACTCGCCTTTCCAGGATCGTCTGTCTCTCCTCGCGTTTTCTCTGGAATTTATTTTCCAAATCAACCAATTTCTGATGAACCTTCTTTAATCCTTCGCCCCGGGTCATCAGCGTATTATTAACGGTTGTGATTGTTCTGGCGGTAACTTTCAGGGCATCCATGATCTCTTCGTATGTCTGACCATCGATGAGGCGCCTAGCGATTTCTAACCGCTTAGCAAACATCTTATATTCTGTGTGTGTAAATAAATCCTTAAACAGCAAACGAACATCCTCCTTGGAATCCATTAAAGTAAAGGCTGACCATAAATTGTTCACATAATGGCCGAAGTGCTGCGGGTCTAAATGTAATCTTGATAGTTTTGTCATTTTTTATTTCACATTCATACACGACTGTATGAATGTATTATAGCGCTAACTATTGGCTTTTACAATATTGGGAGGAGTATTGCCTTTCAGTGCCGCAATGATATTTTCTGCGGCCACGCGGCTCATGTTGTCGCGGGCTTCGATGGTGGCGGAGGCGGTGTGCGGCGTGATGACAATATTCTCAAGTTCGGCTAATCCCGGCGTTAATTCCGGTTCATGCTCCCAGACATCTATGCCGGCGGCAAAGATGTCCCCTTTTTTCAGGGCATCGCGGAGGGCTGCCTCATTCACCACCGGGCCACGGCTGGTGTTGACGAAAATTGCGGTTTTTTTCATCAGCTCAAACTGCGCCGCGCCAAACATATGGCGCGTAGAATCCAGCAGCGGCACGTGGACCGAAACAAAATCCGAATTTTTCAAAAGTTCTTCCAGCGTGCAAAACTTGGCGCCCAAGTCTTTTTCAATCTGGTCATTGGGTTTTTGGTCATGATATAAAATTTTCATGCCAAAGCCTTTAGCCGCCCTTTCGGCCAAAGCCGCGCCGATCCGGCCGGTGCCGACAATTCCAAGAGTTTTACCAAACACATCCTGGCCCAGCAACAAAAACGGCTGCCAGCCGGTATATTTGCCGGCGCGGGAAAACCGGTCTGATTCCACGATCCGCCGACCCGCAGCCAGCATCAGGCCAAAGGCATGGTCTGCCACTGAACCGGTCAAGATGTCTGGGGTATTTGTGACCAAAACGTGTCGCGCTGCCGCATCCTTGATGTTGATGTTGTCGTAGCCGACCGCGTAATTGGCCACGATTTTCAGCTGCGGTCCAATAGTGTCCAAAACAACACCGTCAATTTTATCCACCAGTTGGGAAAGCAAGGCGTCACAGCCAGCTGCTTCCAGCATCAATTCCTCGCGCGACAGGGGCCGGTCAAGCGGCGAAATTTTTACTTCGTGCCCGGCTTGCTTAAGCATATCAATCCCCACTTGAGGAATTTTTCGAGTAACAAATATTTTCATAAGCATTTGGTCTATCCCCGACTTGATCGGGGATCCACTACAGCTATTAATACCATTTGGTTTTAATTATCGAAGTGGATCCCAAATTAAATTTGGGATAGGCTCATATCTCCCTCGCCCTAAACTTTGAGTGCTTTCTTAAATAATTTTCAATCTGCGCCTTGGTCTGCAAACCTTTATGCGGCCCGACGTGCATGACGACATTGCCGCCGTTTACAGTGCCCCAAGCCATGGCTTCGGCTACGCTGCGGCCGTAAAACATGGCGGCAGTGAAAGCCGAGCCATACGCGTCACCAGCTCCGGTAGCCTCCACTTTTGGCCCTACAAATTCCTCTAGATACCAAACCTTACTCGATCCATTGGAAGCGTAGGAGCCATCCCTTCCATCTGTAATCACGGCGATTTTGGCGCCCAGCTTGTGCAAGCCCTTGAGCAGGGTTTTTACGTTTTTCGTGTTTTGCTTCAATACCAGCTGCGCTTCTTCGTGGTTGAGAAATAAAATTTCCGTGTGCTTATAAATTCCATTCAGCTTATGCCCCATTCGGATTTGAAAAGTTCCTGGGTTAAACGCCAGCTTAACGCCCTTGTGCTTTTCCAAAAAATTCTCAAATTCTTTGTGAAATTTTTCCGTCCCTGCAGCCATGGAGGAAAAATAAACCCATGGTGCGTCCAACCTGCTCGGCAATCGGTAGTTAAACTTGTTGTGCTTAATCAGGATTGTCCGCTCGCCGCGGAAAGCCAGGACAAAATGAAAATTGGTCTGTGCCTGCTTGTCCACATGGATAAATCCGGTATCCACGCCCTCCCGTTTTAGTTCGGTAATGATCAGCTTACCCTGGTTGTCGCTGCCGACCGAGGTGATAAAAGCATTTTTCATGCCAAGCCGCGCCGAGCCCACGGCATTGTTGGTGGAATTGCCCGCCGGCAGCATAGTCAACTTCTCATATGGAATCTTATCCGCGTAAGAAAGCTCCAGCTTGCAATCCGTATGATCCACCGCGCAATGCACGCTCGCCTCGTGCAATTCAATAAAAGCGTCAATCGTGCAATCGCCGATGGAAACTATGTCGTATTTCATGGATTTTGTTTCAGAAATTTGCCTTAAGACATCTAAATTATAAAGATTTTAATCAAATTTGTAAACCCCGTTAGAAGTGGATATACTTCCAACGGGGTAAAGAAAGCGCAAAAGATATAAGATAACATTATGATGCCTTATGACCACGCAGCGGCCGGGTTTGTCTTGACTTTTATTTTGCTGAAAATTATAAACCCGGCGTTGATGCCTGATCAGATTCAGTCGTTGCTTTATTGGAGCCTGTTTTGGGCCGTGATCGTGGATTGGGACATGATTATTTCTTACGGCCTGATGCGCTCGTTAAAAATGGGCAAAGTCAGCCATCGCAGTTTCCCAAGCCACGCGCCTTTGCCTTGGATTATATTTATTCTGCTGGTTTACTTTTTGGCCAATTCGCTGTATGGCAAATATTTCGCCGTGGCAATAGCCGGAGGAGCCGGGAGCCATCTTTTGGTGGACACGATCGAACATGGCATCATGTGGCTGTGGCCATTCAGCAAGAAACAATACATGCTTTATGAAGGCCCGCCCAGCGGCCAATTTTCCGAAGAAAAAAATCTCTTGATCTATTACGCCAAAATGTTTCGATATGTTTATATGCGCATGCGGTCGTTCAAGGTGGGGCTAGCGGTCGTGGCCGCCGCGCTTGTTATCTTTTTCGGAAAATTGTAAAAAATACATTGTATTGTATAGAAATTGAAAAAAAATAAAATAAGCTCATCAACCTAAATGTGCCATGGCACATTTAGGTTAACTGACTTTATCTGCTTGGTTTCAAACTTTTAATCCGAATTTTTTGAGCAAATCGTTTTGGAAATCCAGTTCCTGGACAATGGCAATCCTGACATATCGGTCAATTTCATAAATTTCTTTCAAAAAATCTACTTCGTCTTCGCAAGGGTATGGGCATGCCCAGACGCTTTTTTGCATAGGATAAAACCCTATTTCCTTAAGCTGGCGAGTAAAATAATAGCTGTTTCGCTTGAACTGTTTGGGAATATCAAACATCACCAGGCGCCATTTTTTGTCCCAGGTTTTTTGCGGCTTAATTTGCATCTTGTCCATTTTGAACTTCAAAAGTTTCTGCTTGCCATTCTTGGTCATTTTAATGACTGTCTTATGCCTTTCCTCGGTTATCGAAATCAGGTTCTGGTCTTCCATGCTCTTAAGTGAGCGCCGGATCTGCCACGGTTGATAACGTTTTTGTGTTTTGCCCAAAAAAGGAGCCAAGGCCATGGGCAGGCCAGGCAAGACCGCAACGGCAACCACAAACCCGGCTGCCGCGATTACGGTTAAAATCATTTTTATTATTTCCGCCTTGCTCCGTTTCTCTTTTTCCACTATTTGCATATTTTTTAAATTTATTGAGCCTACCTATTTGTGCCATGGCACAAATGGGTCAACGAGCATGCTCAAATCTACCATTAAGCCTCAATTAACCTAAAAATTATTAATTTCTTGTTAATTTGTAAATTCAAATGTGGCGACGATTGCTTTCAGCTGAGCAAGAGTTTGGTCATATCTCGGATAATAAATAATCTCGTAGAAGTGCTCGTTGTAGCCGGCAAGGATCACGTAGTAACTTGGACTGCCCTGAACGGTTATGGCCGAGGTAGCCGATCCTGTGGTAAAGGCAGTTTTTTTCTGGTCCTTAAAATATTGGGGGTCATTGACATACTGTTCAAAGTATTCAACCGGCCGCGGAAGATTTGCAAGACTGCCATAATATTTAATAGTTATGCTGGCCAAATCGGCCCTGGGACCGTAGAGACTAATTGCATTAGATAGCCCTGCCATCACTGTCCAATCAGAAGGGTATTTTTACATCATAATTTTATCATTAATGCTTAAAAGGCAACAGGTCTAATATACAATTTTACCAAATCATTTCCTCTTGAGAACTTTTTTAACCGCGTTGAAAATTGCCTTGCCGTCCATGCCCCATTTGGCAATAAGTTCGTTGGGCTCGCCGCTCTCGCCGAAACTGTCCGGCATGCCTACGAATTCCTGCGGCACCGGAAAATTCCTGCTCAAAACTTCCGCAATTGCCGAGCCAACACCGCCGGTGATTTGGTGCTCTTCGGCTGAAACTATTGCGCCGGTTTTTTTGACTGATTCGATCAAGGTCCTTTCGTCCATGGGTTTGACTGAAACCATGTTCAAAACCTCGCACTCAATCCCCTCTTTGGCCAGTTCATTGGCGGCTTGAAGAGCGTAATAAACTTGCGGACCGGCAGCAGCAACGGTGCAATCCTTGCCCTCGCGGTAAACAAATGCTTTGCCGATTTCAAACGGCGTTTCATCCGTGGTAAATTGCGGAGTTTTTTCCCGCGCCAATCGGATATAGACCGGGCCTTGAATTTTTGCCGCGGCCACCGTTGCCTTGCGCGCCTCAATCGCGTCGCAAGGCACCAAAACCGTCATGCGCGGCAAAACCCGGGTAATGGCAATATCCTCAAGAGCTTGGTGAGTCGCGCCATCCGGGCCCACGGAAATGCCGGCGTGAGAGCCAATAATCTTGACATTGTTGCCGGAATAGCAAATTGCCACGCGAATCTGGTCCCAGTTCCGGCCGGGCGAAAAAACCGCATAAGAGGTGATAAAAGGAATTTTGCCTTCATGCGCCATGCCCGCGCCCAAGCCTGCCAGATTTTGTTCAGCCACGCCAACCTCCACAAACCGATCCGGGTAGGCCTTGGCAAAATCCAAAGACCGCGTGGATTCAGTTAAATCGCAGCACAAAACCACTACATTGGGATTTTCTTTGCCCAAAATCAAAAGGCCGTCGCCGTATCCGTTGCGGATTGGAGCTTGTTTGATATCAGAGGAAAATAAATTGTCGGCTAATTTAACGCTCATGGAAGATTAAAGAGTAAAGATAAAAACGAAAAACATCAACTTAAAATTAAAAACTATCCTTTTTTCAAGGTTAAAATACTAGCCGCTAGTATATTGGATAATTCTGTTACTTCTTTTAATAAAACTTCAAGCTTATTCTTATCAGCTAGATTAGCATCTCGCATTAGACCCAGCCAGAACTTAGTCTCGTTGGCAGACTTTAACGCATGAGTGAAAAAATTGGCAAAATCTTTCCGTGTTCTGCCCGCTTGCGCTTCAATAATATTTGCCCCAATGCTAGTTGCGCTTCTCAAAACTTGTTTGGACAAAACTTGACAACTTAGATCACGCTGATCGAGTATTTTTATTAACTTAATAATCTCAAGCGCAAAATTATACGCTCTGGTTTTTGTATCTATCTTAGATTTTACTTCGCTGTTTTGCATTTTGCCTTGAATGTTTTAATCTCTTCTCTTTACGTTTTAATTTTCTACTCATGCTCGCTCCTAATCTTCCCTCCCAGGGTTCTTAATTCTTTCAAGGCTTCGTGGCCTTGCTTGCCATCTGGCGGGATGCCATGCCATTTGTAATCGTATTCCATAAAATCCACGCCCTTGCCAGGGATAGTATGACAAATAATCAACGTCGGGTTTTCGGCAATGGCCTTGGCTTTGTTGCAGGCGTCAATAATTTCGCGGATATTATGTCCATCGACTTCAAGAACCGTCCAGCCGAACGCTTCATACTTTGCCCGCAAAGGCTCAAGCGGCATGACTTCCTCGGTATAGCCGTCAATCTGGATATTGTTGCGGTCCATCAAGGCCGTAAGGTTGCGTAAATTATTTTTGCCGGCAAACATGGCGGCTTCCCAAATCTGGCCTTCCTCCTGCTCGCCGTCAGACATGACGCAATACACCCGCCAAGGTTTGTGATCCATTTTAAGCCCCACATAAGCCATGCCCGCGGCTTGCGACAATCCTTGGCCCAAAGGGCCGGAAGAATTTTCCGCGCCCGGCAGAACCTCGTTGTGCGGATGGCCATGGAGTCGGGTACCGAGCTTTCGCAAAGTCGCTAGTTCATGATGCGGGAAAAATCCGGCATGCGCCAAAGTCGCGTACCACACCGGGCAAATATGGCCGCAAGACAACACAAACCGGTCCCGCTGGGGCCAGGCCGGATTTTGCGGATCATATTGCATGACGCCAAAATAAAGGGCCGTAAACACGTCGGTCATACCCAAAGGTCCGGCCGAGTGCCCGGATTTGGCCGTGACCAGCATCTTGACGATGTCCTGCCGTATTTCGTTAGCTTTTTGTTCCAGTTCTCTAATATCCATATTCAGTATTTTCTAAATTTAATAAAAGCCATACTGGTAAATAATGCCGCGAGAAGCAAAAAATCTATCGGGATCAACCTATATAATGTAAAACAATCCGGCACTACCGCAGGAACACGAACGTTTACATCAAAAAAAATCGTCCTCAGATAATCCAGCAGTCCGCTGCCAAAGATAATTTTTTCATCCCTGTTTTGTAAGCATTCCTCCGAAGAATATACCGGGTCCAATTGTATATCAATCACAATTCCGGCGGAAAGAATAAACAAGGCGATTGCCAAAAAAATAAAAATAATTTTCATTAAGATCCGCTTATGTTTCAATATCGGCTTGCAGAGCTTCAATCGCCATCTCTTCATCTTCGGAACGAAAAATTGCCGAGCCGGCAACCAATATGTCCGCTCCAGCCTTGGCGCACTGGCGGGCAATGCCAACTTTGATGCCGCCGTCTACGCAAATTATGACATTTTTGGTCAACGCCCGCAATTCTTTCACTTTTTCTATTGTCTCCGGGATAAATGGACGGCCCTGAGCGCCAGGATGGATGCCCATATGTTGAATCAGGTCAACTCTGGTCAAAAATTTTGCAGCCGTATAAAGCGGGGTTTCGGGATTGAGCGCTATACCAATTTTCAACCCTATTTTTTTAGCCAGTGCAATCGCTTCCGCAAGTTCTGATTCCTCTCTATAGGCTTCGTGATGCACGATCACCCAAGAAAAACCCACAGCCTTGGCGTCCTCGAAATATTTCTGCGGCTCCAAAGCCATAAAATGCGCCATCAGAGTAAGCGGCGAAGATTTCAAAAAAACCAAATCCTTGGGCATGACGGTCTTGTTACGTATAAACTCGTCATCAATAAAATCCACATGCAGTTTGGAAAAAAGATGGTTCAGAGCAAAAAGCTCCGCATACTTCTTGCGGAAATCAGAAACGTCATTGCTTAATATCGCGGGCGCTATCTCCGCCATTATAAATTGATGTCAATTTTGCGCACCTTGTCGACGCGGCGTTTGAAGCGTTCTTCGTTAGCAAAGGGTGTGGTCAGGAAGGTGTGGATGATTTTATTGGCTTCCGAAAGAGAAACATAATCTGCGGGCAGGCAAAGAACATTAGCGTCGTCGTCATTGCGCGCGGCAAATGCAGATTTTTCATTCCAACAAAGCGCAGCGCGCACTCCTTTGGCTTTATTGGCCACAATGCATTCACCCTGTCCTGAGCGGCAAGCTAAAATCCCAAACGAGCCGATCTGGCTGCCAACTTTCACCGCCACCGGCCAGGCAAAATCCGGATAATCGTCTTTGGAATCGAACTTATGCGCACCCAAATCCTCAAACTCAAAATTCCATTCCGAAAGCCAGCGCTTAATCTCTCCCTTAAGCTTATATCCCCCGTGGTCAGCCCCGATGTATGCTTTCACGTTCGAACTCCTTGATTATTTCCCAAAAATTATTTGGATCCAAAGACGCAGCTCCGACCAAGGCACCGTCAATTTCCGAATACTGAGCATATTCCCTCGCATTGTGTTTATTTACTGTGCCGCCATAAAGCACTCGGCAATTTGGTCCCGCAAACTTATGAATATACATGATAAGCTCACGCGCATGCTCGCCGTCTGCCGGCTTGGAATGAAGACTGGTGGATATGGCCCAGGTCGGTTCGTAAACAAACACAATTTTATGCAGTTCGTTCTTTTCAATCCCCTTCATTGTAGCGCGGAATTGCTTGGCTACAATTTTTTTCATGTCCGTTTTTTTGGCTTTGGCCACAGCACCCAGGCATACAATGGGTATGATCTTGTGCCTCAACGCCGACCTGACCTTGACATTGACCATTTGGTCTGTCTCGCCCAAACCCAATCTCCGTTCCGAATGGCCCAAAATCGCAAAGTTTACATTGAACGGCTTGAGCATGGTCGGCGAAGATTCACCTGTAAAAGCTCCGGCTTCTTCCCAGTGCATATTCTGTGCTCCCAATTTTACGCTGTGCACATAATGCGAAAATGCCGGCAAGTACAGAGCCGGAGGGCAAATTACGGCTTCGCTTTTGTTCATCAATGGCGCGCGGTGCTCCAAGATCATCAAAATCCTGCGCGCTTCACTCAGCGTTTGGGGATTCATTTTCCAGTTTGCGACTATAAGCTTTTTTTTATACATAAATTTAATTATCAATTTTCAGTTTTCAATTTACAATTAATTTTCAAAATTCAATTTTCAAATCTTGATAATTGAAAATTATGCTAAGGTTGTCTTAAGACATCTGCGGCCACTTCCGGCAGCACGGTATTTACGTACACGTCCGATCCAAGTTCGAACCCACCCCACACGTTAATCCTGGGTAGAATTTCCAAATGCCAATGGTAACTACGGTCATCATAACGGGTTAAAATCGAATGCGAAACCGGCAAGGTGTGAATATAATAATTGTAAGACGGATTATGAAGCTTGTAATAAAGCTTTTGCAATGCAAATTTCAAAACCTTTGCCAAGGAACGACGCTCTTCGTCCGACAAATCAATAAAGCTTGCACGATGCCGTTTGGCGATAATGCGCATTGCATACGGCACCCGGGACGCAAACGGCGTGAATACCAAGAAATCTTTATGGTCAAGGACAACCCGTTCACGGTCTGTCAGTTCCTTGAGGATCATTTCGCAATAAACGCATGCGCCGTTTTGCATAAAATACACGAAACTTCCTGTCACTTCGTCATGCAAATGCTCCGGCACAAAAGGGGTGGCGAATACTTGCGAGTGGGGATGGATCATGGAAGCCCCGCCGTCCCGCCCATGGTTCTGAAGCACGTGGACATATTGCACCTCGGGATGATTGCTTAAATCCCGCATCCGTTTCTGATACACCTTCAAATTCAAATCCATCAACTCATCCAACAAAAAAGCGGTTAAGACGTTATGTGGGCGCGTCACGATGACTTCGTGGTCGCCGATCCCTTCCCTGACTATATAAAAATCGGACCGCTCTCGTCCGCCGCGGTGTCCCAGAGCCTCATACTTGTTCGGAATAATGCGGACCTGCCAATCCTTTCCTTTGGGATAAGAATCAATTTCCTGATTGAACGCCTCCTTACCTGGACAGAACACGCAGTGTGCGTCTATCTCGTCTAATTTGGAAGGGTCAGCCGCAGCTTGAAACAACGTAAAATCCTCCGGGCGCGAGCCGCGGTTGGGCGCGAACAGCACCCAGTGTTTGGAAACGATATCCTGTCGAAATTCACTCATTAATTATTTCGCGTCTAAATATTTTTGCAATATAATCTGAGCCGCAACATTATCGATTATTTGTCTTTGTTTTTTATCATGCAAACCTTGAGAATGCAAAAGTTTCCGGGCCTCTACTGAACTGAAGCGTTCATCTGCTAGACTCTGCGGAATTCCTGTTTCTCTTGATAACTTATCAGCGAAATTTTTTGTAAGCATTGCCGAATGCCCTTCGTTCCCGCTTGTTGTTTTAGGTATGCCGATTAGAATCCAAGCGACTTTGTAACGAGCGATAATATATTTGATTTCATTAATTGCCTTTTTGGTTTCTATAACCTTATCCAATGGAAATGCGATTTTACCGTCTTCATCTGAGATTGCAGCGCCTATTCTCTTACTCCCCCAATCCAAAGCCAATATCCTCATTTGTTTTCGCCTAAAATTACCGCCGCTTCTTTTTCGCTCCCTTCCGAAAGCACTTTCAACTTGATCGTGTCTCCGGGACTATAATTCTTAAGCAACGCCGCCAAACTGTGCTCGCGGTCCACCTTCACGCCGTTGACTTCCAGGATAATATCACCTTCCTTAAGTCCGGCTTTGTCCGCAGCCGAACCTTCCAACACCGCCGGATTGGACCTGCCTTCTCCGATAATCAACGCTCCGTAACCAACCGTCAATTTTCTTTCTTCTTTAATCGATTCGTTGACTAGCACATATCTCACTCCCAAGAACGGCTTGACTATGCGGCCGAATTTCTTAAAGCTTTCGAGGTCGATTTTCAAATCCGAAACCGGAATGGCAAAACCAACCAATTGACCCTGTAAATCTATGGCAGTGTTGATCCCAATCACTGACCCGCCGATGTCCAGAAGCGGCCCGCCGGAATTGCCGGGATTGATGGCCGCATCAGTCTGAATCACTCCTTCCAGCTGCTCTGTGCGGATATTGCTACCCGAAGCCGTGATGGTCCGGCCGATGCCGGAGACCACCCCGGTTGTTACGGTATTGTGGTACTGGCCCAGGGAATTTCCGATCGCGATGACTTTTTGTCCGATTTCGAGCTTGGACGAATCGCCCAAAATCAAAGTCGGGAGGTTTTCGGCTTCAATCTTGACCAGGGCCAGGTCATTGACCGGGTCTCTGGATAAAACCTGAGCTTCATATTTCCTGCCGTCCTGCGTCAGTACTGTATAGGTGGCATCCGTGTCTGCCACCACATGCTTGTTGGTGGCGATCAAGCCGTCAGATGAAATGATAAAACCCGAGCCCTGGCCGATTTCCTGGACGTTGGGCCGGGCTTCTTGGTCACTGGGATTGCGAAACTGGAAAAATGGGTCAAAGAAAAACGGCCCGAAATCAAACGGAGAGGAAGAATAACCGGGCAGTTTGTTTAAGTCTTTGGAAATGACGATGGAAACGACAGCCGGACTGGCTTTTTTTACCACTTCCACAACACCCGAATCTTCATTCACCGAGACGTTTTTGACCTCGCTGACAGGACTGCCCGCGCTTTTTTTGCTTATTGACGGGAAGAACCACAGACCCACTACCGACCCGGCAAGACCGAACAAAAACGAAAGCAAAATCACAGTGGAAATCATTTTCGCTTCAGGGTTCGGCTCGCGCTTTGGAAGGTCTGAAGTCAAACTTGGCATGGCATTTTTTGTTCCTTTTATTTCAGGCATAAGAAAAAATCCAGCTTAATTATACCATGTTTGTTAGCGTTTCACAACCGTTTTCCGTTACTATTACCGTATGTTCAAAATGCGCTGAGCGGCTCCCGTCAGCGGTTTTGACAGTCCAGCCGTCATCGGTAAATATCACTTTCCATGCCCCGGCGTTAATCATCGGCTCTATAGCCAGAACCATTCCCGAAACAAGTTTAGTTCCTGTGCCGCTTTTTCCATAACAAGGAACCTCAGGGTCCTCATGCACAGATTTTCCAACCCCGTGGCCGACCAACTCTCGAACAACGTTGAATTTATTTTGCCGAGCTACTTCTTCGATCGTTTGCCCGATGTCACCGGTAAAATCGCCGGCCCTCACTTTGAGCGCTGTTTTAAGAGCGATCCGGGCGGTTTCAATAAGCCTTAATGATTCAATATCGACTTTCCCCACGGCAACGGTGACCGCCGCATCGGTGTAGAATCCCTGGTACACAACCCCCAAATCCAAACCAACAATGTCGCCTTGCCGCAAAATTTTATCCTTGCTGGGAATCCCATGCACGACCTCGTCATTTACCGACACGCATAAGCTTGCGGGAAAGGGTTTTTGGCCTTTCATGGAACTGTAATTCTTAAAAGCGGAGCAAGCGCCACTGCTTCTGATTTCCTGTTCCGCGATCTGGTCCAGCTCAAGAGCGGAAACCCCAGGCCTGACGTGCGCTTGCGCAATCGCCAAAGTTTTTGCAAGTATCCGGCCGGATTGCCTAAGCAGGTCAAGCTCTTTTGGATCGCTGGTAATCATGGATGGCTTTCTGGATATCTTGAGCGACTTTTTTAATACGCTGGTCGCCTTTAATAAATCGCAGTTTATTGATTGACTGAAAATATTTAATGCCCTTGTTGGTATCGGGATTCTGCCATTGCATCCGCTTCTTTATATATGCGAGATTTGAATCGTCTTCGCGCTCATGTTTGGATAAGCGTTTTTTGAGCCGTCTGTACACTTCTCTTTCCGGCAATTTGATGAACAAAACAAAAAAATCCCGACGCTTCTCACTCAAAAGTTTTTTCAGCAACCAAGCCTCCGGCTTGAGTCTGGGATTGCCGACAAAAATCAAATCACGATTTGAACTTACTGTACTGATTTGATTCTTTAGGAACTTTTTCATCAGAGGCACTGGCGTATATTGACCTCTGTTCATGGTTCTTCTCAGCCACCGGCCCTCGGCATTATTTTTTTTTGCCATTGCGCGCCAATGCTTGCCGGATTCAACCGGTTTGAGCGAATAACGCTCTTGCAAAATTCGGGCTTGGGTGTCTTTCCCAGACCCCGGGCCTCCAAGCAGCACTAAATCAAATCCGAGCCGTTCTTTCATTCTGTTTACTGATTACTGATTACTAGTTTTTGCATTATTTCCCGATGCACGTCTTCAATCGGCTGGTCGCCGTTAATTTCCACCAGTTCGCCTTTGCTTTTGTAATGCTCTTTGATCAGGATGTTGCGCTTCTCGTATTCCTCGTACCTGTGACGGGCAATTTGGGGATCATCATCAGAACGGCCCTGTCCCCGGATGGTTATCCTTTTGACAACCTCTTCCTCGGATACATTGAGAAAAACGATTCTTAGATCCTTAATTTTTATATCTTCCACTATCCTGTCCAGATCTTCTGCCTGGCCCATGGATAAGGGATACGTATCAAAAACCACGGTGCCAGAGTCGGCAAGAGCCTTCAGCTTCCTGTCAAGAAGCATGCTGGCAATCGCATCGGGTTGCGGGGTCCCCTGGTCATAACGCGCCTTGGCTTCATGCGCTTCATCGGAATTTTCTTGGATAAACTCTCTGATCAAATCACCCAAAACAATCCTGGGTGCCCCTAAAAATTTAGCCAATAATTCCGATTGCGTCCCCTTGCCGCTCCCCGGCGGCCCCAAAACCACAAATATTTTCTGTAACTTCATGCAAACATTATAGCTAAAAATTACAAATAAAAAAAGGCTTAAATAAGCCATTTCTAACACCTCACATGGATTGAGGCGTTAGAAATTTTCGTAGTCCCGCATGATCATCTGGGACTTGACCTGATTGATAATCTCAATCACTACGGCCACGACGATCAAAATGCCAGTGCCTCCAAGAGTCAAAGTGGAAGTTTTGGTGAATGATTGGATGATATAAGGCAAAACAGCGATCAAGCCCAAAAACAGCGCTCCAACCAAGGTGATGCGGTTTAGGACCTTGTACAAAAACTCCGCGGTCTGTCGACCCGGCCGCAGTCCCGGCACAAAGCCGCCCTGTTTTTGGATATTGTCGGCGATTTCATCGGGATTAAACACGATCGCCGTGTAGAAGTAGGTAAAAGCGACCACCAGCAAGAAATACATGATACCGTAATAAGTCTGGTTCTGGAAAAAATCGTTGATGCTTGCGGCAAACGAGGCAATCTGCGGCGTGCGAGACTGTGAAAAGAAATTGGCAATAAGTCCCGGAAACAACAAAATCGAAATGGCGAAGATGATGGGTATCACACCGGCCTGGTTGACCCTCAGCGGCAAATGAGTGCTGACTCCGCCGTAAAGCTTATTGCCCCGCACGCGCTTGGCGTAAGAAACGGGGATATTGCGCTGAGCCTCGGTAATACCGACGATTGCGGCGATGACGAGAAACGCCACAGCCAAAAAGCCGACAGCGGTGACGACACCGGTGGAAGACAGCTGGCCAGTCGAGGTCGTGAGATTAACATAACCCTGCTGGATCGCCGGAGGCAATTGAGAAACAATGCCGGCGAAGATAATCATGGACACGCCGTTGCCCAATTTATACTCGGTAATCAATTCACCCAGCCACAAAAGCAGCATACTGCCGGCAGTGATGGATAATAACGCCACAAACCACTGGAAAGCCGAAAATTCGGTAATGAGGTCGCTGCCGCTCGTGCGCGTAAGCAAGATGATCGTGCCATAGCCTTGCAAAACGGTCAGCGGGACGGTCAGCCAGCGCGTATATTGGTTAATCTTCGCCCGACCGGCCTCGCCGCCCTCTTTGGCCAACTCTCCCAATTTCGGGACAATGATAGTCAGTAACTGCATGATGATGGATGCAGTAATGTATGGCCCCACCCCGAGCATGGCCACGGAAAAATTCTGCAGACCGCCGCCGGAGAAGATGTTGAACAACCCGAACAGCTGATTGGAATTAAGCAGATTTCTCAGATTGGCGAGTTCAACGCCGGGAATCGGAATGTTAGCCAGGATCCTGGTCCCAATCAAAAGCAGAGCGACGAACAAAATTCTGTTCCGCAAATCTTTCACTTTCCAAAGTTGTGATAGTCTGGACATATTACGTGACCTTGCCGCCCGCTTTTTCAATTTTTGCCTTGGCGGCAGCAGAGAGCAAAACATTCTCGAAATTCAAAGCCTTAGCAAGCTCTCCATCTCCCAAAATTTTCACGCTTGTGAGTTGGGACTTGATCAAACCCTTATTGACTAAATTTTTAGGATTAACGGTTTCTCCGCTTGAAAACTTAACCGCTAAATCAGCCAAACTCAGCGCTTGGGCTTTGGGCGACAAACTCTTAAATCCCCGTTTCTTGGGGATTTGCCGGTGCAACGGCATCCGACCGCCCTCAAAGCCGACTGGAATGGAGCTGCCGCTGCGGGCTTTCTGGCCCTTGGCACCCCGGCCGGAAAACGTCCCGTGGCCGGAACCAACCCCGCGTCCGATGACTTTGCGGCGGCGAGTCGAGCCCTTATACGGTTTTAATTGGGATAGCTCAAGCATTGTGGTTCGTTTCCCTTATTTTCATTTTCGCCAAAGCATGATAAGTCGCCAAAACGTTGTTTATCTTATTGGACGAACCAAGCATCTTCGACAAAACGTTCTTAACCCCGACCAAATCCAAGACTGAGCGGATAGCCCCGCCGGCAATGATGCCTGTGCCAGGCCGTGCCGGTTTGAGGAAGACCACTGATGATTTGTATTTCAGCTTCATTTCATGCGGAATCGAGTCATTTACCAAATTGACCTTGATCATATTCTTTTTCGCCTGTGAGACGGCCTTGTTTACGGCTTCTGAGACGTCCGCGCCTTTTTTTACTCCCACTCCCACTTTCCCTTTGCGATCGCCAACCACGACCAAAGCGCGAAACCTCATTCGCTTGCCGCCGGCCACGACGCGAGTGACGCGCTTGACCTCGACGACCTTCTGGTCGAATTCTCTTTTGATTGCTTCTTGTGATCTGCCTCTTGTAGGTCTAGCCATTTGATTAGTAATTAGTAAATAGAAATTAGAAATTAGAACTTGAGACCGGCTGACCGCGCGGCGTCAGCCAATTCTTTTATCCGGCCGTGATATTTATAACCGCCGCGGTCGAAAGTGACCTCTGAAATGCCCGCTTTCAAGGCCTTTTCCGCGGCCAACTTCCCGACCAATGCAGCCAATTGGGTCTTGTTGCTCTTACCCGGCACTTCTCGGCTGGTCGCGCTAATAAGCGTCCTGCCGCTTTCATCGTCAATCAACTGCACATAAATATGGCTTAATGATCGAAACACGCTTAAGCGGGGGCGGGCTGCGATGCCGCTTATTTTTGCCCGAACTCTTCGATGCCTTGATTGTCTTTGCTTATTTCTGGCCATATTCTTATAATTATTTATTAACGAATTGCGGATTACGGATTATCAATTCACAATTCGTTAATCCGTTAATTCGCCAATTACTTACCACCACCGACTGCCTTCACGACTTTGCCAGCCTTGCGCCTAATGATTTCATCCGAATATTTAATTCCTTTTCCTTTGTAGGGTTCCGGTTCTCTTTGGGAACGAACAACCGCGGCAAACTGCCCGACCTGTTGTTTGTCGCTGCCGCTGATTGTGATAAGATTTTTGTCGACCTTGGCTTCGAGGCCGGGAGGAATAGCCATTTCGATCGGATGGGAATAACCTAAATTCAACGTCAGCGACTTACCCGTAACCGCAGCCTTGTACCCAACACCGTTGACTTCCAAGATTTTAGTGTACCCATTGGTCACACCGAGGACCATATTGTTGATCAGCGAGCGAAACAGCCCCCACAGCGCCTTTTCTTGTTTCGATGCTTTGTCAGCCACTTCCACGACCAATTCCGAATCACGCTTCACCGCTTTGACTTTGGGATGAATCGTAAGCGACAGTTCTCCTTTCGGCCCTTTAACCTTAAGGATTTGGTCTATGACTTCGGCGGTAACGCCTGAAGGGATGGTGATCGGTTTTTTTCCTATGCGTGACATAAAGTTTATTACCAAATTTGACAAATAATTTCGCCGCCAATTTTCTGCTTTCGCGCATTTTCAGCCGTGACCAGCCCCTTGGAGGTCGAAACGATAGTAGTGCCCAGCCCTCCCATCACTCTCGGAATGTCGGTGGTTTTTTTATAAATCCTCTGTCCGGGCTTGCTGATTCGCTGAATTCCGGAAATCACCGGTTGACCTTCGGCCGTATATTTCAGTTCAAGCTGCAAATTTTTGAATTTGCTGTCATTGCCGACTTCGAAATTCCTAATCCAACCCCCGTGCATAAGCACTTTGGCTAAATTGTGCTTAAAATTCGAATACGGCACCACTACCTCTGTCTTGCGAGAGGCATATGCGTTTCTTATTCGTGTTAGCATGTCTGAAATTGGGTCTGTCATATGTTTACCATGAAGACTTTGTAACGCCGGGAATTTCGCCGTTGGAGGCCAGCTCCCGGAAACAAATGCGGCAAATATTGAAATTCCGCATGTAACCGTGCTTTCTGCCGCACCGCCAACAGCGTCTAACTACCCTGGTTGAATACTTGGGCTTGGTCCGGGATCTTAATGATTTGATTGTTTGAGCTTTAGTGGCCATAATGCTTAAAAATTATTTATTAACGGATTACGGGTTACGGATTTGCAATTCGCAATTCGTTAATCCGTTAATTCTCTAATCATTCTTAAAGGGGAAGCCTAAAGATTTTAGCAGAGCGAGCGCCTTCTTGTCATTGTCGGTATTGGTCTGAATGTTTATCTCCAGCCCAAATGCATGCTCAATGTGCTCGTCGCCGGTTTCCGGAAAAACATTCTGCTCTTTGATGCCGATGTTGTAATTCCCACACCCGTCAAATCCTTGCTTGGACAAACCACGGAAGTCGCGGACACGGGGCAACGCAGCTCTAATCAATTTTTCCAAAAAATCATACATGCGCCGGCCCCGCAGCGTAACCTTAAGTCCAACTACCTGATTCTGCCTGATCTTAAACCCAGCAATGGATTTACGAGCCAATGTTTTAACCGGCCGCTGCCCTGCTATGCGTTGGATGTCTTCGATAATGATATCCAAAAATTTGGGATCTTTCAAAGTTTTACCGACTCCAACGTTAAGCACGACCTTCTCGATTTTGGGAACCGCGGAAGCGTTTTGCAAACCCAACTCTTGCTTCAGAGCTGGGACGATTTTTTCTTTATAAATCGTTCTTAAATCTGTCATAATTAATTCAAAGTTTTGCCGCATTTCTTACAGCGTCTAAAATTGCCCTCATCACTCACCTCGTGAGCCACCCGGGTCGGCTTGCCGCAGTGTGGACAAATCAACATCACTTTGGAAATATTTAAGGGCCCTGGCAGTTCCATCCGCTGGCCTTTTTCACCGGCTTTTTTCGGGCGTGAAAAACGAAAATGCACATTGAGTCCTTCCACAATGATTCGCGAGTACTTGGGCAGGACGCGAATAATCTTGCCCCGTTTGTTCTTATCCTTGCCGGAAAGCAGTTTGACCTCATCGCCTTTTTTGATGCTCAGTTTGTTCATAAGAATAATATGATGCTAATTTGCTAATTTATGCCAATTGGCGAATTGCTAATGGCCCAACGCTAAGTGTTTGGTTATTCGCAATTTGTAGATTGGCATGACATTCGTAGATTCGCATCGTATTTATATTACTTCCGGGGCTAATGAAATAATTTTCGTAAAACCCAGATCGCGCAATTCCCTCGGAATCGGGCCAAATATGCGTGTCCCCCGGGGCTCTTGGCTGTCCTTATTCACCAGCACGGCAGCATTGTCATCAAATCGAATATACGAACCGTCGCTCCTCCGAGTCTCCTTCCGGGTTCTGACGATTACCGCATAAACCTTGTCGCCTTTTTTGACCTGCCCTTTTGGTGAAGCATCCTTAACCGAAGCCGCGACCACGTCGCCGAGCCTGACTACGCGCCTGCGGTTTTTCCCGGCTACGCCGAATACGGCCAATTCCTTGGCCCCCGTATTGTCTGCAACGTTTAATCTGGTCCTGAGCTGAATCATGAATATGTGATGCTAATTTGCGAATCTTATGCCAATCTGGCGAATTGCTAATGGTCCAACGCTAAGGGTTGGGTTATTCGCAATTTGTAGATTGGCATTGCATTTGTAGATTCGCATCATATCTTACTGATTACTCTCCAATGCACTGTCTTGGAAATTGGCCGACATTCTTCTATAACAACTCGGTCTCCGGCCTTAAATTCGCCCTCGCCAATCTGTGCTGGGTATCGTTTGTGCACCTTAAATCGTTTCAGGTATTTTGGGTGGGTTTTTGTAGACTCGACCTTGACCACCACGGTTTTATGCATTTTTACGGAATCTATAATCCCAATCAAATGTCTCTTTGACATATTATTGCTGGTTTAATATCGTTAAAATTCTGGCGATGTCTTTCCTCAGAACCCTGAGTTGGTGATTATTCTTAACTTCCTTGGAATAAATCTTGAAACGCATCGTTCGCAGCTGCTCCCGAAGCGAGGCAATCAGCTTGTTCAATTCCACTTCGGACATTCGCTTTAATTCAGAGATTTTCATGATTACTGCCTCTCTTTTGTTATAAATCGAGTTTTAATGGGGAGTTTATGCGAGGCTAATCTCATCGCTTCCGCCGCTGCTTCGACAGGCACGCCGTCCATTTCAAACAACACTCGTCCTTTCCGGACTACGGCCACGAAATGGTCCACTGCCCCCTTACCGCTGCCCATGGGCGATTCGTTGCCGTGAGAAGTGATTGGTTTGTCCGGAAAAATCCGGATCCAAATCTTGCCGCCGCGGGCCACATAACGGGTCATGGCGCGCCTAGCCGCCTCAATTTGGCGGGAGGTAACCCAGCTGTTCTCCACAGCCTTCAATCCGAAAGAACCGAAAGCCACCGTGTTTCCTGACATGGCCTTGCCGCTCGATCGTCCGCGGTGGTGCTTTCGATGTTTGACTCTCTTAGGTATAAGCATATTTATAGATTAAAGATTAAAGAGAAAAGATCAAAATATTTTGCGTTTTTCTCTTTACGTTTTACTCTTGTCAAAGACTTCGCCCTTATTTATCCAAACCTTTACGCCGATCGTGCCGTAGGTCGTGTAGGCAGTGGCTTTGGCAAAATCAATATTTGCGCGCAGGGTGTGCAGGGGTAATTTTCCCTTCATCAACCGTTCCGACCGCGCAATGTCAGAACCGCCCAGCCTCCCGGCGACTTCCAGCTTGACGCCGATGGCACCGGATTCCATAATCTGTTCAATTGAGCCTTTCATGGCTCTGCGGTAAGCAATCCGCTTCTCCAGCTGGTCGGCGATATTTTGGGCAATAACCTGGGCTTGCAAATTGATTTCTTTGACTTCCTCAATATTGATCTTAATGTCCAATTTCTTTCCCAGATGTCTGACGATCTTCTTCTTCAACTCGTCAACTCCACCGCCGCCCTTACCGATAATCATGCCTGGTTTGACGGTTTTGATGGTCACGTTGACGGCTGCTCCAAAACGCTCGATATCAATGCGGACCACTCCGGCTTTTTTTAAAATGTTAAACAAAAACTGCCTAATCCTGGTGTCTTCTTCCAGATACTGAGAAAAATGAGTCTTTGTCAGCCAGCGCGATTTCCAAGTGTCGGTTATTTTCAGCCTAAAGCTGTTGGCGTTAACCTTTTGTCCCATAAAATTTGCTTGCAAATTTTACCCCGAGCGAGCGTTAGCGAGCCGAGGGGTTAATTTTTATTGCCCGCTCTTCCTGTTAAATAATCTTCGCTTCAAATCCACCAAATGCTTCTTGACCTTCTCTCCCGACTTCGGCGGCGTCTTCGCCTTCTGTTTTTCCACTTCTATCTTACCGGACATTTTTTCCTCAGGTTGTTTTGGTTCAGCCGCAACCGGAGCAGGACGAATGCTGAAGATCGATCGCTTTGTCTTTTTGGCTGTTCGAATTCTGGGCTCCAACAGAACAGAAATATGGCTTAAGCGTTTGCGCTCGATAAATCCCCGACCCTGGGCCCGGGGGGAGAGTTTTTTGATAACCGGACCGGCGTCTACCGTGATGGATTTAATGTACAAATCGTCCCTGTTCAATTCAAAGTTATGTACAGCATTGGCAATTGCCGAATTAATGACTTTGCTGATCGGCTGGGCCGCTTTCTTGGATGAAAAGCGCAGTTGTTCCAAGGCTGTGTCCACTGGCGTTCGGCGGATCAAATCAGCGACCAGACGAAGCTTGCGCGGCGAGACATGAATGTATCGCGCGTAAGCTTTGACTTCCTTGATTTGCTGCTTTTCCTGTGCGGCCATGGTTAGTAGTTAAATAATTAATAGTTACTTTTTAGCCTCAGGCTCGGGAGCTTTGGCCGCTTCCATTTGCCGTTTCTCCGCATCTACCGACGCGGCAGCCTCCTCTTTGGCCATGCGGCCGCCATGCCTGACAAACTTTCGGGTGGGAGCGAACTCTCCCAATTTGTGTCCGACCATATTTTCATTCACGTTGACAGTGATAAAATTCTTGCCGTTGTGCACCAGAAAAGCCAAACCAACCATCTCCGGAAAAATCGTAGAATCCCGGGACCAAGTCTTAATCTCGTTTTTTGAGCCAGGCCTAATTTTCTGGATTTTCGCCCAGAGTTTAGGATCAATAAACGGACCTTTTTTAAGGGAACGTGACATATGGTTTGTTAATTCCTTCTCTTTACGATAAATTTCGAACTCGCCTTCTTGGGATTGCGGGTTTTGACTCCCAAGGCATGCTTGCCCCAAGGCGTCTTCGGATATTTCAGGCCTATCGGGTTATGACCCTCGCCGCCCCCGTGGGGATGATCCACAGGGTTCATGGCCTTACCCCGCACGGTCGGCCGCCGGCCCATATGGCGCACTCTGCCGGCCTTGCCGATCCTAACATACATCCAATCGATATTGGAAACCTGGCCGACTGTCGCATAAGATTCAGACGAAACTTTCCGAATTTCTCCAGAAGGAAACTTCAATAACGTACTCTCACCTTCCGTGGCCACAATAATGGCATAACTGCCTGCTGATCGTGCAACGGAGCTTCCTTGTGTCCTGTCAATTTGGACATTGTGAACATAGGTGCCGACGGGGATATTTCTAAGCATCATTCGATTGCCCGCGCTAACATCGGTGCGAGGAGCGGCAACAATTTCTGATCCGACTTTAAGTCCGTCAGGAGCCAAAATATAGCGCTTCTCTCCGTCTCGATAGGCCAATAGCGAGATAAAGCCGCTGCGGGTTGGGTCATATTCCAAAGTTTGGACTTTGGCTGGGATATTCAGCTTGTCGGTGCGCAGAAAATCTACCACCCTTGCCTTCAATCTATGCCCCCCACCTTGGTGGCGGACAGTAATTTTTCCCTGGTTATTGCGCCCTGCGTTTTTTTTGAAGGCCACGATCAAATTCTTGGGAGTCTTAACGCGTTTGTCCAAGACCGAATAATCGGTGACTGAATGAATCCTGCGTCCTGGGCTAGTTGGTTTATAAATCTTGATTGCCATGTTTAGACTCCTTCAATAAGGCCGGAAATTTTTTCTCCTGTTTTCAAGGTGACCACGGCTTTTTTCCAATCACCGGTTTGGCTCGTAGTCCGCCCTGTCCGCCGCGGCTTCCCCTTGCTATTGATGATGTTTACCTTTACAACGTGGACATCATAAGTTTTTTCGACAGCCTGCCTGATTCCCAGCTTGTTTGCTGACTGGGAAACCTTAAACACGTATCTGCCATTCTGGCCAAATGCAGTGGTTTTTTCCGATAAGTGGGCATTCTTCAAAATTCGAAAAGCACGGCCGGTGTCTTCTTTGGTTTTCTGTTCTGACCGCGTTTTGTCCACATCAGTCGGGGTCTCCTTGACCATATCCAAAACATTTTCCCCCTGAACTACCTTGCTTCCCTTACCTCCCCTAATTTTACTTAACAGTCCCATACCCAGTATATCAACTTTCAGATACAAACAGCTTCGCTGTTTGTATAAAATTAATTAACAATACTAATTTAGCAAACGCAACGACATTTAATCAATATTTATACGGATATTTCTAAAACTGAAAGTTGTATTACTGGGCATAAGTCTTTTCTATTACTGTCAAAGCGTCTTTCAAAATAATCGGATCGTATTTCAATAAATCAAAAATATTCAACTGGTTGGCTGCCAAAATTTTGGCATTGGGCAAATTCTTCCCCGCCCGCTCAAGTTCTCGATTGTGGGCTCCCAGGATCAAAATATATTTTTTGCCCAAACCGGCCTTGTCGGCAATTGCAGAAAGTTTCCGCGAAAGATCTTTGGTTTTATTCGCGGCAATGCTATCCACCACTGCCAACTTATTATCTTTGACTTTGTCGCTGAGAATCGTAAATAACGCTTTTCTAAAAATACTCTGGTTAAGCTTGATTGAAAAACTACGCCCCTTGGTTGGGCCAAAAGTGATACCCCCGCCCCGCCAAAGCGGCGAGCGAACAGAACCGGCCCGGGCTCGGCCGGTGCCTTTTTGCTTCCATGGTTTCTTGCCGCTGCCGGAAACTTCTCCGCGATTCTTAGTGTGGGCAATCGCCGACCGGGCATTGTTCCGCTGAGCCCTAAGTGCAAAATGCACCAAATTAACGTCAATTTTAGCCAAACCAAAAACTGCCGGGTTCAAATCCGTTTCCGAGACTTTTTCACCTGTTTGGTTATAGACTGCCGTTTTTGCCATATCAATTATGGATAATATTGGGGTAATCGGTGCCAATCCCATCAACCCCCATCTCTTTCATGATTTCAAATTGATTAATATCGTTAATAACCCATGTCATAATTTTCATCTCAAGATTGTGGATAAATTTAATACGTTTGGAAGTAATCAAATCATGCCTGAGATTAATCGAATAGAATCTTAGAGAACGAAAAAATGGAAAGAGAAATATGTACAAATAATTTCTTTTTGGACTAATAATCAAGGCTATTTTGATATTTCTATCCAAAGCTCTAATTTTTCTTAATACTCCTAACTTAAAAGAGGAAATTAAAACCTTAGATGGAAATCCCTTGATCTCTTCAAGTAATCGTTGTTCAAATCCCGTTTCCTTAACCTCCAAATTCAGAGGCATATGAATTTTATCAAGAACTTCCTTCAATAACGGTGTTGGGTAATTCACTTTCTGACTCAGAATCTGCAATTCTTCCCAGATAATCTCAGAGATTTTTCTTGGATCGTGATGGGTTCTTAGTAAATCTTCGTCGTGATGAACGACGATGTACTTATCTTTAGTCGCTCTCAAATCCATTTCAATCACATCTACCCCTAATTCCTGTGCTTTTTTAAAAGAGCTGATTGTATTTTCTCGCTCCAATCCTCTAGCGCCCCGATGTCCGGTTATTTCCATGCGCTAGACAGTTTGAATCTTAACGATGCCGCCTCTAGCCCCCGGTACCGCGCCTTTCACGGCAATCAAATTCCGCTCTGAGTCAACATCCACAACCTCTAAATTTCTGATGGTTCTGACCCCTCCCATCCTACTGGCCATTCTTAAACCCTTCCTGACGTGTTGTGGAAACCGGCCGCCAATGGCGCCCACAGCGCGCGGATGATCGTGTCCATGCGACGCTGGGGCCCCTTTAAAGCCGTATTTCTTAATAGGTCCGGCAAACCCCCTTCCTTTCATTTCAGCCGTAACTTTGATTCTATCTCCAACCACAAACGAGTCAACTCTGATCTCCTGATCCTTGGCAAAACTCTTGACATCACTCACCCTAAATTCCGACAATTTTCCAAAGGCGCGCTTTTTGCTCCGGCCAAAACCAACCTGAACAGCTTGATACTTATCACGGTCCAGATTCTTGACCGCCGTCACTTTTACCGGCCCGGCGCGCAAAATCGTAACCGGAATCGCTTTTCCATCTTTGAATATCTGGGACATATTTAGTTTTTCAGCGAGGATAAACTTCATAATATATTTGGGCTTAAAGAAAAGCCGTTCAGATCCCCAAAATTTTAGGAACCTAAACGGTCCTTTCTTTATGGGCTGGCGATATCCATGGGATCAATCCAGCCTACATCTTGATTTCGATATCCACGCCCGCCGGCAAATTCAGATTGGAAAGCGCGTCAATGGTTTTCGGAGTCGGGCTTTGAATGTCGATCAATCGTTTGTGAATGCGCATTTCAAACTGCTCTCGCGAGTTCTTATGGACAAAGGTCGAACGGTTCACGGTATACTTGGTTTTCTCCGTGGGCAAGGGCACAGGACCCAAGACCTTAGCCTGCGTCCGCTTGGCGGTCTCAACGATTTGCTTGGCTGATTGGTCAATCAACTTGTGGTCGTAGGCTCGGATTTTTATTCTGATTCTACCCGAATCGACTTTGTCTTGCTGCATTCGATTAAATTGGTAATTAACTTGAGATTAATTGGTATAACCCTATAATTTTACACAAAAGAGCCGCCCCTGTCAAAGGGGCGACTCTTTATATTTATTTGTTAATCTTGAGCACGACTCCGGCACCGACTGTGTGTCCACCTTCCCGAATGGCGAAACGCATCTTCTCTTCCATGGCAACCGGAGTAATCAACTTGATCTTGAGGGTGACGGTATCGCCGGGCATGACCATTTCCTGGCCTGCAGGAAGTTCAACTTCTCCGGTGACGTCGGTAGTTCGAATATAGAATTGCGGCTTATAGCCCTTGAAAAACGGGGTATGGCGGCCGCCCTCTTCCTTGGTCAAGACATACACTTCGGCGTCAAATTCGGTGTGGGGGGTGATGGAGCCGGGCTTGCAAAGCACTTGTCCGCGCTCGACTTCGTCTTTCTTGGTTCCGCGAAGCAGAATGCCGGCGTTGTCGCCTGCGCGGCCTTCGTCCAACTGCTTGTTAAACATTTCGATGCCGGTGACTACGGTTTTGGAGGTCGGACGCAATCCGACGATTTCGACTTCGTCATTGAGTTTGACAATTCCGCGCTCGATTCTGCCAGTGACCACGGTGCCGCGGCCTTCGATGGAAAAGATATCTTCTATCGGCATCAGATACGGCTTATCCACGTCGCGCGTCGGTTCCGGAATATATGTATCCAATGCTTCCACTAATTTGAGGATGGATGCCTCGCCGATCTCAGAACTGTCGCCTTCTAAAGCCTTCAAAGCAGAACCTCGGATAATCGGGGTGTCTTTGCCCGGGAATTGATATTTGGTTAAAAGGTCTCGGATTTCCTCTTCCACCAAATCGAGCAGTTCTTTGTCATCCACCATATCAACCTTGTTCATGTAAACGACAATATAAGGCACGCCCACTTGTCTTGCCAAAAGAATGTGCTCGCGGGTTTGCGGCATTGGGCCGTCGGATGCCGAAACCACCAAAATCGCGCCGTCCATCTGGGCTGCGCCGGTAATCATATTCTTGATGTAGTCGGCATGCCCTGGGCAGTCTACGTGAGCATAATGCCGCTTTTCGGATTGGTACTCAACGTGAGTGGTATTAATCGTAATCCCCCGGGCTTTTTCCTCGGGCGCGTTATCAATTGAATCATAAGCCCGCGCTTTGGCCTTACCAGATTTGGCTAAAACTGAAGTAATAGCTGCGGTCAGGGTGGTCTTGCCATGGTCCACATGGCCAATGGTGCCAATGTTGACATGCGGCTTGTCTCTTTTAAAAGCTTCTGCCATATTTGCTTGTTTCCTTGTATCTAAATTTAATTGCCTAATGATTATAGAGGATTTTTGGCCCTTTGTAAAGCCAACGGTTTAGTGTATACTTTTTAGATCCCGATGTCAATGCTATACTTCGAGCATGAGGAGGCAATATGTCCGCTTGGCAAGTCAGCGTTATCAAGGGCTTTTACCAGTTTGTCTGCCCTGATCGCCAAGCTGTGCGAGCTGCGTTCTGGGTAGATTCGGACACCATTCGGCCAATGGTGAAGCAGGCCATCCTCGAGCATCTGGAAACATGCCCGAGATGCGCCTACGAAACCTTGCCGACTTCGCAATCAGATACCAGGAGGAACGATGAACACGATGCAGATTCTGAAAGTGGTTTTCAGTGTCGCAATCGCCGCCGTTGTGAACCCGGTAGTCACATTGGGACTGAAAGCTGAAGGAGCTGGATATATCTTAGCGGTGTCCATCGGAGCATCAACGGGATGCGCGGCTATATACATCAGCATGAGACTTTTTGAGGCCTTCGTGCCCAGTTCCAGATCTCGTGGCTCATCCTACGGCGATTAGTTCGCCAGCGACAACAACCGACCCGCTCTGCCAAAGATGCAAAGGTTTCGGCTGTTTTTTATTCGCCTATTTAACACCTCATACCCGTGTGAGGTGTTAAAAACAGTAAAAAGATCCCCGCTTCCGCGGGGATGGGCAATACCTTTATTTTCTTCTGAGCGAGGGTTTTGGCGAAAAAAGAATTTCGCAGGCCGAAGTCACAATATTGTTCTGTGACAAGGCCGAGAACTTAGGCGTAAAATTTGCGTCCAGCAAATTTTGACGCCGTCTTTTTTCGTCCGAAACCCGAGCGAATGATAGCCGGTAGTTTTTTTGCGGGCTTGTGCCGAGCTACTTCCCGACTTGCCCTACTCTAATCTTCCCTACGCCCTCGATGATTTTCTCAGCCACGTTCCTCGGCACCTCTTCGTAATGGTCAAACTCCATAGTGTATGACGCTTGTCCCTGGGACATGGAACGGATTTGCGTGGCATAGCCGAACATTTCAGCCAAAGGTGTCAGCGCATCAACGACTTTCAAATGCCCCTTTTCCGTCATTTCCAAAATCTTGCTCCGCTTGGCATTGAGATCCCCAATGACGTCGCCTAAGCTGGTCTCGGGCGTGATCACTTCCACTTTCATGATCGGCTCCAGCAATATCGGCTGGGCTTTCTTGACGGCATCCTGGAACGCCATGGAGCCGGCGATCTTGAAAGCAATTTCGGAGGAGTCCACTTCGTGGTAACTGCCATCAAACAGGGTCACCTTCCAGTCAATCACCGGAAATCCGGCCAACACGCCGCGGTCCGCCGCCTCACGAATACCTTTTTCAATCGGGTTAATATATTCCTTGGGAATGACCCCGCCCACGATTTCATTGATAAATTCCGTGCCTTTGCCCGGCTCATTGGCCTCAAGTTTGATGACCACATGCCCGTATTGGCCCCGGCCGCCGGTCTGGCGGATGTATTTGCCTTCAGACTCGGATTTGCCTCGGATCGTTTCCTTAAACGCCACTTGCGGCCGGCCAACATTGGCTTCCACCTTAAACTCCCGCTTCATGCGATCGACGATGATTTCCAAGTGCAGTTCGCCCATGCCGGAAATCAAAGTTTGCTGGACTTCCTCGTCAGAACGGATCTTAAAAGTCGGATCTTCCTCGGCCAGCTTCTGCAAAGCCAAGCCCATCTTTTCCTGGTCAGCCTTGGTTTTTGGCTCAATCGCCACGGAAATGACCGGCTCCGGAAACTTGATGGCTTCCAGTAAAATGGGATGCTCCAATTCGCAAAGCGTGTCGCCCGTAAAAGTTTCCTTGGGACCGACTAATGCTGCGATGTCGCCGGCAAACACTTCCTTGATGTCTTGCCGCTCATCGGCATGCATTCGAACAATCCGGCCGACTCGCTCTTTGTTGCCGTTTCTGGTATTCAAAATGTAGCTGCCGGCAGTCAAGATGCCTGAATAAACGCGAAAAAAAGCCAGCTTGCCCACAAACGGGTCAGTGGCGATTTTGAAAGCTAAGGCCGTAAACGGCTCAGTATCCGCGGGTTTGCGCATCAGTTCTTCTTTGGTCTTAGGGTTTGTTCCTTTCACCTCACCGCGGTCTATCGGGTTTGGCAAAAAATTCGTCACCGCATCCAGCAGGGTCTGGACAATCACACCGCGGCCGTCTCCCCCAAGCACCGGGAAAAATTTACCGCTCTGCGTGGCTTTGCGGATAGCCGTTAGAAATTCTATTTCAGTCAGATCCTGCCCAGCCAAATATTTTTCCATCAAAGCATCATCCGATTCCACCACGTGCTCCAAAAGTTTGTGCCGCCACTCCAATGCTTTGTCTTTCAAATCCGCCGCAACCTCGCTTACACTGAATTCTTTGTCCGTATATTCTTTATAGGTGTAAGACTTCATGGTCACCAAATCCACTACGCCGCAAACATCCTTTTCAAATCCGATCGGGATCTGGATTGGGAAGGCGTTTGGTGATAGCCGCTTATGAATCGCATCCAAAGATTTATAAAAATCCCCGCCAGTTTGGTTTATCTTATTGATAAAGCACATGCGTGGGACTGAGTATTTGTCCGCCTGGCGCCAAACGGTTTCGGATTGCGGCTCCACCCCCATCTTGCCGTCAAACACGACAACCGCGCCATCCAAGACGCGCAATGATCGCTCCACTTCCACGGTGAAATCGACATGCCCGGGCGTGTCTATAATATTGATTTTATGCTTAACGTCACCGGCCAATTTAACGAATTTCGGCGTCCAATAACAAGTCACAGCCGCGGCCGTAATGGTAATACCGCGCTCCCGCTCCTGCTCCATCCAGTCTGTGACCGTTTCACCTGCGTGCACCGTGCCAATCTTGTGGATTAGCCCCGTGTTAAATAAAACTCCCTCGGTAACCGTGGTCTTACCCGCATCGATATGCGCAATAATGCCGATATTACGCGTTTGTTCTATTGGAAATTCTCTAGGCATAATGATAATTTTCAATTATCAGTTTTCAATTTCCAAGTAATTTTCAAGTTGATAATTGTCAATTGACCATTACTTGATTATTATAAATTCGTAAATTGATAATTGACGCTTAGCGTCTTTGGAATCTCGCAAAATGCGCAAAGGCCTTGTTAGCCTCGGCCATGCGGTGCACGTCTTCGCGTTTCTTAATCGCCGCTCCTTGCTTGTTATATGCCTCCATCAATTCATTGGCTAATTTTTCCGCCATGGGCCGACCTTTCTTCAGCCGCGCCGCTTCGATAATCCACTTCATACCCAACGTGGTTTTCCGAGGCTCTTGCACTTCCATGGGCACCTGGTAGTTAGCCCCGCCGATTCTTCTGCCTTTGACTTCCAAAATCGGGCTGACGTTTTTGACAGCCTGTTCAAACACTTGTTTGGGGTCAGTCTTGGTTTTGTCGGCGACAACAGCGAGCGCGTCATATACCACCCTGGTAGCCACGGTTTTCTTGCCGCGTTCCATGACGTAATTGATAAACTTGCCCAGCTTAATACTGTTGTATTTGTAATCCGCCTCGATGCGGTGTCGTTTATAGGCTCGTGCTTTTCTAGGCATCTTGTTTCTTGTTACTTGTTTCTAATTACTAATTACTAACTTTTCTTGGCTCCGTACTTACTTCTTCCGCGCTTCCGGCCCTCCACCCCCGATGCATCCAATTTGCCGCGGACAATGTGATACCTGACTCCCGGCAAATCCTTGACTCTGCCGCCGCGGATCATGACCACTGAGTGCTCTTGCAAATTATGCCCAATGCCCGGGATGTAAGCCGTGACTTCCATGCCATTGGAAAGGCGCACCCTGGCGATCTTACGGATGGCGGAGTTCGGTTTTTTGGGCGTGGTGGTCGTGACTTTGATGCAAACCCCGCGCTTAAATGGACTGCCTTCCGGAAATGGGAAGGGTCGTCCGGCGAGCAAATTAAACCCGCGGTCCAAAGCCGGGGTCTTGGACTTATAGACCGGCTTGGTTCGTCCCTTGCGGACTAATTGATTAACGGTTGGCATATAAAAACGGCAGTCTTGCCGTTGCAACTCTATACGACAATTAGCTTAAGTATTCTTAATTACTGCCAAATAATAACAACTTCCCAAGCCCTTGTCAAACGCCCAAGCTTGGGGTTTGGTATGTCTGGATTACTCTGGTTTTTCGGAAGCGTATCGGCCACGATCATCCTGATCACTCTCGGACAGTGGTGGAGTCACAGGCTCCGCTCGGAAAAGGCAGCAGTGGCGGTTTGGTCCTTTACCGCCGCGACCATCATGGCCGCTTGGCTCTCGCCGCTCTACTATGAGTTCCCGAACTATGGCCAGAGCCATGTCGTGAGCTTTGAGGATGGTGCGGCAGTGGAGCACCCGTTCGGCGCTTTCTGCTGGGAATTCGGCGACCGCTGCATCAATGTGCCGAATCGTGTCCTGATCAACGCCGGGGTCACCTCACTGACAAGCAATCCCAAAGTCAGGAGAATCGGCTACGTAGTGAAGGCTGAGATCGTCTGGCCGGAAAGATTCTACGCAGCGGAATCACGAAGGAAAACTGCTGCGTGGACCTCGGGCGGGCACGAAGAAAGCCGCCATGAATACACGATGCAAGAAGACTACCGGCCCTCGAACTCTGGGAGTGCGGAAGTCGCCAAGGTCGTGCTCAATGAGCTGTTCAAGTTCAATTCTGCTCATTCGACCGAACTCGCCGAATTCGACAACCCGCTCGATGTGAGACAGAACAACCGGTTCGGTCAGATGCTGCTGCGCGCCATCGCCCCACCACTCGCTCAAGAGGGGCTTCGCGTCACATTCGAGCGCTTCACGATCGAGTAGCCAACGTCTTGTGGGCAAGGAGGAAGCAACCAAAACACAGGCGCCGGGGTGAGAATTCCTCTTCGCAATTCACCGCGAAGCCCGAATTCCACCCTGCGCCGATTTTTTTTACCGGGCAAGCGACGGCAATATAGGTCAAATACTTTTTATATTTCCAATCCTTATAGCCTGACCCAACTCAACCTTAATATAATCTACACGTTTCGGCCGATCGGCAATTTCGTGTATAATATCATTGGAACAAATTATAGGATCAATATAATTAACGATTATTACCCAATGAAAGCCAAAACCAAAAAGAAAATAATGCAGGCTGCCAAAAGCATTGCTTTGGATATCCTTCAAATTATCTCAGAACTGCCGGAACTAATCCCTGATCCGTTTGAAACACCCTATCATTATAAAAAACGCCTGCACTATTTGGCCGGCGGTTATTCCTATGACCAAATAAACAGGAGCTTGTATCACTTAGAAAATAAACAACTTATCAAAAAACAGAAATCTCGCAAATCTTTCCGATACATTCTGAGCATTACCGGAAAACAAAAATTACTCATGTCACAAATCTCTCGGATGAAATTCGTTTCCAGGGACGGGAATTCTTGCATCATTGTATTTGACATTCCTGAGGAGAAACATAAGCACCGTAAATTTCTTAGAAGATTTCTAATCCAAAACGGCTTTATGAATCTGCAGCGCAGTGTGATGATTGGCCCGAAGTTTCTCTCTAAAGAATTCTATGAACTGTTGGAAGAATTACAGTTGCGTCAAAATGTCACGGTTATTAAAGGCCAAATTTTCTATTACTAAACCTCTACACGTTATTGCCGATCGGTAAAAACGTGTAGAGTGTCAAACAGGACTATTGCATAATCGAACTCAAAATCCCAGTTGAATGTCGGCACCTAAAAACAGCTTGATCAAGAAAAAAACCGGCGGCAAGAGGACGGTCTGAAGGAGGCCGGAAAACAGAAACAGAATAATCAAGATAAACCCGAACCGCTCCAGGGAAAGAATCGAATACATCCATCCCCGGTCCAAAAAGCCAAATATGCTCGCCAGGACCTTGGAGCCATCCAGAGGCGGGATGGGGATTAGATTGAACACCCCCAAAACCAAGTTTAGCAAAACTGTTTGCAAAAGAAGATCTTGGCCCATATCCGAAAGAGCGGGACTGAAGCGCAAAACCTGCGCGGCAATAAAAGCCAGGACAATGTTTGTTATAGGGCCTGCCAACGCCACCAGCAGCATATCGCGGCGAAGATTTTTTAGATTGCGATAATCCACAGGCACGGGCTTGGCCGCGCCAAACAGAATCGGCGAGTTGACCAGAAGCAAAAATACGGGCAAAAGAATTGAACCAAACAAATCAATATGCGGAATCGGATTCAAAGTCAGCCGACCGGCGTATCTGGCCGTGGGATCGCCAAGTTTTTCCGCCATCAACCCATGCGCCACTTCATGGAAGATGACGGAAAACAGCAGGATGAAAATGAAAATTATGATGCTTACGGGATCCATAATTTTAAGCTCCAAATCACAAGCATCAAATAACAAATAAATTCCAAGCACTAAATACCAAAGAATGCCCTTTGGGACTTGAGATTTGAAATTTGGAGCTTATTTGAGATTTGTAATTTGTCATTTGGGATTTACAAACTCTTGCCTAAACCAAAAACTTATGCTAACATTATCAAGCGCGTGTTAATCATAACACTGTTTAATTAAACAACCAATATGGCCAGAGTTTGTACAATCTGCGGCAAAGGCTATCTTTCCACTTTCAAGCGTTCGCACTCCATGCGTCCGACCAAAGTTCGACTTTATCCCAATTTACAATGGATGAAGATCGAGCACGGCCGGATCAAAGTTTGCACCAAATGCCTCAAAACCGAAACCCGAAAGCTAGCCAAAGTCGCCGTCCCCGCCAACGCTTCCGCTTCGGCGGACAAGTAAAATCCCTGATATAATAAAGTCAGGGATTTTTAGTTTTTAGGCAAAGTGTTAGGGTTTCCCTCCCCCGACCCCTCTCCTGAGAGGAGAGGAGAGTTTTTAAGTTTTGCTATAATTACTCCATATGCTCGCCTACTTCCAAAACCTCAGCATGTACCGCCTGATGCTTTACTGCCTCCGCGCATTGATAGCTGTAGCCGTGGTCTTAAGTTTTTTCAAAATATTGCCTTATACCTGGTGGCATATTCTGCTCAACCTGTTTTATTTGATTGGGGTCTGTTTCGTTGCCAATCAAATTTTAACCAAACTTTACAAAATCAAACCGAATTATGAATCCCAGTTTATCACCGCTCAAATCCTGACCTTGATCGTTGGGCCGTACTTTTCACTTGGAACGCTTTGGCCGCTCACCATCGCCGGAACGATTTCAATGGCTTCTAAATATCTTTTAGCTTACAAACATCGGCATATATTCAATCCAGCCGCGGCCGGAGTTTTGGCCATGGCTTTAGCAACACCACTGGCAGCCAGTTGGTGGGTCGGCAACATCTATCTTATGCCAGTTATACTCATCGGCGGTTTTTTGATTTTGAAAAAATTGCGCTGGTTCCATTTGGCTTTCAGTTTCCTGCTAATTTATCTGATTGGCCTGACTGTGTCGCAAGGAAGCTTCGGGTTTGATTATTTCACCATTCTCGCTCCCATGTTGTTTTTCTCAAGCGTCATGCTCATCGAGCCGCTGACTGCGCCAACCGACAAGCGCCGGCGAATTTTTTACGGTACTGGGATTGCCGTCATTTTGACTCTGCTGGTCAAGTTTACAGACCTCACTTATTCATTGGAGCTCTCGCTGCTTATGGGAAACTTGGCAGTATTTATCTTCAACCCCAAGCAAAACATCAGTCTTAAACTTCTCAAAATCGAACCGATAACGGAAAACATCAAGGCCTTTTGGTTCGAGCCGCTCAAACGGTTTCAATTTGTCCCCGGGCAATTTTTGGAATGGAGCCTGCCGCACGACCACCCTGACAGCCGCGGCTCGAGGCGCTGGTTTACCATCTCCGCTTCACCTACGGAAAACAGGATTATGCTCACCACCAAATTCGCCAAAAAATCCAGCAGTTTCAAATCTGCTCTGCAAAAACTCAGAACCGGAGACGAACTGACGGCAACCGGCCCGGAAGGCAGCTTCGTTCTGCCCAAAAATGCTGCCCAAAAACTGATATTTCTAGCCGGCGGCATTGGCATCACTCCTTTCCGGAGCATGATCAAATACCTTTTCGACAGCCATCAATCTCGTGACGTCGTCCTGCTATACTCAGTCAAAAACCAGGGCGAGATCGCTTTCAGGGACCTTTTTGAAGAGGCAAAAAAAACCGGCCTGAAGGCCGTGTATCAAATTACTGATTCAACCGGGTATATCAATCCCGAAATCATAAAAAAAGAAGTCCCGGACTGGTACGAGAGAATGTTCTATGTCTCAGGCCCGGAACCCATGGTGGAGGCGTTTGAAAAAATGCTTTACGCTATGGGGGTTGCCAAACAGGATGTCAAGCGCGACTACTTTCCGGGCTACACCGAATAGTAGAAATTTGATCGCTTTCCCGATGCTGGCTGAGATATAAATCTCCTGCCCATCAAGCAAAAACGGTTTTTTCAAACTTTCCAAAATAATTTCCTTTGTACTTTCGTACTATT
The DNA here is from genome assembly GCA_001777575.1 of Candidatus Doudnabacteria bacterium RIFCSPHIGHO2_01_FULL_46_24. Taxonomy (GTDB): domain Bacteria; phylum Patescibacteriota; class Doudnabacteria; order UBA920; family O2-02-FULL-48-8; genus O2-02-FULL-48-8. The sequence goes on from MFEL01000008.1 coordinate 117,164, forward strand.
CTTTCCGGCGGAAGCGGTTAAGTTGTTTAACCAGAAGAAACACAGCGAAAGCCACGATAAGAAAATTTATCACCGCGCTGATAAACGAGCCCAGACGCAAAACTCCTGGGCCAGGGAGGCCTAGGGTCCAGCGAGTGAAATCCACGCGGCCGAACATGTTCAAAAGCGGATTGAAAATGTCATTGACCAGCGAGTTGACGATGGAAGTGAACGCCGCGCCAATGACCACCCCAACCGCCAGATCAAGCGCGTTCCCCTTGACCGCAAACTCTTTGAATTCTTTAAGCATCTGTTTTCTTTTTTCTGCTTGCTGTTTTCTAACTTATAAAATCCCTCAGCCATTTCCCCAGCCCTTTTCTGAGCCTTCCTCGTATTCTGCCCAGAACTGCCCGGGCCGCACAATTTTCGTGCCCTGATAATTTTCCAGCTTGAGAAGATGCTGATCCGCCGTGATCAAATAATCCGCCCCTGCCGCTACTGCCGCTTCCACCAGCTTGTTGTCTTCCGCGTCTTCCGGCACGACATTGAGCCTTAGGCCGAATTCCTGCAATCTTAAGCAGCCAAAATAATAATCCAGGCGCTTAAGATATCCTTGGTCTGAAATTTTTTCTTTCGCCAACAGTTTATTCTCAGCCAAAGTAGCTTTATTGGCAAAAGCCTCGACGTCTCCGGCGATGACCTCGTCAATGATCCGGCGACCAAAATTATAGTCGTCCGTGGAGCCGTCAAGTAAAACATTAGTATCAATCACGACTTTCAACATTATTTTTTCCTGCGTTTCGTTTTGGCATCTTTAATCAAAATCCCCCGGGCGACTCTTTTTGCCACCACACGCTGCCGCTGCTTCCAGCCTAAACTGCGCACAATTGACGGCGGCAACACGATCGCCAGGGAGCGGGAACCCAAACGAATAAGATGCTGAACCGCCTTTTTCGCTTTTGCTTTGGCCATATGTTTAATCAATGTTTAACCTATGTATAACATTTTACCCCTATTACTTTTGCTTGCCAAGTTTTTTGCAAAATAAAGAGACTAATGAATACTGCAATACGTTACCGTAAGGCAGTATTGTTCTTGTTCTCTTAAAAACCGCTTACTTGTCCATGATTGCTATGGTTTCAGTATAGCATTTTCGGCATTAACTTTGGCAAGACTATACACTGACACTAGAAGTATTAAGCCGCCGAGGATTTGGCCAATTTCGAGCGTGGCATCCAGAAAAATCCAGTTGACGATCACAGCGGCGAACGGAAAGGCCAGTTCGCCAATCGTGGCGATGCTCGCCTTGGTAGATTGCAAGCCTTTGTAATAAATAAACAACGAAACAAAGCCTGCCAGCACCGCAATGATCAGCACGTACAGCCAGTCCTTGCCCGAAGCTGTGCCAACTTGATTGAGAGTGCCATAATAGACGCTTAGGATAAACAAGAAAACAAGCGCTGCCAAAAACCTGATCGCGGTCATGGCTTGGAAGCTGATTTTGGCAAGCACCAGCCTGCCAAACACCGTGGATCCGCCCCAGAAAAAAGCCGCCAGCAGAGCAAACACGACGCCCAGAGTTCCTCCGGCAAAACTCAGTCCGGTAATTTTGAGTTCCGGAAAGGTCACCAGATACGCGCCGAAGATTCCAACCAAAGCCCACATCCAGAAATTTTTGGTCAAGCGTTCTTTGAGAATAAACGCTGCGCCCAAGATTGCTATAAACGGCTGAACTTTCTGCAGCAAAATCGCTACTGATGGATTGACGTAACGGAAGCTCTGGGTGAAGAAGACGGTGGCCAGAGCCGATCCGCCAGCGCCTATGAAGATCACAGCAAGCCACTCTTTCCAGGAAAGATTTTTTAGCTCAGTAAGATATTTGAACAAAAACACCAGCACCAAAACCGCAATGACCAGATGCTCCATCAAGACGATCGCGGTTGAGCTTAGATTGCCGGTTAAAAATTTACGAAACGGCGCATCCACCGCCCAAAGCAAAGCGGCGATCACCACCAGCCACGGACCAAGTTTATAATTATTCACCCCGTTTAGAATTTTTTCTTGCATATTTTTTAGATAAAATAATTTAATATTAATAATTATTCTCGCGATAAAACTAAGCTCGTAAAATTCTAACGGGGTTCATAAAAAAGCCCTCTTATTCGGGGCATGTGCATCCTCCTCCGTTGAAAACTACGGAGGACCAGAAAAAGCACATTTTCTTTCATCCCGACTATACGGTCGGTCGCGGGATCTAACCGCAGTCATGCTCTTTCGAGCTCGTGGACTCGCTTGCCCGCCGAAGCTTCAGCGAAGGCGGATGGGCTATACCACCGATTGCCGAATCCCCACCCCGAGCAAAGTCGAGGGGTCACGGCTACCCTGAAAATGTTTAATTATTTATATTATATATTGTTTTTAACTAACCGCAAGGAGATGCGCATATTATACCTTTCTGCGCGTACGGGCTGAAAGGTATAATATCACGACTTAAAATATTCGCGAGCTGTTAATTCGTCATCTTTCATCTGCTCAATCAAATCCTCTTCGGTTTCAAACTTTTGGCTATCTCTGATCTTTTTTATGACCTCGGCCTCGAGCTGACAGCCATAAATCTCTTGGTTGAAATCCAGAATATGCACTTCAACCAAGCGCTTTTGTTCACCAAACGTTTCTGCTTTGCCGATAAAAACCAGAGACGGCAATCCTGCCTTAGTATCAAATAAACTCGAACGCGGCAACAATTTTCGCAGAAAAAGTGGTGGCAACGTCCCGCCCTTGATTTTCTTGACCAAACCTAAGTAAATCCCTTCTGCCAGTTTGGTTTTCGTATCGAGATTCGCCGTGGGATAACCTAACCGCCTACCGCGCCCCAAATGCTTCTCAACTTTTCCCGAAATATGACTTTTTTTCATTTTGGTCAAATCCTCCCATACACTGGAGTATGGGAGGATTTAGCTAGTTGCTCTTAGCGTGCCTTAATTTACTGCTCTTAAAAATTTCGGGCTTAAAAGGCCTTAGCCTGACCACCCGAGCGGTCTTTTGCAATTCCCCTATAGGCAGATAGGAGTCCTGATCATAGCCTAGCGCTATGATGTCCGGTTTCTCTTTTTTGATGTGGCCAATCGGATCGCCAACGCTGCCCATTACAACTTTGTCGGCTATTTTCAAATCTTTAAGATTCTTGAGCCGCTTTTTTTCGCTAAAAACTGGCCTGATTTTTTTGACTCTTTTCACATTCACATCCCGCGCCACGGAAACAACCAAAAAATTCCCGAGCTTTTTTGCCTGCTTCAAAAAACTCACATGCCCGGGATGCAAGAGATCAAATACGCCAAAAACCATAACTCTCTTCCCACTCATATGGTCGGGGTGCGGGGCAAGTTAAACCCGGTCTATCCCAGTAGCAGATGCTTCGCATCGCTACGGGACTTCGCACCCACCTACACCCCGTAGTAATTTTTCGGTAATCATTCTTTGGTCGGGCTGCTGGGAATCGAACCCAGACTACACCCACCCCATGGGCGCGTACTACCACTATACGACAGCCCGAAAATTTACTACGGGGCCATGGGCGCGTATTTACCCCGTACCGTTTGCGAAGCAATCTGGTACAGGGCTACCCCACTATACTACACCCCGCCCAAATGAGAGCGAACACAGGTATATTATAAAAAATTTTCGGAAATAAAAAAAGAGGACCTGCCCGCCGGCGGCGTGTAGTCGCAGGCGGTGCAGGTGTGTGGGGAAGTTGAGCCTCGTCGGTTCAGTCGGAAACCGGCTCATTGACAGGCCACATCCCCATCGTGTGGGGGTGGAGATGGGCAACCTCGTGACGGAAGAATCCGCCTTCCGGCTGTCCGCCACGGTGTCGGTCGCGGTCGTGCTCTTCGCGATCGTAGTTGATGCCTACGCGATCAACGCACGGTTCGCCTCGGTCATCCGTTGTCGTCTTCATGCTAGATCCTCCTGGTAAGTAAGACGATGGGTTGATTCGTCAGTGGACACTTGCCCACTACCCTTGCCCGCGCAGTCTGCCCTGGATCGTATACCTCCTTGTATTGCTCCAGGACAATTAGCCCTTTTTCCGGAATCAGCTGGCCTAAGGCCGCCAGATCCAGTGCTATTGCCAACTGCTCGCTCGCCTTCCACGCTTCTTCCACCTTTAGTTCCTCCTTATGATCCGGACGATCTGGGTGAAGTCCGGGTCTCAGATCCTAATTTCTGAAATCCAGACTCCACAAAAACTATAATAAAAATCCGGCCTATTCTTGGCCGGTTCATGATTCAGCTTGCTGTTTGCTGTGTGCTATTTCATGAACCGCCAAGACGGACAATATTAATCAAGACCAAATTCTGTTGGTTGACTTTCTTGATAGCTATTTTGTCCAAATGCATGCGATTCATAACAATTGATAGCTTACAGAAATAAAAAAACTGTGTCAATAATTTTTCTTGTGGACATCCCGACGCCCTAATTAAACATCAAGGGATCGGGATTCCAACCTCCGCGATGCGGAGCGCGAAAAAAAGAGCCCGAAACTGATTTCGAGGCTCGAGCTTACTTGGAACGCTGAGCGGTTTGACGCTTTAATACCCTCCTCAACTGGAGAACAAAGCGGTCCGCCTCCTCCATTTCTATTTCTCGCCGCTGCGGGCATCTGGCGTACGGCTTATCTTTCTTTGCCGCCCGACAGTATACACAACGTCCCATACCCGTCCGGTCAAACACATGTGGAAAATCAGGCATGATCGGCCCCCTAACTCACTATCTCGGAGCTCGCCAGCCGCTCAACGAAACCCTCAACCGAACTGACTCGCCTATCCTCCTGGCCGATCTTTGTAAAGTCCGGGTGGCAGCCATGGACAACCCTCAGGGCGTTACGCAGAACAATCTTCTCCGCCAGCCTTGCCGCGTCGAATTGCGAGCAGCCGGCGCCAGGAACCACAAGGGCCTGGCGTTGTCTGGCCAACTCCTCTTCAAAGGCCGGAGTGAAGACGCGGAATGGATACCTTAATAACACAATTCCTCCCTTCAGACGCCATGACCGTAGCCAGGCTCTTGAGGCTCTCCAGGCTCATTCCCGGGTTCCGTGTCCAGCTGGCCTTGAGATGCCGTGCCCAGGACGGCTTGATTGAGCCGAATCGGAGGCTGTGTGGTCAACGACCACGGATCAAACCCCGAAAGATCGTCTTTCTCTGAGAGGCGATCCCGCCCCAACAATCTTTCTGCTCTTGGACCCATGATTCCTCCTTTGTCGTTCTGTTGTCGCTCTGTGCTCGTTTCAGAATCCAATGCGCCAGCCGGCTGATGGATTCTGGAGCAAACCCAGAAAACGGATACAAAAATGCCGACCTAGGGGTCGGCTGTCATGTTACATGTACGTGATTTATGTTACATGAATAGGGCCGACCGCTGGACGGATAATAATTCCCAAAATAATGCTAACAAATCGGTTATTCATCATTGTAGTAAAGTATATCTTAAGTAAAAAAACATGTCAAAAGACTGTCAACCACAATTAAAGAGGTTGGGCCGAGAGAAGCAGACTCCCGGCCCTCTTTCCACGAACAGGGCGCCTAGCGACGACTGCGAGGGGTAACTCCCCCCATCCAGGGACTGCGCCCTTGCGGGCGATCTCCCTCGGGCAGGATCACGGTGAGCCGATCCTGCTCGAAGTCCTGGAGCACCTCCGGTTCTTTGGAAACCGGCTCGGCGGGTTCGATTCTGTTGTCTTGCCCAGCTCTTGCAGGCTGGGAAAAAGGGTCAAGGAATCGATCTCTCATCACTGTTTTCCTCCTTTGTCCGGCTTGGACGGTGGGGGCGGTGGGGGCGGTGGTAGATCGCGAATCGAGGTTACCGGGCGAGGTTCACGCCTGTCTTCATTGCATCCTTTCCAGCATCGCATGGTCTCATCCTCCTCTTGACGCAAACAAAAACGCCGACCTTTCGGCCGGGTTCCGTTTGCGCGGTTGTTGCTTACCGCATCACGAAATCACCGACCGCGTGTCGGTAAAAATAAAACCAGAAATTTCGTGAAATGCTTTGCATAAATACAGTATAAGCCGAGGAAAAACTTATGTCAAATACTATTGTTCTAGCTTCTTGACCTTGTCGAGAAACGCGCTCAATTCTTCCTGGGAGAAAAATTCGATCGTGACTTTGCGGCCGTCGCCATTTTTCTGGACCTTGACTTTGGTGCCGAGCTTGCCGCGCAGCTCATTCTCGAGCGCGGCCACCTCGGGGTCTGACGGCGCGCGCGGCGCCTTGATGACCTTCGGCCGCTCCAAAATCTCCCGCACCCGCTCCTCAGCCTGCCGCACCGTAAGGCCGTCCCTGATGATATCTTCCATGAACGCCAACTGCCGCTCCATGCCAGGCAGCCCCAGGATGGCGCGGGCATGCCCCTCGCTGACAATCCCCTCAGCTACGGCGCGCTGGATCTTGAGCGGCAGATGCAGCAGCCGCAGCGCATTGGTGATAGTCGTACGGCCCTTGCCCATCTTTTTTCCAAGCTCGTCCTGCGTCATCTGATACTGGTCAATCAATTGCTGGTAGGCCATGGCTTCTTCGATCGGGTCGAGATTATGCCGCTGAATGTTTTCGATTAAAGCCAGTTCCAGCTTCTTCTGCTCTTCCATGGCGTCCCGGATGATGACTGGCACCTTGCTCAAGCCCGCCAGTTTAGCCGCCCGCAGCCGGCGCTCGCCGACAATCAACTGGTAAGTGCCGTCGCCGGCGTGAATAACGACCAGCGGCTGCAAAACCCCATGCTCCTTGATTGAATCCGCCAATTCCTGCAAAGACTCAGCGCCGAATGTTTTGCGGGGCTGCCAGGGATTGGGCTTGATCAGCTCAATGGAAACTTCGGAAAAATTGAAAACCGGCAAATCCGGAGGCGGCGGACCCGGTTTGACATAGCCTTCATCTGTGGCTACTGCGGCTGGTTGAATGTCTTCCATGCAAAAATCTTAACAAAAGAATAAAAAAAAGGCTAGTCGAGCTGGGACTAGCGCGGAATAGGCCCTCTCACGCGAGTATCGCCAGAGTGGCATGTCGGACAGGTCGTGCCGACGATTCCTTCAAACTTCTCGTTGCAATCGTTGCATACGAATAGAAGTATTTCCTGGCTGGAGGACGCCGACGCCGACCGGACGACCGTGGTCACTTTCACCATAAGGTCCTCCCCTTCGTTTCAGACACAATAGCAGAAACGTGAGCAAAAGTAAAAAGACCCGTATAGGTCTTTTTGGTGCAGTATTCTAAAGTTAGTCCGAACCCCAGTAGTAAAGCAAAGCTTACTACGGGGCACAGCGCATTTCGCCATATCAATTTTTTTTGATTTGAAGCAAATCTAGAAATTCTCGAACGCGCTTTGAGATTCTAACATGGTAGGAAGGTTTGCGGTTAAAATTGTGTTCCAGGTCATAATTGCCTTTAAGTTTATAAATATGGGGCTGAAAACCCAGAGATTTAATCAATTCAAAAACATCTTTAGCTAAGCCGGGGATGATTGTTTTAAAAATAACCATTTCATAACCGCGATCTATATAAACAGAGCCGTCAGTTTCGATTAAGCCTTTCAAACATGCGATTTTATATATTTTTTTTATCTTTATCCACCCTGGAATGCTTACTTTCTGTTTGTATTTTGATCCGCCGTCCGCCCTCCAACCCAAGAGTTTTTCCCACTTATTTGAATAGCAGCTAACGTCAGTGCAATTTCTTTTGCGCCCTACCAGTGAAACCTGGTTTTCCGGGAGTAATACTTTGATGGATTTTTTGATTCTGTCAATCAATTTCGGATACTTATTATCGCAAGTGACTCTCAACCTAACTGCACGGCCGTTGGGATTGGAGAGATTTCCGTCACCAAGCGCCACTCCGGCTACATATGCAAAATTTTCGTTGTATTTTAATTCAGGCATATTTGGTGCCCGGGGAGGGAATCGAACCCACACGGAGTTACCTCCAATGGTTTTTGAGACCATCCTGTCTACCAGTTCCAGCACCCGGGCATACAAATATTTTACAAAATCAACAGCCAAAAGGCAAGGGCGACTAGGATCCGATAAACTCCGAATCCGACGAACGAGTGCTTTTGAATAAATCTCAGCAAAAACTTAATCGTGAGCATTGCGACGACAAAAGCCGAGACAAATCCTCCAGCCAAGATGCCTCCATCAGCCAAGCTCATCATCGGGCCGCTCCTGAACAGATCAAAACCCGTAGCGGCGAGCATGGTCGGTACTGCCAGCAGGAACGAAAATTCGACGATCGTGGTTCGTTTGAGATTAAGCGATAAGCCGCCAAGGATGGTGGCTGCGGCCCGCGACACGCCAGGAATGACGGAGAGGGATTGCGCCAAGCCAATCAAAACGGCTTTTTTGTAAGGTAAATTTTCTAGATCGTCATGCGCGCCTTCTTTCTCCTTGTGCCAATACTCGAATAAAATCAGAAAAACGCCACCAACCAGCAAAGCCCAAAGGACAATTTGGTCGTTTCCCAGCCATTGCTTAATAAGCTTATAAAAGACCGCGCCCACGACCAACGTGGGAATCAATGCCGCCGCTATCCTTTTTACGGTTTCCAGGCTCGTAAAAAAACTGCGCCAATACAACACAGCTACGGCCAGTATCGCGCCGAGCTGGATGGCAATCTCGAAGCTTTTCAAAAATTCCGTTTGCTGCAGTTTCAAAATTTCGCTGGTCAATATCAAATGCCCGGTTGAGGAAATCGGCAAAAATTCCGTAATGCCTTCGATAATGCCAAGAATGATGGCGTCAAAAAAATTCATAATCCCGGCGCTGGAAAGTTGCGGCAAAATCGCCGCACTTCGTCCTTGACCTGGTCGGCGATGGAGCGGTCAGTGATCACCGCGGCAATCCAGGACGCGATTTTCTTCATTTCCTTTTCCTTCATGCCGCGGGAAGTGATAGCGGCTGTGCCCAGGCGCACACCCGAAGGATCCCAAGGCTTGCGCGGGTCAGCCGGAATGGGACTGCGGCTACTTACAATGCCGCCAGCTTCCAAATGCTTCTGAGCTTCCATGCCCGTGATATTTTTATTGGTCAAATCTACGATCATCAGGTGATTGTCCGTACCCTCAGACACGATTTTGAAGCCAAAATCCTGCAAGGCATGCGCCAAGGCTTTGCAATTGTTTACAATTTGTTCGGCGTACTTTCGAAAAGTGCGGGTATGCGCTTCTTTCATGGTGACCGCAATGGCGGCAATGGCGTTTTCATGTGGTCCGCCCTGCATCCCCGGAAAAACTGATTTGTCGATGGCAGCGGCATATTTGTCCTTGCACATGACAATGGCCGCCCTTGGCCCGCGCAAAGTCTTGTGGACGGTGGACGTCACCACGTCAAAAAACGGAATCGGAGACGAGTGCACGCCGCCGACGATCAAGCCGGCGATGTGCGAAATGTCAGCCATGGCAATGGCCTTGGCCTTGTCTGCGATTTCCCGAAATTTCTTGAAGTCTATTTCGCGAGAGTATGCCGTATAGCCACAGAGGATGAGCTTAGGGTTGACTCTGTCTGCGAGCTTCAGAATCTCCATATAATCCAATTTGCCGCTTTTTGGCGACAAACCGTAATGCACAAATTTATAAGTCCTGCCGCTAAAATTAACCGGCGAACCATGGGTCAGATGCCCCCCGCTTGCCAAATCCATGGACATGATGGTATCGCCTGGCTCCAGCAGGGCGTTGTAAACTTCCAGATTGGCCGGACTGCCTGAATATGGCTGGACATTGATATGCCAATCCAGCGGCAGGTCAAACGCGGCACTGACTCTTTCCTTGGCGAGGTTCTCAACTTCATCCACTACCTTACAGCCGCCATAATATCTTTTCCCGGGGTAATTTTCCGCGTATTTGTTGCCCAAAACCGACCCCAGCGCTTCCATAACTTCCTTGGACGCGAAATTTTCCGAAGCGATTAAGTTCAGGCTCTCTTGCTGACGCTTCCGTTCGGCCTGGATAAGTTTATAGATTTGCGGATCTTTTTGCTTTAAGCTCATGTTGATTGAATGGATCCCGGATCGGAGTCCGGGATGACAGAAAAATTAATGATAAAACATTGCTAATTTTTTGTCATTTCCTCAGTAGTCCATAAAACATCGTCAAGATTCCGGCGAATCCAAAAACGAGATAAATGTTATTTGTCGCCGACAGGATGTAAATGGCGGCTAGCGCAGTAAACACTTTTCCCACTGCCAGGCTGAATTCATAAAAAACGCTGTAAGCGATGGCATGATCAGGCCCCTTGCTGCCCGCGTTTTCGTAACTTAAGGCGATCACCGGCACAGTCACCATGGCTTTTAGGGTCTTGCTTAAAGCGTCAAATACCAAAATGGCAGGCACCATTCGGGCCAAAAACCGCAGCATCCAGGAAACCCCATAGGCAATCGAGCTGATTTCTATCAGATGCTGTTTGTTGCCCAGATCCGAACGCTTGCCTATATATAACATTACCACGGTTGCGATCAGCATCGCAACCGCGTTAACTGCGCCGACTCCGGAAAATGCCGGCACAAAAAGAAAAATATAAACCGGCCATAGGCTCTGGCTCATGAGATCTTCGGCGTAACCCCAATAAGCAAAAAAATTACGCTTGTGGGTTTTTATAACCTGCCATAAATTTTTGACCCGAAACTCGTGCCGGTCAAAAATGTCGCGGCTTTGGAAAAGCGGAATGACGGAAACGAATGTCAACACCCCGGCCAAAACAAACAACGGAAGAAATCCAAACGCCGACAGCAAAAAACCGCCCAGCAACGGGCCAATGATAAAGGCTAATTCCTGGGTGGAAAACAAGACTCCCACTTCCCTCCCGCGCTGTCTTTTTTGGTCGTTTAAAGACATGTCGGCATCGAATGCCGGCCAGAAAAAAGATTTTTGAAGGGCAAAAAACATGGGAGCGATATAAAACAAGGCAGACTCGGCTTTGATGAAGTAGAGCGTTACCCAATAAATCACGTAAAAAATGTTTGAAAGCAGGATGGAATGTTTGTATCCAAACTTGCTGGCGAATTTGGCACCGAACGAAATAAAAACTGCGTACCAAACGTAAATCTGAACATAAAACCAAAGCACATAAATGAGCGAAGAGCTAAGTGTGTAAAGATAAATCGGCTCAAATATAAAAACCAAGGCCGAAGCAAAGCTGGCCAAAAAATTATGCCAATATATTTCTTTCACTTCACGGTTTATGCTTCGGGAAAAGTACATTTTTTATTTCTCTTTCGATTATAGGGCCCGCTCTTATTATTTTAACACGCCCGGCCAAAGATAACACTGTGGATGGTTTTCTTTTCGGCAATTTCCCGCCACCCAAAAATGTTATATCTTGATATAACCTATGTTTAACAAACTGCCTTTTGGCTTCAGCGATGGAATAGGCGGCCGGCTTTCCGGAAACATTCGCCGAAGTCGCGGTGATCGGCCGACCCAACGCCTCAACCAGCGCTTGAGCCGTTGAATTGGCCGGATATCTGACGCCAATCGTGCCGGTGCCGGCCGAAAGCATACGCCACGATCTCTCTTTGGCCTTAAGCGGCAAAACGATGGTCAGGGCCCCAGGCCAGAATTTTTCCATCAACTTCGCGGCCCTGGCATTTACTCTGACAATCCGATTTAGCCATTTCCTCCCATACACTGGAGTATGGGAGGATTTGTCCAGCGGGGCAATCACATGAATTGGCTTGCGAAAATTCCGGCCCTTAAGACGGTAAAGTTTTTTCACAGCAGCGAGGTTAGTGGCATCCACTGCCAAGCCGTAAGAAGTATCCGTGGGATAAACCACAATGCCACCAGTTTTAAGGATTTTTACTGCATGGTCAATTTCATTTTTTCTTCTCCCCTTGCGGGAGAAGATGTCCCGCTTCGGCGGGACAGATGAGGGGTTGTTGAGCTTAAATTTTTTTATTATCCTCGTAACCTGCCACCAGCGATTGACTTCACAGACATAAATTTCTTTGGCTTCAAAGGTAAATTTTATTTTATTCATATTCCCGATGATCTTTTGGGTGCCTTCAGGGCTTTTTATATGCGCCATTGTAAAATGTGGTTTAAATCCCAAAGGGCGGCTGTATTTCCTGGCCTGCAGTAATTCTTTGCCAGACCATTTCTCAAACATCAAAAATTGAGGCATCATACCTGTTTTATAGGGATATGTCGTTTCAAAAACTTTTTGCTGCAATAAAATCAAAGACCTACTATTTCTAACTAGAAATTCTACCACGCCTTTGTGATTTTTTGATTCTACAAACGCCGACGAAGATATTTTAATTGGTTTTTGCTTAACCGCGACCGATTTTAAATCCTGCGACAATTGTATAATCCGATTTTTTGATGTCTTGATATGCCATAAGCTTAAGTGCGGTATCATTGCCTGGTTGTCAACAATAAACCCATGTGGGAAATTTTTGGCCGCTTGTTTTATCTTCTTTCCAACTGCTGCCGCAGTTTTATCGGGCGGCAATATAACAATGTCTAAAAGCATAATTTTTTAATACTTGCATACGGGACAGTATGCAAGTATTACTCACTTATTGTATGCCTTAAAATGTCCAATGGATATCTTTTGCCGGCGAAATAATCTTTGACAGCTTGTTTGATATCCAAATCGCGCAAGGTTTTGCCATCCATGGCATAAATTTCTTCCAGAGTAAACCACTTGGTTTCTGCTGAATCACTGGCAAGTCCGGACTGTTGATCTGAAATAGTGCCTACAAATAAAAGCTTAATAGCATGCGGTATTCCTCTGTCCCACTGTGTTTCTTTGTCTTTCCTAACCAACGAATATATTCCTAAAAGTGCGGTCGGCTCAAAATCGAATCCCGATTCTTCTTTAACCTCTCTTTTGGCTGCATCAATTGGGTTTTCGCCAATATCAATCCAGCCCGCAGGATGGCTCCACTTCCCTTGATCAAGTCCGGGATCCGCTTCTCTGATAAGCAAAATCTTGCCGTCTTTTTCCAGGATAGCCCCCACAACTCCAAAAGTTTGGCTAAATACTCTTTGTGCCATATCTCCACTGACCGATGACGTAAATTATAATCAGGAAAGTAATGATTCCACTCATCCAAATCGCGGGGGTTTGTGGCCAATTGATTTCATGGCGCCAATGCCGGTGAACAAAGCCAATAGTCAGTGCTCCCCACCAGCCCAACTGGGAAATAAAGCTGGCGAAACCGATGCGAAACTTATAAATAGGCGAGACGATATTGCTGGCTTGAGCCCCAACCAGGGATTTTTTAAGCAAATGCAGATAAATTCCGTTTATCCCGAGCATCAGCACAAAAAACAGCTTAATCCAGGTCAGATTATCCATATAGCCTTTGATGGTGATCAATCCGATGCCGGAAAAGACCAGCCCAAACCAACCGATCCAGATTAGTTTTTGTGTGACATCAGCCACCTGATTAACCGCGGTCAGATCCCGTTTTTTCAAAACCCAGAGCAGGCCGAAAGTGTCGATCACGATCACCGCGCCAAATCCGGTCACCAACGAAACCAAATGCACAAACAGAAACGCGTAAAAAACAAATGAATCCATGATGGTCTCCTATCTAAGCACGAAATTAATCAGCTTGTCTGGCACGAAGATTTCCTTCACCACTTCTTTGTCAGCCAAATATTTTTTTACATTCTTATCTGAAACCACTTTAGCTTTCACCTCTGCTTGGCTTGATCCAGTTGGCATCTCCAAAGTCGCCCGCAACTTTCCAGAAACCTGAACTACGAAGGTGATCTTCGTATCTTGCGCGAGTTTCTCATTAAATTCCGGCCAGAGCTGCTGATGAATCGAATCTCTATAGCCCAGTTGATGCCAAAGTTCTTCGGTTGTGTGTGGGGCAAACGGAGCCAAGAGTCGCAAGAAAACTTCGAAGTCGGCTTGGGCCATGTTTTCGTTCTTGTTCAGAAATTCCATGAAGGCCGAGATGCACGTGTTGAACTTAAACGCCTCAAGGTCGGCCGTGATTTTTTTGATAAGCGCGTGGAGCCCTCTCCCGACCTTCGACCACCCTCCCCCAGAGGGGGAGGGGTAATTTGAAACGGCTGATCGCCAAACCTTATCTAAAAACCTTTTCACTCCCACAATCCCTTTGTCGTTCCAAAAGACCGTATCACCGTGAGGGCCCAGGAACATTTCGTACATCCTCAGCGTATCAGCGCCAAATTTTTCTATGACATCATCAGGATTGACCACATTTCCTCGCGACTTGCTCATCTTCTCGCCGTCAGAAGCCAGAACAATTCCATGCGGAACTCTTTTGGTATATGGCTCCTGAGCTGTGACATAACCTTGATCGTACAAAAACAAATTCCAAAAGCGCGAATACAAAAGATGCAACGTGGTGTGTTCCATGCCGCCAAAGTAAACATCCACCGGCGTCCACTGCTTCACCAATTTCTTGCTGGCCATCTCTTTGTCGTTCTGCGGGTCCGTATATCGCAGCCAATACCAAGAACTTCCCGCCCACTGAGGCATGGTATTGGTTTCTCTTTTGGCTTTGCCGCCGCAATTCGGGCATTTCACATTGACCCAAGAGACAATCGCGGCCAATGGCGACTCGCCTGTTCCTGTCGGCTCATAATCTTTTACCTCCGGTAGAGTGACCGGCAGCTCGTCTTCAGGGACTGGAACGATTCCGCACTTTTCACAGTGAACCAACGGGATCGGCTCGCCCCAGTAGCGCTGGCGGCTAAACACCCAATCACGGAGCTTGTATTGTGTCTTTTTCTGACCACCGACAAACTTGGTAATTTCTGCTTTGACTTGCTCCGAATCCATGCCATCGAATTTGCCGGAGTTCATCAAAACCCCTTCACCTGTATATAACTCCCCCTCGCCAGCTCTCGGCAGCGAGTGAGGTAGGGAATCTCCTCTTATATTAAGAGGGGGTTCCTCTGCAGTTTCGTCTCCCCTTAAAATAAGGGGAGACGCCGAAGCGTTAGGCAGAGCAGAGGGGTTATTTATTACGGTTCTAATGGGTAGCCTATATTTCTTTGCGAACTCAAAATCCCGCTCGTCGTGCGCAGGGACAGCCATGATCGCACCGGTGCCATAGCCCATAAGCACATAATCCGCCACCCAAACCGGAATTTCTTCTTTGGTCGCCGGATTTATCGCCTTAATTCCCTTTAGCTCTACTCCGGTTTTCTCTTTTTCAACCGCCGTGCGCTGAATATCTGACTTTTTTTTGGTATTCTCCGTGTATTCTTCAACCTCTTTGATATTTGATATTTGATTTTTGATATCTGTAATAAGCGGATGCTCCGGCGCCAAAACCATATACGTCGCGCCAAAAAGCGTGTCCGGCCTCGTCGTGAATACCCGAATTCCTAATTCATAATTCCTAATTCGAAACTCAAGCTCGGCGCCTTCATTTTTACCGATCCAGTTTTCTTGCTGCAGCTTCACTGGCTCCGGCCATTCTTTCAAACTTTTCAAACCTTCTAACAATTTTTCGGCATAAGCCGTAATTTTCAAATACCACTGCCTAAGTTCTTTTTTCTCTACAGGGGTGCCGCAGCGTTCGCATTTGCCGTCAATGACTTCTTCGTTGGCCAATCCTGTTTTGTCTTTGGGGCACCAGTTGATCAGGCCGGTGGCTTCGTAAGCCAGGCCTGCTTTGAAAAGTTGCAAAAAGATCCATTGCGTCCATTTGTAATATCCCGGATCCGTGGTGTTGACCTCGCGCGACCAATCAAAGCTCATGCCCCAGGATTTGAGCTGGCGCTTGGCGTTTTCGACATTTTTGGCAGTGGAGACTCTGGGATGAACCTTATTTTTGATGGCATAATTTTCCGCCGGCAAGCCAAAGGCATCCCAGCCAATGGGATACAAAACTTCAAAGCCTTTCATGCGCCAATATCGGCTGAAAGTATCGCCCGCTGTGTATGGCCTTAAATGGCCCATATGCAAACCCTCGCCGGAAGGATAGGGAAATTCAACAAGGACGTATTTTTTGGGCTTCTTGCTCGAATCAGAAGCTTGGTAGATTTTTTCTTTCTCCCAAAAATCTTGCCATTTGGCTTCTATTGTTTTGTGGTCGTATTTATCCATAGGTTTGATTACGTATACGCTTGCGTATACGCATACGTATACGTCAGCCGCCATCCTGATGAAAAACTAAATCTTAAACAATCTCCTCGCATTCTCAAAAGTCCGGCTCGCCATTTCTTCCGAGGACCGTCCTCGTATTTCCGCAATCTTTGCGACAACGTATTTCACATAAGCCGGTTCGTTTCTTTTTCCACGAAACGGCGGAGGGGTCAGATAAGGCGCGTCAGTTTCGACCAAGAGCTTGTCAAAGGGCATCTTTGACACTACCTCAGCCAGCCTCCCTATCTTATCAAAAGTCAGTATACCATTGAAAGCGATGTAATAGCCTTGGTCCAAAAATTTCTTAGCCGTTTCCCAGGTGTCGGTGAATGAATGAATCACAGCCGGCAAACCACTGTACTCCGACTTCAAAATTTCCAATAAATCATTATAAGCATCTCTGCAATGAATAGTCATAGGCAGCTTATGCTCTTTGGCAAAATTTATTTGCTTTATGAATTCGGATTTCTGTTTACTGATTACTGCTTCCTGGTTGCTATCCTTGGAAACTCTATAATAGTCCAGGCCGCATTCTCCAACGGCAACAACTTTATTATTCAACAATTTCTCATACTTAGCTTCATCAAAAACTTCAGCCCGGGATTTGAAATGCGATTCTTCCTCATCCAGCATCTGTTGCCAGGTATGCACCGGATGCAGCCCGATGGCCGCAAAAACGCCTTGGGGGTATTTGGAAGCGAGCTCAACCGCGGCTTTTGAGGTATCAACCTGTGTGCCAACATTTATCATCCAGGTATGGGAGTCCAAAGCGCGCTTGATCGTGGCATCAGTATCGTCTTTTCCGCCGGAGGCGGATCCGCCTTTGGCGGAGAATGCCGAAAAGTTTACGTGAGTGTGGGTGTCAAAAAACATAAATGTTATATCATTCCCGCGAAAGCGGGGATCCACTACAATTATTAGCACCAAATGGTTTAATTTAGTGAAGTAGATCCCGGATCAAGTCCGGGATGGGCTCAATTAACCTTCGGAAACAGAGGCTCAGATTTGACGATCTTCTCTGCCTCAAGATGCTGGCGGATTTTGTTGGCGGTATCCGGCATGATTGGCGACAGCTTCAGCGCCAAGTCGGCAAGCAGCGCCACCAAATTCCTAAGCAGTTCTCTAACCTTATCTGGTTCGGCTTTTACTAGCTCCCAAGGCTTGGCTTTATCAATGAGCGCGTCAGCCCAGGCCACAGCCTGCCAGGCCACTTCCAAGCCATGTGAAAAATCCAAATTATAAAACGCTTCTGTCACTTCCGTGAGATCCTTGGGGGATTTGACGGTTTCTATATCCCCGTCAAAAAATTTCTCCACCATATTGGTCACGCGACTAAACAAATTGCCCAAGCCATTGGCCAAATCGCCATTGTAACGAACCTTAAGCTTGTCCTCGCTGATGTCGCCGTCGTGCCCAAACGGCACTTCCCGCAACAGGAAATAGCGCACCGCGTCCGGCGTGTACTTCTGCGCCAGTTCCACCGGATCAATGACATTGCCTAGGGTCTTGCTCATCTTCTGGCCGCCAAAGGTAAAAAAACCATGGGCAAATACCGCCTTAGGCGGCTGCTCGCCAATAGCCAGAAGCAGAGCTGGCCAGATGATGCAGTGGAATTTGATAATATCTTTGCCGATGATGTGAAAATCCGCGGGCCAATAATGGTCAAATTTTTCACGGTCACTTTCATAGCCGATGGCGGAGCAATAATTAAACAATTCGTCCAGCCAGACGTAAATCGTCTGTTCCTTGTCCCACGGCAGGGGCATGGCGAATTTAGCCGTCCTTCGCGACACGGCAATGTCTTCCAGTCCTTGCTCGATAAAAGAAATCATTTCGTTTTTTCGAGCATGAGGCAAAATCCGAAATTCATCATTTTTGATTTTTTCCAGCAAAACCGGGCCGTATTCGGACAGCTTGAAAAACCAATTTTTTTCCTTGACCAGCTCCGGCTTGCGGTTATGCAAAGGGCACAAGCCATTGACCAGTTCCGATTCTTTTTTGAACGACTCGCAGCCTACGCAATACCAGCCTTCATACTCTCCTTCATATAGCTTGCCGGAATCTTTGAGCTTGGTAAAAAACAAATTCACGGCCTTCAAATGCCGCTCCTCGGTCGTGCGGATAAAGTCGTCAGGCGCAATGCCTAAAATATCCCAGGCCAGGGAAAATTTGGCCGCATTTTCATCCGCGAATTCTTGAGGTTTTTTTCCGGCTCTCTCGGCGCTTTCCGCGATCTTGCTGCCATGCTCCGCTGTGCCAGTCAAAAATAACACGTCTTCGCCTAAACTTCGGTGCAAACGCGCCAAAACATCCGCAGCCAGGGTGGAATAAGCCGACCCGATATGCGGCTTGTCATTGACGTAGTATATCGGCGTGGTGATATAAAACTTTTTGCGGTCTGAATCAGTCATAAGAAAAAGGCCATTTAGGCCCAATAATTATAGCATTTTTCCCCATCCCCGCGAAAGCGGGGATCTAAATTATAGATCCCGGATCGCCCTTCGTGGCGTCCGGGATGGTTTACTTACGTCTGCTCGACTTCGCCCTCCATCAAATCTGAAACAAACACGGAAATGCCGGCAATGACCGGCACGGCAATCACCGCGCCGATTATGCCGCCCAAACTGCCACCAATGAGGATGCCTAAAATGACGATCACGGGATTAAGACCGACACTTTTGCTCATAACCACGGGCACAACCACGTGGTTTTCCAGCTGCTGGATGATAATGTAGAGCACAATCACGGCCAAGGCCAGAGGCGGGTTTTGCAGGAAAGCAAAAAACGCGGCGGGAATCACGGAAATGAACGGGCCGATGTAGGGAATAATTTCCAACAGCCCGGCAATCAGGGCCAAAACCAAAGCAAATTCCACTTTCAATAAACTCAAGCCCAGGAAAGTCAGGCCGAAGATGACTAGCGACAGAATGAATTGCCCCAAAACCCAGGCCCCGATTTTGCGCTGGATCTGGTTGACCAGTTTCATGGCATAAGCCTGGTGCTTATACGGAGTCAGGTGCTTGATGAAATTTTTCATGCCACTCTCCTCCACGGTCAGATAAAACGAAACGGCCAAAACCGTGATCACGGAAATCAAGCCGCTGAACACGCTTTTGGTGGTCTCAAAGATCGTGCCGGAAATGCCGCCGGCCAGGGAGCGCAAATTATTCTGGATGGCTTCGCCTAAGCCGCCCAGCTGGTCTTTGTAAATCCCGATTTTGGAGACAAAATCCTCCTGGAAATCGCTTTCCGCGATGACCTTGAATTCCTCGGCAATGGGAGGAACCAGCAGGGACACGATCAAGCCTAGTAATCCCAGAAACAAGACGTAAACCAACAATACGCTTAAGGCTCGCGGCACTCTTTTCTTGTGCAAAAAATCCGCCAACGGATCAATAGCCGAGGCGATGATGATGGAAATGATGAAGAGTAAAACGATCTCGCGGATGGCAAACAAAAACCAAACCAAAAGCAGGACCAACAAAACTTTCAGGATGGAAACGGTTGAAATTTCAATGGAATGAGTGTCTCTGTCCATGAAATCAGTATAACGATTAAGCTGCAGCTTGTCGAGTTACTCCGCAATGTGGAGGTCCGTCCTCCACATTGTGTTAAACTATTCATCAAAGGTTAAATCAGCGACAAATGCCTTATCTGCTTTTCCGTATTTTTCTAAATACTTACGATACTGTTCCCTATCGTTGTTGAAAATACTTAGTACTAACCCAGGGTCTACGAGTACTTCCCTATCACCTCCCAGGTAGGTTGATAAACTAGAAAATAGCCAGGATAAAAATTTGGCAGGATTCCTGTGAATATACGCCGATAAAGGAATTAAGTATTCATCGTTATCTACTTCTTTAGACTTAAATTTGCCTTGAAATATCGCCCCAACTTGTTCATATTTTTTATTAAAATACACAGCGTAACTGGTTAAAAGCTTTTGTATCAGCTTCGAGATTGGCAATTTCGTTTCTTGCCGCACCATGAAATGGAAATGATTAGGCATAAGGCAATAAGCCAAAATTGTAAATGATCCTTTCGGTAAGGGCTTCAACCAGCGACTCTTGGCAGGTTGGAGATTTAATATTTCAGCCAAACGCTGTAAGAAAAATTTATAATCTTTCTCGTCGCGAAAAACAGTCATTTTATTATGACCGCGATTATATACATGATAGACTCCGCCCTCGAAAAATCGCTTATAATCTCGATATTGCATATGTGGAGGTCCGTCCTCCACAATTATAGTTTAGACGTAATATTGGGTCAACTCCGGTTATTCAACTTGCCCCTCTCCCGTTTCGGGTGAGGGCTCAGGAGCTTCTGTCTGCCCCGACTCTTCGGGCACCGAGGCGCCTTCTCCTCCGATTTCCCCTTCAGTGTTTTCGAAAACGTCAGAATTTTCCTCTCCTTCCAGCCCATCCGCTTCAGCGGGCTGGTTCGGGGTTACCTCTCCCGCGATCTTGCCTTCATCCAAGGATTCGGGTTCTCCTCCTCCCCCTTCTCCCACCCCCGCGGCAGAGCTTCCAGTGGAGAAAGCGGGAGTCTTATCCGAGGAATTAGCGGAGGGGGTGCTAAGCAACCCGTTATTCTGCATCAAATTTTTGAGTTGATCATAATTCACACAGAGATCTTTAATACAAATTTTTTCCTGTACTGTTAAACTGTTAGCAACCAAGTTGCCGTCCTCGCTGATACTCCACTTGCCGCTTATTCCGGCAATGGCTTTGACGTTAAGCGCGTTGATGCTGTTTCCTGTTTC
>MFEL01000009.1 GCA_001777575.1 Candidatus Doudnabacteria bacterium RIFCSPHIGHO2_01_FULL_46_24
CAGACTCAAAACTGTAAGACAATAGTATTGTTAAATGAGCGGAGCTGGGTCGCAGCGAATGACCCCTCCCGACTGTTTATCAAAAACTTAGGTCCGTGCTAAAGCGAAAGCTGATGTATACGGGCTGATGCCTGGCCAGTGTCAGAAGGTCAAACCCGCCGGCGCAAGCTGGTGGGCCAAGCCCTGATGAACGCCGGCGATAACTATAATCGTCCTATGGTAGCGAAATTCCTAGAAGACTGGGACCATCATTTCTGATAATATCAGAAATGATGGAAAATTCCGCTGTATGCGGGAACATCTCGTTAGGTTCAGAGTACTTGCCCAGCCCCAGTTTGAAAAACTGGAGCTGGACAGTAAAAATCTTTGAAATAGAGACAATCCGCAGGGAAGAGAATACCCAAGAATTGGGTGGCAAACTCCCCTCAACGACTATACGCGGAATCCAATACCAAAATTGGTGCTGGAATGATATAGTCTGAACTCTATGGCGACATAGAGAGCATGGCAGAAATGTCCATGCCTAGTAACAAAATTGTGTCGTGTAAGTTACGACCCGCACGAATGGCATAACGAGCAGGGGACTGTCTTAAGGATTAACCCGATGAATTTACATTGACGGTAAAGATGCCGTCTACCCGCAACAAGACGGAAAGACCCTATGAAGCTTTACTATAGCGTGTCATTGATGCAAGATTTTTCTTGTTTAGCATAGGTGGGAGCCTTTGAAGCCTCGGCGCTAGCTGAGGTGGAGGCGACAAGTGAAATACCACCCTGGAAAGATTTTGTTTCTAACCTTCGCTTAACCAACGAAGAGACAGTGGCTCGTGGGTAGTTTAACTGGGGCGGTTGCCTTGGCCGTGATGAAATTCCGTTACGCTATAGCAAATTGCTGTAGAATCATCACGCGGGGCGGTCCCGTAGAGATACGGGACGCAAACTTGGCTATATGCTGGGACGTCTGGAGCATCCGACTGTACTTTGATATACTAAGCTTAAGAAATTAAGCTGACGTGTAACGAGTGAAAATCAGCTCGGTGCAGACAATCAGCAGGAAAGTATTCTTATGAAAGACGAGAGAAATTTAGGACAAGAAGATCAAGAACATCCCCATAATAAATTAGCTATAGAATTAGAATCAATAGCCAAGTATTATGGAAACCATCAGGAAATTTTTGACAGAATTATTGATAGGATGGAAGATAAAGAAAGTGTTCTAAGATTTCTAAAAGAAGCTGCTTCTCGTTTAGAAGCACGAATGGAATCGTCTAAACCAAAAGAATAATCCTCAACGACTACACGCCAGGTACCCTTTTACACAAAAGGGTAATGATATAGTCTGAACTCTATGGCGACATAGAGAATGCGACAGAAATGTTCGCATCAGTAACAATTCGGAATTCTGAATTTAGAATTTTGAATCAAATTCGAATATTAAAATATTAAATATTCAATCGAAATTCAAAATTAGTAATTCGAAATTATTGTTACCTGTAACATAATTGCCTAAATGGTAACGGAGGCGTTTATAAGGTAAGCTTAGCTCCGATGGAAACGGAGCTGGACGCGCAAACGCACAAGCTTGCTTGACTGCAAGGCTGGCACGCCGCGCAGATACGAAAGTAGAAGTTAGTGATCCGACCATCCTTCGTGGAAGGGTGGAAGCTCAACGGATAAAAGTTACTCTAGGGATAACAGGCTGATCCTGCCCAAGCGTCCATAGCGACGGCAGGGTTTGGCACCTCGATGTCGGCTCATCACATCCTGGGGGTGGAGAAGCTCCCAAGGGTTTGGCTGTTCGCCAATTAAAGTGATACGCGAGCTGGGTTCAAAACGTCGTAAAATTTTGCGACCTTGGATGAGTAATCATCAAGCAAAATTCGGCTAATAACGGTGGAATCCTTCAGCATTTTCCAAACGTGCTTAAGGGCTATACCGTGGGAAGTCGTCCGCCAGCTGGCGGATTGACCCCGTAACGACTGATCCGAAAGGAAAGACTTTGCAGATTTCTGCATTGTAATACGCCGACTCCTGTCCAAAGATAAAAGACTACGGTTTTAAAAACCTAAGGTCAATCGACAGGATGAAGATATAGTCTGTGCCACTAGTAATAGTGGGTTTAACACGGAGACAGTTTGGTCCTTATCTGTTGTGGGTGTTCGAAACTTGAGTGGGCGCATCCTTAGTAAAGGATTGCTACCTCACGAAGTAATTCGTGATGATAATTCGGCTAATAACGGTGGAATCTTAATGTTTCTGGTTCGTTGATAGCCATAATTGCCAATGGTCCGGCCTTATGGTACAGTTTATCCCGTATCGAGTACGGGACATGCTTGAGGACCAGAGATTTAATTAAGACAATACCGTGGGAAGTCGATCTAAAGTCACATTAGCTTATATTGCTGGCTTTCTTGATGGAGATGGTAGCTTGATGATGCAGATTAAGAAGCGCAGGGACGGTAAAATCGGCCTTCGCTTCATGTGTACGATTTGTTTTTATCAAGACACGCGTCATGAGAAAGATTTGTTTTGGATCCGAATGATACTCGGAATCGGTTATATTTCCCGTCGTAATGACGGAATGACCGAACTGCGCATTAATGGATTCAAGCAAGTCAGAGATATTCTCAAAATGTTGTTGCCGTTTATCCGATTTAAGAAAGTGCAAGCAGAAGCTCTTTATAAAGCTGCTGAAATTTTATGCAGCGTTAAGTTTACTGGTTTAAGCCAGACACAACTTAAAGAGCTCGTAAGCTATGTAATGATGATTCAGTCGCATAATTATGTTACAAGACATAAACGAACCGAATCAGAATTATTGTTGGCATTAGGTTTGACCCCGTAACGACTGACTCGAAAGAGGAGGTCAGCTCCAGTTTTTCAAACTGGGGCTGACAATACGCCGACTCCTGTCATATGACATAAGATTATGGTTATTTATAACCTAAGATCAAACGACAGGATGAAGATATAGTCTGCACCTTCCGCCTACGCTCTTACATCAAAGAGCTTCGGCGGACACGCCATAGCTTTGTGCGAAGGCGTGCTAGTGATAGAGGAATACGTGACGAGAGGACCAGGATGCATGGACCTCTGGTGTACCGGTTGTCCCGTCCGGGGCATAGCCGGGTAGCTAGGTCCAGTTAAGATAAACGCTGAATGCATATAAGCGTGAAGCTGTCCACAAAACTAGGTTTCGTTTCCAGCTCCACTTTTGTCGAGTGATATTTATGCGATAATTTTAATTAATGCGATTAATAAAATTATTTGCATAAGTTTCGTTTGTCAAAAGTGGGGCTGGAGTGAGGTTCGGGGAAGACTACCCCGCAAATAGGCAGCAGGTGTAAGCGTGGCAACACGTTGAGCCGAGCTGTACTAATCAACCAAAAGTTTAATTCTCCAGCCCCAGTTTTTAATAAAACTGGAGCTGGATTGACTAGCAATTAGTGGTTGTTAACGGATTGCACAAAAAGATGTCTTGACGAGAGCGTGTGTATATGAGAGAATGCTTTTATGCGCAAATATGCTCCGTCATTGAAATTGGTAGGTGTAATGATCGCCATCGCAGCCCTCGGATTTGTCGTTTTCGCGCTAACTGGCAATACCTTACCGGTTCAATAAATTTGTTTAATTACTCCGTGCTTCAAGGCTTGCGGACCCACCTGATCCCATCCCGAACTCAGAAGTGAAACGCAAGACCGCCGATGATACTACTGTGCACACAGTGGGGAAAGTAGGCAGTGCGGGGTTTTTATTTGATCGAAATGCTATTCAATTATGCGACTTTGCATTTCGATCATCCCGAGCGAAGTGCAGCGAGTCGAGGGATCTGTTATTGACATCAAAAACCAAAGTGCTATATTTACATTTTCCGTTCTTTTATAGATTGTATGCTTGGAAACGGGTTCGGTGGGTCACGTTTGGGTTGGGGTCCAGGGTTAGGAGCCCAGGATCGGAGGTTCAAATCCTCCCGTGACCCCCCACCAAGCCGGAAAGTTACCAGATTGGTTGTTTCGACGGGAGCTTATGTTCCAGGGATTTACGCGCGCGAGTGCGTAGAGCCTTAGATCTTCCGATCTGGTAACCCCGGGTATGGGGATCAAGCTATCGGGTGCGGTCTGTCCTCCTCCATTGGACAGCCTCCCCCGGCCAAGGCCGTGTCCGATAGCTCCCCGCCCCGCCTTTGCTACCTCCTTCGTTAAGAACTTCGGAGGTCAAGAAAGCTTCGGCGGGCAAGCAATTTCAAGGAGAGTGACAAGTTTGTGAGCGCCGGTAACTCAACGGTAGAGTGCGATCTTGCCAAGATCGAAGTTACCGGTTCGAATCCGGTCCGGTGCTCCAACCTTCCCGGCGAAGCCGCAGCGCTTCGCCCCTGCCCGACGAAGCTTTATGCGAAGTTGGGCCCGTTTCCAAGCATATAATTTTTATCCCGCCCTTAAGCGGGATTTAATTTGACATCAATTTATCTTAAGAGTAAACTCCGTTAGAAGAAGAGTGCAGCTGTCGGTAAAACCAGCATTTGACTAGTTGTTTCTAACGGGGTAAACTCTGTAATGTTACAAACCTTTATGAGAAACAAAGAACTAAGTTTTGACCCAACCGAAGAAGAGCTGGATGAAGAATTTGCCGGGGGAGGAAGAGCTAATCACCCGGAGCTGATTGATGATCTTTTTGTGGCCTACGGCGAAAATAGCCAGGACCTCAATCCCGAAGCGGATGGCTTGGTCAATGAAATCGTGGAAACGGCCAGAGAATTTTATGAGGCGTCCAGCAGAAAGGAAGAATGGAACGAAGTCTTAGAGGCGGCCGAGGAACTTATAATGGATTTTTCCAACCTATATTCGGAAGAAGACAAGCAAGCAAGGATTAGGAAAGTGCGGAAGCTTTATCAAGGGCTTGTGCACTAGCATGAGAATTATCGCTGACTTACAAATCCATAGCAAATATTCCCGCGCCTGTTCCCAGAACCTAGTGCCTGGGAATATTGGCATCTGGGCGGACAAAAAAGGCATCAATGTCATCGGCACAGGGGATTTCACCCACCCGCTGTGGCTGAAAGAGCTCAAAGAGAATCTAGAAGAAACTAAGCCCGGCCTCTATCAATTGAGAGGCTTGCCCCGCACCGGAGCAGCAGCGACTGGTGCGCGGGCATATTTCATGCTGACGGCTGAAGTTTCATCGATTTATAAACAGGGCGACCCCTCGGCTCCGCTCGGGGCAGGCAAAGTCCGGCGCGTTCATAACATGATTTTGGCGCCTAATTTTGCCGCGGCCGACCGCATTATTACCGGCTTAGAAAAAGTTGGTGCCAACCTCAAATCCGATGGCCGGCCGATCATGGGCATCAAATGCCCGGATTTAGTGAAAATTGTCAAAGACGCGGATGAGAATGCCGAGATTATTCCAGCCCACGCTTGGACGCCGCACTTTGGTTTGTTTGGTAGCCTATCGGGATTCGACAGTGTGGAGGAAGCCTTTGGCGACCAGGCCAAACACATCTTCGCCATCGAAACCGGCCTGTCATCCGATCCCAAAATGAATTGGCAGATCTCCGCGCTGGATAAATACGCTTTGGTTTCCAATTCCGACGCGCACAGTCTGCGCAAACTTGGCCGCGAGGCGAATGTTTTTGAAATAGATGAATCAAAACTGTCATACGGGACCGTAATACAGTGCATCAAAGACAAAAATCCAAAGACATTTTTACATACACTGGAATTTTTTCCAGAAGAAGGAAAGTACCACTTGGACGGCCACGCGGATTGCAAATTTTCCTGCTTACCGAAAGAAACCAAAAAACTTAAAGGCATCTGTCCCAAGTGCGGCAAGAAACTTTTAGTCGGTGTCTTGAACCGAATTGATGCTTTGGCTGATCGCAAGCACGGATTTGAACCCAAAAGAGCCATCCCTTTCAAAAGCGTGATCCCGCTGGAAGAAATCATTGCCGAAACTTACGGAGTTGGTGTTGCATCTGCTAAGGTTCAGAGAATGTATGAAGCTATGGTTTCTAACCCCTCCCAGCCTCCCCTTGTTCCAAGGGGAGGGGCAGCTGCAGAGGAACCCCCTCTTAGAATAAGAGGGGGCGGGGGGGAGTTAGAACGCACAGAATTTTCCATTCTTCTTGATTGGCCTAAAGAAGAAATCGCCAAAATCTCCGATCCCTTAATCGCTGAATCCGTTATCCGCGTCCGCGAGGGCCGGGTACAGCTCGAAGGCGGCTACGACGGCATCTTCGGCAAGATCCACATTTACGCCGAAGCCGAGCGCAAAAAACTTTTCAAAAAATCCGAACAGGTTGGATTATTTTGATCTTGAGATTCTGCCATTGACCTATTTGTGCCATGGCACAAATAGGTCGGCATCCTGAATGGGCATAGAGATATCTCTGGAGATAACCACATGGTTTGCGTATACGTATTGGCACCGCTTGACATCCAGCAAGCCATTGATATTTTGGCGAGATTGAAATATGAAGCTGCGGATTACCATGTTCCAGTAGAATTCCGTAAGTTAGCTGATGCCGTAAAATACCTGGAAGGTCTCAAAAAACAAGAACTAGAAAAAGACAAATAGAATCAAACCATTTAACAGCATTTATCCAGCACCAATTTGGTGCTGGATTTGTGGCTTGCCAGGTAGTGAAATTTTAGTACCTGATATACTATAAGTGCTGTTTTTTATTTTGCTTGATTTTCAAGAAATAATAGAATATACTTTAGACATGAATAAAACTGCGACAATTTTTAAGAAATTAACTAATTTGGAACAACAAGTCCAGAAACTGAAAGTCCAGGCTTATTTTAGTTTGCCTAAAGCTCAACAGAGTTCTGGCATCTATGCGCAGACCGAGATTAACGACGCAGTGAAATTGACCCGAAAACAAATTTGGCAGACGCGATATGCCAAAAAGACATAACGTATTTTTGGATACCAGCGCGATTTTGGCAGGACTGAACTCACCAAATGGGGCAGCAGGAGTAATCTTGGCTGCCTGTTTTACTCATCAAATTACTCCGATTATATCCCCGCAAGTGATTGAAGAGGCCGAGCGCAACATTGCCCTCAAGTTTCCGCGACTAACCACAGCCTGGCAATCTTTTTTACTTATCCCACCGAAAATTACTCCTGCTCCGACTTTGAAACAAATCAAACAAGCATATAAAATTTTGCCAACCAGCGACGCGCCGATCCTGGCTTCCGCTCTCGGAATTAATCCTGATTTTTTGAGGCCGAATGTCGTTAAGGCATCACTGTTTCCAATTCTTTTGCCAGGAGAGTTTCTTAATAGTTATCTAAAAAAATGAAACGAACCAAAATCATCGCAACTATAGGGCCGGCGAGTTATGATAAAGATACCTTGAAACAGATGATCAAATCCGGCATGAATGCCGGCCGGCTTAATTTCTCGCATGGCACTTATGCTTCTCATGCCGCGATGATCAAAAACATCCGGCTTTTAAGCCCGGCTGTGGGCATCATGCAGGATTTGTCCGGCCCCAAACTTCGCTTGGGGGAATTTCCAGAAAAAACAATCGTGGAAAATAGCTTAGTTATTTTGGGTCAGCATGGCATACCAGTGGCTCAACCAATCTGGCAATGGATCAAACCAGGCCAGACCATTCTTATCGATGATGGCTTGGTGGAACTGGTCGCGACTAAAGTGCACGAAGATTCGCTTGAAGCGAAGGTGATCTTCGCAGGCACAATTAAAAGCCACAAGGGCATCAGTTTGCCGGGCATCAACGTGAGCTTGCCCACACTTTCGAAAAAAGACCTGACTGATCTCGAATTTGGCCTTAAAATGGGCGTGGATTTTGTGGCCCAATCATTCGTCAGAGCCGCCAGCGACATCCAAGCCATGAGAAGAGCCATGAAAAAATTTGGCCGTCTGGTTCCCGTCATTGCCAAGATCGAAACGCCCCAAGCCTTGAAGAACATTGACGCCATCATAAAAATTTCTGACGCGATCATGGTTGCCCGCGGCGATCTGGCGCTCAATATTGCCCAAGAGCTGGTGCCCATTGCCCAAAAAAATATCGTTCACAAATGCCTCCAGGCGGGTAAACCCGTGATTGTCGCTACCCAGATGCTGGATTCCATGATCCGCAATCCCAGGCCAACGCGGGCGGAAATTTCCGACGTGGCCAATGCCGTCATTGACCACGCTGACGCGCTCATGCTCTCCGGCGAGAGCGCGTTTGGCAAATATCCGGTCAAGGCCGTGGAAACCATGGCCCAGATTATCAATGAAACCGAAGAATCGCCCTGGGATGATTTGCCGTACTTGCAAAAAAATACGGTTTTGGCCAACAGCCTGCTGCACGTCTCCCGGCATGCCCATGCCCAGGCCATTGTCGTTTCCGATTTGCGCCTGGCCTGCGATTTGGCCCGTTTTCGCTCGGAACAAGAGCTGATCGTGTTCGTGTCCAAGAAAGACGCCGAGCTGCGCCAAGCCAGTTTAACTTGGGGCATCCTGCCGCTTGCCTGGCAAGGAACCATCGCCAGCTTGCTTAAACGCGAAGGCTTAATCGGCTCCCGCGACCGCTTTCTAGACGCTACCAAAACTCTCTCCTCCGCCGTCATCCAGTCAATGCATTAGCGTTTGTTTTTTAAGAGGATTTTTGTTAGAATAAAGCGCAGTTAAGCGCTTATTTAATTTTGTAGTCAGCCGATTTATCGGCTAATTTTGGAGAGGTGGCCGAGCGGTTTAAGGCGCACGCTTGTCCCGCCGACAATTTAATATTATTGTCGGTGGCGGGAGAAAGCTTATATGTATTATGTTTATATCTTGCAAAGTCAGAAAACAGCCAGGTATTATATAGGGTCTTGTGAAGATATTGAGGGTCGGATTGAAAGACACAATAATGGCAGAGTTCCCATTACAAGACCTGGTAGACCATGGCACGTAGTTCACAAAGAATCATTTGATACGAGGTCAGAAGCAGTTAAAAGAGAGCGACAGATCAAAAGTTATAAGGGTTGAGAAGCATTTAAAAAGTTAATTAAAAAATGATATAGGCAGGCCATTGGCTCTTGTGTTTGGAGGAGTCGCATAGAGGCCCAGTGCACACGCTTGGAAAGCGTGCATCCGCAAGGATTCGTGGGTTCGAATCCCACCTCCTCCGCCAATGGCCTGCCTAAGATCTCATAGTGGTCTAGTGCGTTTGCTTGTCCCGTCGCTGATAATTAGTATTAGAATGTAGGCGAGAAAACAAATCGGCTCGCCTGTCCGCCATAGCTTCTTGACCTCGAAGCTTTAGCGAAGGAGGTTTGCGAAGGTGGGAACCATATTTTGCTTGCCCCGTAGTGAAGCGGAGCTTCTACTACTGGGGGAAGGGCAAAAGAAATTTTTGGGATCATCTATTTAATTCGGTTGATATTTCCGTTGCAAATCACAAATTTTTTTAGACGGAGAAAGGCGGTCGCGCGAAGCAATAGTGATTGCGGTGTTCTCGCGGTTCTGGTCGCCCGTCTTATCATCCGGCCAGTTGACTCGATGGCGCTCGTGGTCGTCGGCAAATGTAGTTTTGTGTAACGAAGATATGTTTGAAAGTCCTGCTCGCGTTCCAGAAATTCTAGAGCTTGTTTGCGAATATATGGCGGACAGGTTGAGTGGTGAAGGAGTCTGCGCGTTGTCTTTCGGGCTTGTGCCAATAGGTAAGGACTTTGAGAACTCAATATGATTCTTGTTGTCTCCAGTAACGTATCCCGAAGTCTACTGCTTCGTATCCGGTATCGCCGCTTGCCTTTGCCCCGCACCAGATTGGCGAGCAAATGAAAATGGCAACGCTGGTGCAACCAACGATTCTGCTCTGAGAGAAGTTGCGATCCTCGAAATCCATCGGAAACAAAGGCACGAATGCGCTTTTTTACCGCCAAAGGAATCAAGGCGATTGCTTGAACCCATCGTTCGTAGCGCTCTCGTCCTTCAAGCAATACCGGATCGAGAAAATACGCTTTCTTGCCCCGAGCTGATTTTACCGCCATGAGGTACATGACCCATTCTCTGCGCTTGAATTTGAAGTACAAGCCATCACCCAGAAGCGCGTACGATGAGCTCGGGAGATGCAGTGGGTGGCGTCTGCCGACCAATGATCGCATGGCCTTTAGATATCTCGCGGCAATTCCGCTTCGGGAAAGGCGGACGTTTCTCCTCTCTTGAGCAATCGTGTGTTTCTCGAGGAGTATTCGATCAAGCAGAGCAGTCGCAATCCGCTTGCGTTTCCTGCCTCTATGTTTTTGTCTGATACGCCAGGTATGTTTACAGATTCTACATTGTCTTCGACGTTTGCCGAAATGATTTATACTCCCTCGGCAACAGGGAGATTTCGCGTGTTGTGTGGCCATACACGCGAATCATGGCAGAAAATCACTTATTTGATTTGAAAAAGAGCCGCTTTTCTTGACTTGCCATCAACCAAATTTAGTGGAACATCCCAAATTTTTTTTCATAAGAATATGTTTAAAAAAGTTTTGATTATTGTAATTATTATTGTTGCCGGTATAGTCGGTTATTTTGTGTTTAGTAAAGATAAATTTGCTAAAAGCTACGCAAGTTATGCCGAATGTGTTGAAAATACCAATTTGCCATGTAAACATTATTTTGTTGGTGATTTTGGTCAAGAATGGCGTCCTTCGCCATATCTCTCTAAAGAAGAATGTGACAGCGTCGATCGTGTAGTCGGATTTACTTGCGTAGTGTCTCCTGGAAATTTTCGTGAGAGCAGGTGGATTAATGCTTCTGATTTAGAAAGGGCTAACCGAGAAGCATCTACCCAAAACACAAATCCGACTAATTCTACGACTTTTACTTGGAAGGAAACGGTTTACACTCAGTTCAAAAACCTTGCTGACTGGAGAATCGAAGAAAATCTTTCAGATTGGAGAACTATTGACTTAGACCGTAGTCAGCTCAACAAATTTCCAAAAGGAAAAATATTTCAAGTCTCAAAGTCATTTAACGAGACTGGTTTCCCCGGCCCAAACGTAGATCAACAAATCCAGCAAGCCGCGAGTGATCAACAAACTCTAGAAAATTCGGTCAAAAAAGTTCTTACTGAGAATGGGTGGAAATTTGTTGCCGGACCAACTGAAGGTGGGTTTTATCATGATTATCTTTATGTTAAAGATAATCACCCTCTTATCCTCCAAATCGGTACACGTGATGCCATAACTGGTGGAATGTATATTTCCATTCAGTTTCTCTACTAATTTTTTCGGCGAGAATTTGCCGCCCCTCCTTCGCATAAAGCTACGGCGGGCAGGCAAAGCCAGTGAATTTTTCAATAATTTCAAATTGAAAAATTCACTGAATTGAGTTATACTTAACTCAATTAAAAACTTGCCTGTCCGCCGAAAGTTTACTGAAGGCGGGAAATTGTCCCGCCTACGTCAAGACTTCGGCGGGCAAGTAATGCTCTCGGCTTCACCTTTCACTTCGACTTCGCTCAGTGCAGGCATTTTGCCCGCCCGCCCAGAATTCCGCTGTGCCCGTCTGTAGCTTTAGCGAAAGAGGGTTCGAGCTATTTTTAGAATACTCCGCCAGTAGAAAACAGATTGAATCATTGAATTTATGTTTATCTTCGGATTTACCGGATTGGGTTTATTTTTTATCGAGCTTCAATTGAGATGTGGTCTGAGTTCGGCCCAGTATAATCACTGAGAAATTTATAATTTTTTAATGCTTGATTCCTCGATCCAAGAAATCAAAGACCGCTTGCCCATCCTGGAGCTTGTCCAGGATTTTGTGCAGCTCAAAAAAGCCGGCACCAATTACAAGGGCCTCTGCCCGTTCCACAGTGAAAAAACCCCGTCGTTCGTGGTCACCCCGGCCAAGCAGATGTGGTATTGCTTCGGCTGCAATTTGGGCGGCGATATATTTGAATTCATCAAATTGGCCGAAAACGTGGAATTTGGCGAAGCGCTCAAAATTTTGGCCGACCGTGCAGGAGTAGAGCTAAAAAAACCGACACCTGAGCAGGTCCAGCTTAGGGACAAGAAAAACGTCCTTTATGAAATCAACGAAGCGGCAGCCAAATATTTTGCCAAGGTTTTATGGGAATCGGAGTCAGCCAAGGAAGCTTTGGATTATCTGCGCAAAAGGGGATTGAGCGATCAGACCATCAAAAATTGGCAGCTTGGATGGGCGCCGGACGATTTTCACTATTTGGAAAATTTCCTCGCCAAAAATTTTAGCAAAAAAGACATAGAAACCGCGGGCTTGATTATCAAAAAAGATTCCGAGAATAGTCACTTTGATCGATTTCGGGGAAGAATCATGTTCCCAATTGTAAATCTTCACGGACAGGCAGTGGGTTTCACCGGCCGCCTCCTCCATGAAAAACCAGACACGGGCAAATACGTCAACAGCCCCGAAACGCCGATTTACAATAAAAGCCAAGTCATTTTTGGTCTTCATCAAGCCAAGAACACAATCAGAAAAGAAAACCGCGTCGTGCTGGTCGAGGGCAATATGGATGTGATCACTGCCCACCAGGCCGGCTTTACCCAAACCGTGGCTTCGTCCGGCACGGCATTTACCGAAACCCAACTTTTGATCCTTAAGCGTTTTGCTGAAAATCTGATTTTCGCGTTTGACTCGGATTCTGCAGGCACAACTGCCACGAGGCGGACATTGGAGCTGGCGCTGAATTTGGGTTTCAATATCAAAGTAGTGGAACTGCGGGAAGCCAAAGATCCCGACGAGTTGATCAGAAGAGGCATTGGGCTTTGGCAGAAAGCTTTGGACAACGCCGTCAACTATGTCGAATTTTTCTTTAACCGGACTTTGCAGCAGTTTGATCCCAATGACGTTGATGGAAAACGTGAGATAGCCAAGCAGGTCATACCGCTTGTCGCCAGGCTGACAGACCAGATCGTCAAAGCGCATTTCGTACGGAAGCTGGCCACCAGTCTCAACGTGGCTGAATCCGCCATCTGGGAAACCGTGAACAAGGTTCAAACTCCCAAACCCGCCTCTTCTCCCTCCAGCCAAGTTTTGAAGCGGAAAACCAGACTGGAGTGGCTGACGGAGCGGGTGCTGGGGCTTTTGATAGGTTATCCGAAGCCAGAAATTTTGGCCCAATTTGAGCCTGCTGACTTTGGCCCATTGTCGAAAGTTTATTTGGCCTTGCAGCAGAACAGTAAACCTGCACAACTGGCTTCCACGTTTGAACTGCTCAAATTCGGAGTGGATACGGAAATCGAGGAGCAGGCCTTAAACCCCGAGCAGGAGCTGAAATATTCGGCTATGGAACTTAATCGGTTTTTGATCAGACAGCGGATGGAAGAGGTGGCCAACAAGCTGCAACTGGCGGAAAATTCCAAAAACCGCGAAGCGGTGAAAAATTTATCCGAGGAATATGTATCACTTACGAAACGCATGAGCCAATTGGGTTGAAAAATTAGCAGGGTTAAGGTATAGTTAAAATGTATGGCCAAAAAGAAATCTAAAAAATCTCCCAAAAAACGTACCAAGAAAGCTTCGACCAAAAAACCGAAGGCAGCGGCAAAGCCAAAAGCGCCTCCGAAGCCTGTTTTTGACTGGGATAGAGCAGTTTCGATTCTGGTGCATCGGGCCGTCGCCCGCGGTTTTCTGACCGAGGCTGAAATCATCCATACCTTGCCGGACTTGGAAGACAATATTCCGGTTCTGGAGCAGCTTTTGGACAAACTGGAGGCTCGCGGCATAGAGGTCGTGGAGCAGGAAATGGCTTCCATCTGGCAGCAGGCAGCCGAAGCCGCGCGCGTTAAGACTAAGAAAGAAGAACAGATGGCCGAGTCTTACGATTTGGGTGACATTTACGACGACTCGATCCAGATGTATTTGCGCGAAATCGGCAAACAATCGCTGCTCAAAGGCCCGGAAGAAGTTGAGCTGGCCAAGCGCATCAACAAGGGCGATGAAGTCGCCCGCAAGAGATTAATTGAGGCCAACCTCCGCCTGGTCGTGTCCATCGCCAAAAAATATATGGGCCGCAACCTGGGCCTCCTGGATTTGATCCAGGAAGGCAACCTCGGTCTTTTTCGCGCCGTGGAAAAATTCGACTGGCGCAAAGGCTATAAATTTTCCACTTATGCCACGTGGTGGATTAGACAAGCCATCACCCGCGCGCTGGCTGACCAGTCGCGCACCATCCGCATTCCCGTGCATATGGTCGAGACTTTGAACAAATACGCCCAGGCCGAGCGCCAGCTGGTCCAGGATTTGGGCCGTGAGCCGCTGCCCGAGGAGATCGCCTCGGAAATGGGGATCGAGGTGACTAAGGTTTACCAGCTCAAGAAAATTTCCCAGGAAACCGTGTCCATAGACACGCCGGTGGGGGACAGTGACGAAGAAGATTCTTACCTTGGCGATTTTATCGAAGATCCGGATTCAGTGACTCCGGCCGAAACCGCGGGCCGGCAGATTTTGCGCGAATATGTCCAGACCATCATGAAGGATTTGGATCCGCGCGAGCAAAAGATTCTCAAGATGCGTTTTGGCCTGGAGGACGGTGTGACCCACACGCTGGAAGAAGTCGGCAAGGAATTCGGCGTGACGCGCGAGCGCATCCGCCAGATCGAAGCCAAGGCCCTTGAGCGCATCAAGGAGCATTATAGTATTTCTAAGTTGAGGGACTACTAAAATGGGTGAAGGTGAACCAAGGGATCCGAAAGTCGCTTCATTTGAAGCGGCCAAAACAAGGCGTTCAGAGGCGGAAACCGAGAAGCGGGCTGCGCTGTTGCGCAGAATGCATTTGATTGGAGAGCAGTTGACCATGCTTAAAAATCAAATCGACCGGCTGGAAGCGGATTTGGCGAATAGGAAGGATTCCCACGCCAACCTAACCGGGGAACTGCGGGCTGCTTTGGGCATGCTCGAATCAGAAGGTGTCATAGACGACGAGCGTATCAAGAGTTTTCTGGAACGAACAGAGGAACTGGAGAAATAATTGATTGCTTTAGCTTGCCGCCCCTATTATTCTCCTTAACCCCTTTATTCCCCTTACTTCCTTTTCACCCCTTTACCCCCATGGCCTTCCGTCTCTCCCGGGCTTTATCCAGCACCATTTTTCGGATCCGGATGTTTTGCGGGGTGACTTCCACCAGTTCGTCATCGCCAATGTATTCCAAGGCGTCTTCCAGATCCATGATTTGCGGGGCTTTGAAATGTTCATCCGAGCCTTCACCCTTGGAGCGCATGTTGGACAGCTGCTTGGTTTTGCAGACATTGACGTGGATATCTTCCGGCTTGGCGTTTTGGCCGACCACCTGCCCTTTGTAAACCGCAACGCCTGGACCGATAAACAAAGCGCCGCGGTCTTGCACGTTCAAAAGCCCGTACATGTTGCTCATGCCGCTTTCGTGCGCGACCAATGACCCCTGCTCGCGTTCATGCCAGTCGCCCGGGTCTTTTTGGTATTTGTAAAAAGTCGCGTTCATAATTCCCAATCCCTTGGTGTCAGTCAGAAATTCACTGCGATAGCCAAACAACCCGCGCGTGGGGATCACAAATTCCAGGGAGGTAGAACCATTGTGGCTATGCATATGCTGCAAAACTCCCTGGCGGGATCCGAGTCTTTGGATGACGATTCCGGCAAATTCATTCGGCACGGAAATCGCAACCTGCTCAAAAGGCGTCATCTCCGCGCCGTCAATGGTTTTGTTGATGACTTGCGGGCGGGAAACTTGCAATTCGTATCCTTCGCGCCGCAGCCGTTCGATCAATATTGCCAAATGCAGTTCGCCCCGGCCTGAGACAGTCCACGCGTTCATCCCTGAATCCTCAATCTTAAGCGCCATGTCGGTTTCCAGTTCTTTGTATAACCGTTCCCGGATTTGCCTGCTGGTGCAGAATTTACCTTCCTTGCCGGCAAAAGGGGAGTCATTGATTTTGAATGTCATCTTGACCGTGGATTCTTCGATGTCCAAAAGCGGCAAGGCTTGCGGGCTTTCTACATCTGCAATAGTTTCGCCAATGAAAATGTCCGGGATTCCAGCTACCGCCGCAATGTCGCCAGCCAAAACCTGATCAGTCTCTATTCGATTCAGGCCTTGAAAGGTCATGACAGAAGTCAGCTTGTATTTTTTTTGCTCGCCTTGGCGGTTGATGTGCATTACTTCCAAGCCAGTCTTGATTTGGCCGTTGACCACTCGGCCGATGGCAATCCGGCCCTTGAAGGTATCAGAGACAATGGAGCTGACGAGCATCTGAAGCGGTTTGGTGGGATTGCCCGAAGGCGCGGGGATGTGTTTGACGATGGCTTCAAAAATCGGGCTGATGTCTTTCATTTTGCTTAAATCCGGATCAAGGCCGGCCAAGCCTGATTTGGCAGAAGCGTAAACCACAGGGAAGTCAGCGGTGTGGTCATCCGCGCCCAATTCCAGAAACAAATCCAAAGTTTTGTGATGGGCTTTGTTGATGTCGGCATCGGGTTTGTCGATCTTGTTCATGACTACCACGATTTTATGCTTGGTCTCCAGCGCTTTCTTCAAAACAAATCGCGTTTGGGGCATGGGGCCTTCTTTGGCATCCACCAACAGCAGACAGCCGTCAGCCATTGATAACACCCGCTCAACCTCACCGCCGAAGTCAGCATGGCCAGGGGTGTCGATGATATTTATCTTGGTTTCACCCCAGATCACGGCCGCGTTTTTGGAAAAAATTGTAATGCCGCGCTCGCGCTCCAACTCATTGGAATCCATAATCAAATCAGCTGCGGCAGATTTATCCAGCTTGGTTTTGGATTGTCTAAGCAGCGCGTCAACCAAGGTGGTTTTCCCATGGTCCACGTGCGCAATAATTGCGATGTTGCGTATATTCATAGGTATAAGAATGAAAATAAAAAAGCGCTTCACAAGCGATTTTTTATTTTGGCTTGCCATGAACCTGAGCGAACGCAAGTTCGCGAATAGTTTCTGGCTCGCAGACTGGTACCATCATAGACCATTGGCGGAATTATAGAAAGGCTGAATGGCAAGAACTTGTGCCTGCTTATGAGCTTACAATGCAGAACTTAAAGGAGCTGCTGGTGATCGCATGATAGTAAACAGAGCTGGCTTACAAAATTTATCGAACCGGAGGCCTTAGATGAACACGATCCCTCTTTTGGGTCGTGTTATTTTAGATTGCGAAATGGAGTTTTTATGAGATTTTGAAACTTGGTTTTTGATCTGGAATCGCAAGTGAAGGTTGCTAGAACTGCCATTCAAGTTCCATATGCTTTAACATTTAAGATATAAAATCAAAAACCACATAATGTGGTAATTATTTATAGCTGCTGTTTAAATTTTTCAACCAACTCATCTCCACCGATATATTTAAGTTGTTTGACAATCTTATGTTGTAATCGGAGTTCATTATGCCGAGGAATCATTACAAATGGTCTGTGGTTCATCATTGTCTTTTCTTTATATGTGTCAGGGAAACAATATTTATCGTGTATCCCTCTTCGGTCATTGCAAAGGTAGAATCCAAGTTTGGTTAATGATCTAATACATTGTTTCCGATTAAAATTCCATTCCCCCATAAAAACTAAGCTGTTGCAGTTTTTAACTTTGCTTGATACTTAATGACGCCCAGTCCATCAACATTGAGTTGATCAAACACATAATCTGCTTTATATTTGGGAACGCCAAAATAAGTTAAAACTGCATCGTTAACCATATCAAGTAATTCTTGTTGACTACGTGCCTGGGTGAATAAACCAGGGTAATTTTTTATTTCAGCTACAAACCAACCATCTTTTGTAATTTCAATATCTAGTTGGATTGTTTCAGGAATATTATACGCACGTTTAATAACCATAGGATTATCCTGCGGGTATAAGGCACGAAATATTCTATTAAGCCTTGAGTGAGTATTTATCATGATGGCGTGTAATGAAAATAAAAAACCAAAAGTTGAAAAACAATTGGAATTTTAAACAATTTTATTTATCATGATTTGTTTTGTTTTTACGGGAGTTTAGTCTTGAGGACTTTCAACATTCTTTATAAATATATTATAGCATCTTTATTATCTGGCGTCAAAAGCGGCGTTTTTAGCCGCCCTTATTGTTTTTCTATTTAGCTTTGTTACCGATTAATATTCCTGCAATAACTAAAGCCATAGCTGTTACAATACTTTCACTACTTCTAAAAGTTTCTAGCCAATCTGGAGGATGTTTATAATTAAGAACAAAATTTCCTAAACTAGTTAATCCAAAGTATAAAATTACAGTTCCCCAAATAGCAAGCAATAAATATATACGTAAATTTTTTGGCAACTCAACATCATTAAAGACTTTCATTATTAGAATAAACAACAAAACCTCAATAAAAAACCAATCTTTATGGTATGCGAATAAACTTAATAAGACTGCTATGCCAAGAACGCCTCCAAAGTTTTCTTTGAGCCAGGTCATAAATTATATTTTTCCTCAATTCTACGCAATAACTTTTCTTGCCGTTTCATAAACCTCCTAAATTTCTTATCGTCTTTTTCCGGTCTATGCAGCCTGCCTTGAATAATAAAAACTGCCCCCGATATCGCAAGTAGTATAGAAAATAAGATTATTATTAGACCCATGAATTAGTGCCTGCCAGCTCTATATACGATAAAAGCTGTTGGTATAGATATTATACCCCAAACCCAGCCAAGCAAGATAAAACTCGAAATGACCCCTACGATCAAGAATAGACCGCCGATCATGCCCAAAACCTGCGCCCATCTTTCATTGGGATAGGTATAAGTGTACACACAAAATATCGCTGAAATAATAGTTAAAAAATAAGGCCAGTATTTCATAAATTAACTATTCAAACACGTTAAATACAAACGATTGTAGCTTTGTTCCCCAGCTTTCTTCATTTGTTCTTTAGTCTGTTGAAGCATTAGATTTATTTCTCTTTTTTTCGCTTCGTACTGTGCTATTGCGCCATCATAAATATGGGCTGCGCGTTCTAATGATTCTAGATAGTCAGCCGGAGTTAGCCCGCCTGTTCCAGGCTGATTTAGCTCTGATTGGTAGTACTCATAATTGGCGTCCTGTAAGCTTTTAATTTGAGCATCATATTTAGCAATAACATCCTTAGTTAGTGCTTCTGTTGCCAAATAAGCCTTGTTTAATTCTGTGTCCACTTGAGCCCTTGCGGTTGCCTGGCATTGCGCGATCTTTAATGATGAATCTACTTGCGGTTTCGGGACAGGAACCTGAACCGGAGCGGCTACCGGCGGAGGAGCTTGAACAGGGGCAGGAGCAGGCGTGGGAGCTGGTGGAGGGATTGGCTGGTTCCGCACAACTGGAGCAGGTGTGGGTTTATTTTTTAATGCCTCAATCTCTTTTTTCAGTTTTTCGATCTCTTGATCGGTATCATTACTAGCTTGATCCTCTACAACACCGGCC
Source organism: Candidatus Doudnabacteria bacterium RIFCSPHIGHO2_01_FULL_46_24 (assembly GCA_001777575.1). Taxonomy (GTDB): domain Bacteria; phylum Patescibacteriota; class Doudnabacteria; order UBA920; family O2-02-FULL-48-8; genus O2-02-FULL-48-8. The sequence goes on from MFEL01000009.1 coordinate 19,368, forward strand.
ACCTGTGGCTCATTTTCTACCACCATAGGCAAATCCGGTATAGGTGGTACATGCACTATGCCAACGGCTATAATCACACTAGCCACTACTGATACTACTTTTGTAAATATTGCTTGGAAAAAATTTAACATATTTGAAGTTATTTAACACAAAGCCTGCCACCAGGTATATGGAGCTTGCGCCCCAAACGTATGGGTTTCCCCACACGACCAGCAAAGGATTCCTGATGACAGGTTGTCTGTCCTTTGCTGGTTTTTCGCCATGCCTGAAGGCTTGAATACCCTCAAGTTTAGGCCTATTAAATTGTGCTTATATATCTACAAGTACTCTACTATTATACTACACATAGTCTATAACATAAACTATGATATAAACTATAAATATTCTAAGAAAAAACGGAAAAAACCATTGACACAAATTTTTGTGCAAAGTATAATTTAAACACAATTGAATAAACGAAACGACAAACGGGAACCACATTGAGGGTCTTCGCCTCATAACAACGGAAGGTGGTTTTCGCTAGATAAAATCTTCGATCGCGAAGTAAAATAACCTTTATAGGGCTGTCTAGGAAGTCGCAGAGATTGATAGTTATATATTAATTTTTTGCGTCTTCCCAGACAGCTCTTTTTGTTTTTAAAATAGTTGTGCAACTAATGAATAATTAGATCACGGAAATATTAAAACATCTTGGTTTATTTCCGTGAGCCAGGATGTTTTAATTTATGAAATACAATTTAATAGTTAATTTAACCCCTCCCCGAAATTCAGTCTTGTGGATCGTAAGTCCTATTGATCAGCGGCTCATAATCCGGCCTTCGTGCAATATCGAGAGTTCTCTTATTTTTCCAGGAAAATTCCCTGATGACTACTACCTTTATAAAGACGTCGTGAAGATGGCTCAAATCATCCGGCAGACAAATTTCTATCCCAAAAACCATCATGCAATCAAAAGCATACGGCGCGCTTTATTTTTCTTTGGCGGAGGGGAGTATATGTGGCCTGGAAAAAATATCATGATTGATTATTGGGGCGATACGTCAAAATTTCCCAGATGCGTCAATCTTTTTGACGGAACTATTTTTCGTAAATTTTCGGATTTTATTATTTAACGTCCATGTTTGGAATAATATGGTAAGCCAGAAGCTACTGAATGAGCTAGATCAAATTATGAAAGACGTGTACCAATTAACGCTGTCGCCTTATGACCTGTCTAACTTGGCTAATAGCTTGGTTGATTATTATGCAACATTAATTGAAGTTATAAAAAAAGATAACCATGAATGATACCTTACAACTGTCAGACCTTGAAATCCTGCCAGTAAAAACAGAAGCAGAGATTAAAGATAATGAAACCTTATCTAAAGGCTTGATTTATGATCGTGACGGCAGCGTGATTGCTAAACAAGAATCATTTACCTATGACCCAAATCAAACATATTCTAAAACTATTTTGCCTATTCAGGACGATCTGGGTGATTGGAAAACAATCTATGAAGTAGATAAAAAGGATGGAATATTTAAAATTGCAAAATATATAACTGAAAAATACAGTGTAAAAACAATCGGAGAACGCAGAGAGCGGGAGATGTATATTTACGAAAACGGACGTTATCGCTTAGGCGCAAATATGTTAAGAGCGGAAATTCAAAGCATGTTGGAAGAACTAGCATCGTCGCATTTAAAAAACGAAGTTATTGAACAAATTAAAGATTTATCTGTAACTGAACGGAAAGAATTTAACGTGGAGAGCAACCTAATAAATATTGCTAATGGAGTATTAGATATAACCACGAATAGCTTATTGGATCACAAAAATACGTACTTATTTTTGCATATTATTCCGGTTAAATATATCCCAGAAGCGGATTGTCCTGGAATCAAAAAATTCCTTTACGAAATTTTGAACGAAGAAGACGTTGCTATTATACAGGAATGGCTTGGGTATGCACTTTACAGAAGTTATTTTATTAAAAAAGCTCTTATACTTGTTGGAGAAAGAGATACTGGCAAGACAACTTTAATTCGGTTATTTAGTGAGTTATTAGGCAAAGAAAATATTTCGGGAGTTAGTTTGCAAAGGCTCGTATCAGATAAATTTTCTGCTGCCCATCTGTTTAATAAGCACATAAACATCTATGACGATTTATCTTTCAAGGACGTAAACGATAACGGTGCCTTTAAGATTGCAACAGGCGGCGGCATTATTACCGGCGAATATAAGTTTGGCGAGCAGTTTCAGTTTGAAAATTATTCTAAACTTACTTTTGCCTGCAATAAAATCCCCAATGTTAAAGACACAAACGACGACGCTTACTTCAACCGATGGATCATCATTCCCTTTAATAAAACTGTCCTTAACCCTGATAAATTCCTGATCAATAAACTAACCACACCCGATGAATTATCAGGTCTGCTAAATTTTGCATTATCGGGGCTGAAACGGCTCTTGGATAATCAAGAATTTAGCTACAAAAAAGAACCGGACGAGATTAAGACAGAGATGTTGCGATCTGGCTCGGTAATTGCAAATTTTGCCTATGACTGTCTTGAGGAAAAGACCGACGAATGGGTTAGCAAAGATGCAATGTACAGCACTTTTGTTGAGTACGCTAAGTCGCATAGGCTACCAGTTGAAACTATAAACAATTTAGGTAAAAAACTGCCGCAGTATGCTACCTACATTACTGACAGAAAAAAACAAGATACTACTACTAAACAGCAGATCACGGGGTGGAGGAATGTTCAAATTAAAGCAGATTTCATTTCGGTTGAAAATCTAAATAGCAGGGATAGCATAGATATTTTTAATAACTAATAAGAATTTATAGATATAGAGCATATTAATATAACCTTATTCTTCCCTGCTATCCCTGATTGAAAAGCTGGGAAAACACGAAATTCGCCACGGCAAAATCCGAATTTTCTGAAAGTATTTTTTAAAAAAAATATAAAAACGAAAAATTTAGAATTTTTCTCTTAAGTAAGCGGTTTTTTTGCCAAATCACTATACGTAGATATATATTGTACGAGCAGTAGACTATGTCGTCTACTACATACTCATATATAACAGTTTATAGCGAGTTGTCTAAAAATATGTTATAATTAATACGTGACCTAACATTATACGATTCCTTTGCGGTTTTATTTATTAGTATTGTTGCCCTTGAGGGGCACCTGCCAGCAATATTATCCGCAAGGATTGTAATGTTTGGGTCACCAGGTGTCCCTTTTGGTTTAAATAATTCTATGAAATCAATCTTATTTTGCAGAGTTTCTAGTAAAGAACAGGCTGACGAGGGCTATTCCCTGGAAGCCCAAGAAAAACTTTTGCGCGGATATGCCGAGCAGAACGGTTTTAAGATTGCCAAAGTATACAAGATCGCTGAAACTGCCAGCAAAGATCATGTTCGTAAACTTTTTAAAGAGATTTTTCAATTTGCTAACAAATACAATGTAAATTTTATCCTATGCGAAAAAATTGATCGTCTGACAAGAAATTTAAAAGATGCGGCCATAGTTGACGATTGGGTCAAAGAAGATACCAAAAGGGCGGTGCATTTTGTTAAGGAGCACTTTATCCTTAACGAAAACACCAAAGCTCATGATAATTTCGTATGGGACATGAAGGTCGCTGTGGCAAGATTTTATGCAAATAATCTATCCGAAGAAGTCCACAAAGGACAAAATGAAAAATTGGCGCAAGGCTGGATGCCGGCCAAACCAACACTAGGATATAAAACCATTGGCGAGAAAGGCCACAAGACACATGTCTTTGATGAGCAGAAAGCACCATTAGTCAAAAGGATGTTTGAATATTACAGTACTGGGCGTTATTCGCTTAAGACCTTAGTTGAGATGATGTATGAGGCAGGATTGCGAAGTTATAGCGGCAATAAGCTTGGTAAGAGCCGAATGGCCGGTATATTCGGTGATCCATTCTATTATGGCAAGATCCGGTGGATGGGCACCCTTTACCCAGGCAATCAGGCACCGTTAATAACCAAAGAGTTGTTTGATAAAGTCCAAGAAGTCCTAAGAGGCAAGACCAATCCAAGACACACCTCACACCATCATTTATTTAAAGGTTTAATTGGTTGCGCTGATTGCGGTTATCTGATTACTTGGGAAAAACAGAAAGGCTCTGTTTACGGTCATTGTAATAAATACCATAACTGTAAAAAGCGGAAGTGGTATATTGAGAACGAAATTGAAAAACAGATATTACCGGCTTATGAACAATTGCAGATAAAAAATCCACGCTTGATGGACTGGATCAAGAAAGCCTTGAGGGAAGGACACAAAGACGAGGTGGAATACAACCAGACCGCCTTAAGTGAGCTACAGAAGCAATACACCGCCATCCAGAGCCGTTTAGATCGGCTTTATGACGACAAGTTGGATGAAAAAATCACCCAAGACATGTATGATCGCAAATTCCAACAGTACAGCGAGGATCGGGATCGGATATTGCAATCTATACAAAAGCACTCACAAAGCAGTGATAGGTATGTTGAGCTTGGGGTTGCACTATATGAGCTTTCCCAAAAAGCCAAAGATATTTATTTGAAAGCCGAGCCGGAACAAAAACGAAAGTTGAATAATCTTGTGTTGACTGGTTTAAAAATAGATAACGGTTTATTATCTTATGAATACACAAAACCATTTAAATTATTGCTTGAGGCAATTAAAGCGACTAACAGTTCGGATCGTTCAGATTTTGGAAAAATGGAAGTAAAATTATCGAACTCCGAGATTATGGCTAAGGTAAATGAAAAAGCACCAGTTTTACCTGATGCTGTTTCATATGGCTCCGGCGGCAGGATTCGAACCTGCGACCTGGGGATTACATAGCTCCTAAAATTGCTTCTAGGGATGGACTATATCATGACCATTTAAGGTCCGAGGCGCTTCGACCTCGCCTGCGGCGGGGGCTACTCTCTTTCGAGATAGTCTCTACACCTTCCCAGCTCCAGTTTTCAAAACCGGGGCTGGGCTTGGCTCGGGATTATCCCGCTCCACTTTTTTCAAAAGTGGGGCTGGACTTCCCCGAATTCACCTCGTTTTTCAACCGAGCTTTCGCTCGGAAGCTGCGATATTCCTGCATGTAATTCTCTGTGGCAATTTGCGCAAACTAATACGCATTTATCTAATTCGGCTTTGATCTTATTCCAGGATCTAGTAAGATCTCTTACAGAAATTGCGAAATCTTTTTTACTTGGATCCAGATGATGAAAATCTAGAGCGCCTAGATATTTGTTATATCCACAGAGAACACATTTGCCGCCCTTATATTCCTTGGCCATTTCTCGAAGTTTTTGTCTTCGTTTAGTAACGGCCTTGATAATATAAGCGGCTCTATCGGAATAGGTTCTTTTGTCTTTTGGCATAAAACAAAGCCTTTATGCCGCCATTAAGAACTAAAGTTCACAGTCCCTCGCTCTACCGCTGAGCTACGCCGGAACGTGCATAGATTTTAGCAGAAAACCGCGCTTTTTACAACCCTTTCTTCCCTTTACTCCCGTTAATTATTCAAGTTATAATTAATACGTATTAAAATCAGTATCAAAATCATGACCCGAAGAACAGCCAAAGAAACCAACATCCGCAAATTAACCAAGTCCGGCGCCAGCCTGGTCGTCTCCCTGCCTCGCGAGATCTTGAACCTACTCGGCTGGAAAGAAAAGCAAAAGCTCGTGGTCCGCAAAATCCGCGGCGGCGTCACAATCAAAGATTGGAAGCGTTAGGCTGCAGTTATTCCCCTCCCAGAATAGGAGGGGCTAGGGGAGGTAGGATAAATGCTCAAAATAAAAAGTAAACTCTCCACTTCCAAAAAAGCCGCGGCCATCGCCGCGGCCGGCCTCATCGTCAGCCTAGGTGGTCAAAGGCAACATCTCCACCCGCGGCTTTGGCAAAACTTATCTCATCGAGAGTTGCGACATCCCTAGTATGAACCCTTGGATAATTATTTGGCCAGCCTTTTGGATTACTGCCATCGGCTTGCCGTTATACCTTTTCAAGAAACACCAGATTACTTTTCATCAAAAGTCCTGGCAGCACACCCTGTTTTTTATTTTTTTATCAATCGCGCTACTCTTTGTTTACCAGAATTTCTTCTCTATATATTTCAATAATTTATCCCTGTATCCTCTCTTGGCTGTTGCTTGTTTATTTTTGTTATGGCTTTGGGCGCTAGGTACTTTCCCCAATGATTATTACACCAAACAAGAGCGGTTCGGCTACCAACTGTCCAGGTTTTCGAAATTACCTTCCAGCAGCTTTGCGGATAAATTTGGCGTGCAGTGGATGGTGAACTATCATGCGGAACAAAAATAAGAATTTGTGGCCAAAAGATGCCGGCCCAGTTTGACCTACCCGGCCTATCGGACTTATAATGAAAAAGCAATTAAATCCACTTTATGAGAAACAAAATTATTTCCGCTTGTTTGGCCGCTTCTTTAGTCATGCCGGTTTTGGCGTTGGCGCAATCTGCCGATGAAGCTGTGGTCCGCTGCGGTGGATTAGCGGGAACTCGATGTCCAACCAAGGGCTATAAATGCACCCTAGAAGGGGATTATCCCGACGCCTTAACCAAGTGCGTCAAAGAAGAGGCTAGACCCGCGCCCATTCCCGTTAATAAGCGTCCAAAGGCTGAGCGTGTCGAATATCTCAAAAGATCGGCCCAAACCCAGCATAATCGCACCGAAACAGCCATAGATAAGCTTGCCGTTATGGTAGACCGGATCGAAGCGTATGCAGCCAAACTGCAGGAACGCGGCGTGGACACTTCCTCGGTTGTACCCTCCATCGAATCGGCTAAAACCACGAAAGAGGAAATCAAGGCCATGCTCTCAGAATTGCGCGCAAGATACGAGGCTATTGATCCGGAGAGCGATGATGTCCGGACTACGGTGCAGGCATTTATGTCAGAGATGAAGAACATCAAAAAGAAACTGATTGAATTTCACCGTATGCTCATGAGCATAGTCAAGCAATTAAAGAGCCTGGAGAGAAAATAACATGAATTACAAACTTATCATCGGCGCGGTTGTATTGGCAGGTGTTATAGTCTTAGGGATTTGGTTTTGGACCGAATTGAATTATAACCGCGAGGAACTTTCCAATCTGCCCGTTTCAGCTCAGGACAATTCTCAAGCCCCTGTTTCTGATAATGAGGCAGCCCCGCAGCCTGTTTCCGGTCAGGAAAGCGCGGTAGAGTTAGAGGGCGAACTGAATGGACTGGACCTCTCCGGCCTAGACGCGGAAGAGTTTGACTTGTCGGGATTATGATTTGTTGATAGATTATAGTTAATAGTTGGTAGTTAAAAAAAGGCGGCGTAGGCCGCTTTTTATTTTCCCCTTTTTCCTCCACATCCCTTACACCTCTTTTTTATGTTTTCTCAAATTGATGAGCCAATTGACGTCATCGCGAAATTTTCCAAAAATAAGCTTACGCCGGTTAAGTTTCTTTGGGGCGGCCGGGAATACTTGGTCCGTAAAATAAACCTGACTTGGAGCAGCTTCGAAGGCCGCAGCAAAATTTACTATTTTGCGGTATCGGATAACGTGAATTGTTTTAAGTTGAGATTTGATACTGAGTCGTTGAGGTGGACGCTACTTGAGAGTTATGTGGAATAGCCCCCGCCCATCCCCGAGGCGAGGGTTCTTCTCTCCCAGACCATCCCCGAGGCGAGGGTTCTTCTCTCCCAGACCATCCCCGAGGCGAGGGTTCTTCTCTCCCAGACCATCCCCGAGGCGAGGGTTCGGAGAGTAATCGGGGATCTTGTAGAAGCCTATACTAAGATCCCCGCTCAGCTTGGCAAAACTCTCAGCGGGGATGGGAGAAAGGCGGGGATGGGAATAGGACAAAGTTATGATACAAATTTTCCCAAGAATTTTGCTCATTGACATGAATTCTTTTTTTGCCAGCGTCGAACAGCAGGCGAACCCGTTTTTGCGCGGCAAGCCGGTGGGGGTATGTGCCTCGCTGCATCAAACCAGCTGCCTGATTGCCGCTTCCAAAGAAGCCAAGGCTTTAGGGATCAAAACCGGAACTTTGGTTTATCAGGCCAAAAAAATCTGCCCGAAAATTATTTTATTGCCCTCTGAGCCGGAGAAGTACCGCGAAGTCAACCGCCGGATCGTGAAAATTTTCCGCGATTATACGGATCGGCTGGAGGTGTATAGCATTGATGAAGCGTTTTTGGAAATTGACGAATTACGAATTAACGGATTACGGATTAGCAATTCGTTAATTCGCAATCCGAAATCCGCCAATCCCATAATAATTGGTGCTGAGATTAAGCAGAGAATCAAGCAAGAAGTCGGAGAGTGGCTGACCTGCTCCGTGGGGCTGGCGCCCAACAAATTCATGGCCAAGCTGGCCGCGGATATGCAGCCCGCCTCCGCGCAAGGCTACGGCGGGTCCGCCGAAGCTTTATGCGAAGGCGGAAAGCCGGACGGACTTTCTATTATTTGGAGCCGGGAACAACTTCGGGAAGTTTATCAGGGCAAGCAATTGCGGGATTTGTGGGGAATAAATAGGGGATGGGAAAGGCGATTGGCTAAGATCGGGATCACAAGCCCGCTGCAGCTTTTAGATTATCCCGCGCAGAATTTGATCAGCTTGTTTGGCAAGCCGGGATATTATTTGTGGCAGAGAGTGAATGGGTATGAGGTTGATAAAATAAATCCTTGCGGTTATACGTTTAACGGCAGCGCCGCGCGTATCGGTAAACGTTTGGCGTCAAGCGTTAAGACCATCCCGCACTTGATGCGAGATCTTACGCAAGATCCCCGATTACAATACCTAACTCTCACCTCGGGGATGGGGCAAGAGACGCATAACGCCGTCGAACAAACGATACGCGCTGCGCCGACGAATAACGATCCCCCTAAATCTTTTGGCCATTCCTGGGTCCTCAACTTTCGTACCACTGACAAAGAGCGGCTTAAGCCGGTGATCCTGCGCTTGGCCGAGAAAGCCGCGCGGAGGATGCGCAAGGAGGGTTTTCAGGCTTACGGTTTTTATATATTTATCCGCATGGTGGATGGAAGTTTTATTGCCAAATCAAAAAAGCTGAAGTTTGCGATTAATACAGGGCTGGAGCTTTACGAACAGGCAATGTTGCTTTTGGATTCCGAACTATGCCACAGGCTATTGTCCACCATCCCCGCTGAGAATTCTTACAAGTTGAGCGGGGATCTTAGTAGAGGCTTTGGTAAGATCCCCGATTATTTAGCTAACCCTCGCCTCGGGGATGGGAATGGATTTCCCGCCCCCGTCATGCATATCGCGGTGGGGTTTAGGGATTTAGTGAAGTATTCAGAACAGTTAGAACTCAATTTCGGATTAACGGATTACGGATTAAATCCGCAATCCGCAATCCGTAATAAATTAATAGATCAATTAGATGCCATTAATGACAAATACGGGGAATTCACGGTTCGTTCAGGCTTACTCACGCGGACGTCCGATTTCGCCCCGGACGCGATAGCCTTCGGAAAGTAGCAAAGCGAACGAGTGCCCATCCCCGAGATGAGTATCAGGACAAGAAATCGGGGATCTAAAAATGAGCGCATAATTGAATATTGCCTTTCTTGCTGAGAAAGTGGGACTCAAGCAGAGAAGGCAAATCACATAAAGGCCAATTCGGCCTTTTTGTAATTATGACTAGTTTACGCGAGCATACAGGGAATTTAGTATAGCGGGTAGGATATCCGGGAGTAGCTGGCTATTTTTTAAAAATTTCTGGCTGCCTGCCCCGCACCGAGACGAAGTCTCTGGTGCGGGGTTTCCGGAAGCCTGAAAGTCCAACTTCCATTGACTGAAGGTGAATTTTTTGCTATAATATATATATACTGTATAGTTCCATTCTGATGAAATAAAAACATAACTTATTGTTTATTCCCGGCCTGGGGCACAATCATTAGGCTTAACCACCGAAGATTTGTTCTGGACTGTAGAATATAAGGCTTAGGACTCCCGCTTTAGCTGCCAAAATAGCGGCTTTAAAGCTTTCGAGTTCTTGGCCAGAAATTAAAGCAAAAACCGGGTTCTCTCGCCCGGTTTTTGTTTTAGTGGCTCTGTGAAACATTTTGGGGTACTTTTTGTTGTGCAAAATGCACAATAAAAATCAAAAACATTGCGGTTTCTCAAAATCTCGGATAGCCGAGACCTGACGCATGTAGATATTCGGCTCGTTCGAATGCTTGGACTGATATTATCCCAAGCCTCACCCTCGTGAGGATATTCGGCTTATCCGGATCCTTTGACTGATATTGGTTCACTCCTTTCATATCTGTCCGAGGATCACCCATAGCCGAATATCGCGCCGTTTGCGGCGCAAATATCTCTCTACGAATTTGGCAAAGCCAATATCTATTAAACGTTAGGCTGTGAAGGTTTTTGATAGGCAAACCCCCTTGACTATTGCCAATGATAACGCTATAATAATGGCGATATCGGACATCCGAGACTATCCGAGATTCTGTTGAAACCGAAGCAAAACAACAACTAAACCCCGTTAGAAATTCAACTAAGGCTATTTGGTTGTTGGGTTTAGAAACTAATATTAAAACGCAAATTAACATCACCGTTGGATTAAACTTATTTCTAACGGGGTAAAATCGAGAGAAAAACTTGGACGACAAAGACTCGTCAAAATTAGGATCCGAGAGTAACCCTAATTTGGAAAATAGTGGCGTTTTTAACTCGTCTGCCGAAGCCTGGCAGGCGAAGGCAGATGACGCTGCTTTTTTGTCCCTGGCCCAGGCCTCGGTCCTTACCGGTTACCACCAGGACTATCTGGGCTTCCTGGCCCGCGCGGGCAAGCTTGAGGCGCACAAAATCGGGCGCAATTGGGTGACGACCAAGGCGGCTATTGAGAAATTGGTTGCCACGGGTAATGGCAAAACCGAGGTCATGGACGAAACTGGCCGTAAAATTCCGGTGCACGTGGTCAGGGGAGAGCCGCAAGAGGCAGGGCAGAATGTCCAGGAGGAAATCATCCAGTACACTACTCCCTGGAACAATAAGCTTTTGGATTCGCAGTCTGTTGACATGCTTTCCCATGAGAAGAAGAATACTCTGAGCCTGCTGAACCGGTTTTGGAAAAAAAGCGTTAGGGTTCTTCCCCCAACCCCCCCAACCTCCCTTACATCTCTGACTTCCTTCGAGGGATCAGAGCAACTCAAAAAAGAGCTTCTCGAAAAATTTGACCAGCTGGACTCCAAGCTGGAAAAGCTTACAAGCAACCACGCCGTTTCCTCGGCCCATCCCCGAGGCGAGGGTTCTTCTCTCCCAGACCATCCCCGAGGCGAGGGTTCTTCTCTCCCAGACCATCCCCGAGGCGAGGGTTCTTCTCTCCCAGACCATCCCCGAGGCGAGGGTTCGGAGAGTAATCGGGGATCTTACCAGAGCCTTAACCAGGATCCCCTCGCCTCGCTCGACGCGAGTCGAAGCGGGCGCTCAACTCAGGGAATTCTCAGCGGGGATGGGACAAAAGCGGGGGAGTTGTCTGGTCAGGCAATAGAAAAACTCGAATCCAAGCTTGCGGATTTGGATACCAAAGTTTCCACTATTGCTAGCCAGCAACCAAAAGCTCCCACAGAGGCACAACTTAACCGGAAACTTTCCGACTACGAGCCGGAAATTTTGGGCCTGCTCAACGCCAAGGAAATTACCTCTCATCTCAAGCAAGCCTCATCTTCTTCGGCGATCCGAGCGTTTTCTCCCTCAGCGGCGGCCATCATGATTTTGGCCTTTGGCGTTGCCGCGGCCGGGGGATTGATTTACACGACCTCCAGCCAGCTTTCGGAAATCGGAAGCAGCCTTTCCTCGCCTCAGTATTTGGTGTTGAACCGCACGGCGTATGCGCCATTAAGTGACCTGGTCCCAGTTTCCCTAACACCCTCCACCTCCCTTACCTCCCCAACTTCCCTGACTGGCCCGAGGGGCTTAGCCGGCCCCAGGGGAGAAAAAGGCGACAAAGGGGATCCCGGCCTGCCAGGCCCGACTGGCCCTGCAGGTCCCGTTGGCCCTTCCGGGCTCGCGGGCGGGGGCAGTAGTATCACCAATGTCACGTATGTCATGCCCACGGCCAACAACGGCGGGGGCGGCAGCATTGCGGGCGCCACTTACCTTTCTTCTAAAGAGCTGTCCACGGAAAAACTTTTTGTCACATCTGACTTGCAAAGCAGCGGCACAGCCACGATTGCCGCGGCCACCATCACCGGCAACCAGACTTTAGGCGGTGATTTGACAGTTAACGGCAATACCACCATCGGCAGCAATGCTTCCGATACCATCACCTTTACCGGAAGAGTGGCTTCCTCCATCCTCCCAGCCACCGATGACACCTATGATTTAGGCTCTACTGCCTTAAGGTTCCGCGACCTCTACATCGGCCCGGGAAGCATCAACGTCATTTGCGACTCTTCCGAGTGTTCCTCAGCCACGACTTACAAGCTCTCGGTAGACCCTGCCACCAACAACCTGCGCATCTGGGACGGGACCACGACCTTCTTTACCCTGGACACTACTGGCGATACCATAGCCCGGGGCCAGCTGCAAGCCACAGAAGTCCCCGCCACGGCCCACGTCTTTACCACCTGGCCCACAGGAACCTCCGGTGTTTCTTCCTCCACCCTTTACATCAACCCCGCCTCTGCCGCGGCTGACACCAACCTCATCGGCGCTGCTGTCAATGGCTCAGTCAAGTTCCTGGTGGATGCCGAAGGGGATGTCTATGCCAACAACTTAATCCTTTCCGGCTCCGCCACCACCGGCGCCACGACCATAGCAGGGAACTTAACTGTCCAGGACAATGTCACCCTGGGGGATGCTTCTTCTGACACCATCACTTTCACCGGCACCATACTCGGAGCTTCGCCTCTGGTCTTTGAAGGAGGAACAGCCAATGACTTTGAGACGACCTTCACTATCACTGACCCCACCACAGACAAAACCATTACTTTCCCCAACACCACCGGCACTGTAACTTTGACGACTAACGATCTATCAGTCTTCTCTGCCACCACTTCGGCCCAGTTAGCCGGAGTCTTAAGCGATGAAACCGGATCAGGCTTGGCAGTCTTCTCCACCAGCCCGACCCTGGTAACCCCAACCCTCGGCGTAGCCACTGCCACCAGTATTAACAAAGTTGCTCTCACCGCTCCAGCCACTTCCGCCACCTTGACTATTGCCGACGGCAAGACACTGACCGTTTCTGACTCCACCACGCTTGGAACCAACGCCATCACCTTAGCCGGCGGGGAAGTCATCACTTTCTCGGCCACCAACGCCTTATCACTTCTGACCACTGGCTCAACCTCTGTCACCCTGCCAACTTCCGGCACTCTCTATGGCACAGCCACGGATTCCATCACCTCGCTTCAGCTTCTGACTTCCCTGTCCAATGAAACCGGCACCGGCGCCCTGGTGTTTGCCGCTTCACCAACTTTGGTTACACCTGCACTTGGCACTCCAAGCTCGGGAGTGCTAACCAATGCCACTGGTCTTCCACTCACCACCGGCGTAACCGGCGTCCTGCCTGTGGCCAACGGCGGCACGAATTGTTCAAGCGCCAGCATTACTTGCTTTAACAACATCACGGGCTTTACCGCGGCGGGCACCACCGGCACAACATCTACTAATTTAGTTTTCTCCACTTCGCCTACCTTTATTACCCCAGTCCTGGGCGCCGCCACTGGCACCTCTCTCGCCACCTCAGCCCAGAACATCTTTACCCACACGGCCGGCTCTGTGCCACTCATTCTGCGTTCTGCCACAGCCACG
>MFEL01000010.1:0-4725 GCA_001777575.1 Candidatus Doudnabacteria bacterium RIFCSPHIGHO2_01_FULL_46_24
CAAAAACCGCTGATGATTCCAGAGAAATTTTGGGTTATTCGACCAGCGCGTACCAAGAACTTAATGCTGCCTCTGAAGAGTTGACATCGAAAGATTTTGATTCGGCTTTTCAATCGTTTACTTCCGCTCAAGAAAATTTGCTTCGTGCCCAGGAGAAGCTGTCGCAGCATTCAGTTTTGGGCGGAATTGTCCCACAGGCTCTGAGCGCTCAAAATGTATTGAAAGGCGCTTATTTGCTATCATCGGCCGGCATGAATTTATCCGAAGGGCTTAGATTGTTTGAACGGCTTGAGGTTTCGGATCAAGGCGTTGTAACAGAAAATTTCAATGCAGTTTTGTTGGAACATAATTTGCGGCTCCAAAATGCGCTTAGGCTCCTAGAGCAGGCTTCCACGCATTTTGAAAAGGCCTCGGCTTTACCTGGTGAATACCAATCGGTGGTTACTGAAGCGGAGGCGCAGGTCGCAAAGCTTCGTTCGATTCTGACTCAACTGACTTCCTTGGAAGATTTATATCTTTCCTTGTTTGGTCAAGGGCCGAAAACCTATTTGTTGGTATTTCAAAACTACGACGAGGCGCGGGCCACGGGCGGGTTTATTGGCACATATGGCAATCTGAAAGTCGATGGTGGGAAGATTAAAAAACTCAAAGTCGCGAGCATTTATGATTTGGACGGCAGTATGACTGAAAATATTGCCGCTCCCGGCCCGCTTCAGCCTGATATCCAGAAATGGGGCATTCGTGATGCGAATTGGTTTGTTGATTTTGAGCAGTCTGCAAAAAAACTTTTGTATTTTTACGAAAAAACTTCAGAAACAGCGGATGGGGTGATTGCCCTGACTCCGAAGTTGTTCGAAGAGATTCTGAAATTGACCGGCCCGATCAACATGGCCCAATACGCAGTCACTCTCACCGCCGACAATTTTCAGAATGTGGTCCAGATGAAGACATCCAAGGAATATGACAAGGAGCTCAACCAACCCAAAAGATTCCTGTCAGATTTCGCCCCAATCCTGCTCGAGCGTTTTTCTGATTTCAAACAAGATGATTGGCTTGATCTTTTTCAAATTCTCAATGACAATATGAAATCTCGCCAAGTTCTTTTGTACAGCCGCGACGAACAGACACAGCGCAAAATCGAGAGTCTGGGTTTTGCCGGCAAAGTCATCCAGACCGATGGCGATTATTTGATGCTGGTCAATTCCAACTTGAGCGGAACCAAAACGGATTTAGATATTGACACTAAAGTCAAATTTGTATCTACGCTTTTATCAGATAATACCGTGGTTAATCAACTTTCTATTACCAGGATGAATACCGCCAACGAACGAAATTTGAATTACCTGCGGGTTTTGGTGCCCCAAGGCAGTGAGATAGTTTCAGTCTCAGGAGCATCCGAACTTCCTCACCTGCCGTCCACTGCCGCTAATTTCAGATCTGATTCGGATTTGCTTGACTGGGACCAGGGCGAACTTAAATGGAATAAGGTTTTTGTAAGAAAAGAAGCCGGCAAGACAGAGTTTGCAGTTTGGTCAGAAATACCCCCTCAGGCCGAATCAGAGCTTAATTTTGTCTATATTCTGCCCTTCAAGGTCAAACTAAGCTACGATATGCTCATCCAAAAACAGCCCGGAAGCATCCCTCTTAAGTTTATCCATGAGATGAGGTTGAATGGCGTAATGCCGGTTTGGACAAGTGACAGAGTGAGCGTCAGCGAGGGTTCACTAAAATATTCTTCCCTATCGGACCGGGACGATTATTGGGCCGCTGTTTTATCACATGACTGAATTAGGCAAAGCCACAATTATCATTGGGTTGTTTTCGCTGTTGTCCAAAATTTCAGGTCTAGCGCGGGACGCCATTTTTTCTCATGAATTCGGGACTAATAAGGTACTGGATGCATATTTTGCGGCATTCCGCATTCCAGATTTTTTATTTAACTTGCTTATAGCAGGTACGGTCACTGTGGCGTTTATTCCCATATTCTCCGAATATTTTCATAAGGACAAAAAAGAAGCGTGGCAACTGGCGTCCAATATCTTGAATGCTACCGTTCTGGCGATGGCTGGACTTGCTTTTTTGGCCTTGATTTTTTCAGTCCCTCTGATGAAGCTGCTCGCTCCGGGGTTTAGCGGTGAAACTTATGAATTGACCTTGAAATTCACCAGGATACTTCTATTCTCACCAATTTTCCTGGCCGGCTCTGCAATTACCGGCAGCGTTCTTAACAGCCTTAAGAAATTTGCTCTTGTCTCCGCAGTCCCCGTTGTTTACAATCTGTCGATTATTGGCGGAGTCCTGTTGCTGTATCCGAAACTGGGACCAATCGGGCTGGCCTGGGGCGTGGTGGGCGGTACTTTGTTATATTTTTTGCTTCCCCTGCCGCAATTGTTTCGCTCAGGTTTTAGGTACTTTTTGAGCTTGGACTATCGCCAAGCCGGATTTATGAAATTCTGGCAGCTTTATTGGCCGCGGATTTTTACTATGGGTACCGGCCAGATCTCGCTGATTATTGCGACGTTTTTCGGCTCATATCTGTCCGAGGGTTCACTGTCCGCGTTTTATTATGCCAACAATTTGCAGTCCGTGTTTTTAAGTGTCTTTGCCATTTCCGCTTCCATTGCCGTGTTTCCGACGCTCTCCGATTTATATAACCAAAAAGACGAACAGCGCTTTCGCGATGTTCTGGCCAAAACCACGGTTCAAGTCTTATACTTTCTGGTCCCGCTTTCAGTGGCGATGCTGGTTTTGCGCGCCCAGATTGTCAGGTTGCTTTTGGGCATCGGAGAGGGGACTAATTTTTCATTCCAAGATACCAAAATCGTATCGCTGACGCTTGGCATATTCGTCGTTTCATTGTTTGCGCAAGGATTAGTGCCGCTTTTTACTCGCGCGTTTTATGCGCGACACAACACCAAAATACCGGTAGTAACTAGTCTTATCTCGCTTGTCGTCAATATCATCCTGGCTTATTATCTGGTGAGCCAGTATGGGATTGCGGGCATGGCCATGAGCTTTTCGTTTACAGTTATCCTTCAGCTTTTGATGCTCCTGGTTGAATTGCATCGTAAGATCGGAAGTCTGCATGATGAGTATCTGATTCTCAGCAGCATCAAAATTGCCATCAGTTCGGTGATTGCGGGGTTGGCCATTTATGTTTCACTATACTTAGTCGCTCCTCTGGTGGACATGCAGACTTATGTTGGCGTCTTTGTCCAGGCTTTGGGGAGCGGATTTATAGGCGGACTATGCTTCCTGGGGGCAAGCCTGGCCTTGGGGTTGGAGGAAAGTCGTCACTTGACCACCATGGTAAAATCGTTTATGGTCAAAATCTCCCGCCCTCTGCTGATGATTATTAACATTTGGGAATAATGAAACTTAAGGCTGTTATTTTTGACATTGACGGTGTGCTTATTGACTCCGTATATGCCAATGCGGTTTTCTTTGAGCGTTTTTTTAGAAAATACGCCCCGGACGTTAAGTATTCTAAAAGCCAATATATCGAGCGCAATCACATGACCATGTGGGACATAATCAAGCATTTTACCAAAGCCGAATCAGATGATGAAGTGCGCCGCCTATGACAGTTTGCCAAGCGGTTCCAGTACCCGCATGACCTGGTCAAAGTCCCCGAGAACGCGCTCAAAATTGTGCGAAAACTGTCAAAAAAATATCAGCTTGCCGTAGTTACTGCGCGTGTCAAAAAAGGAGTGAAACCGGTTTTGGAAAAATATGGCTATGGCGGAATTTTTAAAACACTTGTTGCGTTTGAGGATTACAAGCATCCCAAGCCCGATCCAGAGTCTTTGCTAGTCGCCTTGAAGGAGCTTCGCGTCAAGCCTGCAGAAGCGGTTTATGTTGGCGATATGCCATCTGATGTTGAATGCGCAAACCGTGCTGATGTGACTTCAATAAATATTTCGCGAGATACTAACCTGAAGGCTGATTTTAACGTCAGGACATTTGCGCAACTTGAAAATACCGTAAATATATATGCAAGACAAGATTAGAAATTTTTGCATCATCGCGCACATTGACCACGGCAAGTCCACTTTGGCTGACCGGTTTTTGGAATTAACCAAGACCGTGGAGAAGCGACAGATGAAGGACCAGCTTTTGGATACCATGGATCTTGAGCGGGAGCGGGGGATTACGATCAAACTTCAGCCGGTGCGCATGGATTGGAAAGGATATATTCTAAATCTTATTGATACACCCGGCCATGTGGATTTCACTTATGAAGTTTCGCGTTCCTTGGCCGCGTGCGAGGGGGCAATTTTGGTAGTCGATTCCACCCAGGGCATCGAAGCGCAAACCCTGGCCAATGTCCATTTGGCCCAGCAGCACCATTTGAAAATTATTCCCGTGGTCAATAAAATTGACCTGCCGAATTCGGACCGAGAAAAAACCGCCGGGGAAATTATGAAGGCATTCGGGTTTAAGAGCGAGGAAATTCTATTTGCGTCCGGCAAAACCGGCGAAGGGGTGGAAGCAGTCCTGGAAGCTGTCGTTCAAAAAATCCCGCCGCCTAAGGGCTCAACGATTGAGCCGTTGCGAGCTTTGATATTTGATTCTGCATATGACCAGCACCGTGGTGTGGTGGCTTTTGTGCGGGTTGTGGACGGAAGCTTGAGTAAAGGTCAGAAAATTAATATGCTGGGAACGAAGACCGAGGCAGATGCTTTGGAAGTGGGATTTTTCAAACCTAAGTTTTGGCCCTCTGAA
>MFEL01000010.1:4790-178335 GCA_001777575.1 Candidatus Doudnabacteria bacterium RIFCSPHIGHO2_01_FULL_46_24
TCGCTCACTAAAGGTGGGCGGGAAGCGTTACCCGGCTACAAGCAAGTCAAGCCAATGGTATTTGCAGGTATCTTCCCAACCTCCGGTGATGATTACCCGCTCCTTCGCGACGCGATCGAGAAGCTCAAGTTGTCAGACGCGGCATTGGATTTTGTGCCGGAAAATATTCCGGCTTTGGGCTTTGGCTTCCGCACGGGATTCTTAGGGCTTCTGCATATGGATATTGTCCAGGAGCGTTTAACTCGGGAATACGGACTCGATTTGGTTTTAACCGCGCCTTCGGTGGAGTACAAACTTAAAATGAAAAATGGAAGCATTAAATCCATCCATACTCCGTCTCAGCTGCTTGACCCATCTGCATTTGCGACTATGGAAGAGCCATGGGTTTTGGTGGAGGTTCTGACACCGCAAAAATATATCGGCGGCATTCTGGAGCTTGTCACCGGCAGGCGCGGAATTTACAAAAATTTGGATTACCTAAGCGATGAGCGAGTCCTGATCAGCGCCGAAATGCCCCTGGCCCAGATGATAATCGATTTTTATGATAAACTTAAGAGTGTGTCGTCCGGGTATGCCTCGCTAAATTACGAATTTTTGGATTTTCGAGAAGCAGATTTGGTTAAGTTGGACCTCCTCGTTGCGGGGGAATTAGTTGATGCCTTGTCGATGATCGTGCATCGTCTGACTGCGGAAAAAGAAGGCCGGGCCCTGGCTGAAAAGTTAAAAAGTTTAATCCCCCGACAGCAATTTGAAATCGCGATTCAAGCCGCAATCGGCGGCAAAATCATCGCCCGGGAAACGATTCCGGCTATGCGCAAGGACGTGACCAAGGGTTTGTACGGCGGTGATGTCACGAGAAAGATGAAGCTGTTGGAAAAACAAAAAAAAGGCAAGAAGCGCATGAAACGGGTTGGGTCCGTGGACATTCCTCAAGAGGCATTCTTGGCGATACTAAAAAAATAAACGTGATACGAATTTACAGATGCAATTCGAATCTAGCCAATATGCTAATCTTGGGGGTAAACTATAGATTGGCATATCCGTAGATTCGCATTAGATTCGAGATCCGCATAACACATATATGAGAAATAGGCAAAGGTTACAGAAAATTTGGATTATCCTGGCCGTCGTGATGATAGTCGGCATGGTTTTGTTCACCCTTATTCCGCTATTTGTATGACGGAGTTTAAGGATTTTATTCGGACCAAATGGGCTACAGCCGGACTGGCCTTGCTGCTGTTGATGGTTTCAGTTGGTCTGAGTAAGATGCTCAGACAGAAGTACGAGGTCAATCGCGAGATCAAAAAATTGCAAACCCGAGCGGATGAAATCCAGAAAGAGAATGAGGAGCTGACGGAATTGATCAAGTATTACAACACGCCGGAATATACGGAACGAGCGGCCCGCGACAAACTCAACCTCAAAAAAGAAGGGGAGTTTGTCGTTTCCTTGCCACCGGCTGAAGAGCCAAAAGACGGCAGTGCGAAACAAGATAATTTAAGCAATCCTCAAAAATGGTTCAATTATTTTTTCAGGAATGAGTAAATCCAAGCGGATATTTATGCTAGCGGGGTCAGGGATTATTGCCGTCCTGGGGCTATTGGTAATCTATGGCTACGGTACCGCGTCAGACAGTGTATTTGCCTATGGCGTTCAGAGATTTTTGCCGGCAATTAAAGTCGGATCAAAATCCGTTTCTGTCGCTGAATTGCGGGAATTTTCAAAGTTCGTTAAGCAATATGAGCCGAATACCGATGAGTCCTACATTTCTGAGCGGCTTGCGGCTCAGGCTATATCCAAAGTCTTAGCAAGTAGCCTAGGACTTAACTGGGACGCGAGTCTGCTTTCTGAAGCAAGTTTTATTAAAGGCGAAGGGGAGAGTTTTTTCAGATACGTGGTCGAACCGCAGGTTGTGGCGAACGCTTTGAAAATGTATTACAACGCCGAACAAATAGATTTTGCTTCCTACCAAAAAGCCGAACGTATTTTGGATGATGTTCTGAATGGAGGGTCGTTTGAGGAAATCGCCAAAAGGGAAAGCGACGATACGCGATCAGGGCAGCTTGGCGGAGATTTGGGATTTTTTGAAGTTGACGAAATCATCCCAGAGCTTTCAGCCAGGGTCCAAGAAGGACCTTTGGGCGAAGTGCAGAAGAAATTGCTTGTCAGTCGCTACGGCTATCATGTGGTCTATCCTGTCGAAACCGCGGAGAAAGATGGAACCAAATTCTGGCACGCCAAGCATATTTTGATCCAAACGAAGGGCTTTGAGGATTGGCTCGAAACCCAAACGACCGGTATAAAAGTGAAATATTTGAAAAATTAATGTAATGCAGGTATCGTATAATGGCAGTACATGACCTTCCCAAGGTTAGAGCGCGGGTTCGATTCCCGCTACCTGCTCCATGAAACTATATCACATGAGTATCAAAAGAGATCTTGAGTTATTGTATGAAATCGGGGCCTTTCGGTTTGTGCATCGCACGTGGGTGCAGATGCTGTCGCCGGAATTCTCCTCAACCACGGAGCATACCTACCGCGTCATGTGGCTTAGTTTGATCATTGCCAAGTATGAGGGTGTGACTAATTACGAGAAAATTTTGAAAATGGCTTTAGTGCATGATTTGCCGGAAAGTCGCACTGGCGATGTGCATTATGTTTCCAGGCTTTACACCAAGCGCAACGAAAAGCTGGCGGTCAAGGAAATTCTGGAAGACACGTCAGTATCCGAGTTTAAGAAAATCTGGCACGAATATGAGGATCGCAAGTCCATTGAGGCCAAGATCGTCAAGGACGCGGATTATGTGGATGTGGATTTGGAATTAACCGAGCAGGAATATAAGGGCAATCAGCTGAAGAAACAGTTTGCTAAGAGCCGCAAGATTGTTTACTCAAAGCTTTACACCAAAACCGCCAAAATGATTTGGGACGCAATTCAGAAGTCAAACCCCCATGACTGGCATCTCCATGCCCGCAACCGCCTGACGGCCGGGGATTGGAAAACCAAGAAAAAACGTGTTAAAAGGTAAAATAATTTTAATCACATTCCGGCAAATAGTGAATTGAAAAAACTTAAATACTGTAAAGTATTTAAGTAAATCATAATTATGAAAAAAATAATAGATTGTTATATTAACGTTATACGCATGTATAACATTTTTGCTATAATAACCGGGCTGATCTTGCCGAAGTAGCTCAACAGGCAGAGCAACCCCTTCGTAAGGGATAGCCCCGCTCCTTCTGATATTTGCCAAGATAGCTCAACTGGCAGAGCAGCGGTATCGTAAACCGCAGGTTGTGGGTTCGACCCCCACTCTTGGCTCCAGAAGGAGCGGGGTAAAGTTGTCGGCCTGCACGTAGTGAACCGAAGATTCTACTATCGGGGTTCAACTCCGACCTTCGGCTCCAGGGAAATTTCGTAAAAGTCAAGACCCTAGAAATTTGTTACCCTTGCCAAAACGGCAATTTTTTGTTAAAGTATACGCGCCTTGAAAATGTTTTCTTCAAATTATGGCAGAACCGCAGAAACCCAAAGACTTAAACAAATGGCGGATTGCCAGCCTGGCTTTGGAAATGGGGTTTATCATCGCCTTGCCTCTGGTTGCGTTCGGGCTTTTGGGCAAATGGCTGGACGCCAAATGGGACAGCGAGCCGTGGATGGCGCTGGTAGGAATTTTGCTGGCAATTGTCGCGACCACGGTTTGGCTAATTCGGAGATTCAGAGAGCTAATTAGTAAATAACGATAACGATGACAATGACGATAACCGCTGCGTACGCGCTTCCGCCTTTAGTGGCTGAACCAATTTTTCACATCGGATCTTTTCCGGTGACTAATGCCTACATCAATTCCGTAATTGCCGTGTTGCTGTTCCTGGTTGCCGGTTTTTTGTTGCGCAAAAAAACCGCCATGATCCCCAAGGGGTTCCAGAACGCTGCAGAAGGGGTGCTGGAATTTATGCTGGGATACGTTGATCGAGTCACCCAAGACCGCAAAAAATCCCTTAAATTCCTGCCCATTGTCGGCGGATTGTTTTTGTTTATTCTCGTGTCCAACTGGATGGGCTTTATCCCAGGCACCGGATCAATCGGCCGATATCTTTTAGTCCACGGCGAGCGCGAATTAGTGCCGCTTTTTCGCCCAGCCAATTCTGACCTCAACATGACTTTGGCTATGGCTGTGTTTTCCGTCATCACCTCGCATATCTTAGGAGTAGCGGCCATCGGTTTTTTCCGCTACGCCAATAAATTTGTCAAACTGGGTGATCTGTATCATTCCCTGCGCAAGGGCGGCATCAGTATTATGGTCGCGGTGTTTGAGTTTGGGGTGGGGATAATCGAGATTTTTTCCGAGGTTGCCAAAATGGTATCATTAAGCTTGAGGTTGTTCGGCAATATTTTTGCCGGCGAAGTGCTGCTCACCGTGATTGCCGGATTGATCGCATATTTCGTGCCCTTGCCGTTCATGCTGCTGGAATTGATTGTCGGACTGGTGCAGGCCACGGTGTTTGCCATGCTGACGCTGGTATATCTAACCATGGCGACAGCGGAGTTGCCTCAAGAGGCGCATCATTAAATTTGTATTTAATTTTCCACCGACGAATAAACTCAAAATAATTAACGTCGAGTAGGAATATTAAGAAAGGAAATAATTAATATGGACCCGGAAGCAGTAAAGTATTTGGCTAAGGCTTTAACCATTGCCATTGGAGGCTTTGCTCCAGCTCTAGCTATCGGCTGGACCGCGACTAAGGCCATGGAATCCATCGGCCGCAACCCCGAGTCAGCTGACAAGCTGTTCGTGCCCATGCTGTTGGGCATGGCGTTTGCCGAAGCCATCGCCATTTACGCGTTGGTTATCACGTTTATACTATAACTTTACGGAGTACGGACAGTACGGATTTACAGATTCCGTAAATCCGTACAATCTGTACGCTGTAAAACACCTATGGATCTGCAAAGCCTAATCCTAGCCGCTATAGAAGCGGTGCAAGAAGTCGCTCAACATGAAGCCTCTGAAGGCGTTTTAGGCACGCTCGGCATCAACTGGAAGCTTTTTTTGGCGCAGCTGATCAACTTTGGCATTGTTTTGTTTATTTTCTGGAAGTGGATAGTCAAGCCCCTGGGTAAGACTTTAACTGAACGTCAGAATAGGATCGAGGCTGGCTTAAAAAACGCTGACTTGATGGATATGGAAAAGAAAAAATTTGACGAGTGGCGGCAAGCTGAAATGAAAAAAACCCGAACCGAAGCTGACCAGATCATCAGAACCGCGTCTGATTCCGCCACCAAAGTCAAGCAAGAAACGATTGTTGAAGCGCATAAACAAGCTGATTTGCTGGTTAGCCAGGCGCATGCGGCAATTGCGGCGGACAAGGAAAAAATGGTCAGCGAGGCCAAACAGGAACTGGCGACTCTGGTCGTCGCGGCATCGGAAAAGATTTTGCGCGGGAAACTGGACAGTCGAAAGGATCATGAATTAATTAGCGAGAGTCTTAAGGTTGTCAAATGAAATATACACCAAAGCAATACGCCGCAACCCTGATGGAAGTGATTGACCAAACTGCGCCTAAAGACATTGACGCCGTTTTGGATAATTTCGTCGCAGCCCTGCGAGAAAATAACGACCTTCGGATGTTTGATGTGATCACCACTGAATTCCACAAGCTTGAGCTTGCAAAAAAAGGCATAACCGAAGTTGATGTGGCCAGTGTTCATCCGCTCAACCGCGACAACGAGCAGGCAATTTTGGACGCGCTAAACAAGCTTGTAAAAGGCGAGGTCAAGCTGAAATCAAGGGTTGACGAGAATTTAATTGGCGGGGTAGTGATTCAAGTTGAAGACAAAGTCATTGACGCAAGCGTAAAAACGCAATTAAGTAATCTAAAAGGATATATCGTCGATACAAAGTAGATATAGATCGATCATATATCCAATTTTGAACAAATTATGCCTAGCAACATCATCGAGCAACTCAAGGCTAAAATCGAGAAATTTCAAACCGAAGCCAAGGCCGAAACCGTTGGCACTGTTTTGTCCGTAGGCGACGGCATCGCCAGAGTCTCCGGGCTGTCGGAGGTCAAAGCTTCGGAAATGCTCGAATTCGGCAGCGGAACTCTGGGCGTGGCGCTTAATTTGGAGCAAGATTCCATTGGCGCGATTTTGCTTGGGGAATACGAACATATAAAACAAGGGGACAAGGTCAAGGGGACGGGAAAAATTTTATCCGTTCCAGTGGGCGTTACTTTAATTGGTCGCGTGATCAACCCTTTGGGCCAGCCGCTGGACAACAAGGGGCCAATAACTTCCGACCAATCTTACCCGGTTGAAAAAATAGCGCCTGGCGTGATTGAGCGCCAATCCGTGCATGAGCCGCTCCAGACCGGAGTCAAAGCTATTGATGCCATGATTCCCATTGGCCGCGGCCAGCGCGAATTGATCATTGGCGATCGGCAAACCGGCAAGACCGCCATTGCCATTGACACCATTATCAACCAAAAAGGCAAAGACGTTGTTTGTATATATGTGGCTATCGGCCAAAAAGAGTCAAAAGTCGCCCGCATCATGGCCGAGCTCGAAAAAAACGGCGCCATGAACCACACGATCATTGTTGTGGCTGGCGCTTCGGATCCGGCGGCGCTTGCTTATTTAGCACCGTTTGCCGGAGCAGCCATGGGTGAATACTTTATGGACCAGGGCAAGCACGCCTTGATTGTTTACGACGATTTATCCAAACATGCCGTGGCCTACCGGGAAATTTCCTTGCTCCTCCGCCGTCCGCCTGGCCGTGAAGCTTATCCCGGTGATGTTTTTTACCTCCACTCCCGGCTGCTCGAGCGCGCCGCCAAGATGAGTAAAGAAAAAGGCGGCGGCAGCCTGACAGCCCTGCCGGTCATCGAAACCCAGGCCGGAGACGTGTCGGCATATATTCCGACCAATGTTATTTCCATCACTGACGGCCAAATTTATCTGGAATCAGATTTGTTTTACCAGGGTATCAGGCCAGCGTTAAACGTTGGCTTGTCGGTGTCGCGCGTGGGCTCTGCGGCGCAGATTAAATCCTTAAAAAAAGTTGCTGGCAAATTGCGCCTGGACTTGGCGCAATTCCGCGAATTGGCCGCCTTTGCCCAATTTGCGTCTGATTTGGATCCGCAGACCAGAGCGCGGATTGACCAGGGGCGCCGGATCACGGAAGTTTTGAAGCAGGACCAATATCAGCCCATGCCTGTGGAAAATCAGGTGGCCATAATTTACGCGGTCACCAGCGGCCACTTGGATGGCGTGCCGCTGGAAAAAGTCCGCGACTGGGAAGCCAAATTCCACCAATTTTTAAGAATTCAGCATAAAAAATTATTTAATTCCATTAACGCAGCCAAGGACTTTGAAAAAGAAGTCGAGCCGGAACTAAAGAAGGCAATTGAGGAGTTTAAGAAAACGTATGTGTGATGCGGATCTACGAATCAATGCGAATATACAAATATGCCAATCTATGAGATTTGCATATTGGCCAGATTCGCATAATATCCGTAGATTCGTATCACAATAAACTTTATGGCGAACTCATCCCGAGAAATTAGACGGCGTATCAAATCGGTCAAGAACATTGCCCAAATCACCAAGGCCATGGAACTGGTGGCTGCGGCCAAGATGCGTCGGGCCCAGCAGCAAGCCACGGCCTCGCGCAGCTACGCCGTATTGTCATCAGAACTGCTAAAAAATTTGGCAGCCAAAGGCGACCTTAGGCATCCCCTGATCAACCGTCTTGTGGAGGATGCCCCTCCACAGGGAGGAAAAACGCTGATAATTTTGATTACTTCTGATCGCGGCCTAGCCGGGGCTTTGAATACTAACGTGATAAATAAGGCTTTGGGCTTGATTAAATTAGAGAATAAACCCATCCCCGCTGAGAATTCAGTCAAGTTGAGCGGGGATCTTACAAAAGCCTCTGCAAAGATCTCCGATTACTCGCCTAATTCTCACCTCGGAGATGGGAGAGGGGGAGATGGCTTCGACCTTATCACTGTCGGCAAAAAAGGCGCGGACGCGGCCAGGCGACAGAAGCTAAACGTCATCGCGGCCTTTACCGGCAAAGATCGTAACCTTTCGATCCTTGATGCCAAACCGATTGCCGAAATCGCGATCAATGATTATTTGGCCCATAAATACGAAAAAGTTTTTGTGGTTTACACGGATTTTATTTCTACGCTTAGGCAGTCGCCGAATGTAATTCAGGTATTGCCCTTTGCTGGTCACGTATCACGTAACACGTATCACGTACCAGAGATCCTTTTTGAACCCTCTTCTGATGAAGTGCTGGAAAAGTTTCTCTACCGCGCCATTGAATTTACCGTGTACCAGGCCTTGGTTGAAGCAGCAGCAAGCGAGCATTCGGCCCGCATGATGGCCATGCGCAACGCCAATACCGCGGCCGCCGATTTGATTGATGATTTAACATTAACCTACAACCAGGCCAGGCAAGCGGGGATTACCAGAGAATTGTCGGAGATTTCTGCCGCTAAGCTGGCGATGGAAGACAATCGGTATTAACTCAAATTAACCTCTCCCTTGACGGGAGAGGGTGGCGCGATTCTAAGAATTAGCAAAGCATCACGCCGGGTGAGGGTGACCACTCAACTGTCAGCCGCCTTAATTAACCCAAAGAGCTGACATCTTCTCCCACAAGGGGAGAAGATAAACTGAAAGAACTTTATGAACAAAGGCAAAGTTACACAAATTATCGGCGCGGTTGTGGATGTCGAGTTTGAGCAAAAGCTGCCGGAAATCAGAAACGCCTTGAGCGTTAAAAATGGCGGCTCGGAACTGATTTTGGAAGTCGCCCAGCATATCGGCGGCAACCAGGTCAGAACCGTGGCCATGGGCGCCACGGACGGATTGCAGCGAAATTTGGATGTTGTTGACACCGGCGCGCCTATCTCGGTGCCCGTGGGCAAAGAAACTTTGGGCCGCATGTTTAATGCTTTGGGCCAGCCGATTGACGGCCAGGAAGCGGTTGTGACTGCCAAGAAATATCCGATTCACAGGCTGGCGCCGGAATTTCACGAGCAGTCAACCAAAGTTGAAATTCTGGAAACCGGCATCAAGGTTATTGATTTGATCGCCCCGATTGTAAAAGGGGGGAAAGTTGGTCTCTTCGGCGGCGCCGGAGTGGGTAAAACCGTAATTATTACCGAACTTATCCGAAATATTGCCGCGGAACATGGTGGCGTATCGGTTTTTGCCGGTGTGGGCGAGCGTTCCCGAGAGGGGAATGATTTGTATCGTGAAATGAAAGAGTCCGGCGTTTTGAACAAAACGACTCTGGTGTTTGGCCAGATGAACGAGCCGCCCGGCATCAGGGCTCGCGTAGGTTTAACCGGATTATCTTTGGCTGAATATTTCCGCGATGAAGAAAAACAAGACGTGCTGTTATTTATAGATAATATTTTTCGTTTTACCCAGGCCGGTTCGGAAGTGTCCACGCTATTAGGCCGGATTCCTTCGGCTGTGGGCTATCAGCCGACCTTGGCCACGGACATGGGCGAGCTGCAGGAACGCATCACTTCCACCAAACAGGGCTCCATCACTTCGCTGCAGGCCGTGTATGTGCCGGCAGACGATTTGACTGATCCGGCGCCAGCCACAACCTTTGCGCACTTGGATTCAACTGTGGTGCTGTCCCGCGCGCTAACGGAGCTGGGAATTTACCCGGCAGTTGATCCACTTGATTCAAGCTCTACTGTCTTGGACCCAAATATCGTGGGCAAGGATCACTATGAAGTTGCCCGAGGCGTGCAGAAAGTTTTGCAGAAATACAAAGACCTCCAGGACATCATCGCCATCCTGGGCATCGAGGAACTGTCAGAGGAAGATAAAATAACAGTGGCCAGAGCCCGCAAAATTCAGAAATTCCTGTCCCAGCCCTTCTTCGTGGCCGAAGTCTTTACCGGCCGCAGCGGCAAATACGTGCCGCTCAAGGACACGATTGCGAGTTTCAAAGAAATTCTGGATGGCAAGCATGATGACAAGGACGAGAATGCTTTCTATATGGTAGGTTCAATCGCTGAAGTAAAATAGTCATACGTTTGACGGCGGCGCAGCGCGTATCGGTAAGCGTCCGGCGTAAAGCGTTAGGAAAACCGTATAACGCCGCCGTATGACGATACTCGCAGCGTCGACGTATAACGATAAACTACATGATTCACCTCAAAATCGTCACTCCCGAACGCGTCCTGCTTGACGAACAAGTCGAGTCTGTAACCTTACCCACGGACATGGGCGAAATTACGGTTTTACCCAACCACATCCCGTTGATCTCGAATTTGAAAGCGGGGGAGCTTATGTATAAGAAAGCCGGAGTCGAGAATTTCCTGGCCTCATCTTCAGGTGTAATTGAAGTAAAGGGCAGGAATGAAATTGTTGTGCTTGCCCAAACCGCCGAATTCGGCCATGAGATTGATGTCAACCGGGCCGAACAAGCGCGAGAGCGGGCAAGAAAACTTATGGCCGAATCCCAAACAGACGAAAAAATCTTTACCGAAGCCACGGCCGGGCTGGAACGCCATTTGGCGCGCCTGAAAGTCGCCCGCAAGCACCGTACGCACACGCATCGTAATTTGGAATCAGGAGCGCTCAAGGAATAGATTGCTTCGAAACGTCTGACATTTTCTCCTCTTCTCCAAAGCCCTTGCCCTCCTCGAAATTGCGAGCCTGTCTCCCTTGACCATCCCCGAGGCGTGAATTGGGACTGTAATCGGGGATCTTACAGTGGCTTTACGAAGATCCCCGCTCAACTTAGAGGTAATTCTCAGCGGGGATGGGAAC
The DNA here is from genome assembly GCA_001777575.1 of Candidatus Doudnabacteria bacterium RIFCSPHIGHO2_01_FULL_46_24. Lineage (GTDB taxonomy): Bacteria > Patescibacteriota > Doudnabacteria > UBA920 > O2-02-FULL-48-8 > O2-02-FULL-48-8. The sequence continues at coordinate 15,610 of MFEL01000010.1, forward strand.
ATGTATGACTTTAGATCAAGAAGGCATAAAAATAGTCCGCCTTTTGAAAAACCGAGGGTTCTCGGGTTTTTTTGTCGCTGGGTTTGTGCGGGATAAATTGCTCAAACGACAAAGCGATAATCTTGATATTGCCACAGACGCGCAGCCGGAAATGGTGCAAAAAATTCTCCGCGCCAATAAATTTTACACCAGGGAAATCGGCAAAAAATACGGCACCATTCTGGCCGCCACCAAAGCCGGACCGATAGAAATCACAACCTTTCGTTCAGAAGGGGATTATGCGGATAAAAGACGCCCCACAACAGTTACTTTTATCAAAGATTATCAAACAGATGCCAAGCGGCGCGACTTCACGGTTAATTCGCTGTATTTCGAACCATTATCCAAAAAACTTCTCGATCCGGTCAATGGCTTGAAAGACCTCAAGGCAAAACTCCTCCGCTTTGTGGGAGATCCCAAGAAGCGCATTGACGAAGATCACCTTCGCATGCTGCGGGCCGTGCGTTTGGCGACCAGGCTAAATTTTCGGCTTGAGAAAAACACGTTTGCCGCGATTAAAACCCGGGCCAAATTGATTCAGGACGTTTCCGGCGAGCGAATTAAGGCCGAGTTGGACAAAATTTTGGCATCCGGCAAGCCGGCTGAAGGGCTTCGGCTTTTAGACAAAATTGGGCTGCTCCAGTTTATAATTCCAGAAGCCGAAGCCTTAAAACTTTTTTCACACCAATCAAAGAAATACCATCTTGAGGGCAGTATCTGGGACCATACGCTTTTGGCTATTCATAAAGCCAGGAAAGAAAATTTAGTTTTGCTTTATGCCTTGATTTTTCATGACATGGGCAAGCCGGACCGGGCCAAAGAAGTTCTCAAAGAAGAGGGATGGGTTATTTCCACCAAGGGGCACGCTGATGTTTCCGCTGATATTTTTTTTGGATTTGCCAAAAGAATAAAATTTGGCCGGCACGACAGAAATGACATTGAGTGGCTGATCAGAAACCACATGCTCATGTTTGATTTTTTCAACATGGGTTTTCGCAAGCAGTTGAAACTGGCCGCAACTTCCGTCTTTCCGCTGCTGCTTAAGCACTGGTGCTATGACGAAGCCGCGACTAAACGGTCGGTTTACCGCGATAACCACCACGCCAGGTTTCTGAAATCATTAAGGTTGGGCCACGGCCTGCTGCAACGGCTCAATCGGCTTGAGCCGTTGATAAAAAAGCTGGCCAACGGAGATTTGATTATGAGATATACAAACCTCAAGCCAGGCAGGCGTCTGGGCGAGGAAAAAGAAAAAATCAAAGCCCTGATCGTTTTAGGCAAAATAAAATCACAACAGGATCTTAAAAATCATCTCCTGGCTTGATTTTTTATTAACATCTGATATAATTGGTAAACGTACAGGATTTCGATTCCTAGGTGACATAAGGAAATCCCGAAGCCCTGTTTTTAATTCGCAACGACGCGGGGTAGAGAAATAGTATCTCGCAAGGCTCATAACCTTGAGATTGTGGGTGCAAGTCCCACCCCCGCAACCATGAACTATTCGCGAACTATGGTTAAGGGCATGATTTAGTTCCTTAGGCCTGGGTAGCTCAGTCGGTTAGAGCGCCCCGCACCAGAACAAGTTCGGTGCGAGGCAAGAAGGACTTTTACCCCGTACTAAGAAATCTTTGCCAGGGTAGCTCAGTTGGTTAGAGCGTGGGACTCATAAGCCCGAGGTCGTGGGTTCGACCCCCACCCCTGGCACCAAAAATTTCTTTAGTTCGGGGCATAAGCCTTAGGTCGTGAGTTCGATTCTCACCCCAGGCACCACGGGCGCGTGGTGTAGCCCGGTCTAACCCCAGTAGTAGATCGCTTCGCGATCACTACGGGGCAAGCACGTCTCACTGCCTGCCCCGCACCAAAGTCGTAGCGATTGGCTCGCGTAGTGTAGCGGCCTAACACGTCTCCCTGTCACGGAGAAGATCACGGGTTCAAATCCCGTCGCGAGCGCCAATAGATATTCGAAATTTATTTACTCAGACTTTTGGTGCGGGGTCACGGAGAAGATCGCCGGTTCAAATCCGGTCGCGCCCGCCAGAAGAACGCCCTTGAGGCGTTTTTGCGTTCTGATATAATACTTTTATGGCAGAACTTAATCCTTATGTCGTATTAGCGATCTTGATCACCGGTTTCGCGGCTGTGATTTATTTTATTCGCCAAAAGCCCCAGGACGGGGATGCCTTGAAAGTAATGACTGAATGGATGAAGGAGATTAAACAGGAAACAGTTAGCAGTAAACAGAGAACTGAAGATAACTTAAAGGACCTCAACAAAGCAATCAACGAAAGGCTGGATAATGCGGGCCGAGTGATTGCAGGCCTCACTAAAGAGCTCGGCGGCATGCAGGAAATTGGCCGCTCAATGAAGGATGTCCAAGATCTCCTCAAGGGTCCCAAATTGCGCGGCGGCATGGGAGAAGAATCGCTCGAAATGCTTATCAAGCAAGTCTTGCCTCACCAGCATTTTCAGACACAATATCGATTCCAATCAGGCGAAGTTGTGGATTGCATTATCCGCATCAATAAAGAACTGTTATGCGTGGACTCCAAGTTTCCGTTGGAAAATTTCCGTGCGCTTGTTAAGTCCGAGAAAGAGGAAGATCAATTGGCGTTTCGCAAGGCATTTTTCAAAGACGTCAAAAAGCATGTCGAGGCAATCTCAAAAAAATACATTTTGCCTCATGAAGGCACAATGGATTTCGCGCTCATGTACGTGCCCATGGAATCAATCTTTCAAGAAATTATCAATGAGCAAGAAGTTCAGGATTATGCCAGGAGCAAAAAGGTTCTCATAACTTCGCCGAATTCTTTTTATCACTACCTGACTGTGATCAACAACAGCCTCAAAGGGAGCCAGATCAATGAGATGGCCAAACAGATCCAGCGGATTATTTCTGCCCTCAAACAGGATTCGGATAAATTTTCCGGTAACCTTTCGGTCTTGACCAAGCACATTACGAACGCCAAAAACACCAGCGATTCCATTAATGAAGATTTCCGAAAATTGGCGTCCAAGATCGAAAGCGCGCATGTTTTGCAGCTTGAGGAAAAGGTCGCCGCGCCGCTTGAAGCGGGGCGAGCCTCGCCCAACGAAGTTGGGCGGGAAGAAATTAAACAATTAACTATTAACGATTAACTTTTAACATATGGCAAAAGCGGAACAGAGAGTAGGTTTGTTCGTGGATGTGCAGAACCTTTATTATACGGCGCGTAATGTTTACAACTCGCGGGTTAATTTTAACAGCGTTCTGAAAGACGCAGTTGGCGAGCGGCCCTTGGTGCGAGCGATCGCTTACGGCATCAAGGCCGACATGCCTGAAGAGCAGACCTTTTTCGACGCCTTAAAGAAAGCGGGATTTGAGGTTAAACTCAAGGAACTCCAGACTTTTTATGGCGGCGCCAAAAAAGGGGATTGGGATGTGGGCATTGTCATGGACATTATCAAATTAAATCCCAAACTGGACACTGTGGTTTTGGCTTCCGGAGACGGGGACTTTATTCCCTTGCTTGAGTATCTGCAAATTTTGGGCCAAAAAGTGGAGCTTGTCAGTTTCGGCAAAAGCACGTCCGGCAAAATGCGCGAACTCGTAGATCAGCATTTAGACTTGGACACTGACCCGCGCAAGTATCTGATGCCGATTCGCAACCGCCGTGGCCCATCCCGGACTTGACGTGTCCCAGACCTGATCTGGGATCCGGGATCTCGTGTCCCCGTAGCTCAGCGGATAGAGCGCATCCCTCCGGAGGATGAGGCCAGAGGTTCAAATCCTCTCGGGGACGCCATTTAGTTACGTCTACGCCGCCTACCGGCAGGCCGGCAAATGTATACGTATTTTTTGCCGTTTTTAACTTGATGTGGCGGGCGAAAACCAAGGAACATAAAATGCGCAACCGCGAAAAACATCTCCCAGAGATTAGCGGGTCTTGATTTGGGAGTGTTTTTGTGCTAGGGTTTTAGCAAACCCGTAACACGATCAGAGCAAGACCACAATGCGGCGCGCTTGCGCGCCGCGCCAAAAGGGAGGCACAGATGGTGTTTTCTTCTGGCCTGGGCCTGGACGCCTGGGCTCAATCCGCAGCAGCAGGGCAGCAACGGCGTCCGGCCTGGACCACGACGACGTCAAGCACGCCCAAGGGTGTGGTGGACCAGTCTTGGTCCGGCAGTGGCGCTGGCCGGGTCCAAGTCGGCCCGGGGGTATTCGTTTCCCGGGAGGAGGCCGCCCGACTGGGAGCTGAACGGGGCGACAGCGACAACTAGTCGCCGCGCGGCTCCAGGCCAGAGTTTAGCCCGCCAACCCCCCGGTGGCAGGCTTCAAAGGGAGCAGACGCCGCGCGAGCGGACGTCTGCTCCTCTTTTTTATTGCTGCAAAATTATTCATGCGGTGATATAATCAACGCATGAAGCAGGCGTTGAAACAAAAGACACAAACCCTAGAAGGATTAAACCAACAGCAGGAAAAAGCCGTGACCTTTGGCCCTGGGCCGTTGCTTATTATCGCTGGCGCCGGCACCGGCAAAACTACCGTAATTACGCGGCGCATTGCCTGGCTGATTGAACAAAACTTGGCAAAACCCGAAGAAATTCTAGCTTTGACATTTACGGAAAAGGCTGCCAATGAAATGGAAGAACGCGTGGATAAGCTCCTGCCCCTGGGATTCGTTGAACTGCAAATTTCCACCTTTCACGCCTTTGCCCAAAAAATCCTGCAACAGCATGCGCTGGACATCGGTCTTCCTGGCGATTTTCGGATTCTGACGCAAACCCAAGCCTGGATGCTGGTCAAAAAACATTTGCACGAATTCGACTTGGATTATTATAAGCCATTTGGCAACCCCAACAGGTTCATCCACGCTCTGCTTAAGCACTTTAATAAAGCCAAGGGTGAAGAAATTACGCCAGAGGATTATTTGAAGCATGCGCAGAGTTTAAGTCTAGACAATGACCATAACGATGACGATGACCGCTCCATAGAAATTTCGAGAATCAAGGAGGTGGCCAACGCTTACCACACTTACCAAAAATTGCTGCTGGACAATTCTTATCTGGATTTTGGCGACTTGATTAATTTCACTTTGAAACTTTTTCGCACTCGTCCGAAAATTCTCAAACGGTACCAAGCCCAGTATAAATACATTTTGGTGGATGAATTCCAAGATACGGATTTTTCACAATACGAAATGGTCAAGCTGCTGGCCATGCCGCAAAATAACCTCACGGTGGTTGGTGATGACGACCAGTCCATCTACAAATTCCGCGGCGCATCCGTCTCCAATATTTTGCAATTCAAAAGTGATTTCAAAAAAGCTCAAGAAGTCACTCTGACTGAAAATTACCGCTCCAGCCAAAATATTTTGGATCTGGCTTATAAATTCATCCAGCAAAACAACCCTGAGCGCCTGGAGAGCAAGCTTAAAATCGACAAAAAATTGAAGAGTGATAAAAAAGACCAAGGCCTCATTGAGGTTCTGCATGGCTCCAACATCCACGAAGAAGTGCGCTTGGTGGCTGATAAAATAAACGAGCTCACAGAGGCCGGTCTAAATTTAAGCGACTTTGCCATTCTGGTCCGAGCCAACGATTCGGCTGAGCCGTTTATCTCCGAATTGAGCCGGCGCGGGGTTGGGTATATTTTTGTCGCCAACAGAGGGCTTTACAGAAAACCTTTTATCCTTGATCTCTTGGCATACTTGCGCCTTCTGGACAACCACCACGAAAGTGAAAACCTGTTTCGGGTGCTTGCAATGGAGAATTTCAAAATCTCGGATGCGGATTTGATGAACATTACCAGAACCGCGAAAATCAAGGCTCTGTCGGTTTTTCATGTCCTGAGCAATGCCCGCAGTCTGATTAGGCTTGATGCCCCATCGGCCAAAAAAATCGACACGGTTGTGGGATTGATCGAGAAACACACAGCGATGGCCCGCAGCACGCCTATATCTGAACTTATTGTTCGGATTCTTGATGATTTGGGTTTAATTAAGGAACTAAGCGCGGACAACGCCGCTGTTTCTGAGAAACGCAGCATGCTCGAGCAATTCTATAAGAAGGTTATGAGTTTTGAGGATGAGAGCAATGACAAAACCCTCAGAGGCTTTCTTGAAAATTTAAGGCTGGAGCTGGAAGCTGGGGATTTGGGAGAGCTTTCATACAATCCCGATTTGGGCCCGGAGGCAATGCGCCTCATGACAATCCATTCAGCCAAAGGGCTGGAGTTCAAATGCGTGTTTGTAGTCAACCTGGTTGACCAAAGATTTCCTTCCAGGGAGCGCCGGGATCAGATCGAAATCCCGTCGGAGTTAGTCAAGGAAATCCTGCCGGAAGGGGATGTGCACCTGATGGAAGAGCGGCGGTTGTTTTACGTCGCGTGCACGCGAGCGAAGCAAAATCTCTATCTGACTTGGGCCGACGACTACGGCGGCACCACGAACAAAAAGCCTTCCCGATTTTTGATTGAGCTTGATTTTGCCAAGCTCCCCGAAAAGTCCAAACCCGCCGGCGAGGTAATTTTCAAAAACCCGCCTGCGATCACAGATCACGGATCAAAGATCACGAATCAACTATTCATCCCCGATACTTTTTCGTTTTCTCAAATCAACACTTTTCGCAACTGTCCTTTGGAATACAAGCTGCGCTATATCTACCAATTGCCCCTTCCAGGTTCTTCGCACTTGTCACTGGGCGATACGGTCCATAAGACGCTCTATAAATTTTTAAGCCACTATGACCGCCTGAATAAACAAAAACAAGCTGATCTGTTCGGGGCGAAGCAGACCGCATCCGAAGTCCCAGGTTTGGATCTTTTAAAAAAGTTCTACGAAGAGTCCTGGGTGGACGATTGGTACCCGGACGCCATTGAAAAAAACCACGCCCGCAAGCTCGGGTGGGAGATGTTAGAAACGTTTCACAAAAGATTTTCGGAGCAACCCTCAACCATCAAATTTCTTGAGCAAAAATTCAAACTGAAACTGGGCAATTTCAAATTCACGGGCAAAATTGACCGCGCGGATCTCAACAGTGACAACTCGATTGACATCATTGACTACAAAACCGGCAAAATCAAGGAAAAATTGACGGCCGAGGACAAGGATCAACTGTTCATCTACCAATGGGCGGCGCAGGAGCAATTCAAGGAAAAAGTCCGCACCCTTAAATATTGGTACCTAAAAAGCCTCGGCGACAGTCCGAAATTCCTGGGCAGCAGCCAAGACATCGAAAAAGTTAAGGTTAAACTCCTTCAGACCATCGAGCAAATAATCGACGCCATCAAATCAAATTCCTTCCCCAAACTCGACCAAAAAATTTCCCACGACTGCAAATACCGTGATTTTATGGTATAATGGAAGCGTGAACACTCTGGCTGCAAAATCTTATTTGTTAATCGCTGACATTGTCTTCGGGGCAAGCCTGGCCTCAATGATTTTCCTGCTTATGGCAGTCAGTCCCGAATCAGGATTCGTGGTACTTCTGTCTTTTTATTCAATTCTGTTTCTGCTCGTGTTTACGACAGCGATGCTGGCTGGATATTATATCCGGCAGTCTCTCGGGAACAGGGAGTTCGCTCTTCAAGACCTTCACGTCTCGGCTCGGCAGGGCTTGTGGCTCGCAATCCTCGTCACAATATCATTCGTTTTACTTGCACTCGAAATGTTCTCAACCATGCCTGTTGCCCTGCTCACGCTTGCCTTGGTTTTCTTGGAATCATATTTAACGCTCAAGTAATGTCAATGCCAGAAACACAAAGTCAATCCGATGAAGTAAATTATGTTGTCATGCCTCCCTTAGGCAGGAAGCCTGTAGAAACGTCTCAGCATCCGCAAGCGCAGTCTCCGGAAGTTGGCGCGCCGTTTGTTCGCAAGTGGTTTTACATTGCCGGAGCCGTGCTTTTGGTGTTGCTTTTGGCACTCCTGTGGTACTTCAGATTCGCGAATCAGGATGAAACCGATCAACCTATTGCGACGCAAACCCGCCTGCCGAGGGTTTGGTTAAACCAGCATTTTGGATCAGAGGTTTGCGCTAACGATAAAATTTGTGGCGACACTGCTGATCCTGACGCGGATGGGCTCAGCAACTTCAATGAATTCAAGGAAGGGACCGACCCCAAAAATTCCGACACGGATATGGATGGCTTAGCTGACAGCGACGAGCTTACTGTCTTCAAGACAGACCCAAACCTCAAATACACGGACCGGCGCGAGATCGCCGCAACCAATGATTACAATGACGCTGTATCGATTGCGAACGGTTATGACCCGCTGACTCCTGGATTTAGGATGACGAAAAGCCGCTTGGCGCAAATAGAAGCGGACACCAAGCAACATCAATTTCATGAGCCGACAATTTCGACTTTACAAACGCTTAGGCCAGAAGCGCAACCTGCGCCCACCCCAACCTCATTGGCGCCGGTAACCGCCAGTCGTCAGAACTGCGGCGTGGTCGAAGGCCTTCACCTCCTGGCGGAAAGGGATAAGCTTACAGCAGTCGAAAGTAATTCCCTTAACTGCATTGATCAGGCCATGATCAGCTGCTTGCCTGCAAAGATCTCTGTGCATAATACACTTGAGTCAACCAAAGAGCTTGGTAACAGCGAGTTTGAAGTTATCGGTAAAGTCGGCGGTGACTGCAGAATGAAAAATGATCCGCAAGCGCCCACGCAGCTTTCACCTAAACGAACTTGCGGGGTGCCTCTAGCTTTTATTGCAAATCTTGACAAGCAAGCGAAAGCTCAACCCACAGCCGGACCGGGCATTGTTTTCTTTGCCGTTTCCATTGGCATGAGCTTTGGTGAATTGACTGATTCCGCCACAGGTGAAAAAATAACCTTTTCTTGCGCATGAGTCTGTTAAGTTGGTTGCATAAATCGAAATTTCCAGGAATAATCGCGGCAAGGGTTACTAAAATTGAAAAACATCCGAATGCCGATCGGTTGCGAGTCGTCGAATTGACCGACGGTGAAAGAACGATAGCGCCCGTGGTCTGCGGAGCTTTTAATTTTGAAGTTGGCGCCAAGGTAGCCTTAGCCCTCCCTGGCGCTAAAATTTTGCGTAATATCCATTCCGCAGCGCACGAGCCGTTTGTCTTGCAGAAAGCCACCATTCGCGGCATCGAAAGCCAGGGGATGATTTGCTCGGCGTTTGAACTGGGCTTATCAGATTCCCCGGCAGGGAATTATGATTTTGGAAGATGATGTAAAGATTGGTAAAAGGTTCTCAAGCGACATGGTAAATTTTCAGTAAATGCTTCACTACTGCAGTGCAGTGAAGCATATACATAGCGGAAGTTAATAGTCTATGGCAACAATAAATGTTGATGCAACCGAAGAAGAAAGGCTCAAGGAACAACTTGAAAAGCGCGCAGACTTTGAAGCGCAGCGAATCAGGCGGTATTTAAGCATGCCGGATTTATCAAGAACCGAGGGAAGTCCGATTCAAGAAATTGTCAAGCGCGCAAGCCAGGTCAAAAGCCTGCAGGATTTCGACGTAATTCAAGTGCCGGAAATCGTGCCGGCGCATATCTTGTTTGACCTGTTCAACATGCCGCCGGGACATCCCGCGCGAAGCAAATCGGACACTTACTATGTTGACGAAGAACATGTGCTAAGAACCCATGACACGGTTTTCTGGTATTACTATCTGAATGACCCGGCAATCAAACAAAGAATCGCGAATAAAGAAACACTTGGAACTATTTGTTACGGCAAAGTCTACCGCAAGGATGAGATTGACAGCAGGCACATGAATGTCTTTCACCAATTTGGCGCCTGGCTAATCGCGCCCGATGACAAGCAAATTTTCACTCCCGATGATCTCAAGCGAGCGCTGGCCGAGGTTGGCACGAGCGTTTTTGGCTCCACCAATTTTCGTTTTTATGACCACAACTTCCCCTATACGGATCCGAGCTTTGAAATGGAAGCGGAAATTAAAGGACAATGGATGGAAATGGTCGGCTCGGGAATGGTCAGAAAGACCGTGCTTAAAAATTTGGGCTTGGAGGGATATAACGGTTGGGCGTTCGGCTTCGGCCTGGAAAGGCTGGCGATTGCCAGCATGGATTTGCCGGACATCCGCCTGCTGTGGTCCCAGGACCCGCGCGTGACCAAGCAGCTTAAGCTTGGCCAAAAATTCGTGGAAGTCAGCAAATACCCGCCGATCACGCGCGACATCTCTTTCATCGTGGATAAAAATTTTGTGCCCAACAATTACTTCGACTTAATCCGCGACATCGGCGGCGATCTGGTGGAGCAGGTCGAGCTTTTGGATAAATTTGAAAACGAAGCTAAATTCCACAAAGACAAAATCAGCTACACCTATCGAGTGGTTTACAGAAGCCCTGAGCGAACCCTTAAAACCGAAGAAGTTGAACCTCTGCAAGCCAAGCTTTATGACGAAACCAAAAAGCAGTTTAACGCAGAGTTAAGATAATTGTTTCTGTGGATAACTTGACTACAAAGATCACCTTCGTAATATGGAAACAGAGCGCAATGTAATAAAAAAAATCTCCTCGGAGGGGGAGGATTGGGTTAACAGACGCGAATCTGCCAGAGAAGATGAACCGGAACATAAAAGGCAGGATATATTTGGCGCCAACTTTTTGCATTGGTGGAACATTGCGCATAAAACAGGCGAGGATTGGTCTAAAATGACCGTTGGTCGTCTTGCGGATCATATCAACAAAACAGCTGACCAAACATGGAAACGGAATTTTAAGCGATTAGAAGAAGAGATGGTCGCGGGTGCAAAAACGGATCCCTGGTCTTTTCAGCAGTTTTTCGCAAATTATCTGATGGATAGAGTGCCCGATCTTGGGCGATTAAGTAAGCGCCTCGATTTAAGCATGAAACAGCCAAGAGCGAACCAGGATCTTATCCTGTTGGCGGCTGTGTTTGAGGGAGAAAGAGGAGCTAAAGCCACGGAACTGGGGATTAGTTTGACTGCGGAATATCAGAATGGCAATAAGATTCTCCCGGCAAAACTCGTGGCTTCAATGATTGATTATCATAGTCAGCATGTGTTGGAAAGCGAGCGCCAATTTATGGAAATGATCCCGGAATACTTGGACAAGATAAAAACGCTATTACTTGCCGCTTCTAATTCGGGAGAGATTCCGATAAAGACAGATACGATTTTAGAACGCCTGGGGGCTTTACGTTTTGCGGTTGTGGACGGCCTGACTGCGAAACTCCGGGACTTTTCCGGCGACTTTAAAGACCACACGCATACGATTAGAATCTCGTCTGAAGCCCGGCCCGAGCACGTTGGCATGATTATGTCCCATGAAATTATCCATGCGCTGGCTGGGCAACTGGAATATTCCAGCGTTTCGAAGGTGTTTGAAGATAATCCTGAACTCTTTGTTCTAGTCGAGCGTCATGAGTTATTAAAAGGCGGCTTGCACTTTAGTAAAGACGTTGGAGAAAAACAATCGGATTTGCCTTCTCTACGCTTGCGTTGGTTAAACGAAGCATTGACGGAACAAGCGGCAATCGATTTGGTCAAGGGAACGGAATACGTAGGCTTTGACACTTATGAGCTTGAAAGAAAACTTCTAGATAAACTGGTCGCTCTGGGTATATCAAAATCGTTGCTTTATGAGGCTTATTTTGAAAATTATGCGGCTGACTCTACCGGCGGACACCGCCTTCCCAAAACGCGGGAGTTATTTGAAACAGTCAATCGTTTGCTTGGCCGCGGCTTTTTGGTTAATCTGGATATTTATATAAGATCCAATCGAGACGGCGTAAAATTAGCATTGCAGAAATGGGAAGACCTAGGTGCTGAATTTCCGTCATTTATTAACGATTTCGGCGCAGGTAAAATTAAAGAATTAAGGGATAGTTCGGAATTAAGGTAACTATACAAAAAGTGCCGATCGGTCAAAAGTGTATAGTGAAAAATTATAATTAGTGGCTTGGATTATTACATTAGTTATTGCTCTGATTATCGGATACCTGGCGGGCCGGCGGCGGGGAAGGGTTAATTTTGCCTCACCAAACCGGGCGGCGATGGTTCAAAAACAAGAACATCTGGACACAATTATGAAATCATTTGCGCCTGGCGATGAGTTGAGCAACGACAAAGTCCAGGATCTACTCCAGGTCTCGGATGCCACAGCAGAACGGTACTTAAACGAGCTTGAATATCAAGGTAAATTGAGGCAAATCGGCAAAGCCGGAAAATACGTGATTTATCACAAACTTTAACGCCTCAGCTTCATTTGAGGCGTTAAAAATACCTATATTTTTAGGGCAAAAAATGTGCTATAATATTATGGGTGAATTAGCTAATTGCGGGTTTGCGGATTACGCATTTAATCCGTAATTCGTTAATTCGCAATTAAAGAATTATCTAAATGGCTAAACGAGAACAACCCAAAGACGAAAAAACTAAAAAATATACTGCTGAGCAAATTACGGTTCTTGAGGGACTTGAGCCTGTGCGCAAGCGGCCCGGGATGTATATTGGCAACACGGCCAAGGAGGGCTTTCACCATCTCCTCAAAGAAGTCGTGGACAATGCCATTGACGAGGCCATGGCCGGGTATGCCAAGATCATCTGGATCACTATCCATAAAGACAACTCGGCTTCTGTCATTGACGATGGCCGCGGTATTCCGGTGGACGTGCATAAGCAGACCAAAAAATCCGCTCTCGAAACCGTGCTGACTGTGCTGCATGCCGGCGGCAAATTCGGCGGCGATGCTTCCGGGTACAAAGTTTCCGGCGGTTTGCACGGTGTCGGCGTGTCCGTGGTCAACGCCTTGTCAGAGTATCTAAGAGCCGAAGTGCGGCGGGACGGTAAAATTTACACTCAGGAATATAAACGCGGTAAAGCGACATCTAAGGTCAAGCAAGACGGCAAAGTTAACCCCAAAGACGCCTGGCAGCATGGCACTAAGATCACTTACAAGCCTGATGCGGAAGTTTTTACTGTGCTGGAGTTTGATTTGCCTTTCGTTTTGGATCATTACCGCCAGCAGGCTTATCTGACCAAAGGCGTACACCTGATTATCACAGACGAACGGACCGGGTTTAATTACCAGTATTACTTTGAAGGCGGACTGGTCTCTTACATCAAACACATCAACCGCAATAAGGCGCTTAAGACCCAGCCGATGTATGTAACCAAAACGGTTGATCAGGTTATGGTGGAGGCCGCCATCCAGTATACGGACGAGTTTACGGAAACGGTTCTGACATTTGCCAACAATATTCACACGCCGGAAGGCGGCATGCATTTAACCGGCTTCCGCGCGGCTCTGACGCGTTCTTTGAATAACTACGGGGTAAAAAACGGCTATATCAAAGAATCAGACAAAATTACCGGCGAAGACATGCGGGAAGGATTAACGGCCGTGGTTTCGGTCAAACTGCCCAATCCGCAATTTGAAGGCCAGACCAAGGCCAAACTCGGCAACGCTGAAGTCAGGGGGATCGTAGAAGACGTTATTGGCTCCGGGATGGAATTCTGGCTAGAAGAACATCCGTCTGATGCCGGCAGGATCCTGGAAAAAGTCCTACTGGCGGCCAAGGCCAGGCTGGCAGCCAGGGCAGCCCGAGACGCGGTTATCCGCAAGGGCGTCTTGGAAGGCTTGGCCCTGCCCGGCAAACTGGCGGATTGCTCGGAATCAGACCCGGCAAAATCGGAGCTTTACATTGTCGAGGGCGACTCGGCTGGCGGCACGGCCAAGCAAGGAAGAAACCGAAGGTTTCAGGCCATTTTGCCGCTGCGCGGAAAAATTCTTAACGTCGAGCGGGCACGTCTGGACAAAATGCTGTCTTCGGAGCAGATCAAAAATGTGGTCATCGCCTTGGGCGCGGGTGTTGGCGACCAGTTTAGCGTGGATAAATTGCGATACCAGAGAATTATTATTATGGCGGACGCAGACGTGGACGGCGCGCACATACGAACTTTGCTCTTAACGCTTTTTTACCGTTATTTTCCCGATATTATCAATCGAGGGTATCTTTACATTGCCCAGCCGCCGCTATTCAAGGTACAATGGGGGAAATTTTCCGAATACGCGTTCAGCGAAAAACAGCGGGACGAAATAATTGGCAGACTACAGAAAGAAAGCAAGGATAAAAAAGCGGTGGCCAATGTCCAGCGGTATAAAGGGTTGGGAGAAATGAATGCCGACCAGCTTTGGGAAACCACAATGGATCCGACGAACCGGGTAATGCTGCAAGTGACGATCACTGACGCGGAAAAAACCAGTAAGGTTTTTGAAATGCTTATGGGCGACGAGGTCTTGCCCCGCAAACACTTTATCCAAACCCACGCCAAGGCCGTTAAGAACCTGGACATTTAATGCCGATTAAAATCGTTACTGATAAAATCAGTCTAGAGGAACTCCGACGGCTTGCAAATGAACGTTTTGGTGATATGGTAAAAGCGGTTGTTGATATTGAGCGAAAAATCATGGCCGTGGGAGGGCAAATGCACGCAGATGAGGAGGCCTTGCTGTTACAGAAAGATTCAGAGCAGTGCAATCTTTGGGGGATAAATATTTATCCAGATAAATCAGTGGAAGATTATATCGAATTTGATTCAGTCATTAACCTGCGACCCGCGCAGAACAATAAGACACGGGGCGTGGACGATCCGAAAATTCAAGAAAAAATTAAGCAGGTCGTTTATGAATTATATTCACGGTAGCGATATCGTTGAAAAATGGCAAAAGATGTCTCTCTCGGAACAGATGGGGAACATAGGCAGTGAGGTCAGCCGCTGCCAAAAATGGCAAAACCGAGACCAGAAAATTTTTATGAATGCGTTTTGGCGGGCTTTGGAGCTGCTGGATCTGACTATTTCCGATAAGCGATGGCTTAATGGCATCAAGGAAATTACCCGAGTCAAAGAATTGCTTTGTGACATTGTGTTTGGTAAAAATCAATACCGCACCACTCTTGCGGATCTTGACCGCTACTTTACCCAATACGCCTTAGCCACCCGCAAATAACAACTCTGTAGCCTGTCTAGGTTCATAGACTTGCTCAAAATAATCAGTATGTTATAATGACGTCACTTTAAGCCCGCGAGGGCTTTTTAATGAGGTGTTATGACAAATCCCATCCAATTCCTAAAAGAGGCCAAAAATGAGCTGTTTAAGGTCGTTTGGCCGAAGCGTCCTGAAATACTGCGCATCACCCTGGCTGTGATTATCATATCCTTGGTTATCGCTGTTTTCCTGGGCGCTGTGGATTTTGGCCTTAATAAACTCATAAATTTCGTCTTGGATAAACAATGATCACTGCCCGCCGCATTGTTTTGTGGTTTGCCGCCATTTTGATCGTGCATGTGGTCGCTGTATATTTGGATTTGTATGACAGGATTCCGAACATTGACATCCCGATGCATTTCCTGGGAGGCGGCGCCGTAAGCCTTATCTCCATTTACCTCACGAAGAACAGCAAGTTCAAAACCTGGCAATATCTGATTTTCGTCCTTGGCTTCACGATCATAGTCGGGATCGGTTGGGAATACTTTGAATTCGCTGTTGACCAAATATTTGAGGATAAGTTTGGTTGGAACCGAATGACGCTTCGAGACACTTTGGGAGATTTGCTTTATGATGGCCTTGGGGCTACAATCTTTTGGGTCGTTTACAAGGATCGAATATAATGGCTAGACAACAGGCAACCGGGGAAAAACATTGGTACGTGCTCCATACCTACTCGGGATACGAAGACAGCGTGGCTTTTAACCTGCACCAACGTATCGAATCCATGGGCATGGAAGACAAGATCTTTTCCGTCATGGTCCCGAAGGAGAAGAAGATCAAAATTCGGGAAGGCAAACGCGTAACAATTGAAGAAAAAATCTTTCCCGGATACGTCTTGGTGGAAATGATCGTCACTGATGACTCATGGTACGTAGTCAGAAACACGCCCAATGTCACCGGCTTCGTCGGTTCCGGCACGATCCCGACGCCCATCGCAGATGTTGAAATCCAATCTTTGCAGAAGCGCATGGGCGTGGAGGAGCCCAAATACAAGATCGACGTGTCTTTAAGTGATCTGGTGCGCGTAATGGAGGGGCCGTTTAAGGATTACGAAGGGAAGGTTTCGGAAGTGGATGAAGAAAAAGGCAAGATTAAAGTCATGGTCTCGATCTTCGGCCGGGAAACGCCGCTTGAGCTTGACTTTTTACAAATTAAGAAGTTATAATGCGAAACTACGAACCGGATTCGAATCTACGAACCGTTCGTAAATTCGTCTTAAGTTCGTAATTTCGAATTAAATTTATGGCAAAGAAAGTTAAAACAACCGTAAAAATCCAGCTGTCGGCAGGCAAGGCCACGCCGGGACAGCAGCTTGGGACCTCCCTTGGGCCTCACGGCGTGAATTTGGGCCAGTTCGTCAAGGAATTCAACGATCGCACAGCCTCAATGGGGGACACTGTGGTGCCTGCAGAAATTACAATTTACGAGGACCGCTCGTTTAGTTTTGTCCTCAAAACACCGCCAGCCGCAGTGCTCATCCGCAAGGCAGCGGGTATAGAAAAGGGCTCGGGAAACCCGCTTTTGAACAAAGTCGGAAAAATTAATAAAATACAATTAAGAGAGATCGCGGAAACCAAACTACCCGACCTCAACGCCAGCTCAATCGAGGCAGCTGAGAAAATCGTGGCCGGCACCGCGCGCTCCATGGGTGTTGAAATCAAGGAGTAAAAATATGGCTCTAAATCTTACACTGAGAAAAGTATATCTTTATATGTTCGCGATCGTCGGCCTTGTGCTTATTATCATCGGTGCGGTCAGCCTGATCAACCTGGGCCTGAAAACTTGGATTTTCACCAAAGCTGATGACGCTATGTGTTATTATGGCCCAAGGTATGCGGCTCCTATGAAGGAGATTGGAACCACGGGACAAACCCAGGAAGAACTGGACCGCCAACGCGCGGAAGATGAACGCTATTGCAAAGAGGTCACCCGGCCGGCCCAGAAACAAACCCAGGCCGCCATGGCCATCGCCCAGCTGATCGTAGGCATTCCGCTGTTTGGCTATCACTGGATGATTATACGCAAAGAAAACCAAATATAAATAGCTTAATTATTTTATTTCGAATTAACGGATTATGTCTTAAACTGCAATTCGCCTGCCTACCGGCAGGCAGGCAATCCGTAATTATTAAATATATCAAATATGGGCAAACGAATTGAGAACGCCAAGAAAGAAATAGATCTATCCACGCTTTATGAGCCCGCGGAGGCTATCGCTTTGGCAAAAAAAACAGCCGGGACTAAATTCACAGGCAATGTGGAAGTTCATACGAGCCTTGGAATTGACCCCAAACAGACTGACCAAACGATTCGCGCTACGGTGTCCTTGCCGCACGGCACTGGCAAGACCAGAAAAATTGCCGTTTTCAAAGGTGCCGAGGGCGAGGAATTAATCAAAAAAATCAAAGAAACCGGCCGGGTCGATTTTGACGTCGCAATCGCTGAGCCGGCTATGATGCCAAAACTGGCCCAAATCGCCAAAATCTTGGGACCGAAAGGCTTGATGCCTAATCCAAAGTCAGGCACGGTCACACCGGACACTGCCAAGGCCGCCGAGGAATTCGCCACTGGCAAGATTGAATTCAAAAACGACGATTCCGGAAATGTCCACCTGATTCTGGGCAAAACCAATTTTGAAGACGAAAAACTTTTGGCCAACTTTCAAACTTTCATCGACGCATTGCGGTCAATCAGACCGGCAAGCCTCAAACGGGAGTTTATACTTTCAGTGGCCGTGCATGCCACGATGGGACCGTCGATTCGAGTAAAAATTTGAAATGAAAGAAGGTAAACTGATTGTCATAGACGGCATTGACGGAGCCGGAAAGGCGACGCAAGTCGCTCTTTTAGTTAAGCGGCTCAAAAGGCGACGGATTAAGGCTCAAGGCCTGGACTTTCCCCAGTATGAGACATTCTTTGGGCGCCTGGTCACAGAATATCTCAAAGGCGATTTCGGGACACTTGATCCAAAAGTAGCCTCACTTCTTTACGGGGCCAACCGCCTGGAATTTAAGGATAAAATTTCGAATTGGCTGAAGGGAGGTTATACGGTTGTGCTTAACCGGTACGTCAGTTCCAACCAAATCCACCAGGCGGCAAATATCGAGTCAAAAAAACAGCGCCGACTGTTTGTGAAATGGATTGCCAAGATGGAATACGGTAATTTCGGCCTGCCTATGCCAGATTTGATCTTGTTTCTCAATCTGCCTGCGGAAGTCTCGTACCAGCAGGTTCTCAAAAAAACGACCAAAGCCAGAAAATACATTGCCGGCACCAAGCGCGACATCCTGGAATCAGACCTCGAGCATCAGCGAAGGGCGCTAAAACAAGCCCATGAAGCCCTGAAATCCTACGGCCCCAAATCCAAAATCGTCGAGTGTTTCGACAAGCAACTTCTATCAAAACAGGAAATCGGCGACAAAATTTGGCAGCACGTTTCTAAATTGATAAAATAGTCGCATGATCCTCTCGGATAAAGACATCAAAAAGGCTCTGGAAGCAGGGCGCATAAAAATCACGCCCGAGCCCAACCTGGAAGTCCAGCTCGGCTCGTGTTCCATTGACCTGCATCTCGGCGACAAATTCCGAGTGTTTAAGAATTCCAGCATTCCATTTATTGATCTTCGTAAAAACATTGAGGTCGATCAGTTTATGGACGAGGTCGAAATAACTGACGACCGGCCGTTTATCATGCAGCCTGGCTCGTTTGCGCTGGCCAACACCATGGAATCACTCGAATTGGCCGATGATATTCTGGGACGCATCGAAGGTCGAAGCTCGCTTGGCCGACTTGGCATAATTGTCCACGGCACAGCCTCGGTCTTTGATCCGGGCTGGATCGGCTACCCAACTATGGAACTTGGGAACTTAGGGACCCTACCGGTCGCGCTATATCCCGGGATGCGCATCTGCGCCTTCACTTTCGAGGAAGTTTCCAGTAAAGTCGACGTGCCTTACCGCAAAAAAAAGGGTAACAAATACGCCGGCCAAAAAACCCCTTTGGCCTCGAAATTAAATCAAGAGATGTGACGCAGAGCTATGAAATTGAAATCAAAAGTTTGCTGGGAAGCAGGGAAGCGGCTGAAATATTAGTTGAAAAAATGCGAGCTAGCGGCGTAAACTTCCTGGAATTCGGCTCGCATAAACAGCTTAACCATTACTTTACAACAGGCAATACTGCCTTACTGCACAGTAATACAGTGAAATATCTGCCTGAGGGGCAAAAAATCCAATTCAAAAGCATCTGCGATAATGCGACTGAATTTTCCTTAAGGACACGACAAGCGGACAAGGACGTAATGCTTGTCATCAAGGCCTCAGTTGATGACACGACGAGCTCAAACGGCACAGCGCGCATGGAATTTGAAGCAAAAACTCCCGATTTATCCCTGGATCAGTTGGATAACCTTGTGCTTAAATCCGGTTTTGGATACCAAGCTAAATGGTCGAGGGAACGACGGGAGTTCAAATACAAAGGCTTAAACGTCACGATTGATAAAAACGCGGGCTACGGCTATTTGGCAGAGTTTGAGGCGCAGATCACAGACCCGAACATGATAGACACGACCAAAGCCATGATCAGGGGAGTGATGGACGAGCTTGGCACTCCAGAGCTGACGCAAGAACGACTCGAGCGCATGTTTGCTTTTTATAACGCCAATTGGGAAGATTATTACGGCACAGAAAAAACCTTTACAATCGATTAGCTATGCAGCATCCGGAACAACAATATCTTGACCTGCTCAAGGACATCCTGAAAAATGGCTCGGACAAGCCTTTATTTTTTACGCCCGAAGTTTTGGCTCAATACAAAAAAAAAGGCCAGGAGCCGCCTTTTATCCGCTCGGTCTTCGGCCGGATAATGCGTTTTGACCTCTCAAAAAATTTTCCGCTTCTGACCACAAAAAAAGTTTTCACGCGGGGAATAATTCATGAATTACTGTGGTTTTTATCCGGCAGCTCGAATATCAAATATCTAGTGGATAATGACGTTCACATTTGGGACGATTGGGCTTGGAAGCGATATCACAAAATCGCCTTAACCGGCGCGCATCCGGACATAGCCCAGGAAGAATTCATTGCCAAGCTCAAATCCGAATCTTCTGACAGCGAATTTGTAAAAACTTGGGGCGACCTAATCACGGTTTATGGAAGAATGTGGCGACGGTGGCCGGCTTCGGACGGCAGGGAAATCGACCAACTCGGTTGGATCATTGAGGGCTTAAAAACCAAGCCTTACAGAAAATCTTACGTCTTATCCGCCTGGAATCCGGATTTTATATACCAAATGGCGTCCAAAGGCAATTCTAACGAAGTACCGCCGTTTTGCCACACCACCTTTCAGTTCGCAGTGGTTAATGGCAAACTGAATTGCGGCATGTTCCAGCGAAGCGGCGACTTGTTTCTTGGCGTGCCCTTCAACATCGCGAGCTATAGTTTGCTGACCTTGATGATTTCCCAAATCACCGGTATCCCTGTCGGCGAGCTCGTCCACTTTTTCGGGGACGTCCATATTTATTCCAATCACTTTGACGCAGTCAAAACGCAGCTGGCCAGAGAACCGAAATCATGGCCGAGCATGAAATTAAACCCGGAAAGAAAGAATATTAATGAATTCAGACTGGAAGATTTTACTCTGGAAAACTACAACCCGCACCCGGCCATTAAAGCCGAGATAGCCAACATCGGAGGTTTTTGATGATCAAGCTCGTAGCGTTTGACTGGAACGGAACGATATTGTCTGACGCGGCAGCAGTGTCGCGCGCGGATAGTGCGACCGCAAAGCATTTCGGATTCAGCGGCGGGACCATTGAGGAATACCGTGCAACTTTCACTATTCCAATCCGCAATTATTGGATTGCACGCGGGTTTGACCTGAAATTCTTTGACCGCAATGCCGAAAAAATCCATAAATATTTCCTGAACCAGTATGAACCGCTGGAAGATGTCTGCCGCTCTCGGGCCGGAACCAGACCGATTCTCGCTTGGCTGCGAAAGATGCGCATTAAATCAGTCATTTACAGTAACCACATAATCCCACACATTGAAAAGCAGCTTTGGCGGCTTGAACTTCATGGATATGTAGATAAAATAATGGCGCGTCCGACATCGGATGACCATTCACACATGCACAACCGGTTTAAGCAGTTGAAACTATATGACTATGTTAAGAAGTTCAAGTTAAAGCCAAAAGAGGTGCTCCTGGTGGGCGATACTGTGGAAGAAATAGAAAATGCCAAATATTACGGATATTATTCTGTAGCATTGACAGGCGGCCACAACAGCACCGTCAGACTCCGCGCCGTCAATCCGGATTTTCTCATCGACAACCTTAACGAGCTAAAAGTGATTATCCCAGGCCTAAGCAGACAGCGCCTCTAATACTCTACTGCTTCAGTGCAGTGAAGTAATTGTATCATTTATCCTGACAGAAAAAATCTATGAAAATATCCATTGTTGTCGCGGTGGCGAAAAACGGTGTGATCGGGAAGAGCAATGATTTGCCCTTTTACATTCCCGAAGATTTGAAGCACTTCAAAAAGGTCACGGACGGTCATACGGTGCTTATGGGCAAGAAAACCTACGACTCCATTATCAACCGCCTGGGCAAGCCCTTGCCGAATCGCCGCAGTGTGGTCATCACCAGACAGACTGATTTTCAAGCGCCTGATGGCGTCTTGGTTTTTCACGACCTCAATCAAGCGCTCGCAGCGCTCGAAATAGATACGGACGTACTGATGGTCATCGGCGGCGGCCAGATCTTTAAGCAGTTTGCAGATATGGGAAAAGTTGATAAAATATACATGACTCACGTGCATCGAGAAGTTGACGGTGACGTCAAATTTCCGGATATTGATTTGTCGAAATGGCGGAAAATCAGTGAAGAGCCGCACGAGCAATTCACGTGGGTAGAATATGAAAAGAGTTGAATGTTTATAAAGTTCTGAGTTCTAAGTTTGTAAAGTCAAAAGCAACTTTATGAACTCAGAACTTAGAACTAAATCTATGGACATTCAAGAGCTGATCAAGAACATCGAACAGCTCCAAGGCGATGCCGAGGCCTTGAAGGAGCACCTTTGAGCTGCCTCAAAATAAACAAAAAATTCTAGAGATAGAAGACCGGATGTCAGCCCCTGATTTCTGGTCTGACCCTGCCAGGGCCAAAATCGTAGCCCAAGAATTAGATCGGGTTAAAACTGAGGTGTCAGGATGGGAAAAATTCGAGCAGGACTTGGCAGAGCTGGCAGGAATGGCTGAAATGGCTCTAAAAGAACAGGATAAAGCCCTGGAAGCCGACCTAATGGCAAAATTTGGCGATTTAAGAGGCCTATTCGAGCACTTGCGCCTTTCGACCTTTTTGAGCCAAAAATACGATAAAAACAACGCTTTTTTGTCCATCCACGCCGGCGCTGGGGGAGTGGACGCCCAGGACTGGGCCGAGATGCTGTTGCGCATGTATTTGCGGTTCGCGGAAAAAGAAAAATTCAAGGCATTGGTGGTTGACGAAAGTCGGGGCTCAGAGGCTGGCATAAAAAGCGCAGTGCTGGAAATTTCCGGCGCATATGCCTATGGTTACCTTAAAAGCGAAGCTGGCGTACACCGCCTGGTCCGGCTGTCGCCGTATAATCCTGCGCATACGCGCGAGACGTCTTTTGCGCTCGTCGAAGTCCTTCCAGCCATTGAGCAAGAGGAATACAAACTTAACCTAAGCGATATTGAGATAGAAGCCAAAACTTCGCGGGGCCACGGCGGTCAAAGCGTCAACACGACTTACTCTGCGATAAGAGCGACCCACATCCCGACCGGAATCACGGTTACCATCCAGAACGAACGCAGTCAAGCGCAAAACAAACAACAAGCCTTAAAAATTATATCGTCAAAACTCGCCGCTTTGGAAGAAGAAAAACAGCGCCAAGAGAAATTGGCCCTGCGCGGCGAGTTTCAGTCTGCCGAATGGGGCAATCAGATCCGATCTTATGTCCTTCACCCCTACAAACTAGTCAAAGACCACCGCACCGGCTTTGAGACCTCTGACGCCGAGTCTATTTTGGACGGAGAATTGGAGGAATTCATCAAGTCATATCTCGAGCATACGAAACAAAAGTAATCTGTTATAATTAGATCATGATCAAATTCGACAAGGTCACAAAGGCTTACGGAAAAATTGCCGCGCTCAAAGACATAAGCATCGGCATCCAAAAAGGCGAATTTTTGTCTGTAGTCGGCCAGTCCGGCGCTGGGAAATCAACCTTGATTAAATTAATCATCGGTGAAGAGCGCCCGGATTCAGGACGCATTTTGATCGATGACATTGATGTGGCCAAAATCCGATCATCCGACATTCCTTATCTTCGGCGCAAGATCGGCGTGGTCTTCCAGGACATCAAACTTCTGCCCAGCAGGACCGCTTTTGAAAATGTCGCCTTTGCATTGGAAGTATCCGGCGAGAAAGAATCTAAAATCAAAACCGAAGTTCCTAAAATCCTGGAACTGGTCGGGCTTTCTGACAAAACCGATGCTTTCCCCAACGAAATGTCCGGCGGTGAGAAGCAGCGCGTGGCAATCGCGCGGGCTTTGGCACACAAGCCGGTGCTGCTTTTGGCTGACGAACCGACCGGGAACCTCGACTCCATCAACGCCTGGGAGATTATCCAGGTGCTTTTGAAAATCAACAGCAAAGGTACAACTGTAGTTCTGGCCACTCACGCCAAGGACTTGGTCAACTCAATCAAAAAGCGCGTTGTGACGATTGAGAAAGGCCAGGTTGTTTACGATCAGGAAAAAGGGAAATACGTCCTATGAATTTTTCAACATTTAACAGGCTGATCAGATCAGGCAGTACCAATTTTTTACGCAACCTTGGGGTGTCGCTTTCAGCCACCGCGATTATGGTTGTGACACTGTTCATTATCTCCACCGTACTGGTGCTTTATGCGCTGACTGACCTCTCGCTCAACAATGCCCGAGACCGCGTCGGGATCTCGGTCTACTTCAGCGACTCCGCGTCGACTGAAGAAATAGGCAGCGCCCGCGAGCAAATCCAAGCTTATCCCGGAGTCCGCTCCATAACTTTCACGTCCAAGGAACAAGCCCGTGACCGCTACATCGAACGGAACAAGAACCGGCCGCGCGCACTGGAGGCGCTTAAAGAACTGGACCGCGATACTGACCCGTTTCCCAATTCTCTGGCCATAACCGCGGATGAATTTTCAAATTACGAGAGCATCGTCAATTACATCAAAAGCGATCGATTTAAGTCGTATCTTTTGGAAGATGGCGTGCGTGACAACCGTAAAATCATTGACCGCTTGTCGCGCTTAACCGACGTGGTTAGGCAATTGGGGATAGCCCTAACCGTGGTATTCATCGCCGTCACCATCATGGTCATGTTCAACACCATCAGGCTGACTATCTACAACCGGCGCGAAGAAGTGGAAATCATGCGCCTGGTCGGGGCGACCAACTGGTACATTCGCATGCCTTTCATCATCGAGTCGATCATTTATGCCTTATTGGCGACCTTTATCACATCACTGGCGATGCTCCTGCTGCTTTCACTGACCTCCTCCCGGATTGAAACCTTTTTGGACCTCAAAAACTTAGGCGGCAATCTCATTCGGGGCATCTTTCCTTATTTGGTCGTGATAAACCTGTTTACCGGAATCGCGCTGGGGGTCATCGCCTCGACTATTGCCATGCGCCGTTACCTTAAGATATAATAGTTATGAATCCCGTTAGAAATTCACTTTCAAGTTTTTTTAGCATGAATTTGTTTTATGAAATGGGCCAGGGTAAACAGCGTTCACAGCAATTAAATTTCTAAACGGGATGAAAATCATCCTAACCAAGGACGTTCCGGGATTTGGCAGAGCCGGAGAAATCAAGGAGGCCAGCGACGGCTATGCCCGAAATTTTCTGCTCCGCAGACGCTTGGCGCTGCCTGCAACCGCTGAACTTCTTGCCAAGGTGCAGATTGAAGAACAGACGCGCCAAAACAGGCTAAAAGAACAGGAAGAATCAGCCGGGGCACTTAAATACAAACTGGAAGCGAAAACATTCGTCGTTAAAGCCAAAGCAAACAAGGACAGGCTATTTGCGGCCATTCATGAAAAAAACATTGCTGCGGCAACCGGTTTGGATGCGAAGCAGATTGTCATAAGTGAACCGATCAAAACTTTGGGCATGCACGAAGTAGAAGCCAAACTGTTTGAGAATATTAAAGCTAAAATTAAAATTAGCGTCGAAAGTTTATAAAGTTACTTTTGACTTTACTCACTTAGAACTCAGAACTTAGAACTATGCTTAAGAATAAGCGAAGCACTAAATACATCTTTGTTTCCGGCGGCGTCATTTCCGGTCTTGGTAAAGGCATCACCGCGGCATCCATTGCCGCTATTTTAAAAAGCAAAGGCTTCAAAGTTTCCCCTGTGAAAGTTGACATGTACCTGAATTTCGATGCCGGCACCATCCGCCCGCAGGAGCACGGGGAAGTTTTTGTCACGGACGATGGGGTAGAGACCGACCAAGATTTGGGCCACTATGAGCGTTTTTTGGACACCGACCTTTCCAAAGTCAACTACATTACCACTGGACAAGTTTATTCCGAAGTTCTGCGCCGCGAGCGCGCCTTTGAATACGACGGTGAGGATGTGGAAGCCATCCCGCACATCACAGACGAAATCATCCGCCGGTTCAAGCTCGCCGGCAAAAACGCCGATTTTGTCATTATTGAGCTGGGCGGCACGGTCGGCGAGTATCAAAACGCGATTTTTTTCGAGGCCTCCCGATTGATGAAATTGCGAAACCCCAATGACATCTTGCAGGTACACGTCGCGTATCTGCCAATACCCGGAAATTTAGGCGAGATGAAATCCAAACCAGTCCAGCAGTCAGTCCGGCTGCTAAACTCCATGGGCATTGAGCCGGATTTTATTGTGGCCCGCGCTTCCTACCCGGTGGACGACCGACGCAAAGAGCGGATAGCGCTTTTTTGCAATGTCAAAAAAGAGGATGTCATTTCCAATCCTGATGTGCCGTCCATTTACGAAGTGCCGCTAATTCTGCAACAGCAGAAGTTAGGAGAGAAAATTCTGGCCAAACTGGGCTTGTCGCCGGGCAAAAAAGACCTTTCCCCCTGGAAGAGACTAGCCAGGGTCTTCAAAACCGTTCGCAAAGAAGTCAGAATCGCAGTGGTCGGTAAATATTTTGCCACCGGCGATTATCATTTGTCAGACGTATACGTCTCCATTATCGAAGCCCTGAAGGCCGCGTCGTGGGCGAACAAGGTCAAGCCCAAGCTAGTTTGGTTTGATTCGGAAAAATTGGAAAAAACCGGCGCCGAAGTCCTTAAGAGTTTTGATGGTATTGTCATTACCCCCGGATTCGGAAAAAGGGGAGTGGAAGGGCTCATCCAAGCCATCACCTATGCCCGCACTAAAAAAATTCCGTATTTAGGGCTGTGCTACGGCATGCAAATGGCCACGATTGAATTCGCCAGAAACGTTTTGGGGCTCAAAGGCGCCCACACCACCGAGGTAGACCCAAAAACGCCGCATCCGATAATCCACATTATGCCAGACCAGGAAAAGAAACTTTTGAAAAAAGATTACGGCGCCTCTATGCGCTTAGGAGCCTGGCCGTGCAACCTTAGGGAGGGCACGCTAGCTTATAAAGCTTACGGCGAGAAAAAAATCCTGGAGCGCCACCGCCACCGCTATGAATTTAACAACAAGTACCGCAAACAATTCGAAGCTAAAGGCTTCATCTTCTCCGGCACCACGCCTGACGGCCTGCTGATTGAGATTATAGAACTCAAAGATCACCCCTTCTTCGTCGGCACCCAATTCCACCCTGAATTCAAATCCCGCCCGTTAAATCCCGGCCCCTTGTTCAAAGAATTCATCAAAGCCGCGGTTAAAAATAAAAAATAAACGGTTGGGCGCAGTCCTTAATGGCTTCTATTCTAAAGGCTCAACCGCGGTTGAGCCTTTAGTGTTTTTGCATCAAAAACTAGACTTAAAATCAAAGATTATACTAATATAGGCTCTACAAGGAGGCGCTATGACGCAAGATGAGATCAAGAATCGGAAAGCGGAGCTCGACCTTCAGCGGGCTATAGCAAGCGATGAACAAGAGGCAAGTCGAGCGAATTATCAGTAAACTTCAATCCGGGTGCAAGCACCCGAACGCGACTAGGGTCAGCGGCAACGACTGCAGCACCGAAACCTGCCTTGACTGTGGGCGTGTTCGTACCTGGAAACTCGATGGGCTAGCCATAATGATAAGCTAGATTCCAGTCTGCGTCCTCACCCCTGCAAACTCTGGCCTTGCAGGATTTTTATTTATCAAGCAAATAATACCATGTTACTTAGCGTGGTAGTAGATGTAAAAAAAATAAAAAAGCCGCGGGTTGCGACTTGACTGGTTCGAGTAGGAACTTAGCGTGTAGCCAAGTCCAAAATATGCTTCAACACCCTCCTTCTCCGTTCTCCGGCCTGGTGCAGAAGCAAATGAGTCTCATCAGCCTTCAGCTTCCGAAGTACAATCTCAACTTGCTGAGGAGAGCCCTGCAGGCTGTAGTTGTTGTTCTTCCGTAAAAGCTGAACTCCATTGAAAAGCATAGCCAGCTTCGGGTTGCAGACCGGGTCGCGAAATCTCGCGCGATTGAGCGTTCTGAGCTCCGACTTGCTTCCAACGATCGCAACTGCTTGCTGCACGCTGATTGGATGGCGAACTTCCGCAGCTAAGACATCGGGCGCTTTCACGACACCCCCTTGGAGTTTGCGCTCAGTATATCATAAAAAAACCGCCCTAGTTCTTGGGCGGTTCAATATGCACGAATTTTCGCTTATGCAGCTCACCGTCAAAGCCGCGGACTTTTTTGCTGGTGAATTTGACCGCGCCAGCAGCCACGGCATAGAGACTGTCATCATTGCCGCGGCGAACATTTTTGCCCGGATGCCATTTGGTGCCGCGCTGTTTGATGATAATATTGCCGATTTTGGCTATCTGACCGCCAAAAAGCTTGACACCCAATCTTTTGGATTGCGAATCACGCCCCAGCGCTGTACTGCCCCCGGCTTTTTTATGAGCCATATGTGTTCAATTTTCAAGTTCTAAATTGCCAATTAAAACTTGATCATTATTTGATAATTGATCATTGCTAATTGTTAATTCTTCTTGCAATTTTCCGTATTGAAAAATTATTATTTCCCGTGCTACCACTTGATCCTTGCGGTCGTAGACGGTTGAGCCGCGCTCGGTAATTTTCAAAAATTTGTACTTCTTGGCAATGTCTTTGGGCAGCGGATCCACAACAGTATAGCCGGAAGTGAGAGCAAAGTCAATGCTGGGCATATACTCATACTCGCTGGCTCTCAACTTATATGCCGGCAGACACATGACCACGCGGCATCCGGACTGTAAAAATTTGGCAAATTCCTTAAAGACTTGGCTGTAAAGTTTTGTCAGCATTTTGAAATTTGCAGCCATCTCAGTCTTTTTTGGAACTTGGCCGTAAATGGGTCCAAGCGTGCCTTCGGTAATGATGGCTTTAATGTCGAACTTAGGCAGTTGCAAAGAAATTTCCGCGGCGTCGGATTGAAACAGCTTATAACGCCCGATTGCGATATGGTAGCGGTTGCGAAACCATTCCAAATTTTTTTCGCTGTTCTCAATAGCTTTACTGTCTAGGTCCGAACCCACGACGCGCAAACCCAGCAAAGTCGCTTCCTGCAAGATCGTGCCGGAGCCGCAAAAAGGATCGAGGACGTAATCCAGCGGTTTGAAGTTGCCGCCCAGATTGATCATGGATTGCGCCACTTTCGGCGGAATCATGCCCGCTTTTTCATCCCTGGCCGGGCGTTGGTAATCGCGACGACCATAGTCCTCGTAATTCTGCACGGATATGGTTTTGCCTATAAACACCCTCTGGGTGCCCGACACCACCACGATCTCCGCCCCTTTGGCCAAAATTTGGTTTTCAGTGACCTGCACTGACGACAAAGCCTGCGAGGGAAATAGCGGGATCACGGCGCGCACGCTGAGCGCGTCTTCTTGCAAAATCTTCTTGATTAGAAAAGCGACCCGGGTCGCTTCCTCGCGAAATCGAAGGGCCGGATCAAGAGTATAAATCGAAACGCCAAATTGTTTTTTGCCGGTGTAGGGCGTAAAATAATCGTTATTGATTTTCTTGAACGTAAAATAAGGGCCGAGGACTTGCGAGGGGTATTCCTTGCCCTTCTTTTGAAAAGTGTCAATAAGTCGTATAATCTTAATAACGCCGCCCAGACGAGGCTGAAGCTTTTCGGGGTTAAGTGGCTGGTCAAGCTCCAAGACCACGACTTCAGGGCCGCAAGCCATGACTTTATAGGCAAAGCCGGAATTTTTCAAAACCTCCAACAGCTCGGCAAGCGACAGGGTATACACCCGGCCCAAAATAAATGCGTATCTATGCATAAATTCAAAGAATTCGTAAAAAACCACCAACTAAAAATTGCGCTTTCTATAGGCTATTTGCTGGTGGCCAGCCTGGCATTTGGATTGGGAAGGCTCACGGCGTTCAAATACGATGCCCCGGAAATTAATATTGAGCAGGCTTTCAGCGCGCCCACCAATTATAGCGGAAGTGTCGCGGGAATTCAAACCGAAACTACTTCATCGACTAGCCCGACTGCCGATGATTGTCCCGGCAAAATCAAGGGCAACATCAGCTCAACCGGAAAAATTTATCATATGCCAGGCGGCGCGTTTTACAACCGCACAAACCCGGAAATCTGCTTTACGACCGAATCCGAAGCCCAAGCCGCCGGATTCAGGAGGTCAAGTCGATGAATCGAATTTATCTCGACTACGCGGCAACCACGCCCCTTGACCCCGCTGTATCGAAAACCATACGGGACTTCGAATTGAAATATTTAGGCAACCCAAGCTCGGTCCATCGCGAAGGGCAGCAGGCTCGGGCCGAAATAGATTTTGCCCGCGCCGCCATTGCCAAATTCCTCAATGCCAAACCTCAAGAAATAATTTTTACATCAGGAGCCACAGAAGCAAACAATCATGCTATCAAGGGAGTGGTCAGCCGCGCCCTTTTTGACTGGGGGATGCGGCCGCATATCATTACAACCGAACTTGAGCATCATTCCGTTTACAATGTCGTCAAGGAAATGGAAAAAAGGGGAGTGGTGGAAGCGACCTTCATTAAGCCAAGTTCAGACGGCCTGATTTCCGCTGACCAAGTGATCAAGGAAATCAAGAATAATACCGTCTTAATCTCCGTTATTTTCGTCTCCAACGAGATCGGCTCCGTCCTGCCAATCAGAGAAATAGGCAAGCAACTATCATCTATCAACTCTCATCTATCAACTAACCGAAAAGTTTTTTTCCACGTTGACGCCGTCCAGGCCGCTAAATTCTACAATCTCAACGTCGAAAAACTAGGATGCGACCTCATGACTATTACTGCCCACAAACTTTACGGCCCCAAGGGAGTTGGGGCACTATATATGAGAACAGGGCTTAAAATCGATAATTTGATGTCTGGCGGGGCTCAAGAATACGCCATGAGGCCGGGCACCCAAAATACGGCTGGGATCATCGGTTTTGCCAAGGCAGTTAAACTGTTAGGCGGTTTGGAAGAGCGCGAAGCTTTGGGTAAAAAAATTGGCGAATTACGTAATCAATTACGTAATTCAATCGAATCAATTCCCGGCGTTGAAATGAATGGTCCGATGGGGGACTGTCGAAGCCCGGACAACTTAAGCGTTACCGTGCGCGACATTGACCAAGACAGCCTGATTACCGCTCTGGATCTAGCCGGCATCGCGGCTTCCACCGGCTCGGCCTGCGTTTCCGGCTCATCCGAGCCCTCCCACGTCATCCAAGCGCTTGGTAAAATTACAGACAGCCAGTCAGCCACAGTTAGATTCACTTTGGGTAAATTCACTACTGAAAAAGAGATTAAACAAATACTCAAAATTTTTCCCGAAATTGTAAACAGGCTTAGGAAATAAAAAAAGGGGACAGCCATAGACTGTCCCGACTGCGGCGATCGGTCCGTCGCTAGTCCAACTTCAACTTGCCGACCGCCTTGCGCCACTTCCTGAGCAAGCCGTCGAGCCTCCTATTCTCCGCCCGAAGGCGCTTGTTTTCCTCGAGAACCTCGAGCGTAGCCGTTGCGATCAGCTCGATGTTCTCAGCCAGGAATACGGCCGAGTCCTTCTGCGCCGCTTCCTGCTTCAGCACGCGCTTCCGCTGGCGTACCGACTTCCGCGTCGTCTTTTTGGCAGGCTTGGCCGTGACCACGCCCGCTGCCTGGCGGGCCTTGCGGATCGCTTGCGCCAAGCCGCCGAGCGTGGCGTCCTTGTAGCCAGTCTCATGTACCTTGCCAAGGATTGCCTTAGCAGAGGCCTGACAACTCAGGGCGGCATTGTCCAGCGTGGCTGCAAACTTCCACAACTGCTGCAAGCCAAGCTTGGTGTACTTATCTTTGCCATGCTTGGTAGCACTGGCTGTTGCCGGGGTCATACGCACCTCCTTCGGAATTGCCGCCACCAGCCTGGCTGGCAGAACGGCGGTTGTGATTGGCACTGTTGCCGGAGCCGGCTTGATCGGCCTCCGGTAGGCCAGAATCAGGTTCTTGATCTGACCAATTTCCATCAGCTGGACCGAGAACGCGATCCCTTGCCGCTTCGCCATCTTCTTCACCCGTTCTACGATAGGATGGGAAAGATACTTGGCAAAGTACACCTGAAACACCGAACCCGGAATATCACTCTTGCGTTCCCCATCCTGGTCGCTCCAGAAGATTACCTTCGGATCGCGCCAAAGCTCGGCCCAGTCCCTAGGCAGCCCCCCAACGACGAGTATATGTCCGCGTCGCACTCTGATATCACCTCCTTCAAACGTGCCAGTCACGAACTAATAAACCTACCATAACCGAGTAATTTTGTCCAGGCGCCACGGATGTGCAGGATTGACTTTGTCGGAGATTTTTGTTATACTTATCCGTTCTTTCGTATATGAGTCCCAAGGAGGACTTTTTGCGCGCCATACCGGCGCGCGTGGAGGCAACGATGAGACGCTTGCTCGTAGCGGTCGCGCTCGTGGCATTTCTGCTCGGTATCGTGACTGGAGCAAAAGCTGGCGGAGTGGAACGGACCATCTTGTCGCTGGACCTCAACAGCGACGGTCGGGAGGATCTGCTCGTATACGACCCGACGACCGGCGCGTTCACACGAGTGTTCCAGTATCCCGGCTGGCCATACGCCGCGCCGACCGAATACTGGCTGCCAGGGATGAATGTGGTCATGGGATTTCTGGACGAGGATGCCTCGCCAGACGTGATCTTCTACGACCCGGCAACCGGCCTGGTCTGGCAGGCTCTCAACTACGCTGGGACGCTATATGTTACCACCGTCACGTCCTGGCCCAGGGGCATGCTGGCGTACCCGTTTGACCACAACGGCGACGGGGCTACGGATTTCTTCCTGTACAACCGGGTAACAGGGGAGTGGTCACTCCAGCTCAACACCTGGAACGGCTACTTCACGGAAGTCAACGGCCGGTGGTCTGAGGGCTGGGAGATACGAGTGGGTAACTTCTCCGCCTTCGATCATAACCAGGACCTGCTCCTGTACAACCGGGAGACAGGCGTCTGGTACAAGGCCCTGTCTGACGGCTTCGGCGGGTTCTATTACTCACAGCCTGGCCGCTGGTCGCCGGGATGGAACGTGTCCATCGGGCGATTCAATATCGACGCGGCCGATGACGTGTTCCTCTACAACCCTGTAACCGGAGTCTGGTTTCGGGTCTTCTCGGATGGCTGGACCGGCTTCTACTGGTACGAGAGGGGGGGATGGTCGGCGGGGTGGAGTGTTCTCATCGCGAGGCTGGAAAAACGCGGCCTCGATGACCTGATTCTCTACCATGCTGGCACTGGCGCTGGGTTCGCCTGCGTAACGCAAGCCTACGCCGGCTTCAGGTACCATCGGCTGACGCTGTACAATAGTGCCGTGCCGATGGTGCAGGACTTCAGCGGGGATCGGCTGTCCGATCTGCTGCTGTGGATTGACCTGACCAACCCGGTCGGGTTCAGTCGGTACAAGTCCGTGCTAAGAGGAGGCAACTTCGACCACCTTGAGTGGTGGTAGCTACGCCGAGCCGACTCGACGCAGCAAGGGTCGCGCGGCAGGGTTCAGCCCCTGACCGCGCGACCCTTCTTTTTTTGAAAAACCGTTCCACGCCATATTCGATTTTTACGCTAGGGAAGTGTCCCCAGAATATCTAATATCTGATTTCTAAAACAGAAAGAGCGTATTATCGAAGCGATAAGAAAGCTAAGGGGAGTGGGCTGAAAGAGGCTTATTCTGAGATATTAAGCTCGCCGCACAATGGCACTTGGACGACTAGCTATTATATGGAATTAAATTTAAAAGGGTTTGGTCTAGATGATTTATATTCCAGCATTTGGTTTCTTATCTTATGCAACTCTTTTTCAATATCTGGCTCTAAATGATTAGAAATGAATCCTCGCACACCTTTTTTGACATTAATATTTTTCAAACGTGCGCCTGAGATTAACTCTACTCCCCTACTCCAAAGCTTAAAATCCGACGCTTTCTTCCCACGTAAGGGATGTTTATTAAATAATGGAATAAATATTTCTCTCAACAGCTTTGGATTCTGTACAGAATACCTTGCTAACTTGCCACCGTTAACGAAAGTCACTGATCCGCATCCAAGCGTATCTCTAATTTTATGCAAAAGATTGGCATCATCGGAGCGTAAAACTATTGCGAACTCTGCATTCCAGTAAAAATATTCTCTCGTCTTCCCATTTCTTATCTTTCTATCCAATCTATACTTCAGAGCAAAACAACCCTCACCTTCAACAAATCCGGCTAAGTAATCGCCAGGCAATTTATCAATAGTTTCAGGCTGCATGATCTAAACTACAAAAATTCCAGAGGGTTGTAAGTGTAGCCGTAAGGCACTCGGTAAGGGCCAAAGACGTTTGTAAATTGCCCATCTGCCACGCCATAGCCTTCTTCGTCAAATAAGGTGAAGTGCAGGTGGTAACCGCGGTGCGAACCGTAAAGCAACCTGGTCGTATTGCCGGTATTGCCCTCAAAGCCGACGAGGTCGCCCATTTTGACTGTCTGTCCGACCTTGGCCTTAAAACTGCTCATATGCGCGTACAGACTGATAAGCGCCCGCCCGCCGGAACTTATGGTGTGCTTGATCGTCACCCAATTGCCATAAGCGCCCGCTCCGGTGCCGGCGTCGATCACCACGCCATCAGCCGCGGCGTAGATTGGCGTGCCGGCCGGACCTGCAATGTCAATGCCATTATGGAAATTGTAGCCAAGCGCGGTAAATCCGGTATTGCCATAGCCTTGGGTCAAAACCCCGTCCATGGGCCAGGCCAGCAGGCCTTTCCTGGCCGGCAGCCGCCTGTTGCCGAGTTTGCTGCGCAGTTCCACTTCCAAATCGTAAATTTCGCGCGAGATTTGTTCTTCCAAACCTTTCTGCTCGGCCAAAAGTCTCTGGTAAACTTTTTCCTGGCCGCGGGTCTGGTCCAAAATCTGCTGCTTGGCCGTGCGCTGGCCTCTTAAACCGGCTTCGGCCTCCTCCAGCTGGCCGAGCAAATCATCCAATTTTGCTTTCTGCTTCTTTAAGTCGAATTGCCTTTGTTCAAGGTCTTGCTTAAGCCTTTTAATCTCGCCAAGCGCCTCATTCGTCTGATCCTGGATGGTGGTGGTGTATTGAATTTGATCAATGAATTCCGTAAGGTTGTCATTTTCCAAGGCGATTTCCAGCGGGCTCATTTCGTCCAGTTCATTGAGCTGGCGGATCAACTGTATGAGGTTTTCCTTGGTCTTCTTGATATCAGCTTGGGTTTTCACGATTTGGTCAGTGACCTCGGCAATTTCCAGGTTCGTCTCGTCAATTTTTTCGCGGTTGGCCTCGATCTGCGCTTCAGTCTCGGCGATTTCTAAATTGACCAATTTGATTTCATTGCCCAACGAGCTGGCTTTGGCCTTGGTTTCCTTGATTTCGGACTGAATGCCGGATATTTTTTTGTTGATTTCATTCAGTTTCTGCTGTTTCTCTTGTTTGAGTTTCTGCAGTTCGTCAACGCTTTGGCCTGCTACCGGGGCATTAGAGTATAATCCAAACGCGAGCATTAGTGCCAATGCCCCGCTTAACCATATTCGCTTGCCTGCCCCGTTAGAAAACCCGACGCAGGATATGTTAAATATACTCAACGCAGCAATTTGCCAGTTATTACAGGTTTTGAGTTTTCTCTTTGTTTTTCTAACGGGGTAAATTTTGATTTCAAGTAAGAAATCATCCTGTATATATTATATCACGATTGGAATAATTTTTCAATGGCCGTATTTAATCTTTTCAAAATTATTTCCTTACCGTTTGGCAAAACAGCAAACGCATCCATGATTTCAAACGGCCCGGGGCTGGCTTCCAATCCAGTCAAAGCCACCCTAAGCGGCCAGAGTATAGCACCTTTGTCTTTATCCCCGATCTCGGCAAAAAAAGCATTTTGAATTTCTTCTTTGGAAATTGGGAATTGGCAATTGATAATTATTTTTTTAGCAATTTCTAGTGATTCGCTTAATTGGCGATTATCCACCTTTTTCCACCGAAGCATCTCTGGGTCATATGCAGGATCGCTAAAAAAATATTTGACCCTCTCCCCTATCTCAGAGAGCTTCTTAAGCCTCGCTTGTTCCAAAAGCAAAATCCTCAGCAAAAATTCTTTGGGATATTTTTCAAGCTCAAACCCCGCCCTGATTAAGTACGGACTAATTCGCGCGAATAAGTCCTCGACTTTCAGGCTGCGGATATAAACTCCATTGAGCCAATCCAGTTTTTCCGGATCAAACACTGCGCCGGCTTTATTGAGCTTATCCAGGGAAAATTCTTCAGTCAGTTCGCGAAGGTTAAAAATTTCCTGCTCGGTTTTGGGGTTCCAGCCAAGCAGAGCGACGAAGTTAAGCAGGGCCTCGGGCAAATAACCTTGCTCCAAAAAATCTTTGACCGCAACATCGCCTTCCCGCTTGGAAAGTTTTTTGCGCGTTTTGGAAAGCAGCAGCGGCAGATGCACGAATTGAGGCAGCGGCCAGCCGAAAAATGAGTAAAGCAAAATATGCTTCGGCGCCGAAGGTACCCACTCCTCTCCCCTAATGACATGGGTGATGCCCATCAAATGATCATCAACCGTCGCCGCCAAATGGTAAGTCGGAAAACCGTCAGATTTCAAAAGCACCTGGTCATCCAAATCGTCCGATGAAACGGAAATTTGCCCATGAATCACATCGGCAAAACTTATCCGCTGGCCGGCAGGTACGTTCATCCGGATTACGTGTGGCTCATTAGCTCGCAGTTTCGCTTCTGTTTCATCCTTTGAAAGCTTAAGACAATGTTTGTCATATTTAGGCGGCTGCTTGTTCTCCTGCTGCTGTTTGCGCAATTGATCAAGTCTCTCTGGCGCGCAAAAACAATGGTAGGCATGGCCTTTGTCTATAAGTTCCTGTGCGTGTTTGAAGTAAATGTCCAGTCGCTGCGACTGCAAAATAGGGCCTTCATCGAAGTTAAGCCTGAAATCCTTGAGGGTCTGCACGATATTCTCAAGTGATCCCGGCACAGTTCTTTTGACATCCGTGTCTTCGATGCGCAGGATAAATTTGCCGTTGTTTTTCCTGGCCCACAAAAATTCATAAAGCGCGGTGCGCAATCCGCCGATATGCAAAAATCCCGTGGGACTTGGAGCAAACCTGGTTCGTACTTCGGGCATAATTATTTATTGCTGACTAAGGATTACGAATTGTCAATCCGTAATCCGTAATTCTTCAATTTATATTTATACACTTTCCAAATAAACACCGGCACCGCGTTCCACATTCGCTTAATCCGCCACGGCTGGGTGATCAGCCGCCACAGCCACTCCAAGCCCATGTCATGCAAGAACTTGGGCGCCTGGGGCTGTTTTCCGGCGATATAATCGAATGTGCCGCCCAAACCAATGGCGACTTTAACGTTCAATTTTTGAAGATTTTGGGCCAGCCACATCTCTTGCTTGGGCGGCGAATAAGCTATAAGCAGTATATCAGAATTACTCTGGTTTATCCTCTCGACCAGAGCGTCGTCAAATTCACAGTCAGACAAGGCCAGATTAATCCTTAATTCTTTATTCTGACTCCTTAATTCTTCTCCAGCTTTTCCTGCAACATCATCGGTTCCGCCGACCAGGGCCAAAGAGTAGCCGCGGTCAGCCGCAAGTTTAGCGATATCCCAAATTAAATGGCTGCCGGTGACCTGTTCTTTTATGACCGACCGAATCCAAGCGGGATAAAAAATTATTGCGGCAAGCGAGAGAATAAGATTTGAAAAATGAAAATTGAAAATTGAAAATTGTTTCTTTCGTTGCAACGAAAGAAACTTAGCTGCCCAAAGTATACCAATGCCGTCCGGCAATGAAAGATTCGCGCTGTTAAGGACTTTTTTATAATTTTCGTCCCGTTGAGCAAATACAATCAGCTCTGAATATGGCGTAGTGACCAGGTGCGGCTGACCGTTTTGAACAAATTGATCAATCGCGGCAATAGCCTCCTGCTTCAATACGCTGACAACCTGCACACCGGCAATGTCTATTTTCATTTCAAAGTTATTTCAATCAATTGTGTGTGGTGAGCGTGGTGCAACAAAAGTTTGCTCTCATAGAGCACGACTCTGTCAGCCATAAAACTTAGCTGTCTTAATTCTTCATTCGGGAAGTCTTCGATTTTCCGGTCCTTGAACATGACTTTGTCCATGTGCAAATTCGAGAGTTTGACATGCGGGTAATAGATCCGATCCTGAAACAGGAAGCCTGAATCATGAAACAGGACCTCAAGCTGAGACTGCAGCTTGCCCAAGGCAGGATTGGGCTTAAGCGTCATGTGTATCTGTTGGTGGAATTTCACCAGCTTGTCAAACTGGATTTCAAAAGGCTTGGCCTCAATCACCGCTTGGGAAAAAATCTCTTTAACTTTTTTCTGTTCATCATCAATTAACTCGCCGAAAAAATTTAGAGTAATATGGAGGTTTGTCGTGTTGATATAAGGCACTGGCAATCGTCCCTGAAAGATTTGAGTAGCCCTATCCTTAATTTCTTTTGGCAATGATATTGCTGTAAAAATACGCATAAAGACATGGAAATTATAGCATATATCTGATAAACTTAGGTCATGCAGATTAATCGGCAATTCAAGAGAGATCACCACCTCCATTCGCCCGCCCACGTCTTGGCTGAAGAGCTTTCGGTCAAGCTTGATGACAAAAAGCATTTCGGGTTTTATTTGAAAATGGCGCTTATCCATGACCACAGTCTGCTGCGCAGAATCGCGGGTGAAGTCCTCGAAAGCAAGTCAACCAAAAAACCCGGCGCGCTCTTCGCTTACCTAGTTAAGAAATCAAAGACGCCTGATGTCAAAGGGAATCTTTGACACTTATGATTCTTGAAATAATCACTGTTCCCAATCCAATCCTGACCACAAAAACCCAGCCGGTTGCCAAAATCACGCCGGACGTTTTGAAATTGGCGCAAGACATGATTGAAACATGCAAACAAGCCCAAGGCATTGGCCTAGCCGCTCCCCAAATCGGCAAATCAATCCGCCTCTGCGTCGTCAATCTGGAGCACATGGGTATTCCGCTGTTTGCGCTCATCAATCCCAAAATTAAAAAAAAATCTTGGAAAAAGTCCGAAATGGAAGAAGGTTGTCTGTCAATCCCGGGAATTTACGGCATCGTCAGGCGACCGGATAAAATTAAGGTTGGAGCTTTGAATCTCAAAGGCCAAGAAAATGAGCTCTCGGCCGACGGTTTGCTAGCCCGCGTGATCCAGCACGAAGTGGATCACTTGGACGGGATTTTAATCACATCGAAGCTGGTCAGGCGAACAGACGGGACAGAAACCAAAGATAGGAAAAAATTAAAAGATTAGCGGTTACGATGCCCGTATCGTGAGGTGTTCGACGCCTGACGTAACCTCAAGACGATACTGGATTCGTTACCGTAAGACACTAAACTATATGGCGCATAAAATAGTCTTTGCAGGCACAACTGATTTTGGCATCCCGACTCTCGAAATACTAAATACTAAATACCAAATACTGGCCATTGTCACCCAACCTGATCGACCCGCTGGAAGAAAAAAAGCGCTCTCCCCTTCCCCGATCAAACTGTGGGCCGAAAAAAATAACATTCCGGTTTTACAACCCGAGGAACTATCAACTATCACCCATCAACTATCAACTTTAGAGCCCGGTCTTTTGCTTGTCGCCGCGTACGGCCAGATCATTCCCAAGGATATCCTCGACATCCCTAAATTCGGCTCAATCAACATTCACGGATCCCTCCTTCCCAAATACCGTGGAGCTAGCCCGATCCAAGCGGCGATATTGCGCGGAGAAACCG
Source organism: Candidatus Doudnabacteria bacterium RIFCSPHIGHO2_01_FULL_46_24 (assembly GCA_001777575.1). Classification (GTDB taxonomy): domain Bacteria; phylum Patescibacteriota; class Doudnabacteria; order UBA920; family O2-02-FULL-48-8; genus O2-02-FULL-48-8. The sequence continues at coordinate 55,126 of MFEL01000010.1, forward strand.
AAACCGGCATCACGCTTATCAAAATGGACGAGAAAATGGATCATGGCCCTGTTATCGCCCAAGCAATGATGACGATTGATGATAATGATGACTTCATAACTCTTTACAAAAAACTCTCGGATCTCTCAGCCGACTTGGTCATGGAAACCCTACCCAAGTGGTTTACCGGCCAAATGAGAAGTACCGAGCAGCGTCATGAGCAAGCTACTTACACCAAGCTTTTTGCGCACAGCGATGGCCGGGTCGACTGGGCTACACCGGCTGTTGAGGTAGATCGAAAAGTCAAAGCCTTGAATCCTGAACCGGGCGTGTGGACTACGCTTGACAAAAAATCTGTTAAAATACTAAAAACAAAAGCGCTGCCTGATGCCAAAATTGAGCTTCCCGGAAAAATTTACGAAAGCGGCAATGAAATGCTGGTCAAATGCCAACTGGGGAGCCTGCAAATTCTCTATCTGCATCCGGAAGGCCGCAAACCCATGACCGGCCGCGACTTCTTAAACGGCCTGAAGTCAAGATCTAACGCAATGTTTATATAAAAATGGAAACAACGGGCTTAACCACAACTGAAGCTAAAGCGCTTCTGAATAAAATCGGGCCGAATAAAATTTCGATTGAACACAGGTTCAGCTTTTTTGGCTTGCTGTTTTCGGAAACTTTCAATTTGCTCAACATTCTACTGATGATCGCTTCTGCGGTATCGCTTATGATCGGCGACCTTCTCGATTCAATCCTCATCTTCGCCATCGTCATCCTCAACACCATTATTTCTTTTTGGCAGGAATACAAAGCCGAGCGCACGCTCCAAGAATTGCGCAACTTAACCCACACATACGTCAAAGTCCTGCGGGACGGCAAAATGTCCCAAATTGACAGCGTCGAGCTGATCCCCGGCGATGTCATTCATCTGGAAAGCGGCGACAAGATTCCTGCCGACGGCGTCATATTCCAATCCTACGGCTTGGAAGCAAACGAAGCTTCCTTAAGCGGCGAATCGCTCCCGGTATTTAAGCGTTCCGAAGCCGGACACAATCAAGTTTTCGCCGGCACACTGATTTCCGCCGGACACGGCATTGTCTTGGTTTCAGCTACCGGCATGTCCACCAGATTCGGACGCATCGCCCTTTCGCTCAAGGGTATCAAAGAAACCGAAACTCCGCTACAGAAACAGATAAAGCATCTGGCCCTAAATATCGGCTTAATCGCCCTGGCGTTGAGCGTTTTGATTTATTTTGTTGGGGTCTCACTGGGCCAAAGAGCCGTGGACATGTTTTTAACTTCGGTCAGCGCCGCGGTGGCGGCCATTCCAGAGGGGTTGCCAGCGATCATTCTTATTACGCTGGCTGTGGGGGTGCGGCGCATGGCCCAGCGGAAAGCCGTGATCCGAAAAATAATCGCGGTGGAAGCGTTGGGTGCGGTCAATGTCATTGCCACGGACAAAACCGGGACCCTGACCAAAGGCGAGATGCGGGCTGAAAAACTCTACGTTTTAGGCAAACATTACACCCCGCAGTCTATCAAAACAGCTCTGAATCAGCCAAAAATGAAAAAATTCCTCGACGCGTTGGTAATTCCCAATACGGCCAGCCTGCTTTACCGCTTCGATCATGGGACCAAAGCCGTTTTGGGCGATTCCACCGAAGGAGCGCTGCTGCAGTTGGCTGAGTTTTTGGGAATCAACACCGAACTGCACAAAGCAAGCGCCGAAATATTGGAAGAATTTTCTTTTGACCAAAAACGAAAAAGCATGAGCATGGTCGTCCGCAAAGACGGCAAAGTAGAAGCTCTGGTCAAGTCCTCGCCGGAATTTATGGTCTCTGCCTCAACCAGGATCCCGCAAGATGATCGAATCAAAATTCTTACGGAAGAAGATAAGCAACAACTTGCCGACGTCTATTCATCACTGACCAAATCGGGCTACCGCGTCTTGGGCTTCGGGTATAAGCCGATGGATGAGCAGACCGGCTACAGACGCGATGAAATTGAATCCGATCTGATTTTCCTGGGGTTCATTGCGCTCTCCGATCCCATTCGGGATGAAGTCAAAGAATCCATCCGGCTGGCCAAGCAGGCCGGTATTATGACTGTCATGATCACCGGCGACAATGAACTGACTGCTCATGCGGTTGCCGTCAAACTGGAGCTGGCCGAAGAGGGCGATGAAATCATAACCGGGAAAGACTTGGAAAAAATCAGCGACGAACAATTAAAAAATATAATCCAGAAGGTGCGCGTGTTCGCCCGAACCAATCCCGAAGACAAACTGCGCATTGTCAAAGCCTTTCAACAGCTCGGGTTGTCGGTGGCCGTGACCGGCGACGGCGTCAATGACGCCCTGGCGCTGAAGCAGGCTGAAGTGGGTGTGGCCATGGGTAAAAAAGGCACGGACGTGGCCAAAGAAGCCGCCGACATTGTTATCACTGACGACAATTACGCCACCATTGTCAAAGCCATCGAGGAAGGGCGCACGATCTACGACAATGTCCTCAAATCCATCCGTTACCTGATCTCCACCAACATTTCCGAGCTGCTCACGATCTTAATTGCGCTAATCTTGGGCCTCCCCTCTCCCCTCCTGCCCGCCCAAATATTGTGGATCAATTTGGTCTCCGACGGATTTCCGGCAATCGCTCTGGCTTTGGACCCCAAAGATCCCATGGCTATGAAAAAACTTCCCCGCTCCAAAGAACATCGGCTTCTGAATCTTAACTCTCTGGCTTTGCTTATCGGCATCGGGCTTGCGGTTTCGCTGATCGCCCTCATAGTCTATTGGCACACTTATAAATCCTCGGGCAACCTCGCATTCGCCAGGACCTGGACTTTCAGCACGCTGATTTTGCTTCAAATGCTCGTGGCCTTCATCATCCGCGGCAACCGCAAACACGCCAACCAAAAACTGGTCGCGGCCGTGGTCTTCACCCTCGCCATCCAAGCCCTCATTTTGGTCAACCCGATCTTCTACCCCATATTCAAAATCGAAAAAATCTGGTGAACAAAAAAATCCCCCTTTCGGGGGATTTTTTTGAAATTACATTTGCGGATTGCCCATGCCACCGCTTGGCATGGATGAACCTTTGCTCATAGACGCATAAAGCGCCCAAGCGCCCACCACCACGTGCAACAAAGAATCAGCAGGATTTTCCAGATTTGCGCCCAAGAACGACTGGGAGATGATAAAGCTGTACAGGCCGATTAATACTGCCACCGCTCCCACCACCATGGCCAGAGTTTTCTGCGCGGCAGCCGGCAGGGTGTACGCCGCGAGCAAAGCGACTACGCCAATCACGATATGCGTCCAGTTCTCGGCGTTATCAAACCACCAGCCTGAGCCGAAAATGCTTTGCTCGGCTGTCGGTCCGATGAGGAAAAAACCCAATACGCCGACAACTACCAGGATCACGCCGCCCCAGACCAAAAATTGCTTAGGATTCAAGTTTATCACCCCCTTTACATGCGATTATTCTAAGGCAGGTCTAAATTTATGGCAATTCACCCCGTTACAGTTTCAGAGTATTTTCGTTAGAAAAAGGCATTTTGTTACATTTTATCCACTTTAGTTATCAACAAATTATTTTTAAAAACTATAACGGGGTTCAGTTATCAACAGAGGTGATTTTGTAAATTACCCCGGACTTGTCGTCAGAGACATAAAGCCCCCGGTTATAAAAAACCACATCCACCGGCCGGCCTAAGACAGTGTTACCTTGCAGCCAACCGGTGATGAAGTCCTCAAACTCCTCAAAGTTGCCTTTTGAGTCCAATTTTACGCGCACCAATTTGTAACCGGTTGGATCCGACCGATTCCAGGAGCCGTGAAAAGCCACTATCAGATCATGCCAGTAATCCTCAGGCCAGCCTTCTTCCGGCACAAACGCCAAGCCAAGCGGCGCGGAATGCGCCGGCATTTCGACTTTTGGCGCCTCTGAATCTTGGCATGGATCGCGGATGTACTGATTTTTATCAAAATTCCGATCGTTGACCTTATTGCCATAACAAATCGGCCAGCCGTAATCCTTTCCTTCTGCCAGAATGTTGATCTCTTCCGGCGGCAGGTTGTCGCCCAAATTGTCGCGACCCATGTCCGTGCCCCACATCCGGCCATCCACATAGCTCCAGGTAAAAAATACGGTGTTGCGCAAACCGGACGCGAATTTTTTGAAATCCGACCCGTCCGGATTCATGCTGTAAACCGCCGCCCTGCGAAGATCACCTTCGTTGCAGACATTGCAGGAAGAGCCGATTGATACGTACAACCTCAGATCTTCCGGGCCAAACCCCAGAGTGCGGGTGAAATGCCCGCCGCCTGATGGCAAGTCCGCAATCTTCTGCCCCGGATCATCGGAATTGAGGGTAACGCGGGTGATTTTATTTTCCTCGGCGAAATAAAGCAGGCCAGGTGTCCGATAATCAAAAGCCAAGCCGTGTGGCTTGCGCAAATTCCGAAAAATGTCATGCTGGGCAATAACCCGGCCGTCCTTCATCTCAAGCTGGGTGATGACCCCTGCTGAAGTCCTGGATACCCACATATTGCCCGAGCCATCAAACGCCATCACTCTCGCTCCGGGCAATCCTTTGGCAAAAATTTCAATGGAAAAACCATCCGGCAACTTAAGTGGCATGCCGGTGGTGTTCTGAGGCGTATCATTTTTTAGATCAGTCTCAGCCGGCGGATTCACCGCGGGTCTCACCCCACGCAAGTTTTGCCAATAGAAAAGTATCCCTGCTAAAACGGCAACGCCGACTATCGTGATTCCTAAATTTTTAAGTGTTGAGTTATTCATGCTATTAACCCGGACCCATCCCCGAGGCGGGCGTTAAGAGAGAAATCGGGGATCTTACTGAGTCCTCGGCAAGATCCCGGATCCGCCGCTCTCCTGTCCCATACCGGGCGGTCCGGGATGGGACGCGAGGGCTTAATGTTAAACCTCAAGCCAATTCTGCTCTCGCAAATCATTGAATTCAATGTCTGCCTTGGGTAAAAAAGTTTTGGGAATTCCGTGATGACCGCTAAACATGCTGATATTAATCATGGCATCATGAACCGGAAACGCGATTTTGGGTTTGATTGCTATGGCATAATCAACCGCATCAGAAATTTTGAGCCACGGCCCGGCCACTGGCAGCGCCAAAATTTCAACCGATTTTTTCGGGTTATAAAGGCTGTCGCCAGGGTAAAACAATCGATCAGCAATCATAAACCCTGTGTTTTGGACCTGTCCATATTCCTGATAAATCACGGCATGTTTTTCGCCGTGCCCTTCGAGTGTAATGCCCTTGAAATTTTCGCTCTGTCCATGCTCAAGCAAGCTAAAAGATATCTCGGCTTCTGACAAAATTTTGCCAACGGCTGAATTGGTCCATATAACAGCCGCGGGATTATTCTGCAAAATTTTTTTGACCGAGTCCATGTGCAAATGATCCGAATGTTCGTGGGTGATCAAAACCAAATCAATATTTTTGATTTCATTCTGGGCCGTACTCCAAGCGCCGGGATCAGTCAAAATCCTGACTCCATTTTCTTCGATAAGCAAACAGCAATGTCCCGGTTTTGTAATCTTCATCCCGTTTAGAAATTTAATTGCCTAGATTAATAGTTGAAACTTGATATTCCTGTTTAGCGATGCCTCCTTGAAGCTAGTCTAAAAAATTTCTAACGGGATTCATAATTGATCAATTTTGGCAGCCATAATAAAATCATTTTCCGAAAGCCCGCCGATGGCATGCCAGATTCGCACGGCACGCATTTTTTGTGAATCAATTTCATATAGGCATTTTAGCACAAAAAAACAAGCAAAATCTGGAAGCCAACACCTACTCGAGGTGGGAACGGATAGCTTGAACCTGATTTGGGGTCAGGTCCTTCACCGGGATCCGATCTCGGCAACGGAATCCATTCAGCAAAATATCCTGAATAATTCCGTAATGGGGCTCAACTCCGTGAGTGATGTCGTGCGCGTGCTTGACTTGTGCCAGGCTGTAAAAGCCGTCTTCCGCTTGCTTGGTTGCAAGAACTCTCATGATCCCTCCTTCCTTTGTGCTAAGATTATAGCATGAGCTTGCTTAACACAAAAACGAAAATTGCCCTCATCTTTGCGGCTGTCGGTTTAATTCTTTATGCCAACAGCTTAAATAACCAAATGTTTTGGGATGACCAGGACATCATCCTTAACAACCAGTATGTCCAAAATTTCGATTGGCCGAAGTTTTTCAGCGAAAACCAGATCGCGGGCGCGGGGCTTACCAGCAACTACTGGCGGCCGCTGATGCTGACGGCGTTCTCAATTGAGTGGCAGCTCTGGAATGACTGGGCTCCCGGATACCACTTGATAAATCTCTTATTGCACATCGCCAATACTATCTTACTGTACAGTATTACAGTAAGGTTATTTCGCTTGCCCTGGGTTTCTTTTCTGACAAGCTTAATCTTCCTCATCCATCCGCTGCAGACCGAGGCGGTCACCTATGTCTCCGGCCTGGCCGATGTGCTTTCAACTTTTTTTATTTTCTTAGGCATATTATTTTACTGCAAATTTCGGCTTACCCAAAATAGCGGTCACAATTTTAGGTACTTCCATAAATACTACGGTTACACTTTACTTTGCTATATCGCAGCTATACTTTCCAAAGACACGGCTGTGGTTATGCCGGCCATGCTGGCCCTGACAGATTTTTTTGCCCTGCCCTCAGAGCTTACGGTCAAGCAACGTCTGTTCAAAGTTGTCAAAAATATCTGGCCATTTTTCCTGCTGGCCGGCCTCTACCTGCTTCTGCGCGCCACCGCGCTTAACTTCAGCAACACCTTCAATGTTTATGGCGAAGAAAATCTGTTTACGGAAAATTTTGGCGTCCGGCTGCTGGCTTTCTTCCGCGCCATGGCAATTTATTTCCAACTTTTGTTTTGGCCGAATAATCTGCATATGGAGCGCGGCTTCGACATTCCCCACAACCTACTCATTCCGGACGTCTTTGTTGGGGGCTTACTCGTCTTTGGCCTAATAACCGCGGCCTTTTTATGCATCAAAAAATACCCAATCATAAGTTTTGGGATTTTCTGGTTCTTCATCCGCCTGTTTCCCAATTCCAACCTCCTCATTCCGAATTCGGGCCTGATTTACGAGCATTGGATGTACGTGCCGATGATTGGAATATTTTTGGTCATGTCTTATCTTGCGTTAAATGTAGCGGAGGCCTTTAGGCCTCCATTATGGAAACCTAAAGGTTTCCGCTACATACTTGCATTGCTGCTTATATTCTATCTCGCGATTTTGGGCAAAAAAACCATTGCCCGCAACAATGACTGGCAAGACCCAATCACTTTTTACAACCAAACGCTTAAGTATTCCCAAACTTATCGCGTCTTAAACAACCTCGGTATGGCCTATGCCGACGCCAAGCTGTCTGCCGAAGCGATTGAAACTTACCAAAAAGCCATCAACCTGGACGCCCACAACGCCGTGGCTTACCACAACCTCGGCAACTCCTATAAAGAAATTGGCAACCGCGGGCAGGCGGTCAAAAACTTCGAAACCGCCATCGAAAAGCAGCCTGATTTCTTCTTCTCTTACTACGCGCTCGCTCAGCTCTATCTGGACGAAAAAAACTATGCCTCGGCAATCAGTGTTCTTGAAAAATTACAGAAGTTAAATCCAGCAGACCAGAAAATAGCGAGGTTAATTGAACAAATAAAAAGGCTCCGCAAATAGTGGAAATTTTTGTGTCATCCTGAACTTGTTTCAGGATCTATCCCCAGAGCGCGAGGATGACTCCAAACATGAGCAACTGGACCAGGTAATATCCGCTGTTTAAGCTCCACAACTTCCAGCTCTTCTGGCCCCAAAGCACATCGCTCATGGTCACAGGCAGCACAAACCCCAGCCACATCCAGAAGCCGGTGGAAAGCCCGGCGGCATATCCTTCGACATTCATATACGAACTGGCAAACACCAGCGCGTGCGCCAAAACATAGGCCATAACCAATGCTCCGACAAATGACAAAGCATAGCTTTTGATCATACCCTTTTTGGCTTCAGCCATTTGCTCCGGATTCATCTTGTCCCAGCCCATCAAACGCATCCACATTTTGCCGAACACCGGCCCGTACCACAAAGAACCCAAGGCAATGCTGACCACTCCACAAACCAGCACGGCCCAATAATTCAAAGGCACTGCTTGCATATACATTTCCTTATTTAATAATCTGCTTTAATTATACATCCCAATTAAATCCCGGCCAACTTAGCTATGGTGTTCATGTGCTCAATATACTACAATCAAATTATTCCAGTACTTACTACGGACATAACAAGGAGGTAAAAACGGAATGTGCGCCATATTTGGCATCACAGGAACCAATACAGCGGCTAACAGCGCATTCTTCGGTTTGCACGCCATGCAACACCGAGGACAGGAATCCGCAGGCATCGCCAGTCACGACGGCGAACTGATCCACAAGGTCGCCGGCATGGGGTATGTCGATGACGTTTTCCCCGATGAAAAAGTCCTCGGCACCCTGACAGGCAAAACCGCCATCGGCCATACCCGCTACTCGACTACCGGCACCAGCCGGCTCAAGAACGCCCAGCCGTTCGAAATCAAATGCAAGCACGGGCGGTTCGCAATCGCCCACAACGGAAACCTGACGAACACCGACGCGCTGCGAGCAGATCTGGAAGGGGAAGGAGCTATCTTCCAGACCGAATCCGACACTGAGGTCATTCTTCACCTCTATGCCCGCGCAAACGCCACCAACTCCCAGGAAGCCATCATCCGGGCTTTGACCCAGGTCGAAGGCTCATACGCGCTGGTGATGTTGACTCCTGACGGACTGGTCGCAGCTCGCGACCCGAGGGGTTTCAAGCCCCTGGTCATCGGCAGGCTCGATGATTCATGGATCGTGGCTTCCGAAACCTGCGCCCTCGATATCCTGGAGGCGAAATACGTGCGCGATGTTGAGCGCGGAGAAATCGTGTTCTTCACCGCAAACGGCATGCCCAAGAGCATCCGCCCCTTCGGCAAGCTTCCACCACAAGCCGCCTGCATCTTTGAGCACGTTTACTTCGCACGGCCCGACAGCTACATTTTCGGCAACGCCAGCGTTTCGGTCCACCGACAGCGGTTCGGATATTTGCTGGCAAAACAGTCTCCGGCGGATGCCGACATCGTGGCTGCAGTGCCGGATTCGGGAGTCCATGCGGCATTAGGCTTCGCCGAAGGCTCAGGCCTTCCCTACAAAGTCGCGCTGACCCGCAACCACTATGTCGGCAGGACATTCATCAACCCCTCCGGGGACGGCCGCAGGATCGGGGTGCGGATGAAGCTCAATCCCATTCGCAGCGTGGTCGAAGGCAAGCGCATCGTGCTTGTGGATGACTCCATCGTCCGCGGCATTACCAGCCGCAAGATCGTTCGTCTGGTCAAAACGGCCGGAGCGAAGGAAGTCCATGTGCGGATCAGCTGCCCGCCAACGATCGCGCCGTGCCACTACGGCATCGACACCCCTGATTTCAACGAACTGATTGCGTCGAGCAACAGCGTTGAGGAAATCTGCCGCTTCATCGAAGCCGACAGCTTGGCGTATCTTAAGCTCGATGCAACTCTGGCGGCAGTGGATGGTACGGAAGGAGGTTTCTGCACCGCTTGCTATACCGGCGACTACCCTGTTCTGCCCCACGGCGCCATTCCGCTTCGACCCGCTTAGGCAAATCGCCCAGCTGGTCTTTTTTTATGCGAAAAAAAAGGCTTCCAAACAGGCGGAAGCCGGGGTAACGAACAAAACGTGGTTGGGATCAGGCTCGCGGCCGGAGGCCGCGTATGGGTATGGGACCATACGCTAGGCGCTGATCAAACGCCATGAAAGCCACAAGCCCGACCCCTTCCACGGGCTGCAAGAGCAGGATCACAGGCTCTAATGAAAGACGCTTAAGCGGCAACTTGAGCGTCCGAGCCACAATCGATTCAGTAAGAAGGCTGGTGTGGCCTTGGAACAACGCTTATGGTCGGGCATATGAACCCTCCACAAACTTGGGCAGTTCCTCGCCGCCCTAAGTCCCATGCCGCCTTCTCGCTTTCGCAGCCACGCTTAAAGTCACTTGGGGCGGGGTTGCCATCGTGACTCGAAAATCCTAGAGCAGCGGGTCGAACGGCTCATCAGTCGCATCAGTGATGCTCTGTCGCATCCCTTCCCCGGAACGCAGCTGTCCTGTCAGATCCGGAGTCGCAGCAGCGTCTGACTGGTTCCTCCGATCAGCCAAGACCTGGGCATATGCGATCCTGCGATGGGTCGCGAGCCACTCATCGATTTCCGCGCGCCTGTAGTTATTCGCGTCACTCATTCGATTCCTCCATCAAAGTGCTTCAAGCATAACAAAAAATTCAAGCCAACGCAAAATCCCCGTCAAATTTCCAGTACCTGGTAAGAGGTAATGTTTTCAACTTAAACACTAAAACGATCCATATGCAGAATCAATTAGATATTTATTAAAATAAAAAAGCAAGAGCCTTGAGCCTTGCTGAAAACGAAGGTCGCCTTTATGTCTATGGAATTTCGACCGGTTCGGCGCGCTGCGCGAGATGGAGAAAGCGTTCCTCGGACGGGTGTAAGCAGATGCACACGACGCCATTATCACCAACCTGTGCGTACTCGGGGGTGAAGAGGAAGCGAAAGAAATAGGAGCTGACGAGAATTACAGCGTCCCAACGCACGCTTTTGTCAGAGGGCACATGGAACATGAATTCGAACACTCTCCTCCCCTCGCAAGCGTCAAATGCCCTGCGTCGAACACAATAGCCGTTACTCCCGATGTGTCATCAACGGCATCCGCTATCTTCTGTGCAGTCTGAGTCATGTTTCCTCCTTGTGTCATTGATAGTATACCCTTGAATCATTAGGCAAAAACAGATAAAATAATACCGCTATTCCGGGATCGTCTAACGGTAGGACGGCGGACTCTGAATCCGCTAATCTTGGTTCGAATCCAAGTCCCGGAGCCAAAAAAAAATCCCGCCAAGGCGGGACTTTTGCGTTTTTAGAACCCCAAAACTTCGTTGACGAAAATCAGGTGGATCCGGCCGGGTTTGACTTCTTTGTTGATGATCAAAAGTTTGCTGACGTTGGAACCCATGCCATAGGCTTTCTGAGCTCGGGCGTCTTCCAGAGGCAAAACATACTCGTGGATTCTTTTTATTCCCTCATCCACATTGGCTACTATTTTTTGAGCGCCCACAACCCAAATCACATGATCCGCGCCGTAGACATATGAAGGAAGCTGGCTGCCGGTGTTGGACGCGATCAAAACACTGCCGTCCATAGTTACGGCATGCACCGAACCTATGGTCCATTCTGGCGCTGCCCCTGATTTTTGCTTTTCCCTTTGGCTCTGGTCTTTAAACTTTGCTCTGGCGGGATTATATTTGCTTGAGCCATTGATCTCGTCTGCAATGCCAAGGGTACTCAAAGTAACGGAGGTTTGGGTCATAATATCCGCGCCTTCCGGCAGCAATTCAAACACCCGCCGTTTGGCATCAGCGCCTATCTCCACAAACTCCGCCTCAATGCCATTCTCCTTGAGGGCTTCAATTGTATTCTGGATATTTTTTTGAGATGCCAGTTTGGAATATTCTTTCAACATATTTTTTCTTTCTTATATTAGTTATTTTTTAGAAATTTCATATATCAATCTCGTACAAACTGTTCACTTACTACCATGATACTTATCATGGTAGTATTAACCCGAAAAATTAAATCATTGAGTAAGTAACTTATTTAACTCTGATGTCAAATGGGTTTTAGTTCTTAGCTGCTCAACAACCTTTAAGAGCCGCTGTTTTTCTCGCTTCTTAGCAGATTTTATAATCTCTTTCAAAAGCAGTTCTGGCCAAAAATACATCGGGTACTTCTTTTTAAGCTGGGAGTAGGGTTTGGCCAGTTCATCATCTGACTTATTCCTGCTAGCGCATCTTTTAATAACTTCGCGATAGCCGTCTCCATAAAGCTCCAACCATGTTTGCACTCGCGCGATCGTGCCGGGGCCTGCCTTCAACCTTGACCTGATTTGATCATAGGTCAGGCCTTCGATCAGAAGTTCTGCTATTTGCAGGCGTCTAGCCAGCATTAATACTTCGACTTCAGAAAGTAAATCCCTCAAAAAGTTGGCTGCTTCTTGGGAACTGTGCAGCGTTGTGATTGCTTTCGCAAGTTTGATAAAAAGTTCGTTCTGCTCCTGCTTCTTTAATTTATATTTCAAATTATGCATATGCTACCATGATACTTATGATGGTAGTATTTGTCAAACAATAAAATAGCTATTTGAATAAAATGTTATTTTCCAGTAAGCTTAAGCCTAAGAACTTATTATAAGTGGAATAATGTCATCCTGATGTGTTATAATTGATAATACTATTATTTTTTTATTATGCTCACAGAAACAAGTATTGTTTGGTTTGCAATTATCGCAGGCTTAGCCGCGATTGTTTATGGGTTCATTCTTACGCGGCTGGTCTTGAAAAAACCGTCGGGTGACGACAAAATGCGCTCCATCGCCGCGGCCATCCAGGAAGGCGCATCTGCTTACCTTACGCGGCAATACAAAACCGTGGGGACAGTCGCAGCCGTGCTGGCGGTTTTGATTTATTTCTTTTTCAACATCCAGACCGCACTTGGTTTTTTGCTGGGAGCTATAGCTTCTGCCCTGGCTGGCTTCATCGGAATGTACGTGGCTGTGCGCGCCAATGTCCGAACTGCCGAGGCGGCCAAAGTCGGATTGAAACCGGCTTTTGCCCTGGCTTTCAAGGGTGGTGCTGTAACCGGCTTGTTTGTGGTGGGTTTGGGGCTTCTGGCCGTGACTTTGTTTTTCGAATGGACGAATCATGATATCCCGCCCTTGATCGGCCTAGGTTTTGGCGCCAGCTTGATTTCAGTGTTTGCGCGCTTAGGCGGCGGCATCTTTACCAAAGGTGCGGATGTGGGCGCGGACTTGGTGGGTAAAATTGAAGCCGGGATTCCGGAAGATGACCCCAGAAACCCGGCCGTGATCGCGGACAATGTCGGTGATAACGTCGGCGATGACGCGGGTATGGCCGCTGACCTTTTTGAGACCTATGCCGTGACCACGATTGCCGCCATGATTTTGGGCAGCATCTTGTTTAGCAATAATGAAGTCTTTGTGCTTTATCCCCTGGCTCTGGGTGCAGTGTCCATATTCGCCTCAATTATTGGCAGCTTCTTTGTCAGGCTCACAGGCAAAGCCATTATGACCGCATTATACAAAGGCTTGGCCGTTTCGGGAGTCTTAGCTGCCATCGGCTTCTACTGGGTCACCAAAAGCTTATTTATCCCCTTCTTTAGCCAGAGCTTGTTTTATTCAACGCTGGTCGGCTTAGGAGTGACAGCGCTGATGGTTGTCATTACCGAATATTACACTTCCAAAAAATTCAAACCAGTCAAGTCAATTGCCCAGGCTTCCACCACAGGCCACGGCACCAATATCATCACGGGCCTGGCAGTTTCGATGCAGTCAACGGCTCTGCCGGTGCTGACGATCGTTGCCGGAGTCATGCTCTCTTATCATTTCGGAGGCATTTACGGTTCAGCCATTGCCGTAGTTTCCATGCTCTCCATGGCTGGCATAATCGTAGCCATAGACGCATTTGGGCCGATTACCGATAATGCCGGCGGAATCGCGGAAATGGCCGGACTGCCTGAGAACGTCCGACAATCAACGGATGCCTTGGATGCCGTGGGTAATACTACCAAAGCTGTGACCAAAGGTTATGCCATTGCCTCGGCCGGACTGGCTGCCGTCGTTTTATTCGCTTCATACACCGAGGAGCTTAAGCGCCTTGGGCAGAATTTAACTTTTGACCTTTCTGACGTGCAAGTGCTGGCCGGCTTGATCATCGGCGGCCTACTCCCCTATCTGTTCGCTTCCATGGCCATGCAGGCCGTGGGCAAAGCCGGGCACGCGGTGGTGGAGGAAGTCCGCAGACAATTCAAAGAAATTCCCGGCATTATGGAAGGCACCAGCAAACCTGATTACGGCAAAGCCGTGGACATTGTGACCAAAGCCGCAATCAAGGAAATGGTTATCCCCGCTTTGCTTCCGGTGGTGGTGCCAATCTTGGTCGCTGTGATTCCGTTTCTCGGTTTGAAAGCTCTCGGTGGTGTATTGGTTGGCTCAATCGTCACAGGACTTTTCGTCGCCATTTCTATGACCTCAGGCGGCGCGGCCTGGGACAATGCCAAAAAATTTATAGAGGAAGGTAACTTTGGCGGCAAGAAATCTTTTGCCCACCAAGCGGCCGTAACCGGCGACACTGTCGGCGACCCGTACAAAGACACGGCCGGCCCAGCGATTAACCCCATGATTAAGATCATAAATATCGTCGCACTGCTAATTATCGGATTGCTGGTCTAAAAAACCTTCAACGCCTCATATGCATGTGAGGCGTTGAATTTTGTCGTATTTTCGGGTATGCTTATGTTATTCCAAGCCCAAGGAGGCTTCTATGAGACAGCGGGTTATTCCCACTGTAAGTCAACAGCAAAGGCTGGTTCTTGACCAGGATTGCGCCATCGGAATCATTCCTCGCCCTGGGACATGCCGCGCACTCGAACTGGTCATCCATCACGGCATGATTTATCCGGCTCTCATCCTGCGCCGAAGCCGGTACAGCAAGCTGATTGTGTTTGACCAGGCCTTCTCCGGTTTGGATACAAAGGAAGCCCGAGCCCGCTTCCTAGAAAGCACCGTTATCCGATTCGACGAAGGCGAACCGGGGGCCGATATCTGCATTCTCCTCAACTTCGACGACCAGTGGCTGGAACAGTGGGTTTCTCCAGACTCACTCAAGCTGTTCCTTGCAAACGAAAACGACGTCCCGCCTATGCACCCGGCACGAGCCTCCGACCTCGAAGATTCAGCATTCGCGTTCTGCTGATGCTAGACTTTTTGGGGTTATTTTTTTCGCAAACGATATTATACTTTTTTGCCCGTACGAGCAGAAAGGTATAATATCAAAAACCGCTAAAAAACTTTATCTATCACTCCGCCGCCCAGAAGCTCATCGCCCTGGTAAATCACCGCTGCCTGCCCAGGTGTTATCGCCCTCTGGGGTTGATCAAAGACTATTTTTAATCTGTTTTCTGTTTCCTGTTTACTGATTACTGCTGGATAATTCAGATGATGATACCGGATGCTAACCCCGGCTTCCAACGAAAACTCAGGAACATTGCCTACCCAACTGACATCAGTAATCGTAAATTCTTTTTTCCAGAGCTGGGGATCGTTCTGATCATTACTTACAAACAGCCGGTTAGTTTCAAAGTCCTTATTGACGACGTAATAAGGACCATCGCCGCCCAAACCCATGCCCTCTCTTTGGCCGATCGTATAATAGGGCAAACCATCATGCTGCCCGATTACCTGGCCTGAAGTAGCAACTATCTCTCCTGCTACGGCCGGGATTTTTTCTTTCAAAAATTCTCTGACATTAATTTTGCCGATGAAACAAATCCCTTGGGAATCTTTTTTGGCATAATTGGGCAATCCAAACTTTTTGGCTATTTGACGAACTTTTGACTTCTTGTATTCCCCTATCGGAAACAAAATTTTTGCCAGCTGTTCTTGTTTCAAAGTGTAAAGAAAGTAGCTTTGGTCTTTAGCTGGGTCAATCCCTTTGCGCAATTGATAAATTTTAGGATTGCGGATTGCGGATTGCGGATTGGCTTTTAATTCGTAATTCGTAATTCGTAATTTTTTAATTCTGGCATAATGCCCCGTCGCGACATAATCCGCGCCAAGGGATAAGGCCTTGTCCAAAAATAACTTAAATTTAATCTCGCGATTGCACATCACATCCGGATTGGGCGTCCGACCGGCTGCATATTCGCGCAAAAAATACTCCACCACTTTCTCGTAATACTCTTTTTCAAAATTCCAGACGTAAAACGAGATGTCCAAAACCTTGGCCACTTTTCTGGCATCCTCAGCGTCCTCGACCCAAGTGCAGCCAAAGTCTCCCCGCCCAGTTCTGCTGGGCGAGGCTCCCGCTCCAGAGCGAGGCTCGCTCAACTCTGTTGAGCGGCGCCCCGATTTCGGGGCGGCAAAATCCTGCGACCAATTCTTCATAAACACGCCAATAACATCATAGCCCTGCTTCTTAAGCAAAGCTGCAGCCACGGAGGAGTCAACTCCCCCACTCATGCCCACGACAATTTTTTGCTTGGGGTTGGACATATAACCATCGGCGTCTAGTATAAATAAAAAAGAGTCATGCTTCAAGCAGCTAGGCGCCGTTTGCGATGACTTTGTTGACTTGCCCCAGGGCAACGTGCAGCGCTCTCGCGATCTCCCGCTGTGATGCTCCTCTTGCTGCCAGTTGCCTGATAGCCCGGTCTCTGCGCTTTTTGAGTCGCATCAACTCTCTACGGAAATTGAACTCCATGCTCGTCTCTAATGCCATGTTCACCCTCCTTCAGAATCATGGCTATGTTAGCAGATTATTCTTATTTTGTCACACGATCTAAAATCTCGTCTGCCTGCATCAACTGTTGCGAAGTGTTGATGCCGAACGCTTCCAAAGGATCAACGGGAATGGTTTCAATCCTGGTGCCGTTTCGGATGCCGATTTCCAATAGATCGGTCAAATAAAACTCACCATGTTTGTTTTGGCGCACAGCATCGATATTTCGCTTAAGCCATTCGGTCTGGAATAAATAAATGCTGGGATTGACTTCTAAAATATTCTTTTCCTGATCGCTTGCGTCGACAAGTTCCACATTTCTAACCAAATTGCCGTTTTCTCGAAGCAGCCGGCCGAAGCCGAAATGGGAAGCGTAAATCCCTTCAAAGTGCGGCACTGTGCTTGAGAACATGGTAAATTCCAAGTTTCGTTGTAAATGATGCTGTATAAGCCTCTGCAGGCTCTGGGATTTTATAAACGGCATGTCGCCATACAATATCAGCGCGTGTTCAGCGCTTACATGGGGAACAGCGGCCTTCACAGCCGCGCCCGTGCCATGCTCGTCGTTCTGAAACACATACTTAAACGAGCTTCCCAATGCCGACTGAACCAGCTGATATTTGTGCTTAACAACAACGATCGGCCTGGATTCCAAGCCAAGTTTTTCAACTTCTTTCAAGAGCCAAGAGATCAACGGCACGTTTTTCAGATGGACCAAAACCTT
Source organism: Candidatus Doudnabacteria bacterium RIFCSPHIGHO2_01_FULL_46_24 (assembly GCA_001777575.1). Taxonomy (GTDB): domain Bacteria; phylum Patescibacteriota; class Doudnabacteria; order UBA920; family O2-02-FULL-48-8; genus O2-02-FULL-48-8. The sequence continues at coordinate 72,308 of MFEL01000010.1, forward strand.
GGGCAAATCTGAAGCTCCCATTCTTGTCCCCTTGCCTCCGGCTAGAATTATCGGTTGAACATTCATGCAATTGTTATGTTAAAAAGAAGAGAGGGGAAGAAGCAGGCCTTCCCCATTCACACTACCGGCTGCGGATTGTGCTCGATGCGCCACAGCAACTGCAGCCGCAAAAATGCATCGGCACGCACTTGCTGCCAGCACCAGCCTTCAAACTCTGGGTCCCGAGGAAGAGCCGAGAACAGCAGAAACCCAGCACCCTCATCTGCCCAAAGGAATTGATCCGGGCCCATCGGCGACCCGATGCCAACGCCGTACTCTGCACGCCATTGTCGGACGAATTGGAGGATCCGCTCCATGTCATCGTCCCATTCCAGCGGACGCAGCTCAGTCATAGCCACCTCTCTGGTTCTGATTACAGCTCGAACTTCGTCCAGCTCCTCGCTGGTGTTGACTCCGAGCGCTTCGCTTGCGTCTTCCAGAGGCACTTCCAGGATCTTCGCACCCTGGTCGTGCGCGATCAACAGCAGCTTGGGCAAGTGCAGCTCCGGCGGATGGCCGTCGCCTTTGTCTACAGGTGGGATGTGCGACAAGTTTTGAGCCAGCCACTTCCGCTTAAAGACATACAGCGATGGATTTACAGTCGCCGCTCCCGAAAGCATCCGGCCGGCAAGCTCTGATGGTTCAAACGCTGCCAAAATGGCGCCGCGCTCATCCCGGGCGATACGACCGTACCGCTCGGTACTGTGTCCCGGCCGCAAACGCAGCGTGACCATGCTGATTGCAGCATCGCCATCATTTAAGTGTGCCTTTGCCAATCTCCGCAGGGTGTCCGGCCTCCACAAAGGCATGTCGCCAAATGTGACGAGCACGTCTGCAGCATCGCCGAGCTCTGGCAGGGCACAACGTACGGCGTCAGCAGCCCCATATCTTCCCGCCTGCTCAACGATTCGCAAGCCGCGGCATTCAAAGGGTTCCAGCGCTTTCCGAATCTGCGCACCGTAACCATTGTTGCCAACAACAACGGCAAGCTGATCCTCAATGCCTGCTTCCAGCACGATACGGATGATCCGCTGAATCATCAGTTCGTCGCCGGTCGTTTCCAGTACTTTCGGGCTGGAACGAACAGGGCAGACTGACCCCCAGCCGGCAGCTGGAATAACACACGCAAGCTTTCCCACGATGTCCTCCTTCGTGTTTCCCAGCCAAAACTGGTTTCCAAGTTCAATCGGCTATAATTTGCTCCAATTGAACTCAAAAATGAGTTTCTGCGTCTCAGCAATTTCCCGATTTTGAATTAGCACACCGACCGGATTGTCAGTGTTGTCCAGACTGATATGCGCGACCTTGCCGTCATAAATCAGTTCGTAAGTCGCGTCGAGGCCGGTTTTTCGGCTCGCTATCCACCTTCTTTCATCCAGGCCGACCAGCTGCCCGCCTTCTCCTAAGGATATGGTCTGCACGGCAATTCCCCGCTTGATGCGCTTGCTGCTGAAATCCGGCATGGCAGCATAGACATTTTTACGGACACTGGCCGAGGAAAAAACATAGTATTTTTTTTCTGAAGCCTTTTCCATGCTATCCAGCACGTCCTGAAGTATGGCCCGAATGCCCTCCGGTCCTTCGTAGAGCTTGACCACAGGTTTGCCTCCCCTTTTTTCAAAAATCAACTTAAGCTCAGGTAGGGTTTCTTCCACTTGCTTTTTGACCTTTTCAAGTTCCTTTTGCTTTCGCTCAACCAGCATAAGGATTTTCTCCGGGTCGCTGGCCACAAAATATTGGTGCGTGGTCTTGTCCAAATAATTCACCAAGTCCAACTCAAGCAGTCTCTTGAGAATGTCATATGTGGTACCGCGATTGATCTTGGAATGCTGCGCCAGGGTTCGTACCGGCACGGCGCCCAATTCTATAAGACACAGATAAATCGCGATCTCCTTGTCAGTCAAGCCTATTTCTTTAAGCAAGCTTTCAGTTTGCATGGCATAGCCATTTTACTTTTTTCGTCGGGCAGGTGTCAAATTTATTTCTGCAGTAAATCGAAAATAGCCTCAAATATGAGGCTATTTTACGATTTTTCTTGTCAATCTAAAATTGACAAATTAAAATTTTACCGTCTCGCCAGGCTGGATATGTCCTGTCTGGTCATGACTTTTATCCACAGGTAAATCTGCTTCTTGCTGCGGCTTTTTTAAGGATTCCGCCAGACCCTTGCTCAGGGTTTCAACTGCAGACTCTGTTTTCTTCGTCTGCTGATTGAGTACCTTGTCCCAAACCGGATTATCCGGCTTTTTCTCATTACTTCTTCGGGTGGAATGCTCTTGGGTTTGCTTTTGCCTTCTCTCAATCTGCCTGCGATCCTCTCGCTGAGGTTTCTTTTGCTCAGTTGGCTTAAACGGTGCGGTGCGGTCAGTCTTTGGTTCAAGCGGGTCTGCCTGCCCAGCATCAGCTTGGTGCTGGGTCTGCCTGATGGCTTGGGCGCTCCCTGCCGTTACACGCTCGCGATAGCGCAGCTCTTCCTGCAGGTCTTGCTGGTCCACCGCCGCACTCTCGGCCTGGGCAGCCTCTGCATGAAACTCAGCGCCCATCCATTTGTTGATTTTTTCCTCGATCACAGACCTGGGCGTGGCGTAACGCTCTCTGGAAACTTTAATCACTTTTTCGGTGTTACCGGTGGGAACCGAGATTGGGGGCAGAGTGGTTGCGGAAAACGGATGCGAGGCCACACCGTTAATCATCAGTTTGAGATAAATATTGTACTTGGCTAAATTCACCAAATCATTCATCGTATATTCCGGCTCAAATTCCTTTTCCAGAAACTCGGCATCTTCCGCTCCCATCCTGAAACAAACCATGGTCCCGACGTTGCCGAAAATGGCGTCCCGAACCGTTGTGTTTCGCTCAAATACCAGCTGGCCGATATACTGGTGCGCCACGATTAGGTTGAGTCGGTACTTCCTGGCTTCGGATAATATATTGGCAAAAGAATTGGTCGCGAAATTTTGGAACTCGTCGACGTAAAGGTAAAAATCTTCGCGAGTTTCCTCGGGTATATCCACCCGGCTCATGGCCGCCAGCTGCAATTTGGTGATGAGCATCGCACCCAGCAGGGCGGAGTTGTCTTCCCCAATGCGGCCCTTGGACAGGTTGATCAAAAAGATCTTCTTGTTATCCATAATATCGCGCAAATCTATGGCGCTTTTAGTCTGGCCGACTATGTTGCGGATGATGGCCGAGGAAAGAAATTGCCCAACCTTGTTTTGGATAGGGGCAATGGCTTCGTTTCGGAATTTATCGTTATAATTGGCAAATTCGTCCACCCAAAAAGACTTGACCACCGGGTCTTTGATATTGTCCACAATTTTTTTTCGGTAAGCTTTATTGACCAGCATCCGCGCAATCCCAAGCATGGTGTTGCCGGGAGAGTCAAGCAGGGCCAAAATCGTGTTGCTTAAAATATATTCCATCCTGGCCGACCACACTCCGGCCCAGATTTTGGTAAACACCCCCATCAATCCCGAGGCGACCAAATGCTTGTATTTGGGATCCACCGCTTCCAGCGGATTGAACGCGATCGGAAAGTCCAAATCAGCCGGATTGAAATAAACCACGTCATTGACTCTGTCGGAGGGGATATATTCCAAGACTTTTTCCACCGAATCGCCGTGCGGATCGACAAACGTCACGCCGTGTCCGTTTTGGATATCCTGAACGACCATATTCTCGATCAAAGTGGTTTTACCCATGCCGGTTTTTCCAATGATGTACATGTGCCGGCGCCGGTCGTCTTGGCGGATGCCAAAAGGCGTTTCGCGGTTGCGAAAATTGGTTTTGGCGAACAAGATGATATCGTTATTCTGGTCCATAATTTTAACCAATCGGTAAATCAGCCGGCGGAGCTGATTTGACTGCCTGAACTTTTTCAAGCTGGGAGACCCTGACATTCGGCGCAACTGGGAAATGAAAAACCGTGGCGAGCTCTTCGGTATTCATATAGTTCTCTCCAGTTCCCTGCCAAATTTTTCGCCCGAGGAAATAATGCCACATATGGCGCTTGCGGACCAAGGTTTGGTGGCGCAAAGCCGGGGCTTCCAAAGTTGGCGACAGCTTATAATCCGGGTTGGTCCAGGTGTGGGCGATATCCGGCTTAAGGCCGTTCAAATTCACATCATCAAAATTGCGGAATGCGCCAATAATCTCCGGCACGCGCAATGATCGGTTGAACTTGTCCTTGGGCGCCAGATAAAGCAGGCGAAGTTTGAACTTGTAATAAATTTTGCCAAGAGCATTCTCCACGTCTGCAATAATTTTTTTTTCCACGTCGCTTTTGTGCAGCATCAGAGTCGGCGGCTCTTCCTTGACATGCTGTTGTTCCACTTCTGCTTCAACTCCCATAATATCATGCACTAAAATATCCATAAAATACCTGGGAATGGAGATAACACTGTTAAACCAGCCGTTCTTATGTTCAGAGCGAGCGCCCTTGAGTTCGTCCAAAAGATACTTGGTGTTTTTTTTCCAGTCGTCATTAATCGGCTGGATGCAAAGCTGGTAAGCCAGCAGTTCCCAGGGTTGAATATTGCTCATAACTTCAATAATATTGGATACCGGGTCAATGAATGTCTCCTGCTCCTTGTGTTCAAATCCCATAATCAGCCGGATGGGATAGGCATTGTCTTTTTTTTTGTTCAGCTGTGTGCCCCAAAATTCAAAATCAGCGGATTGAGGATAATACTCATGCGGCATATTCCTGAGGTAGTCTTCGGTTTCACTAATCTCGGCTCTTGGGTACTGGGCGAAAATAGCGCTCTCCAAAAGCGCGCGATAACGCTTTGGTATTTTGAATATGTACGAAACCTTGCCGCCGAGAGAAACAATTTCGCAAGACAACCACAACACGCTCTTGCCGCCAAATAGAGTTTCACCGAAGCTGTAATTGGTATGGATTGCGTGGAGCGCGGCGAATACTTGCTCCATGGCTAACGACGAGCGCTCGTTCAGGTCATGAATTTTAAGCTCCAAGAAAATCCATTCAATGCTGTTAATATAAGCCGTATTGTTTTTGATCGTGGTCAGCTTGTACCACATCCAAAGCAGCAGGCCCAAAAAAAATACCCAGCCAAATGGGACCAAGCCGTAATCCACCGCAAAACTGAATAAATCTCGTAGCGCTTGAATCATGGAAAATTAAACCAAAGTGAATTTATCTTTGCCGACTTTCTGAAAACGCTTCTTATTGGACAGGCCGACGAGGATCGTATTGCGCTTGACCATGCGGCGTTTCAACACCTCGTTGATGATCTCATCGCGGGAAAGCGGCCGCTGAGCGGCGGTCAACGTTTCTATAATCACATCGGCAACTACGCCTTTTTTATACCCCCATTCGGAAAGCGCATAAATCCCCCGGCCGATCAGGACAAACCGGTTATCTTTAATCAGCTCATTATGGACCGTCTCCTGATAGGCTGTCCGGTGGTCAAACTTACGCGCGTTGATCATCTTGGTGATGATCGAATAGTGCTCCGGTTTGCCGTGATGCTTCAAAACCAGATAAGCCTTGTCGCCCACATCCCGCGGCCTGACTTCATTCCAACTGGCCAGACCGATTTCTCCAAACGGATTGATCAGAATTTGTTTGGATAAGCTTAGATAGCTTTTCAACACCTTGTCGGTCAGCTCAAACTGGTGTCGCCGATAATAGTCAGTGTCCTTGAGTTTGGCGCTTAAGTCATCCTGCTTAAACACACGGCCCTCTGCCTTCAAAATATCAATCAGGACTGCTATAGTTCCGGTAAGCCGCTCTTCGTTAAACCCGGCCAATGCAAAAGCATGGTAGTAATCGCCGGTCTCTTTCCATTCATGAAACTGCTCGCCCACCGCCAGTAAAAACTTAACTGCCTGGCGATCTTTCTCGTTTTCTTTACCGGGCAAGAGAGTTTCCAGGAAAAATTCCTCAGACATGACATCCCCATACTCGGCAATAGTGTCGAAAATCAAGCGCAGCGCCGCTTCCAGCTCTGTCCCGCCTTTGTGTCGCAGAGCCTCAATCGAATCCTTTTCAATTTGCCGCACCCTTTCTCTGGTGAGATTGTGCTGTGTGCCAATCGCCTCGAGTGTGGAAAGTTCCCGTCCTTCCAGCCCGAACCGCCGGACAAGTATTTCCCTGTCTCGTTCTTTGAGCATTGCCAAAAGTTTGCTTACAATCCCTTCCGGCTCAAAGGACGAAAGGCTGCTCTGGGTCTGCGAACCCATGATAGTATCAAGTATGTTGGAAGATAATTCTGTCATATATTACAGTATAGCACAAAACTAGATTTCTGTCAACTCCTAATGGATTGACCTCTAAATAACTACCAGGCATAATTTCTTTATGAATACCCCAGAAGCCCGGCGATTCGAAACGCCCAGCATAGCTCACGAGGATCGCGACTGCGCACTGTGCGGCCAGCCAGAGGGCACCAATCCCTCCTGTGATGCCTGCGCGAGGATCATGGGCGCCCAAAGGAGGGATCAGATGCTCCGCGATATTGAAGCGGAGGGAAAACGTCTTGGTTTAGGAAAAACTAAGCGAAATAAAAGACGCTAACCCTTTCAACGTATAAATACCTCCGGTCCGGAGGATATTTTTTTGCCAAATGTTTTTTTAAGCCAACACGAACCGCAAGAGATTATCCCGAGCGACGCCTTTGCCAATTGTGCCACACCAAAAGCAACGGCGAGGCGATGAAAATCGAAGAATAAGTCCCAGCCGTGATGCCAACCAAAAGCGCCAGCACGAACCAGCGAATAGTTTCGCCGCCGAACAAAAGCAGAGCCAGTAGCACGAAAATCACGGTTAAGGAAGTGTTAATGGATCGCACTAACGTCTGGTTGATGCTGTTACTGATAATTTCCGATAACGGCAGTCCACCGCTGATTCGCAGATTCTCGCGGATGCGGTCAAAGACCACGATGGTGTCATGCACCGAAAAGCCCAGCACAGTCAAGAGGGCTGTAATAAACAAACTGTCGATTTCGACGTGCAAGAACCGGCCCAAAATCGCAAACACGCCGATGACAATCATCAAATCATGGACCAGGGCAACGATCGCGGCGATGCCGAATTTCCAAGATGACACGGGTTTGGAAACTTTTCTGAAAGCGTAGGCAATGTAGAAAATGATGCCGAAACTGACCACGATCAGCTGCAACATGGCGGACGAGCGTAGCTCCCTGCCGATAACCGGACCGATGGAAGTAAACTGCTCCTCCTCCACCAAGCCGTATTTGTCCCCTAAAACCTGAAGCAGTCGGTCATGTTCTTTTTTTTCCATGGGCGGCGTTCGGACAATCGCCGACCTCTCCCCTGCCGGCTGGACAACCAAATCGCCGAAATTGCTGTCACCCAAGAAGCCTCTGATTTCAGCCGCACTCGGCACATTGTCGCCAAACTTGACTTGGGTTAACGTTCCGCCATTAAAATCGATGCCAAAATTCAAGCCAAAGGCGATCAATGCCGCGATGCTGATTGCCAGGGCAACGCCTGAGACTAAAAACCAAAATTTGTAGTGCTTAATGATGTTTAGCATAGTTCTGAGTTCTAAGTTTCTAAAGTTAAACGCAACTTTATGAACTTAGAACTTTATAAACTTTCAACTTTCCTCTGACATTTTTGGCACGCCGTACAGCCAATGATGCACTAAGAGATTATGCCCCACCAAAAGTCTTAAGAAAGTCCGCGTGAGCGTGATTGCGGTGAACATGGAAACGATGATGCCGATGGACAGGGTGATGGCAAAACCGCGGATGATACTGGAGCCGAAGTAACCCAAGATAAAGGTGGTGATCAAGCTGGAGAAGTTGGAATCGCGGACGGACAGCCAGGCGCGCTTAAATCCCTCCTCCACCGCCTGCTCCAAGGTCCGACCCTTGCGCAATTCTTCCTTCAGGCGTTCAAAAATTAAAATATTGGCATCCACCGCCATGCCGATGGACAGGATAAAGCCGGCAATGCCCGCTAGCGTAAATGTGATGCCGAAAACTTTGAACAAGGCAATGCTGAGAGCGGTATAAATGGAAAGTGCGATGACGGCCAACAAACCGGGCAGGCGGTAGTAAACAATCATGAATAGGGCGATAATGGCAAAACCGATCAAACCGGCAGCCACGCTTTTCTGAACCGATGCCAGTCCCAATGTAGCGCCGACATTCTGCTGTTGGATAAGTTTGATCGGCACTGGCAAAGCTCCCGAGTTGAGCCTGGTCACCAATTCCTTGGCTTCCTGCACCGTAAATTGACCGGTAATCACGGCCCGGCCATCAGTGATGGCGGTTTGCACCGTGGGTGCGGATAAAATTTGGCCGTCGAGGAAAATAGCCACCCGCTTGCCGATATTGCGCTGAGTGATGTCAGCGAACTTTTTGGTCCCTTCAGCGTCGAACTGCAGCGAAATCTGAGGGACTCCGGTCCGTTGATCAAATTCCAAACTCGCGCGCTTGAATTCCTTGCCGGTTAAACCTGTGGGGATAAAGGCCTGGTCAGCGCTGATAGTCACTTCGCCATTCACATCCGGGGTCACTTCGGGCGGATTGGGGTTTTCTACGCGGAATTCCAAAAACGGCGTTTGGCCGATCAGCTTGATCGCTTCATCGATGTCTTTCACCCCGGGCAATTCGATAATGATGCGATCTGTTCCCGAGACCTGCACCAAGGGTTCGGATACGCCAAAGGCATTGACGCGCCGCTCGATAACGTCCCGGGCCGAATTCATGGCGTCGGCACGGGCGTCTTGAGGAATGTCTTTGAGGTTACCCTCATAGACCAAGTGGGTGCCGCCCTGTAAATCTAAGCCCAAATTGAGCTTGAACTGCTTCTCAAAATTGATTCTGGCCCATTTCAGGCTGATTTTACTCCCAGCCGGCAAGGCAATATAAAAAACCGCCCCAGCCAGCAGCAGAATCAGGATAAATTTGAAATATAAACCCTTGCGCATTGTTTGAGGTATTATAATGCTAATTTTTTATTTCCGCAACTGGGAATGCCAAGCGACAAAAGGATAGTTTCATAATTTAATTAAGGAATTAAGAAATGCTCTGCTTGCAGCTCTGTCAATTTTGTTGTTTGGCGAAAAAATCAATCTGCCGATTGTCTCACCCTCAAATTGCGTTACCCCGCGAGAGTTTCTGCCCGACCAATGTTTGAGCAAAATCGTTGACTTTAATAAATTAACCTGAAACATTGAAATTAAAACCTTGTTCACTATTTTATTCGTCTCAATTCCGATAAAATAAAACATGAACACCGATTTGTCGGTTGCCAGAAATTCGAGCAGCTTATCAATGTTGTATCCCTTAGGATTTGAGCTAAGCACCATTATCTTTGTTTTGACATCTGTTGCCGTGTCATATTTATCGAATGTGCAAATATAATCGGCAAGTCTATTTTTTGTCCTGAATCCCGGAATAACATTACTACTATCGTGTAGTGCCTTAACTAAACTTTCTCTCAATTTTTCATCCTCACCTGCAATCAGATATTCAATAATTCTCCCCCTGATATTCACGTTTTCAATAAAGCCAGCAATCAGAATTTCGGTTTTATACTTCTCAACCTTGGCGTCTAACTCCGCCTTCAATTGCGAATATTCTTTTGATCCCACAAAATCAGCCGCTCGTTCGGGTGCGTTTTGTATCACCTTTTTTGCGGCTGATGAAACTTCAAACTTTTTACCCGAAGGACTGATGTTTGTGGTCGCTTCTACAAGTCGAGCAAGGTTGCCTTCAAAGCCCAATTCGGCATGAATACTAAATAGCTTCTCAAAATTCTCTGGTGAATTTGTTAAATCCCCGAACTTTTTTGCAATATCCGAACCGTTAATACTTCCACGGATATTATCAATCCGCAGTAATTGAGAACTATGACTTATTTTTTGCAAAAAAGTTGTATTTGCTAAATAAAGGACATTCTTTAACGGCGTTATTAAGCAAACAATAAACGGCAAGTCATCATATTTTTGTAGATTTGAAAGTGAAATTACGGTATTTGAAAAACTCAACGAGGAAGAATAGCTGAAACGAACAGAAAAATGCTTTGAATAATAGACCGATTTATCTTTAGTCAGCTTGAATTTTTTCTGCACTTCACTAATCAAGTTTGCTTTATTGGCAACCCCGCCTTTCGATTTTATGAAGTTGATAAATAAAACTATATCTTCGTGCATCATAGTAATTTTGAATTAAACAGATTTCCCGATTTTTCCTGATCTTTCTTTCCATTTCCGTTCATCTGTTCATTGAGCGTATTTCTTTCCCAAAAAACGCCGTCAGAATATCCTTGTATAATTTTATTCTGTCGCGCATTTTCTAAGCGTTTTTCTGCTAAACAGCAATATAGCTCATCTATATCAATGCCAACATATTTACGCCCTAACTTATGCGCGACAACAGACGTTGTTCCCGAACCCAAAAATGGATCAAAAACAACATCATTTGGCCTTGAGCTCGCTAAAATTATTTTGGCTACAAGTTTTTCCGGTTTTTGGGTCGGGTGGTCCGTATTTTCAGGCATAGACCAAAACGGGATTGCAATATCGGTCCAAACATTCGAGGGATGAGTGATTCTATATTTCCCGTCGCCGTTATCTTCCCAATCTTTAGGTTTTCCGTTCTCGTCTTTATACGGCGCGATAACTTTACGCTTCATTTTTACCGCTTCAACATCAAAATGATAGTCGTCTGACAAAGTGCAGAACCAAATATCTTCAGAGCAATTTTTCCAGTTTGATTTTGCGCCTCGCCCTTTTTCTCGTTCAAAAGTAATGCGATTTTGAATTTGAAAATACTTTTTTGCAACGTTTAAAATTGCTCCGGACGACTTCCAGTCTCCGCAAATATAGATCGAAGCGTGGGGTTTTAAAAGACGAATAATTTTTTGAACCCATGAATCCAGCCACTCCTCGTATTTTTCTGACTCCATTGCTTTAAATGAAGTAAGGTTGAACGTTTTGTTTAGATTGTATGGAGGGTCAACAAAAACAAGATCAACAAACTTATCGGGCAAATGTTCCAGCGCTTCAAAAATATTTTGATGTATTGTTTTGTTTTCTATCTCGTTCAAAGATGCCGGCTTGTCCAGTTTTATTAAACGCTGTTTGAGCATTGAAATATCCTCATCACTCAAAGTCATGGTGCGATTTCGGGGCGCTCTTTGTTTTTGGGATATTTCATTCATTCTTTTATAAGTATACTCCGGGATTAGCTTTAAAAAAAGTGGTTTAATTCACAAGCCTGGCTTCACATTGACTCTTAAAGGCCTCTCAGCAGCGCTGGCGACCGGGACAACTGCCGATGAGCCAGGTCCCAGCGGCTGTCCCTCTGTCTGCCTACTGCTCCATAACAAAACGGCGAGGATTATTATTCCAAGGGCGATGACGATTTTGATAATCAAAGATTTGTTCATATCACATAAAATGGTGGGCAGGCCAGGTCAATAACTCCAGAACTTTCTGGCGCCAAGGCCTTTTCCCCCATTCAAACGGTGACACGACCTTGGCAAATTGCAAGTCATCCAAAAATTGCTGCTTGAGCTCTCGATTGAAATTTTTGTTGGTGCTGACGATGTTGGCCTCGTATTGAAACTTAAAACTGAGGTTGTCGAGGTTGGCGCTGCCCACCGACCCCCACTCGTCATCAATGATCGCGGTTTTGGTATGGAGGATAGTTTTTTGATAGCGATAAATCTTGATTCCGGCATTGAAAGCCAGACCGAAGTACGAGCTGGCGGCGATATCCAATGATCTAAGGTCAGAAAATTCCGGCAGCAGCAATATGACTTCCACTCCCCGCCGGGCCGCCAGGCGCAGGCTGCGGAAAAATCCCCAATCCGGCACAAAATATGGGGTCGTCAAATAAATGTAGCGTCTCGCCCCACGGATGGCGTCGATTAAGGAATCACGGATGTGGCGCTGGCTGCCCATCGGCCGCAAAATCGGCGAATTGGTCACATACCAGAATCCTGGAGCGGGTACAATGTCGTCCTTCAAATCCAAAAATTTGCTCTTGACCGTGGTCTCCCACATGCCGACAAAGCAGGCTTCCATGGATTTCACGATTGGGCCGGTGAAACGAATATTAGTGTCGCGCCAGTCCGCCATCTGGAATTTAACGCCCAAACTTCCGGTGTGCCCAATTTGAGAATCGACGATTAGCAATTTCTTATGGTCGCGGAAAAACCAGGACGTGAAATTGGTCAGCCGCCAGGGGCTGATGGGGTTGAAAAACATCACCTGAATCCCGGCTTCCGAGAGTTTTTTGGGATATTGCGAGTTATAAAGGTTCCAGCTGCCCACGGCGTCGCACAAAAGTCTGATGCGTACGCCATGTTTGGCTTTTTCAAAAAACAAATCCAAAAATTTCTTGCCTATGCCGTCAACGTCGAAAATATACTGGTTGAGGTCAATCGAAACCCGTGCGTTTTGGCAATCCGAAAGCATAGCCTCCCACGCCTCCATAGGGTTGTTCAGAAATCGCCAACCGGTTTCATTCATGAGTTTATGCACTTAAAACTATGTTTTTCCTTTTAGTTTTACCGCCACTTTGCGGGGAGCTTTGTCAGCCGCTTGCCTCACCAATTCCGAGCTCGATTGAATCTTGCCGCCGTGGCCGACGTTGAAGATCATCTTTATATCAAGCTTCCTGCAAACCTCTACTTCAGGCACATTGCTTTTGACCCGGTCTCCGCCATTGGCAAAAATGTCAGGTTTTAGTTCTCGCAATTCCTTAATCACGCTCATATCCTGCGGATCCGGGGGATGATTGGTGATGACCACGTGATCCACGTATTTGATGGATTTGATAATTTCCTTGCGCTCGCGCTCATTCATGAAAATATAGCCCTTTTTCTTGTATAGCCAGTTATCGTTGTTAAGGATAACCACCAGCTCGTCTCCCAATTTTTTGGCGTCGTGAAAATAGCGGACATGCCCGGCGTGAATTGGGTCAAATCCGCCGGAAACCGCTACTACCGTCTTTTTTTGCTCAGTCATCTCGGTCAGTTTGTGAATAATAATTATTTTTTTCTATATTGGCAATGGCCTCTCTGCTGTCGCGGGTTATATCGTCTGGTAAATCATTAATGTCGAACCACTTCAGTTCCGAACAAAGTTCAGGCTCTTTCAATGCAATTTCGCCACTCCACTTGCTAATAACGAAATACAAATGCAGGCGCGTGTGATCGGGGCTCAAGATACTGCGGACATGCTTCAGTTCGGTCGAATCCAAAGCTATCTTTACCCCCAGTTCCTCTTCCGCCTCCCGCCTAAGTGTCTTAAGCGCCAGCTCATTGGGTTCCGCATGTCCCCCAAATAAATGGAACTTGCCGTCAGCCCAGCCCGTGTTCTGACGCCTGCCCAGCAAAATCTTGTCCCCCTCGCGCAACACAAGGTGAACAGCCAATACAACCTTAAATCTGTCGCCCGGACTTATCATGTTCTTCATGTTCTTGTCGTCATCGCCTTTATTACTCCTAATATATCCTATCTCGAGCTATTTGACCTTTTCGATCAATTCGCGTACCAAGTCTTTTGGCAAACCGGCGATGCTGTCAATTGTGCCTTCAATCTTTTTTACATATGGCTGAAAAATCTCCGTTTCGGCCGCAAAACTCCCCGCGTGCTCAAGCGCTTCTGGGGTATCGACAAAGTTCTTAAATAAATTCTCATCAAACGGCTTAAACCAGACAGTTGCGATGTCAACGCCGGAAACTCTTCTGCCCGTAGCCGTATTGGTTATCACCACGGCGCAGACCGTCTTTGCCGGCCTATCTCCAAAATCTTGAAGCACTTCCCTGGCCTCCTGCTTCGTTGCCGGCTTCTCCAGAACTTTGCCCTCAAACACCACAATCAAATCAGCGGTAACAAGCAGCGTATCATGGTCAAGTTTTGGAATCAAGGCGTCAGCTTTGGCATTGGCTATATCAAGGACCATTTGATTTGGGTTTTCGTGCCTGATCGCCTTCTCGTCAATATCTGCCGTCATCACCTCAAACTTATACCCCATCTCCAGCAAAATCTGCCGCCTCCTTTTTGATGCTGATCCCAAGACTATTTTCATGTTAAATAATAATTTACAATCTTTAACTTCAATACTACATTACGATATAGTATTGTAGTAACCAGTGCTAGCTTCGAGCTGAGCGGCGCTTTCTGCCCTTTTTATAAACCTTGGTTAATTCCTTTGCTGTCCCAACCCAAAATTGCTGCGCCTGTCTTACCTGTCCCGTAACCAATCGCCGTTTGAGCTCGCCGGGTTTATGATTAATCTTCCACAAGCGGTCAATTACCAATTTGTAGCCTTCGCCAAAGGATTGATATTGTTCGCTTAACTTGGCTATTGTCACCTCGCTCATGTTTAGCTGTTTGCGAATATCAAAGTATCTATATCCTTCGTCGAGCATTCTAATTGCCTCCAAGCGCTTGGAGAGCATTTTGATTTCGGTTCTGGTCAAAATGTTTCGGAGGAATTTCCTTACTTCGTCCTTCGTTTCAAGCAAAGTAACCGCCTGCCACAGCTGATTGAGCATCTGTTCATCACGCTCCAAGGGAAGTTTTTTTCTGGAAATTTTAGTCATAATTCTTAACCACATTACGATATAGTATTGTAGTATTAGTATAACATATCTTAGTTTAGCAAGATAAGAGCCGGCATAAATTAATAAAAATTCATCTTGACCAGGCGTTTTGCTTAAACTACCAAAAAGATATAAAATCAAGTCAATACCGGCGGTACAATTATCTGTGAAGTCACCGGATGATTGCAAGACCCGCCGCCTAGTATTCTAAAAGCACGGAGGAAGCGATTCTAGAACCGCCGCCCTTACCCGAATAGGCACGCTCGTGCCGCAAAAATTCGGGCCAAGCGTGCTAGCCGCCTCTACTGACGTTCGTCAGCAAGCGGCTTTCTCTATCCCAATTTCACCATATTTTACCATTAATTTTTGATGTTCAACCTATCGCTTGAGATAATCGTTCCGCCAAGGCTTTACAAAGCTCAACAAGTCTGTTAAGATTTTTGCTCAAGGAGGAGTGCTTTGGCCTATTCTCATAATAAGAATTGGCGGCTTCGTAACCCTGACAAGCGATACAGCGGAAAAATGAGGTACTACAGGAAACACCGTGACGATCCTAGTAAGAAAAGAAACTCCGGGCAAAAGTGGGCCATCAACGACATCTACCTGATTACGGCCCCTGATCGACCTTGTGATGTCCAACTGGCTAATCAGCTAGGTAGATCATTAGAAGCTATACAGGTCATGAGAGCGAAACTTAAAAAACCTATTTGAACGGTCAGCCTCAAGGCTAGACCTTTTTTTTTAAGCCAATTTAGCCATATTTTGCTGGTGTTCCAGCGTGTTCACCAGCCCGCACTTCTTATATTTCTTTCCGCTGCCACAGGGACACGGGTCATTCCTTCCAATATTTTGATCTTTGATATTTGAATTTTGATTTTGCGACGGAGTCGCCACCACATCCACCTTAAAAATCGTATAAACCACTTGCTTATCCACTTGCTTAAGCAACTGCTCAAAAAGCTTAAAGCCTTCATTTTTGAACTCAATCAGGGGATCCCGCTGTCCCCAGCCGCGGAGTCTGACCGAGTCGCGCAGATGCTCCATAGTGTCCAGATGTTCTTGCCACAGCGTGTCTATGGAGCGAAGATAAACAAGTCTCTCGAGCTGATGAATTAAATCGTGCCCGAGCTTATCATGTTTGGCCTTATATTCCCGTTCCGCGATGCTGACCAAATGCGCAGTCAGCTGGTCTGGATTTTTCTCATCCGTCACATCCTCAGGCTTGAGCGGCATAATACTTGCGGCAACTTGATATATTTCTTTAATGTCCTGCTTGTCCTCCGAAGCTTTAGCGAAGGAGGAACTAAAGTGAAAATCCACGATCTCCGCGATTTCTTTCTCGATTAAATCCAAGATTTTCTGGGACAAATCTTCCTTAGCCTCCAAAAACTCCCTGCGCCTGGCATAGACCACGGTCCGGTGCTTGTTCATGACGTCGTCATACTCCAAAACGTGCTTGCGCATGTCAAAATTTAAGCCCTCAATCTTGCGCTGGGCGGATTCAATGGATTTGGAAACCAAGCCGTGCTCAATCGGCTGATCCGGAGGAATGCCAAGCGTATCCATAAGCTTGCCCACCCGTTCGCCGCCGAATAATCTCATCAAATCGTCTTCCAATGAAAGAAAAAACTGCGACTCGCCCGGATCGCCCTGGCGACCGGACCGGCCGCGGAGCTGGTTGTCGATGCGGCGGCTCTCATGCCGCTCCGTGCCGATGACCGCCAAACCGCCAAGCTCTCTCACTCCCTGGCCCAAAACAATGTCCACACCCCGGCCGGCGATATTGGTGGCCAGCGTCACCTTGCCCATCTGTCCGGCTGATGCGATGATGTGCGCTTCTTTCTCATGGTTCTTGGCGTTCAGAAGCTCATGCGGGACACCGGACTGTTCCAAAAGCCGGGAGAGCATCTCGTTCTTTTCAATCGAAATGGTGCCGATCAAAACCGGCTGGCCGGCTAAATGCTTTTGCTTGACCAGCTGGACCGCGGCCTGAAACTTTCCTCCCACTGTTTTATAAACCTGGTCGGCTAAATCTTTCCTGATCATCGGCTGGTGAGTCGGGATAACCACGACTTCCAGATTATAAATTTTATGAAATTCCTCAGCTTCGGTTTCAGCCGTGCCAGTCATGCCGGCCAATTTTTTGTACAAACGAAAAAGGTTCTGGAAAGTGATGGTGGCCAAAGTTTTGCTTTCCTGCTGGATTTTGACGCCTTCCTTGGCTTCAATAGCCTGGTGCAGACCTTCCGAATAGCGACGGCCGTACATGAGCCTGCCGGTAAATTCATCCACGATCACGATCTCTCCGCTTTTGACTACGTAATTTACGTCTTTTTTGAACAAAGTAAGCGCTCGCAAGGCGGCATCGGCCTGATGGCGAAGCTTGGGGTCAGTATAAATTTCCTGGCCGAATTTGCGCTCCAGCTTCTCGTTGCCCATGTCTGAATACGCGCTCTGGCGGTGCTTCTCATCCAAAATGTAATCTTCTTCGGTCAAGCTGGCGGCAAGTTTGGCAAATTCATAATATCGGTCAGTCGGCTCCGTGTCCGGCGCGGAAATAATCAGCGGCGTGCGCGCCTCGTCAATCAAGATCGAATCGACTTCGTCCACGATGGCGTAATGCAATTCTTTCTGAACCATTTGCTCCTTCTGCCAAACCATATTGTCGCGCAAATAATCAAAACCAAACTCGTTGTTCGTGCCATAAGTGATGTCTGCCGCGTAAGCCTGCCTGCGGCTGATAGGACGCATATGCTTAACATCCAAAACCAAGCCTTGGACTTGCGCTTCTACTTGTTTAACTTCTTCCGCTTCCGGCTCATAGGTTGAGTCATACAAAAAAGCCTGCTCGTGCTGAATGGAAGACACGGACAAACCAAGGTAATGATAAATCTGCCCCATCCACGAAGCTTGCCAGCGCGCCAAATAATCGTTCACGGTAATGAGATGAACTCCACGGCCGGTCAGAGCATTAAGATACAAAGGCAGTGTCGCAACCAAGGTCTTGCCTTCTCCGGTCTTCATTTCCGCAATCACTCCCTGGTGCAGCACAGTGCCGCCAATCAACTGGACATCATAGTGCCGCTGGCCGATCGTGCGCTTGGCCGCTTCTCTGACCGCGGCAAACGCTTGGGGGAGAATCTCGTCCAAATCCAAATCCGACTCTGACTTCCACTCCGCGGTCAGCGCCTTAAGCTCGTCCTGCGATTTTTTCTCAAACTCGGGTTCGAGTGAGTTGATTCTCTCAACCAGCTTACGATGCTTGCTTACAACCGCCTCATTCGACCCGCCAAAAATTTTGCCAAAGATAGACATAAAAGCTTAGTAATTATATCGTTTTTAAGCCAAAAAGAAAAGGTAAAAAAAAGACGAGAATATCTCGCCTCGAACCATACAGTACTCGCTGCTACCACCGCATCGAAAGTCCTCGGTCAATCCGTGCCAGCAGTTGTTCTCGTTGCGGAAAAGCAGGCATCTTGGCCAAGAATTCCTTCGCCGCCTCAGTCCGACGCTGTGGAACCGAATCAATCACCATTTTCCTTAAATCCCCAACCACGCCTGGTATGCGCTTCTCCCACCAATCCAGACTGTGCTGACCGCCCGTGAGTTCGTAACTGAAGAAATAGAACGCCGCCTCTGGATCAAGACGGATTGCCTGCCGAAACACGCCATGAGCCCAATACTCGCCCTGATAGTGGTCATACATGACCAGGGCCCAATATGGATCAGGGTGCATCGCCTCCAGCAACCTGTTCTCGACCCACGGCTGGTCCAGGAACGGCGCCACACATCGGAAAGCCTCACGAGGATTTTCGAAGATCTTTTCAGATACAGGCTGGCTGCCTTCGGCGCAGTTGTCGGGCATCAGCTTGAGCGCCTCGACGCGCGATTCTTCGAGCTTGCGCTGCGCGTTTCGGCTTGTCCTGAGCGCGAGAAAAGCAAAAACTACCAGTAGTGCCATGGCCAGGACCGTCACAATTCTCGCTCCCCGATCCATTGCCTGATGAACTGTCATACACACTCCTTGAGGTTGTCCAAGCCTAAACTCTAGCAAATCAACAGGAGCTGGTCAAGTCTGCGGTCTGCAGTTCGAAAAAAGCCGAGGCCACTCAAGGGGCGGCCCCGGCAGCACGGCGAGAGAATCAGCGCTTCTTAGATCCGGTCGCCAGACTGCTCGAGTCCCAGTTGTCCGGGAACACATGAATGTCAAAAACCAGCCGGTACCCGAAGTGCGATACCTCAAGCGTACGCTCGACAACCAGTGCCACAAACCGCATCGATCTGAATCCTCCCTGCGTCACGCCTCTGATGAGATCAAGCGCGGAATGGGGCTCCGAACCGTTCCACGACGTATCGCCTGATCTCCAGAAGAAGCCCAGCAAGCCTTCGCACACGAGATGGAGACGCTCGTCGTATGCAAATTCCACTTTTCCAAGGCCATAGTGAGTATCCGAGTATGGAGCCGCCTTCTTCTCCAAATCAAACTTGACTTTGGAGAACCGACGAGCGGTTGCGTGATGGACCTCGGTTGACCACCACTTCTCAACGAACTCGATCCTCTTCGCTTGAGATATCTTGGGTGTGGGCCCAAGCCTGCCGCTTAATCCTGCCTTAGTGATCTCATGCCCCCAGGACTGCCAAAGCAGATCCACGAACCAGGGGTACTTGACGTAGAGCGCGGTGCCTGTCGCGCCATTTCGGTCCTCCTTTGGGCCATTTAGGCGTTAGGGTTGTCTCGCTGCGGCCATCTGGGCGACAGCGGCTTTGGATAAGCTAATTATTATAGGCTGAAAATGATTCAAGAGTCAAAAAATAAGAAAAACATTCTACCTTTCTGCTCGTACGAGCAAAACAGTAGAATGTCATTACACTAAAAAATATCACCCAAGCCGAAACAGACGCAAAAACCTCAAGGGTTATTCCGTCTGTATTCGGTCAAGAGTTAGTCCACTGCCTCCGGCGGCAACATGCGCCTCAATACCGGCGGTACGCAGACGCAATTTGCGTCATGTGATAATTTACATATTTACGTTTACTATCACGTTACTAATCGTGGTAGTAAATGCACTATAAATATTTTTCGTATGTTCACGCTGTCGAAAAAAGAGATGAGGACGCCTCGTCGTGTTCAGATAGTGTAGGTCTGTTTCGGCTCCTGACGGTCCATGTAAATCCACCGGGAGCTTGCCCGTCGGTAGGTGAATCGGCTGTTGTCGAAGCCGTCGGCGATGCGAACCGCTCCATGAACTGGTCGTCACTGAGTTGTGCTCGATAGCATCGGCGCGGCGCCGGAGTGCCCTGGTCAATTCCAGCCTGGTTGGCGACGCATAATGTCTAAAAAATCTCATCCCGTCCCCGCGAGCTTGCTCGATTTTTTATATCCTTTTTCAACAACTTCGAACATGCCTCACGATATTATAAGTGAAAAGGGCTAACCTTAGCCAAAATAAACACCTCAACCACGGTTGAGGTGTTTAGTGAATGGCCGCATTCACTCGTCCCACTTAAAACCGTTGCCAAAATGGCCGTAGCGGGCTGTCTGTTCGTACTGAGGTTTGCGCAAGTCGAGAAAATCTATGATCCCCTTGGGCGTTAAGTCATAACCCTCAATGGGCATCTCTTTGCCGTCCACAATCACTGTGGCCTGCAAGGGCTCAGCCTTGCCGATGGCATAGGCCAAATACGCATAAACTTCCTTGGCATCGTGCTTGCGAAGGCAGTCCACGGCAATTTTCCTGGCCATGTAAGCGGCGCTCCTGTCGACCTTAGTCGGGTCTTTGCCGCTGAAGCATCCTCCGCCCACCGGGATTCTGGGTCCATAGTTGTCAATGATAATCTTGCGTCCGGTCAGTCCAGTGTCAGCATCAAAGCCGCCAATCTGCCAGTCCCCAGTCGGATTGCAATATATCCCGGTTTTCTCAAGACTTAACTGCCGGTTATTAGCCCATGCCTTCACGTCAGCTGTCAGGATTTCTTTGCTGACGTTTTGAAAACTGGCTACAATTGCCGAAATCTGCCCGCTTTGGCTGTCCAAAGTAATCTGAGTTTTGCCGTCATTTGCACTGCCGTGTTTTTCGAAAATGCTCCTGTTTAATTCACGGGCCAGCATAACTTCCAGCGGCATCAGTTCCGGAGTTTCGCCGCAGGCGTAGCCGACCATAATACCCTGGTCTCCTGCACCGCCCGCGTCAACGCCGCGCGCGATCTGGGGCGATTGCTCGACGATGTTTACCTGCACTCCATATTTGTTCCCCAAAAGACGGTGGACAATTTCGCGGACATTGACGTAACCGGAAGTGGTGATCTCGCCCGTGACCGTGATGATGCCATGCCCGCCCATGGTTTCCACGGCCACGCGCGAATGCGGGTCTTGCTCTAAGAGTTCATCCAAAACCGCGTCCGAGACTCGGTCGCAAATTTTGTCCGGGTGCAGGGGGGAAACTGATTCTGCGGTTCTGATCATGCCTTATTTTTCGCCGATAATTTTTGAGCGCAAAATTTATACAAGATCATTTTCATCAAAAGCTTGGCTGCCATGAAGTCCGGGCCTGGCAAGCCTTTGAATGGCGACAGCTCCACCAAATCCATGCCGACGATATTTTTTTTGGCGCAAACGGTTCTAATGATAGGCAAAATATCGTCCCACATTGGCCCCCCGGGCTCCGGAGTGCCGGTGGAAGGAATCATGGACATGTCAAAGCAATCAATGTCAAAACTGATGTAAACGTTCTCTCCAAGCGACGAGGCGATTTCTTCCGCCCGCCAACTCTTGCGGTCCTTGGCCAAAAAAACTTTCACTCGGTCAGGATTATTTTGCCAAAATTCGTATTCATTCTTGTTGAAATTTCTGATGCCGACCAGAGTCGCTTTTCTCAAATTGGGCAAATCCAAAGAATATTTCAGCCACGCCGCGTGGCTGAAATCACGGCCCGAAGAACGGTCATGCAAATCCATGTGCGCGTCAAACACCAAGACCGAGACATCCTTAAATTTTTCGTTTATGGCCTGGGCAAAACCATAGCTGATGCCATGTTCCCCGCCGATCACGATTGGAAATTTGTTATCCGAATACAGCTGCAGAATAAGATTCTTAAGCAATGCGCAGGCCTCCATGGGATCAGCCGGCAAACGAGGCTGATCGCAAGTCCATATCTTGACTCGGTTGAAATAATCGTCCAACAGCTCATCGTCAAAACTTTCGACCTGATAAGACGCCTCGATCAAACCGCGAGGCCCGTTGGCCGCGCCATGACCAAAAGTCACTGTGCCTTCAAAGCCGAAAGGCACAATCATCGCTTCTGATGATTTGTAATCAGGCAAGACCGGAGGCAGCGGCGGCAATTCCGGGCCCAAAAACCCCATGGGCTTAAAGCCCTTAGTGAAATCAAAGTTCATTGATTCAAAACGTAAGCGAAAATAAGCGGTGCTACAATTGTGGCGTCTGACTCAATCACAAACCGAGGCGTCGTGACATCCAGCTTGCCCCAGGTGATTTTTTCATTGGGCACCGCGCCGCTGTAAGAGCCGTAAGAGGTGGTGGAATCCGAAATCTGGCAAAAATATCCCCAGAGCTTGCAGTTAACCTTCAGGTCCTGTTGAATCAGGGGCACCACGCAAATAGGAAAATCTCCGGCAATGCCGCCGCCGATCTGGAAAAATCCGACTAATTTTTCCTTAGTATTTTCCAGATACCAGTCAATCAGCGCGGACATCTGCTCCAGGCCGGACTTGATGATGTTGATATTCTTAATGTTTTCACCGTAGTAATTCTGTCCGCGGCCGCGGGTTAAGGCGACAAAAATGTTGCCCAAGGTTGAATCCTCGGTGCCCGGCGTCCAAATCGGCAAGTTTTTTTCGCAAGCGGCCACGACCCAGGAATCCTTGGGGTCAATCTGGTAAAATTCTTTGAGCATGCCCTCGCGGATCATCTGATACACATATTCATAATGAAAAAAACGCTCGCCTTTGTCATCGGCGCGTTTCCAGAGCTTGATGATCTGCTTTTCTATCCGCCGCATGGCTTCCTCTTCCGGAATGGTAGTGTCAGTTACCCGGTTGAGCCCCTTTTTCAGAAGTGCCACTTCATCATCAGGAGATAATTGCCGATAATGCGGGACGCGAACATAATGGTCGTGGGCGACCAGATTAAAAATATCTTCTTCCAAGTTAGCTGCGGTACAGGTAATGGCGTGAACCTTGTCCTGGCGGATCATTTCCGCCAAAGACAGCCCGAGCTCCGCCGTGCTCATGGCCCCGGCCAGAGTAACCATCATTTTGTTGCCATCATTTAGAAACTTATCGTAAGCTTCCGCGGCATCAACAACTACCGCGGCGTTGAAATGCCGGTAGTGATGTTTGATGAAATCTTTTATTGTTCCCATGTGAGCGGTTAAAAGTTAATATTTACCATCCAAACTGTCTGCCCACGTCCTCTGCCGTCTCTCTCCTGCGCGCCACTTTGATTTCCCCATTTTGAGCAATAAGTTTCGCAGGCGAAGACAATAAGCAATGATGCGAAGCCAAGGCGTCCTGATACGCGCCAGTGTCAAAAAACGCCACAAACAGCTCGTCACAATCCTCCAGCCGCGGCATGGGAATGTAGTCACCTCCAGCCGTGTATTTGTCATCCGAATCACAAGAAGAGCCGGCAAACCACACCGGCTGCAGCTTGCGCGAATTCATGCAGTTGACCGGCACCACATGCCATTTCTGGTGGATGGCCCAGGTGTCCAAAAGATCATTCATGAAACTGCCATCCACGACATACCATTTTTTATGGTTTTTGACGCTGACGTCTTTTTCGGTAATGATTTTATATATCGTGATCTGCGCCGGCGCTGCCACGTAACTCCCCCACTCCACAATTAAGTTCGGATGCCGGATACCCAGCTTGTCGCACTCTTTTTTGGCGGTTTTGACAATCTGATGAATCAAGCTCTTGCCGGAATAAAAATGCTTTTTCTTCTCAAACGGAATGCCAGCCCCGCCGCCGATATCCAAGATCATCAACCCCGGGTTTTTTTCTTTCATCCCGGCAAACAACCGTAAAGCCCGTTTCAGGGGCTTGGTAAACCCCTTAATAGTGATGATCTGTTTGGAAATATGATAATGCAAAGTGGAAAGATTGCGAACCTTGCCGATCTTAAGCAATTCTTCTTCGGTAAATCCGTAACGGTTAAACTTCTTATCCCAATGCGCCTGGACTTTGATATCCAAATTCACCCGGATCCCCACCTCGCCCTTAAATTTCTTCAACCGCTCCAGCTCGTTGTAGTCCTCGATGATCGGCACGACGATCAAGCCTTTGCCTTTCAGCTCCTCAATTAAGCTGATGTATTTTTCCGTTTTGGGACCGTTACAGATGACCCTGATCTTGCGGTTAAACTTGTCCTGCTCAATCATCCTCTTTACCAGATACAGCTCATTGGCCGAAGCTACGTCCAAGTTTGCGCCCTCGGCCACGGCCGGCAGCACGAATTCCTTGGTCTGGTTGGCCTTCATGGCATAATGGTAATAAAACCGGCCCTTGTAGCCTAAAATTTTGATATAGGCGTTAAAAGTTTCGATCAGGTCCCGCACGCGGTTCTCCATGATAGTTGGAAACACGATCTCAGTCGGGCTGCCGTATTTTTTTACCAAGTCATGGACATTGTACTGGTAATTACCTTCCCTCACGATCAATTCGCCGTCAGGACCAATATCAAAATTCTGGGTGTTGAATTCTTCCAGCCCCAGCCGCCAAAATTTTTTGAAACCGTTCTTCTTTTTTCTCTTCCTAACCGTTTGGTTCTTTTTCACTCGTTTATGATAAAGCAATCGCAGGCATTGTCAAGCGCTTTTTACCTTTTTTTCTTTGCCAAGCGCGCACCTCGGCGCTGTAAAGTATCGCGCTTGTTTTTGAACTTTGTGATTTGCTCCCGAAGCTTGGGCATAACCAAATCAATTGCCGCGTACATATCTTCACCCAAAGCATCGGCGCGCAAAACTTTCCCGCCGGCAAACATGGTTACTTCGGCGCGAAAGACCAGGCCGCTCTGATGGTGGCGGTCGCGCTCCAGCTCGACCTTGGCCTCAATCGGGCCAAAAATAATCTTGCCCAGTCCCCCGATTTTTTCCTCGACGTACTGCTTAATCGAAGGCGTTAAATCCAGATGCGTGGCTTTGATTGATATGTTCATCCCGTTTAGAAATTTAATTAATTAGTTTAAATTAAATTAGCGTTATTATCCCGTTCGACTTCCATTTGCCTGGAAAGCGGCGCCTGTAAATTTCTAACGGGATTCATGATGTTTTAGCGTATATCTCTATTTATATTTTTTTTGGTCCGAGCATCGCGGATGACCACGGCACCGGCGATTTTCCTAACAATCAACCGCTGATGCTCGCGCCAGGCTAAAGCCGCGATAATCTCCGCGGGAATTACCACTGACATGGATCTGGCATCGCCCACGCGGGTTAATTTTCTGATTTTATTTTTCGCCATAGACTTTTTTGCTCAGTTCTTTAGTCATGAGCATGCTCATGACTAATTTAATTCTAAAGTCATTTTTTATTCGCGTCAATCGAATTCTCCCACAAACAGCACTTCCTCTTTCAAATTTATCCCAAATTTTCCAAAAACGTTGGTTTTGATCATATCCGCAAGCGCCCTGACCTCGCTTGCCTTGGCCTCGTCTAAATTGACCAAAGACAGGGAGTGCTTGGGCGAGATGCCGACCCTGCCCGCTTGATATCCTTTAGGGAACCCGGCTTCTTGCAGGAGTTTTGCAGCGGCAACCTTAACTCTGCTGCCGGGCATCTCCCAAAACCAATTGTCAACATCTTTAATCTTGAATCTTAAATCTTGAAACTTTTCGCGGCTTACCACCGGATTTTTGAAAAATGACCCTGCAGTTTTGTAGCATTCATATCCCGGCATGATCACATAGCCTTTGGAGGCGCGAATCTCAATCACAGCTTTTCTGGCCTCGGCGAGCGTGGGTTTTTGGCCCTCAAAACGCCTTTGCAAATCCTGATAGGCGATGAAGGGCGCCGCGCCGGAATTCAGCTCAAGCTCAAGGCTTGTGACAATAAATTTGCCTGGGTTTTTCTTAAAGTGGCTGCTGCGGTACTCAAACTCGCAAGCAGCGGCATCAAAAACTTCCTTTTTGCCATCCTTAATCCTTAATCCTTCAACCTTAACAACTCGATCTCCCACGGTTTGCCCGTAAGCGCCGATATTCTGGACCACCGCGCCGCCAGCCGTTCCCGGCACGCCGGATAAGCACTCAATCCCCTGCAAATTGCTTTCAACCGCCAGTGCCGCGACATCATCCCAGTTTTCCCCCGCCCCTACCTTAATTATTCCATCTTGTATCTTTAATCTTAAATCTTTAATCTTATTCTGGATCACCAGTCCATCAAACCCTGCATCACTGAGCAATATATTGCTCCCGCCGCCCAAAACGAATATCGACAAATTCTCTTGCAGCGCAAAATCCAACGCCTCACATGCCATTTGAGCCGTTTGAACTTCCACAAAATAGCGCGCCTGCGCATCGATTTCAAAAGTATTCAATGTTTTTAGAGAATAATTTTCTAGGATATGCATATTTTCCTCGCTAACAAATCTATATCGCCGGCGCCCATAAACATCACTATATCAAAATCCTTGATTTTCGACTTTACAATTTGTTCTGTTTTGTCCAGGTCTTCTGCATACTCAGCTTTTACACCTAGCTTAACCAGCTCAACCACCAAATCCTTGGAGCTTATCTGTTCGCCATGCTCGCGGCCTGCCACTTCAAAAATTTCCGGCACGATCACGTCTTGAGTATGACTCAAGGCCTCCACGAATTCGCCGAACAATTTCTTTGTCCGGTTTCTATGGTGTGGCTGAAAAACAAGCAACACTTTCTCTCCTGGATAAAATTCTTTGGCCGCCTCCAAAGTACCTAAAACAGCGGCTGGGTGGTGACCATAGTCCGAGATAACCATAGCGCTTCCCAACTTGCCGACAGTTTCAAATCTCCGCCAAGTGCCGGCAAAATCAGCCAGAACTCTCTGGATTACTTTTATGTCAACTCCCAGTTTGATTGCAGCCAGCGCTGCGCCTAGTGCATTAGAAATATTAAACAAGCCCGGCACTTGCATTTCAAAAATGGCGATTTTTTCATCGTCATAATGCACGTCAAATGTCTGCCGGCCATTTTCAGTCTTCAAATTCAAAGCCTGTAAATCCGCGTAGTGGTGAATCCCGAAAGAAAACTTATGGCAACGGCAGTGATGAATGACGTCTACGGTATTGTGATCGTCAGCGTTAAAAACCACGATCCCGTCTGAAGGCAGTGACTTGATATATTCGATAAAAGCATTTTTGATGTCCTGCAAATCTTTGTAGCAATCCAGGTGGTCCTCTGCGACATTGGTCAGCACGATCATTTTTGGTTTGGTGGCCAGCATTTTTCTTTGATACTCATCCGCCTCGGCCACTACATACTCCCCGCTTCCCAGACGGGCATTGGCCTTGAACTTTCCGGTTTCGTTGACCACTGACAGTTTGGTGCCAATGACCACGGTCGGATCCACTCCCGCTCTGTCTAAGATCAGCCCCAAAAGCGCGGCTGTAGTGGACTTTCCATTTGTACCCGTCACCCCAATCCCGTATTTACCCTCCATTGCTTGCCCAATGGCCTCCCCTTGGCTCATCTTGGGCAATTTTATATCATTGAGCTCGCTCTCGGGAACGGCTGAACTGTAGATGACCAAATCCGGATTGCCCACGATCCTGTTTGAGCCGATAAAAATTTGCAAACCCAGTTTTGCCAATTCATCGGTGATCTCGGATGCTTTCAGATCACAACCGCTGACTTGCTTGCCGGAAGCCAAATACAGCCGGGCCAGAGCCGACATGCCAATTCCTCCGATGCCAATTAAATAAATTTTATTCGCCATAACTTTCGATCAATTTCTTAATTTGGGGCAAGGCTTGCTTCGCCGTCTTCCGACCTTCCAAATAAATCTTCTCCAGGCTCTTGAAGTTAATTTTACCATAGTGTTTGACTCTCGGCTCAAGCATCAGATCGCAGGCCATATCGGATTCTTGCCATTGCTTGGAGATGACCATGGCATGATCCAAGGCCTTGGTCAACACGGTCAAAACACCTGGAATCTTGATATCAGTTTCTTCCAAAAGATCAGACTGGGAATCAAATTGAAAAAAAATCCTCGAAGAAAACTTGGTTAAAATTTTCTCCCGGATGTATTGCAACCCCAAAAAACGCGTTATGAATCTGTACCCCCGCCAAATTGGCAGCTTGTTCTCATAAATGAATTTATCGGCGGCCAAGTTGACGCCGATTACGATGTCAGCGCCCATTTCCTTCGTCGGAATGGTCGGCACGATATTGGCCAGCCCACCGTCAACTAAGATTTTATTGCCCCAAACCACGGGCTCAAACAGACCCGGCACCGCGACCGAGGCCTTGAAGGCCTTAGTCATATCCCCCATGCTTAACGTCACCAGCTCGCCACTCTCCAAGTCCGTGGCGGTAAAGCCTAAGCGGGGGTAGACATCTTCGAAATTCATCCCTTTGGTAAATTTCTTGATCTCGTCGTCCGCGTTATGCAAATGGAACAAACCGCCCTTGCTGTTCTTTGCCGACCAAAGCTTAAGCAGGCTGCGGAGATTGAGTTTGTAAAACAGGTCCTTGAGCTGTTCCATCGTCCCAGTCGCGTAGCTGACCGCGATCAGGGCCCCTGATGAACACCCAACCATATAGTCAACCGGGATTTGATTTTCCCTCAAAACCTCCAAAATGCCAATATGGGCAATCGCCCTGCCCGAAGCGCCGGACAAGGCCACTCCGATTTTAGGCCTGGTCTTTTCCAACCCGTTAGAAATTTGTGAGGACATAGATTAGAGCGATAAAAAATAAATTATTATTAGCCAGGTCAATAAAACTAGCGGCATCTGTAACGAGATTTCTAACGGGTTCCATTGACGGTTTTAATGATTAATTTCGCCAACCTTGCCGCGGCATCCTTGGGCATCAGTCTGGAGATATTTTCCGAAAGCAATTTCTGCCGCTGGGGATTGAATTTAAGGCTGTTGACAATGTTCGGCAGGTCAACGGGGTTGAACTCTCGCTCGTCTAAAACTACTGCGGAAACGGTATGGCGCAAGATGGTGGCGTTTTCTTCTTGGTGCGTGCCGAACATGGGCACGATTAAGGCAATTTTGCCCAAAGCCGAAAGTTCGGTGATGGTCGAAAGCCCGCCGCGGGCAATAACTATATCAGCCAGTCTCAAAGCTGTCGCGTATTTATCGAATGGGGTAATCAATTCATATTGATGATAATCGGGATGGATAAAATCAATGCTCTTGCCGGTTCCGGTTTGATGGACGACTTGGTGGGATTTCAAAAGCTCGGGCAGGCACGCCCGGATCACATCATTAATCTGTACCGCGCCGGTTGCCCCTCCGAGGATCAAAAGCAGGGGCAATTTGTCATGCAGATTCAACACTTTCCGGTCCGGGGCGGCATTTTTGGCAAATTCTGAGCGGAACGGGTTGCCGACCCACTCCGCGCGATTTTTGGGATTTTTGGCGAATAAACCCGAACCAACGTAAAAATTCTTGGCCGAATATTCAAACGCGGTAGTGATGATATCGGCTATTGGCGCGATCAATTTATTGGTCAGGCTAATTCTGACATCCTGCTGATGAATGATGATCTTGGCCTTATGCAATTTCGCAATCCAACAAATCGGCACAGCCACAAACCCGCCGGCGCTGAAGACGGCATCAGGCTGAAAGGAATTGACAAGCCGCCAGGCGGAAATCAGCGAAGCGATAAACACCAAGGGAACAAATAAGTTTTTCAGCGAAAAATACCGCCGAAACTTGGCTGCTGGCATGGCTCGAAAAGGAATCCCAAAATCCGAAACCAACTTTTGCTCCATTCCGCCTTTGGTGCCTATGAACAAAAATTCGCTCCTGGGCTTGAATTTTTTTATTTCTTGGGCCACGGCTAAGACCGGAGTCACCGGTCCGCCTGATCCGCCGCCCGCCAATAATATTTTCATATCACGTTTTCATATATCTTAATCGTATCCTCGGCCGCTTTTTTCCAGCTAAAATGCCGGATCCGGCTTAAGGCCAAATTCGCTAATTCTTCCCGTTTTTTTCCGTCAGATAAAATGTCCCTTATGACATCAGCCATGTTATCGGCGTTGTTTGGATCAAAGTATTCTGCCCCCTGCTCCATAACTTCGCGCAGGGTCGAAATGTCCGAACAAGCAATTGGCGTCCCGCAGGCCGCCGCTTCCAACACAGTCAAACCAAAACCTTCAGAGATCGAAGGTAAGACAAAAAGGTCAGCCGCATTATATAAGTATAGCAAGTCCTCGTCAGAAACCCGTCCCGGCATGATTAATGATTCGTGATACGTGATACGTGATACGTGATCCTTAATTTCCGGATAATACAAGTCTGGCTCGCCGGCCAAAACAAGCTGGAAATCTAAGCCCCTCTCCTTAAGTTTATCGAATGCCAAAGCTAAATTGGGCAGGTTCTTATATCGCCGCCAAACCCCGACATACAATATATAGGGCTTGGAGATGCCGAATTTTTTCGAAACATATTCGAATGCCGCTTGTTTGTCCAGCATTTTGTAGCTTGGGTTTGCTGCTTCATAAACAACTTCGATTTTGGTTTCTGGAATCCTAAAAAATTTCGCTACTTGATTCTTGGTTGACTGGGAGACAGTAATAATTTTCTTCGATGAACGAAGCGCGTTGAACATAACGAGGTTGTAAGCTAAGCGCTTAAACCATCGCGATTTTTTCTTGCCCGGGATCAAAGTGTGAGTCAAGTCGTGGATAGTCACGACAAAAGATTTGCGGTACAAAATCGGCACATTAAAATGCGGGAAGTGGACCAAATCAAGCTTTTCAGCTCTTAAAATTTGCGGCAGATGGAACTGCTCGGCGTATGAATAATGCGGAATGCCCGTGATGACGATCTGGTGGCCATATTGTCCGTAGTCAGCCGACTTATCAGCTTCTTTGAAGAACAAAACATACTGATTACGCCTGTCCTGCCGTAAAATTTCATGCGAAAGCTCCGAGATATATCGATCTATCCCCGACCCCCCTCCCAGCATCCTCAAATCCAAGCCAATCTTCATAGTTTCCCCTTATTCCCTTTATTCCCCTTAACCCCATTATACTTTTCCTCCACAAAAGCTTTTATCTTTTCTTGAAAAATTTTTTTATCAAACTGTAAAGCATGCTGGCGGATAATCTGATGGTTGTATTTTTTGGGATCAAAAGTCTCAAGTTTTGTTTTCAAAGCTTCCGGTGTTTGCTGGCTAAAAAACTCACCAGTAATGCTTTCTTTGACGGTTTCCAAAGCTCCACCGGCGCGATATGCGATCACCGGAGTGCCACAGGACTGGGCCTCAAGTGGCATAATGCCGGCATCTTCTTCTGCCGGAAAAATAAATGCCAGGGCTTCGGAATATCTTTGCCTCAATTCCTCATCCGATATCCTACCCAAAAATTCTATGTTAGAACGGGCCAGTTTTCGCAACCGTCCCGAATCGGTTCCTGAACCCGCGACTTTCAGCGGCAGTCCCAGGTCGTTGAAAGCGCGAATCACCAGCTCTATTTTTTTATAAGGTTCAATCCGGGAGGCCACAAAAAAATAATTTTCCTTTTCGCCATGCGGATGGAAGAGTTCCGTGTCGACCGGCGGTGAAACGACTATGGAGTCACGACCGTAGTATTTTTTTATTCTGCGCTGAACATTGACAGAATTGGCAATGAAATAATCCGGCCGCTTGCTGGCCTTGTAATCCCAGCGCTTCAAAAACGGCAGGATTGCCCGCGCGCCCCATTTTGCATAGGCTGGATACGGCTGAGAACTGATGTAATCATCAGACTCAGTCCACAAAAACCGCGTAGGGGTGTGGCAGTAGCTAACGTGCAGTTTGCCTTTTGTCTGAACTCCCTTGGCAAAAGATGAAGCGTCGGAAATCACCACGTCGTAATCCTCAAAATTGAATCTCTCGACGGCGAATGGCATCAGCGGCAACAGCCAACGGTGGTGACTGTGGGCAAACGGCATACCATCGAGTAAGCTTAAATGTTTTTTATAAGCTTCAAAAATGCCGAATGTCTTCCCCCGGTCATAAATCAAAACGTGGACCGTGGCTTCCGGCCAAATCTCCAAAAAATTCTGCAAAACTCTCTCCGCCCCTCCCAACTGATTGAGAAACTCATGCACCAAAGCTATTTTCATAGGTAAGTTTAATTAAATCCAGAAAAAATTAATACTTGCATACGGGACAGTATGAAAGTGTTATAACCGCCCACCCTTGTACCATAGATTCCTTCGTTCCAGCCGGTTCTGTCTTTCCGTTCGCTTTTGTTGAAAAATTCTTTCTAACTCTAATAGCTTTTGTTCGGCGGCTCTAAATCCCTTGCCAGCCCGCTCCAGAATGTTGCTGACCGTGGAAATGGTTCGTTCGGTTACCTTAAGATGATTCATGATTGATTGATAAGTCTCACCAGCCAATAGCCGATGGACAATTTCCAGTCGTTTGGCAAACATCTTGTATTCTGTATGCGTAAACAAATCCTTAAACAGTAGTTTTATTTCTTCTTTGTCTCTGATCATGGCAAAAATTGACCAGAGGTTACTGACATAATTACCCATGAGCTCGGGGTCAACAGGCCTTCTCGAAATTTTTGTCATAGCGGTGTTGTTTAATGACTTCGCAAGTATACTTGCATACGGGACAGTATGCAAGTATTATTATTTCTCACCGGAAAACTATTCTAAGCTGGTTAGTAATCGACTTTAGGTTTCTTGCCAAGCAAAATCAAAAGCGTCTTGAAAATGATATATAAATCCAGCCAGAGGGACCAATTTTCGAGGTAAAACGTGTCCAGGCGGATTTCGTCCTCGAAGGACAGCTCAGGCTTCTGGACTTGGGTAATTTGAGTAAGACCGGTGGCCCCCGGCTTGATGGTAAAAATTTTCTTGTGCATGTCTTGAAATTTCACAACCTCCTTGACCATATGCACCCGCGGCCCCACCAGGCTCATCTGCCCGCGTAGAATATGCCAAAGCTGGGGCATCTCATCGAGTTTGGTTCGCCGCAAGAACCGCCCCAGCGGCATGACTCTGGGGTCATTTTTGATTTTTACAAACGGCCCCGGCCTCGCATTTTGCTTTTCCAACTCTTCCCGCAGTTTATCGCCCTGTGCCGTTCCTTCGCTCATCTCATAATACATGGTCCGGAATTTGTAGCATTCAAACGACGCCAAGCCCGCAGCGCGCGGCTGATGAAAAAACACAGGCCCCCTGGAAGTCAATTTGAGGGCAACGGCAATAAGGAAAAAAAACGGACTGAGCATGATTAGCGCCAAACTCGAAATCAAAACATCCAGCACCCGCTTCATAAACTTGCCCCAACCCTCAAGCGGCGTGCCCTTCAAAATGATCACAGGCGTCCCCGAAATGGTTTCCATCTGGATATTCACCCGGGATGTTTCAAACACGTTTGGCACGAAATTGAACAGAATGCCGTAGTCGCGGCAAAATGCGAGCAATCGTTCGTTAACCTCCGACGGATACTTCGGATTAGCCAC
Source organism: Candidatus Doudnabacteria bacterium RIFCSPHIGHO2_01_FULL_46_24 (assembly GCA_001777575.1). Classification (GTDB taxonomy): domain Bacteria; phylum Patescibacteriota; class Doudnabacteria; order UBA920; family O2-02-FULL-48-8; genus O2-02-FULL-48-8. The sequence goes on from MFEL01000010.1 coordinate 105,546, forward strand.
CATGATTTCGTCTATGCCGCTGTTTTTGCGAATTTGTTCCAGTTCTTCCAAAAGTTTGTTTAGGTCAGTCAGTTTAAGCAGGGCCACAATTTTATAGCCCAGCTCCGGCCGTTTTTCGATCTCGTTAACCAACCCGTTGCCTGACTCGTCGTTAACCACCGCCAGCCGGTGCAGGCCAATCCCCTGCTTGAGCATGGCAATCTGCGTGCGGCGAAGTATAATCCGGCCGAGGCTGACTAAAACAATGGCCAAGCCCCAGGTCATCAAAATAATTAAGCGGGAGGGAAAAACCGTCTGGTTAAAAAAGAACAAGATCACGACGCCGAGTAAACCAGAAGATACGGCCAGAAACACGCGGGAAAACTCAGAGACAAACCGGCGCGTGCCTTTGAGGTTATATAGCCCGGCCAAAGCCAGAAGCAAAACGACAATCGGGCTTATGAGGAACAAAATCTCCAAATAACCGGACAGGGACAAGCTGTAGATGATTGGACGGAATTCCGTCAGGCGGAGGCGGAAATAAAAAGCGCCGACTCCAGCCAGCATGATCATGACGAAATCAACGGCAATGGATATAAGGTTGAAGAAAAATTCCGAGCGTTTCATCCGCTAAAGTATAACAAAAAAGCCTCCTTTTTTGAAGGAGGCTTTCTGAAGATACAAGCTAACTTTACCGGTCTCTAAAACCGCCGCCACGAGGGCCTTCGGTCTTAGGCCGAGCTTCATTCACGACGAGTTTGCGGCCGCCCATGTCTGAGCCGTTGAACATCTCGATCGCCTTGTCGGCTTCGTCATCGCTGGACATTTCGACGAATCCAAAACCTTTGGATCGGCCGGAAAATTTGTCAGAGATGACCTGAGCGGATGCAACGTTGCCGGCAGCAGAAAAATGCTGCTTCAAATCGTCGCTTGTGGAGGCAAAAGGAATGCCCCCGACAAACAATTTCTTAGCCATTGTTCGCTTTCAAAACAAAGGGAAACTCACTAATTATTGAAACTAGGAACCCTTTGCGACTTAATGAACTTCCCTTCGACTGAAAGGATCGTGATAATTATATAGCATCTTGACTTTCCCGTCAAGGCAGAGTATGATTATTTGGCTCTTTAAGTAAGCGAGCAGTCGCCCAGCCCCAGTTTGCAAAAACTGGAGCTGGGAGGAAAGTCCGAACACGTTTGTTGGATTGAGTCTCATGAGTTAATTCAGCATCAGGTAGCGGGTAACGCCCGCCAAAGGGTAACCTTAGAGTTGCGAACAGAAACGACCCGGTTAAGTCCGGCTGAAACGCGCTAAATACTTACCTGACAGTGCAATGTCGAATAGGTCCTGTACCGGAGCGAAAGCGACTGGTACCAGGGCGGGTAGACAGCTTGAGCCTAACAGCAATGTTAGGCCTTAGATAGATGATTGCTTCCCCAGCTCCAGTTTGCAAAAACTGGAGCTGGGTCAGACAGAATTCGGCTTACAGCTTGCTTAAAGAGCATATAAAAATCGCCATTCTTGGCGATTTTTGTTCCAGTAGCGGATCTTTAACGCTTGGAAAACTGCGGAGCGCGGCGGGCTCTCTTCAAACCCGGCTTCTTTCGTTCTTTTACGCGCGGGTCGCGGGTCAGAAAGCCATGCTTTTTAAGGAGCCGGCGACTTTCCGGGTTCATGGCAATGATGGCGCGGGCAATGGCGTGGCGCATGCTTTCCGCTTGCGCGTGTATGCCGCCGCCATGGATCTTGCTTCGGACATTGATACTTTTAAGAATGCCTACCGCATTGAGGGGCTGCTGGACAATAACGCGCAGATCCTCAGTGGCAAAATATTTCTCAAAGGGCAGTTCATTGACGGTAATCGTGCCGTTGCCGCCTGACAGCAAAACTTGCGTGACCGCGGTCTTGCGGCGGCCGACTGCGTGAAAATGTTTGCCTGGAGCGATTTTGGGTACATGGGGCTTAGCTTCCTCAACAGCGATCGGCTGAACTGCGGTTTGAATTTGTAGCTTGGCCGCGACTCTCTTGCGGACAACTGGTTTTTTGTGCGCTGGTTTTTTAGCTATTGTCATACTATTTCCTTTTGCACAGGATAATCATGCTTGTCCGACGCCACGACCTTCAGTCTTCGAAGAATGTCCTTGCGAAGACGGTTAGAATCAACCATGTTAAACACCGCGTCGCGGATGACCTTTTCCGGCTCAGACTTCATCCGGTCGGAAAGCTTCTTGGAATACAACCCGCCCGGATATCCTGAAAAGCGGTGGTAGCGCTTCTGCTCAAGTTTGCGACCGGTAAACTTGATAAGACTTGCGTTTTTCACCACCACGAAATCGCCGACATCCATGTGGGGGGTGAAGGTGGTTTTATGCTTGCCGCGCAAAACCGAAGCGACTTTAGAAGCCAGCCTGCCCAAAGTAAACTTGCTGGCATCAGCTTCATACCAGATTCTCTGAATCTCTGAAGTTTTCGGCAAAAATGTTTTCATAACGTTATGATCTTAGAACTCAGAACTTTAAACTAACTCAAGTTGGACTTTCGGCATGCCGTCTTTATACTTGCCGATTCTGACAATACGCGTATACCCGCCCGGCCGCGTCTTGTATCGCGGACCCAAAACTTCAATAACTTTGCGGGCGGCATTGTGAGGCAGGGCGGCAAAAATCTGCCGCTTATTGTGCAAATCATCTTTTTTGCCCTTACTAATCAGTTTTTCTACGACTACACGGGCAATTTTGGCCCGGGCTTCAGTGGTCTGGATTTTTTCGTAAACCACGGTTGAAGCCGCCAAACTTCGCAGGAGCTTGCGCTTCTGATCCCGCCCCTTGCCGATTTTCTTCTTCTTGAGGTGCCTCATGTTGCGTGATACGTGTTATGTGATATGTGACCTATTTGCCGGCGTACGCCGCCAGCAATCTCTCTATCTCTTCTACCGACTTTTCCCCCAAGCCCTCCATATTGATCAAATCCTCGTGGGACAAAGCCTGAAGCTGGGAAATTCTGACAATGTTGTTCTTGGCCAAGGCATTGAAAGAGCGGTTGGACAAACCAAGCGATTTCAAGTCGTCCTCTTCCGGGGTTTTGATTCCTTCTTCTTTGGGTAATTCCAATTCCATAGCTTCTTCCTCGCGGGACAAATTTTCCCCGCCCAACAGCGAAAAATGATCAAGCAAAACTCGACTGGCCTGGTCGAGCGCGTCCTTACCGGTAATAGTGCCATCGGTTTCGACCGTCATGACCAGTTCATCGTAGTTGGTGATTTGACCCACGCGAACGTGTTTGATTTCGAAATTGACGTTTCTGATCGGAGTGTAAATGGCATCCACGGCGATCATACCGATTTCCAGTTTTTCGTTTTCCCGCTGTTCGACCGGCACGTATCCGCGTCCGGTGTTGACGATGACTTCCATTTCGAACTCAGCCAATTTGTTGTCCAAGGTCGCCAAATGCAACTCGGGGTTAACGATCTCCACGTCGCTGTTTTTCTTAAAATCAGCGGCCTTCACTTCTTTTTCACCCTTAACCTTTAGCTCGAGCCTAACAGGCTCATTTGCATGAACCTTCATGCGCAGCTGTTTGAGATTGAGGATGATCTCAATTACATCTTCCTTGACATTGGGAATAGTGGAAAATTCATGGTCAACCCCTTTGATCTTGACTGCGGTGGCAGCGGCCCCGGGCAGAGATGAAAGCAGGATTCGGCGCAATGCGTTGCCCAGCGTCATGCCGAAACCAGGATACAACGGCTCCATGATTAACTGGTAATGGTTGCGCCCCTGTTCTTGAAACGAAACCTTGTTTGGCAGCGGTATTTTTTCCATAAGATTAAAAAATTAATTATCTTGAATAATGTTCGACTATAAGCTGGGTATTGATGAGGTTTTCCATCTGCTCTCGGCTGGGATTGGACAAAACCTTGCCGGAAAAATTCTTGGTGTCAAGGGACAACCACTCGACGACTTTGGCGTTTACTAAAACCGGAGTCAAAATTTTTAAGTACTGCGAATTTTGCTTATTTTCGGCAATGGAGATCTCATCACCAACCTTGAGCGCAAGAGACGGAATGTTGACCTTTTTGCCGTTGACTTTGAAAAATCCGTGATTGACCAGCTGCCGCGCTTGCGGCCTGGTCTGGGCAAAGCCCAGACGGTAAACCACATTGTCCAGCCGGGTTTCGAGCATCTGAAGCAGGGCATCGCCCGTCACCCCGACTTTTTTGCTGGCTTTCTCATAATAGCGGCGGAATTGGCGCTCCATAATGCCATAAATCGCTTTGGCTTTTTGCTTTTCGCGAAGCTGGAGGCCGAATTCAGAAATCCGCTGCGGATTCTGGCCGTGCATGCCGGGGCGATAGTTCCTTTTGGCCAAATATTTATCGGCTTTCGGCGTCAAGGCGGCGCCGAATTTTCTGGAAAGCTTGATTTTGGGTCCTGTATATCTAGCCATAACTAGTAATTAGTAAATAGTAAGCAGTAATTAGAATTAAAAATTAAACCCTGCGGGCTTTTTTGGGTCGCACGCCGCCGTGTGGAATCGGCGTCTGATCCTTAATGCTTAAAATAGTCAAACCCGAGCCTTGCAAGGCCCGAACTGCGGATTCGCGGCCTGTGCCAATGCCTTTGACCATCACATCAACCTCCATAAGTCCCACATCCTTCAGCCGCGCGAGCGTATCTTCCATGGTTTTTTGTGCGGCGTAAGGGGTGGATTTTTTCGAACCCTTGAATCCCGTCTTGCCGCTTGATCCCCAACCGATGACATTGCCGTTTTGGTCTGTGACAGTCACGATTGTGTTGTTGTAAGTCGACTGGACATAAATGCGGCCGCGGGCCATGCGGACCTTTTCTTTCTTTTTCTTCTTCGGAGCAATGTCAGCAACAGCATCCTGTTTAATGCTTAGATCATCTCCCTTAATTGTCGTGGCCTTCTGTTGTCCCATATATATGATGCTACTTTGCGAATCTTATGCCAATCTGGCGAATTGCCAATGTCTTAATCCTTAGGGTTTGGTTATTCGAAATTTGTAGATTGGCATTATATTTGTAGATTCGCATCGTCTATGTTTTTTCTGCTGACGCTCGGCGGCCTGACCCCGCGGTCTTTCGCACATTGCCGCGCCTTGTCCTGGAATTGGTCTTGGTACGCTGGCCTCGAACCGGCAGACCCTTGATGTGGCGCAACCCCTGCCAGCTCCCGATTTCTTTTTTCAGCTTAATGTTGCCGCTCACCTGCTGCCGAAGCGCGCCTTCCACCATATAATTCTTTTCAATGAATTCCCTAATCCGGGCAATTTCAGGCTCAGACAGTTCTTGAGTCCGTTTATTCGGGTCAACTTTGACCGCAGCCAAGATGCGCCTGGATGCAGACCAGCCAACGCCGTATATGTACGGGAGCGAGGCTTCGATTCTTTTTTGCTGCGGGAGGGTTACTCCAGCGATTCTGACTAATGCCATAAGAATTAATTAACAATTTGCATTTTTCAATTTGCAATTAATTTTCAATAAGCCAACTATCAAAGGCTTACGGGCCTAATCTTTGAATTTTACTTGAAAATTGATCATTGAGATTTATTTGTAAATTGAGAATTGAAACTTGAGAATTATCTAGCCTTGGCGCTGCTTATGCTTGGGATTGTCGCAGATAATAAAAACGCGTCCTTTTCTTCGGACTACTTTACACTTCTTGCAAAATGGCTTAACTGATGCGCGTACTTTCATAACTTTATGAACTTTCAACTATCTTAAGCGTCTAGTCACGCGCCCGCGCGTCAGGTCATACGGCGTGACTTCCACGATCACCCTATCCCCCGGCAAAATTCGAATTTTATTAACTCGCAATTTGCCTGCAATATGGGCCAAAATCACCTGCCCCGAGGCGATTTGCACGCGAAAACTAGCGCCAGGCAGAGTCTCTATGACCTTGCCCTCGAGCTCAATGACATTCTTAGATTGTGGAATAGACTTCCCTAAGTCTTGTGGAGCAGTGATAGGCGTGTTTCTAATTGCTCGAAAATATTAGCAAATCCAAACATCCCTGTCAAACGGCTAGAACTGGGAAAGGACAGTTTCTATCTGTATCCGGCCATTGAAACGAGGGGCTTTGCGGACGAAAAATGGCGAAAATTTCACGTCCACGCGGTCTATTTCCGGCTTGGAGAGCAAAATCTCCTTGATTTCCGAAGCTTTTTTGCCGGATAAAATCCGGCTAAGATTGGTCTGGTCAATTTTGTAAGCCACGAGCGTCTCGAAATGGACAGCCAAAGTCCCTATTCCAACACCAAGATCCAGGGATTTGAATGAAGTTGTGAGTTTCTGTTCAGCGCCTTCCACCAAATATTTATCTTCCGAAAGCAAGGAGTTGATCTGCTGGCTGATCAAGCCGGAGGCGTCGCTTTGCTTAAAAACCAGTCCGCTTATCCTGGCGATGACTGTGAAGTCAAAATTTTCCGCCGCGTCTCCCAAATTCTTGTTCGCGGTTTGAGCCAGAACCTCAACTTTTGCGCCGGAAGAAATAAAACTGTGGCCGGGTGTTTCAGCATTCAGTTCGGTCTCGGCGGTTTTGATCAAGTCTTCAGTTGACTGAATTAGGGCCTTGTCCAAATCTTCCCGGGACAACGCCAACTGAGCCGAGGAGGTGCCGCCGGTTATCTCACCGGAGACAGCATAAACCTCTGGCCGGTTTCCCAATGCCGCGTTTTTGATCTCCAGCCGAGTTTGAGAGGACAAATTATAACGCTCCCCGCCCTCAGCTGCAACTATGGGCACTGGCTGGTTGGGATTGGAATTTTGGGAAGAAGGTTTGATATCAGTCACGTCTCTGGTGAAATGGTAATTTTTGCCGTCCACCGTAAATGTCGTGGTCGAAGCCAAAAGTTTTAAGGTATTGTTAGTGCCGTTGTAAATCACCACTTCTCCAGAAGCTTTCTCCCCAGCCACTCTCGTGCCGGTCACTGGATAATTTTTGGTTTGGGACAGCTCGCGCACAATAAGCTTGCCCGGAACAGTCAAAGTGTCTGGATTAAATTCGCTAGCACTTTTGTCCACGCGCAAATCAATGTCGCGGGAAATCGGCTCTGATCGGGCATACACCACCACATTGGCCTGAGGCAAGCCAATCAAAACCACGCCGACAATAATGGCCAGGGCCAGCAGACTGATAAGGCCCGTTTTGTAAACCTTTGCAAACCGGGGTTTAGGCAACCCTTTGGTCAAATATTTAGCCAAAGGAGAAGCATCAACTTTGAGGACGGATTTCGGCAGGGTTCTTTTGGCCCGCAAATCTCCAACTCCGGTTCGTTTGGTTTGGCTAAACATCCTAGCTCGCGGCGCTATCCGCTTAACATCCTCTTCGGTTTGGTCCAAAAGCACGCCGGCTTTGATGGCCAACAGTCTGCCCAATTCGTCATCAGTCGTCACCGAAACTTTCTTGCCCAAAGTTTCGCCCGTGCGCTTAATAAGTTTAAGGTTGGCCGAGCTCGACAACAGTAAAGAGCCTTTTTCCAATTCAAAGACCACCTCTTTGTCCTTGAGGTCTTTGATGCGCCGGATGACTGAAACAATATCATCTTTTTTGCCGAGTTTGATAACCGTAGCCATTCTTAAGCGTATTCTAGCATTAAGAAGTGATTCCGGCCAATTCCATGATGTATTTCTCGGGATTGTTCAAAAAATCCAGGCTTTCAGGGTTCGTCACTCCGGTCTGGTACATAGGCTGGCTGCCGCTGATGGCCAGTTTCGACATAAATTTGGTGTCAATCATGCGCACTGGCGGCAAGTCTTGATAATTGGAATTTGGCACAAACTTAAACAGTTCAACCTCGTCAGAGACGACATAGTAGGCCATACCGTGATGGATCTTGATCGGCTCGTATAAAGAAACAAACTTATCAGCGCACCAATTGGCCGTGACCAAAACTTCTGAGGCGGTGTTGACCATGATATGCCCGTAATTCGGGGGGTAAATTATTTTGTCTCCTGCCTTGCCGCGGATGGCCAAGACATTCAGCACCTTGTGATAGTCTGGTTCGGTTTTCTGGAGTAGAAACAGCGCTTCGCCATGCAAGACCTCATAAACTTCCGGGTAAGCAATCGGTTGCGTTAACCCGGGTTTGTACGGATGGTAATGGCCGAGCATTTTGTTGAATTCCTGCCCCAGCATCGTCGGCGGCGTGACGGTAATGTCATATCTGATGTTGTTGTCGCGGATGGTTTGCACATGTTCGGGCATGTGGATGTTGCGGTACATGTAATACATTTCCTTGCGCTCTGATTGGAAAGAAGGATCCATAAGTACCGGCACCATTTCGGCAAGAGTGCGCACTGCCGGCTGGATGTCCCTAAGCGGCGGGTTAAACTTGAGGCGAAAGTCGTTAGTCACTTCAATTGGCAAACTCGAAATTTGTTCAAGGTTTATCATATGGTAGTCGCCTTAATTCTTCGGACCCCGGCGGACACAGCTTCTTCTTTCTTAATCTTAAATTGGCCAAGCTCGCCGGTGTGCGCAACATGCGGGCCACCGCAGAATTCGCGGGAAAAAACCGAACCGTCTTTATTATATATGCTATACACGCTTACGACCTCGCCATACTTGGCCCCAAACTCGGCCAAGGCGCCCGATTTCTCAGCCTCGGCTTTAGGCATCTCTTCCCTCTTGACCTCAAGGTTCTCTGAAATTTTTTGATTGACGATTTTTTCAGCTTGCTCCAATTGCTCTTTCGTCATTTTCTCGGGATGCGAAAAATCTATTCGCAGCCGCTCGGAGCTGACATTTGATCCCCTCTGAAGCACATGGCTGCCCAAAACCTGACGCAATGCCGCCAAAAGCAGATGATGTGCCGTATGATGCTTAATAGTCTGCGGTTCGTGGTCCACCAGCCCGCCCTTGAACATGCCACTTGATGCTGTCTGTGAAAGCTTTCTATGTTTTTCTTTGTATTTCTCCAATTCCACTTCAAATCCTTGAAGTAAACCAATATGCAAATACCCTCTTGATTCCGCAACTTCTTTCGTTAACTCCAACGGGTATCCGAAAGTCTGAAATAAATCAAAAGCATCCTTTCCTGAAAGACCGTTATGCTCCTTAATCCTTTTCTCAATCTCTTTTTCACCTCTTTCCAAAGTTTCCATAAATTTCATTTCTTCCGCTTCAAAAACTTCCTGTATTTTTTTTGTTTGTTGTGAAAGCTCCGGATAAGCGTCATTATAGATGTCAGTAACAACCCGGACTAACGGGTAAAGATTTGAAAATCCTGGTGCAAATTTATAGGCATTAAATATGGATCGGCGTAAAAGTCTTCTGAGAACGTAACCGCGTTCTTTATTGCTAGGCAATACTCCGTCTCCAATCATAAAAACAGCCGCCCTGACATGATCAGCCACAATCCTCATTCGGGATTTTTGATCAATTTCAACTGAACCATAATCCCAGCTGTAATTCTTACGAAGTGCGTCAAAAACCCCCTTTAATACATCAACCTCAAAAATATCCGGATCATTATTCGATGCCGCAGCTAACCTCTCCAGTCCGCCGCCGAAATCCACATTTTGCTGCTTTAGCTTCTCGAAACCTCTCTCGGTCTTTACATATTCCATAAAAACCGAGTTTCCAATTTCCAAAAAACGGCCGCAATCGCAATTAGGGTGGCAATTTTTGCCGAATTTTGGGTCGTGGGGCGTTCCAAAATCATAAAACACTTCAGAATCAGGCCCTCCCGGCTCCCCAACCGGCATGTTCGCAGGAACGCCGGTTCTGCTCCACCAGTTCTTTTTTGCTCCGTAATAAAAAATTCTGCCTTCCTGCATTCCTTCTTCGCTCCCCTTTTCTTCTGTAATCAGTTCAACAATTGGGGCAGGGATTCCGCCTGTCTCGAACAAATTTTGCCAAATCGCCGGGGATTCTTCATCTCGGGGAATGTTATTCTCTGGATCTCCGACAAACACCGACACATACAGACGATCGGCAGGCAAACCGACACCTGTTTCTTTATTTGTCAAAAACTCAAAAAACCAGGCAAGCTGGTCTTTTTTCCAATAATCGCCGAGAGACCAATTGCCAAGCATTTCAAAAAAAGTTGTGTGCCTGTTGTCGCCGACTTCTTCTATATCTTCTGCGCGAAAACTTTTCTGTGAATTAACCAGTTTCGTACCGTCCGGATGCTTTTCTCCAAGCAAATATGGAACGAGTGGCTGCATTCCTGATCCAATAAACAAGGTGCTCGAGTCTCCTTCAGGGATCAGTGGCGCGGAAGGGATTACCTTGTGGCCCCTTGCTTGGAAAAATTTAAGATATTTTTCTCTAAGCTCGTGCGATGTCATATGATTGACTAATTACCTCAACAACTCCAAGGCTTTGTCCATTTGGGGATCACGGTCAGCTTCGATGTCTTCTCTGGTCATCTCAACTTTGATGTCCGGCTCCAAGCCGTTTTTGTTAATATCCCGCCCTTTTGGCGTGCGCCATTTGCCGGTGGTGATTTTCAAATCCGAGCCGTCTTTCATAAGGTTAAGCTCCTGCACCGAGCCTTTGCCAAAAGTTTTATCGCCAACCAATGTTGCCTTCTTATGATCCTGCAGCGCCCCGGCCAAAATTTCCGCAGCCGAAGCCGAGCCGCCGTTTATTAAAACCACGGTTTTTAACTCTTTCAGCCTAGCCAACCCGCTTGATGGATAAGATTTCTCCTCGTCATTAAACCGAACTTCTTTGACCACAACTTTCCCTGAATCCACCCAATTCGAGGCGATCTCGATGCTGGTCTCCAAGTATCCGCCCGGGTTATTTCTCAAATCCACAATCAGTCCGTCATAATTGCCGGCCATGACCACATCCACCACATGATCAAACAAGCCTTTGGTATCGTCCCCAAAACGATTTAATTTGATAATGCCAATCTTTTTCCCGTCAATCTCGTTGGTTTCGAATTTCAAGCTTTTGATCTCGATGCGGGCGCGCTGAATAATTTTCTCTTCCGGCTGCCGCTCATCTTTATGCAAAATGCTCAACGTGACTTCGCTGCCGGCAGGGCCGCGGATTTTGGACACTGCCTGGTCAACTGTCAGTCCGTTGGTCGGCTCGCCATTTATGGCTAATATCCCATCTCCGGGCAGAAGGCCGGCTTTCGCCGCCGGAGTGCCTTCCAGAGGCGCTATGACCACGAGCTGGTCATTTTTGATGCCAATCTCCGCGCCGATGCCATTAAAACTCCCGGAAAGTTCTTCATCGAATTCTTTCGCTTCTTTCGGATCAAGGAAAACCGTATAAGGATCACCAACGGCCCTGACCAATCCGGCAACTGCGCCATATAAAAGCTCCTGTTGGTCAAGCGGTCGGTCCACATATTTCCGGTTAAGCAAATCCAAAGTCTCCCAAAGCAGCGAGTAATCCCCGTTGGTGGGAACATTGCCGCGCTGGATGGTGATGTTGCTGCCCTCAAGCCTAATCTTTTGACTACCAACGCCATAGCCAATACCAAACACCAGCCCCAAAATAAGAACTGAGGCAATTAAATTGAGACTTTTTTTCTGGTCCATTATTGTCACTTTAACAAATTATATCTCGCAAGTAAAATGATAGTCCTTAATAGACGTTGACAAACATTTATGGCAGTTTTATACTCGTTTTATCACACAAGGAGGTACCAATAGCCCGTCGTCACCACCGTTACCCTCTGCGGCGCTCGCGATCGCTCTATCGTTACTGGATCGCCCGCCGCGCGCTCGTGGCCGTTCTTCTCTGTCGCCGGAGGTGCAACGCTTAGTTCGGCAAGCCTAGCAAGCTTGCGTGGCCTGTAACAGATCCATCAAGATGAAGGAGGTCTGGCATGGCCCGCATCACGCTTGACGGTTTCGGCCCCGAGGTACGGCCGCCGTGATCTAACTTCCTCTTCAGGCTCCGTCCACGAGACCAATGGCCTGATGGTTGTGAACAGCCTGTAGCTGTTCCAATTTCGGCAGTGGCACAGCGCTGCATCAGTCCGTTGCCTCAGACGCAACAACCACGGATTTCGTGAAAGGAGCAGCTATAGCCAGCTAACCCTCCTCAACTGGCGAACACTGAACAGCGCGAGCCCGAGCCTCGACTCGGGCGACCAAATCGGCTGCCACTGGGCGGCCGAAGGCAACTGCCTTGGACAGACTTAAGAGCACGAACTAAGTGCTGGACTGAAGTCCGGGACAGGAAGCCAAACGACGATGGGAAACCGGGGGTAGGAGCAACCGACGGCACAAGCTGCCATCAACCGCTCCTCCCCCCATCCCTCTCTCAACGTTCTCAATGGACGCTTTTTTTGTTTCTAAACAAATTCACGACAAGAACCAAGAACATTCGCAGATTTATACCAAGATAAACCAGCTGGTTAAAAAGCCGGTTATATTTTTGTGCGTAATGCTTGCGGTAAAAAATTTTCATGGCATCATGCGCCAACTTGATGGTACGAAACGGAACCAATTGTGCTGAACCGTATTTGTAATGCGTAATCACGACCTGGGGATAATACATTACCTTGTACCCGGCTTCCTTGACGCGCCAGCACCAGTCCAAATCCTCGCCATACATGAAAAAATCCTCGTCGAGTAATCCGATTTGGTCCATTACGGATTTTCTGATCATCAGATATGCACCCATGACTGAATCAACTTCGGTTTCCTGGTCAATAGGCCTCGTGATATTGTAATTACTGAATTTTCGCAGTCCAAACAAGCGCAAAAAAGCATTCCGGGGATTGGGAAATTTCCTGCGACAAGCTTCATCTAATTCCCCATTTGGCAGCAAAACTTTGCAGCCCATAGCCCCGGCTTCCGCATGCAAGTTCATGTATCTGATAGACAGATCAAAAGTATTGGACTTAACTTCTGTGTCAGAGTTCAAAAGCAATGAATATCGTCCTTGGGCAAGGCGCAGGGCCGCGTTATTCCCTTTTGAAAATCCCAAATTCGCGTTATTTTCAATCAATTTCACTTCCGGAAATTCCGCCCCGATCATTTCCTGGCTGCCGTCTTGCGACTCATTGTCCGAAACTAAAACCTCAAACTGAAAATTCGTATGCGAAGCAAACACCGACTTCAGACATTTTCGCAGAAGATCTTTGGTATTGTAATTAAGAATAATAATTGTTAAATCCATGATATTATATAAGATGAATCTGGATACTTTTGCCAAGGAGGAAAGGATACATGCACTCAGGCATGGTCCCGCGCTTGACGCCGATCGGGTCTGAAATCCAAACTATGATCGACCGTGCCGCATTGGCTCCCGTGGTCGATCTGACACTAAGCGTCTTGGATGAACTGGCCAAGTGGCACCGACACTACTTGGAATACCTGCGATACTATGACCAGAGAAAAGCAGCTATGGCCGAAACTCTGGCCTTTTACAAGACGTTGAAGATCCGGGTCTGCCCACTAGCCATCCATAAGAAGATCAAGCGAATTATTGCGGAGTTGTCCGCGATACCCCTTAAACCCTGATGCCGTAAAGCTCTTCCTAGCCTCGGTGCAAAACTGCGGCTCTTTTTTTTAATATTCTGGGAACTTGTCGTAACAACAGGGGAATCACTTTTAATGTACTAATCTCAAACAGCAGTATATACCCAAGCATGGCGATTTCCCGAACGATAAAAAACGGCAGCCACCGCAACGGGGCATTTTTAATATACATCAAAATGTGGTTCTTGTAATTTAGTTGCCGAACAACAGGTGAAAGCTGCTTGTGGTGCTTGATAAAATTCCAGACTTTCAGATAACCACCCCTGGATGAACCGGCTGCCCGACCGTGATAAGCCACCGCTTCCGGCACGTAAACGTTCAGAAGCCCCGCGCGGTTCAAGCGCCAGGACAAATCCACGTCTTCCCAGTAAGACCCAAAATCTTCATCAAAGAACTCACACAAATCATCTTCTCCCCTTGCGGGAGAAGATGTCGCCCCAGCGACAGATGAGGGGGAACAATACTTCACAGCATCCAAGGTGTTTCGCCGATACATAGGCCCTGCACCGCTGACGCCAAAAACCTTCAAGGTTCGACCTTGATCAAATTGGCCTTGATCAACTTGGTTCTGGCCCCGATCACGCCCTCGGCCTGACACTGACATTACAACCCCAGTTGAATCTATAATACCGGTCTTTTGGTTATGCTCGAAATCATAACGCAAAAGTTTCCCGGTTGCCGCAGCTATCTTGGGGTCTTCAAAAGCTTTAAGCATTTTTTCGATATAATCAGGCTCCAAAATCAAATCCGGATTCACAAGCTGGATAAATTCGCCGGAAGAATTCTTTATCCCCAAATTGTTCCCTCCGGCAAACCCAAGATTTTTTCCAGGATCCAAAATCTTAACCTGTGGATAATCCTTTTGAAGCATTTCCCTGGCCCCGTCATCAGCATTGATCACCGTAATCACTTCCAAGTCTTTGTGAGTCTGCCCCAAGACCGCATCCATCACTGGCTTAAGATATTTCTTGCTGTTCCAAAGGATAACAATTACGCTAACTTTTGGCATTTCGTTCGAGATATTTAATGCCGGTTGCAAATTTCTTTTCGTCCTGATTATCGATGCCATGAAACAGATCTACCAAGGCGCTTACGTTCCAAAAAAACATCAATTTTTTCTTGAGCATGCCAGGATTCGGATGCTGATAATATTGCAAAAACTCATCCAGAAAATCCGGGGTAAAATCATCGGGATCAACCATCCAGCGGAGATCCAAATCAGGATCGGAAATTGCAATATCGCCGAAATCTATTATTCCCTCAATTTTCTGGTTGTCCCAATTGTAAATTATATGGTCCGGACTGAGGTCTTGGTGCACCAAAACTGCGGGAGATTCAAACTCGGCAAGTTCCTGAAAATAAAACCTAAATTGGGATTCCAAATAGCCGATCAAACGCTGCGGTATTCTGCCTTGAAGCTCGGGGAGACGCTGATGCTTTTTTGTGTAAATTTCTTTTGAGGTTTCTTCCCATGCTACGCACTGCCGCGCTACATCAAGAGGGAAACTGTGCAGCTTTGAGACAAAATCCGCCAAATCCTTAGCCGCCCTTGTCTTGGCGGAAGCTGAAAGCGTCCCGAAAAGATCCGGCTTCAAAGGAACCCCAACTATCTGCGAGTAGCCCACAAACGGCAGATCCTTGTGCTTGCCCACGTATTGAAAATTGGGAATCGCTAAATTGAAAAAATCCTGCAGCTTAGGCATCAAGCATATCTCGGCTTGTATTTGCTTTATTAAATAGTCGCGGCCATCTTGCGGAAATCGAAACTCTAAACCCCCATTCGCCAAAAAAGCAAAGTTATCCCACCCTTCGCCTATTTTCTCAATGCTTTTAACCTTAAGGCCGGAAAAGTTTTCTTCGATAACTTTTTTATATTCCTCAATTCCCGTAAGCATAAAATTTTAGTAAATACTAAAATACTGTAAAGTATTTAAGTATTGTAATTACTCGCTAAAAGCTTATCTAATTCCGAATATAACTTGCGCTTAGCACCCAACTTCTCCAAAATTTCTTTCATCTGGCGTTTTTCTTTCTGGGAAGACGACTTTGCCCAGTGCTCCAGCATGATCTGCGGCCAGAAGTACATCGGGTACTTGCGTTTGAGAGCTGATAATCTTACCGGCTTTTCCGCTTCGCCTAAATTCTTTCTTTTTTGCCTTGTTCTCTCCAAAACCAGCCTGTATCCTTCTCCCGACTGCTGCGTCCAATGGTTTACCCGGGCAATAGTTGGCTCGCTCACCTTCAACGCTTCTCTGATGTTCTGATACGTCTCGCCGTTGAGCAGTAGTTCGGCGATCTTAAGCCTCTTGGCAAGCATTTCCATTTCCTGCTTGCCCAAAAGGTCTGTGAGCAATTGCGCGGCCTCACGCGTATTTTGAATCGCCGCAATAGCTGTGCACAAACTCATAATCATTTCCTGAGTATCTTTATAACTCAATTTTGCTTTCAACGAAAACTTGGCCATATAATTACTTTAGCAATTTACTTAAATACTGTAAAGTATTTAAGTATTTTTACTTCAAGAAATATTCAATCAATTTCTAAGATTCCAAGACAATAAATTGACCTTCGGATAGTTTGTAAATCGGCAGGTCTTCGCCGATGTTTTTTAGCTGGTCAAGAATGTCGTGCTTGCTTTGGTCCCAATGAGCCAAGCCTTTAATGGGCAGAATGCCTAAGCCTTGCTCGAACTGTTTTCTGTCATTGGAATAATAATGTTTGCAGAGCAAATACATGCCGGCGGAACTGCCGGCATAGACCTTGCCTTTGATCAAATCGGCGAAATCAGGTGTTTGATTTATTTTGGCCAAAAGTTTTTTCGTATCCCCGCCCCTGACATAAATCACATCAGCATTTTCGATCTGCTTACGGAATGTATCCTGATCTTCGCTGGCGATTTCCAGCTCTATATCCTTGTCGGGAGAAGTCGATCGAAAGTTATTTGTATCATCCTGCAATAATTCAAAAAAATCTGTTTCCGGCCGCGCGTAGTAAATCAAAAGCACCCTGACTTTTTGCGGCAAGCCCGTGAGTATTTCTTTAAAGAAGCCTCTATTGCCCTCTAGCTCAAACCTTCTGGTTGCGCCGCCATGAAGAACAAATTTTGTCATACTATATTTATGCTATATTTGTGCTATATCCAGGTATAACTTTTTTACTAACGGCCAAGTGGATTGCCAGCAGCAAAAATAAATCCAAATACATCTCTGCTCGGACCGTAAATGACAGGTAAATAGTCATGATAATGAAAAAGCAGGCGTAGGCGTAGAGGTTTAATGATAGGAAATTTGGACTTGATTGCCAATAGCGCCAGACTGCAGCCAAGATACCAGCAAGCAGGAATGGCACGAAGACAAAAGCGGCCTTGCCGAAATCCTGAACAAATGGGAAGAGGTACGTGCCCGTGTTCCACCAGCATTTGAAGATGGCGCAAAGGTCGAAGTCAGACTTGTATTTGTTGAGCGTGGGAATCGCTTTGCCAAAAATGTTCGTGAACGGATCAAGAGAAACTTTGCCACGCTGCAAATCATTTGTCTCATAATATTCCGTGACGTGCAAAAGCGCCTGCTGGTTGAAAGAAACGCCGACATAAATCGGCAGCAAGGCCTTGCCTATGGGATTGAAGCCCGAAGAATCAATGCTGGTCACTCCGGCCAAATAATCAGTTGTGCCATAGCTTTTATACTGCCGATAAAGCGGCACGGCGGCCAGAACCAGAACGGAAATCAAAAGAAAAATCGGATAAAACTTGAGCGCTTGCTTGAGGTTGGGTTTGCGCATCAAAAGATACAGGGCCATGACCCAAAGATCTACAAAAAATATCTGGGTGCGTGAGGCAAAGAGGGTGAGGCTTATAGCGCCGATGAGAATTATGAGTATAAGATCCCACTTTGTAGCGTTCCGATTTATCGGCTCTGGGTTTGAGCTCATAAATGGGCGCGCTACATAAAAAATCAGAAAAAAACTAAGCGGGATAAACAGCCGGGCAAACTGGGCTGTGTAATTGATTAAGCCCGGCACTTGCTCATCGGCCACGAATCGGAAGACGTCGGTGTCAGGAGCGAGCAGCGGAAAGTTGCCAGCACGGGTATAGAACATTGCAAGGGCAATAAGTGAAATGAAAAATAAGGCATAAATTATTACTCTTAAACTGTTAATTTTTAACTGTTGGCTGCTAACTCCGCTGTAGCCCGCTGATTTATCAGCGCCCATAAATGGGCGGGTTACATTTTTGCGCCAAATCCAATCAAACACATAAAATCCAATCACAAACATACACAAAGACACGATTAAAAGCAGCCAAAAGGCCGGATACCAGTCTTTTTCAATACGCGACAGATGAAGCTGCGGCACGCCAAGTCCGATCATCCACGTCGAAAGCATGAGCCACAACGGGCTGAACTGATGTTTTCGGTCGCGCAGAAAAAGATAGAAAAACACTGCGAATAAGATTAGGAAAATTGAGAATAAAAACATATAATATGCTCCCATCCCCGCTGAAAATTTCTTAAAGTTGAGCGGGGATCTTACAAAAGCCTTTACTAAGATCCCCGATTACTTGTCATGATTCTTGCCTCGGGATGATTAAGGGCTTTCAAACTCTCAAACAACGACAAAGTTTTTCTTGCTGTATTCTCCCACGAAAACCTCTTGGCTTGCTCCAAACCTTTCGCAATCATTTGCAAACGTAATTCTTTATCTGTCAAAACCTGCAGCAGGCCTTCGGCCACCGAATCAACAGAATTGGGATCCACGAGGAGTCCGGCATCCCCTACCACTTCCGGAAGTGACGAAACATCTGAAACCACTACTGGCACTCCGGACTTCATGGCCTCCAGCGGCGGCAGGCCAAAGCCTTCATAAAGCGCCGGCAAAGTCAAAAGCGAAGCTCCGGCAAACAAAAACGGCAAATCTTCATCCGTGACATAATCTAAAACCTGCACCGCTTGACCAAGTCCGCTTTCCTTAATTTTTTGCTCGATCGGCTCCCACAGCCAGCCTTTTTTACCCACAATCACCAGTTTCTCCTCCATATGATTATCTTTCTTAATCTTGATAAATGCTTCAACTAAGCGGGGAATGTTTTTGCGCGGCTGCATGGTGCCGACAAACAAAATGTATTTTTGATAGACCAAGCCGAACTTATCCAGCGTTGGCTGGCAATCTGAATAATTTCGCGGCCTAAACTGCTCTCCCACTGCCAAATGGATAACTTCTATCTTTTGAGGATCAACTTGGTAGTGCTTGATTAAGTCGTTTTTGGTCGATTGGGAAACGGCGACAACTTTGGCCGCTTGTTTGACCGCGTGCCTGGTGGACCAATCCAGATAATGCCGCATAAATGGCGTGAACGCCTCAGGAAATAATTTCCAGGCCACATCGTGGACCGTGACCACAGACCTTCTAGGATGCCAAATCGGCAGCGCTGAAGCCAAAATCGCCAACACGTCAACTGCATGAGTGAGCATTTCCCAGGAAATCCGCAACTGAGTCCAAAATTTTGGGAATGGAATGACTTTAAGCTTAAAATTTGGCCCAAGATGGTAAAACCATTCCTGGGGCTGGGTTCGAAAGTATAAAACGTATTGATTTTTCGCGTCGAGCCTTGCCAAATGCCTGATGAGATGGGCGGCATAAACCTCCACTCCGGTTTTTTGCGGTAAATTGGCCCGCTCTGCTTCGATGCCTATGGTCATATTTACTAATGATACTAATTACTAGACCGTTTCCGTTTTTACATCAACTGACTTTCTTATATTCACCGCGGCTTTGAACAAATCCCAATCCTGGCGATGGAAAAATTTAAGCAGTAAAAGTGATACCGAATAAGCCAAGGCGCCAACTGCGATAAGCAGCCAGACATTGCGGCCGGCAAGCAGAATCAAAGCAACAGCCATAATGCCCCCGGCAATCAAGGGCTTGATAAAGTACCGAAAAAAATTGTACCGGATAATTTTTTTGTTAACCACATAGGTGTAGGCAAGCAATTGGATGATCTCGCTGCCCACAGTTATGGCCGCGGATGCCACAAACCCGAATCGCGGCAACAAAATAATATTGGCGGCTAGGTTATAAAAAAGATTGAAGCCCGTGATTTTCATGGCTGTCTTGGTCATCTGCGAAATAATCAGGCTGTTGACCGGCGAGTAAATGATGAGCAGTGAGACTGCCAGCACCAGAAGCCATAAGGCATTTGCTGCCGGCATAAAAGTTTCGCCGTAGAAAGCCAAAGTTATGGGCTTGGCCAAGATAAACGCGCCAATGGATAAAGGCACGGCCAGGGCAATCATATAGCGCGAATAGGTTTCCAGGCCCTCTTTGGCGTAATCCTTCAAATTCTTGCTCAAGGCCTCGGCAAAAAACGGATACAGCGACACGCCGACCACAGCCGGCAAAAACGCCAGCACATCCCAAAATTTATACGCCGCCGTATAATATCCGGTTTCCACGAAATCACGGAATTTGGGCAGCAGGAGCGTGTCGATTCGGTTATAGATGCTAAAAAAGGTCAAAAAGATAAAAGGCGCGTTCATCAAAATAAGCTGCTTCCAAAACTGAAAGTCAAAAGCCGGCTTCAGCCTGACATATCGCTTGTTAACCAAAATCGAATAGACGATCAAATCAAACAAGCCCACTGCAACGCTGATTAAGGACAAGAAGAACAAGTTTTGCCGGAAGACAATGGCCAAAACCATCATGGAGGCGTTGATGAGGGAATTGAAAAAATTAATCCCGGCCATGATGGTCAGGCGCTGGAACGCGCTGACCACGGAGCGCAGCGGCAGGCTGAGGGTAGACAGGAACAACCCGAGGCTGGCCATGTATAAGGCATTTTTGACATCCACGGGGTAATCGTTGATAAACACCACGGCATTCATAATACCGACGAACACCACGGCCAAAATTGTCTGGATGACAAAATAATTGCCCAGATACTTTTCAGCATGGGCGCGATCCTCGCTGATTTTTTTGATAACCAGCTGCGACATGCCAAGATCAATAAAAAAATTAAACACCGTAACATAGGCAGCCAGCAAGCCATACTGCCCGGTCACGGTCGGGCCCAAATACTGCGCCAGCTGGGTATAAACTAAAAACAGGATAACCCCGGCAATTATCCTGGAAACAATCAGGCTCAAAATATTGCGTCCAATCTGCAGCATAGCTCAAACATTATAAAGTAAAATAAACATTTATGAAAGTTTGATTTTATTGAAAAAATTAAAATTTTAACGACACTCAGAACGCCTTTTTCGCGATCGCGAAATTTGCGTTTTATCTAACTTAGTATTACCACTACTCTTTACTTCTTTTCAAATACTTCTTACCCTTTAGTTTTTCAGGCAGATAGCTTTCCTGGTCATACATTTCATAATCCTTGCCATAGTCCAAATCTTTCATGAGCTTAGTTGGGGCATTGCGGATGTTTAGCGGAATCGGCAGGTTGCCGTGTTCCCTGACATCCTCCACAGCTGCGAAGTAAGCATTGTAGGAATCCCGGCTTTTGGGAGCCAGGGCAAGATACGCCGCACCATGCGCCAAATTGATGGCGCATTCGGGGTAGCCAATGGTTTCGCAGGCGCGAAACACGTCATTGGCCACCATCAGCGCCTTGGGATCAGCCAGGCCCACATCTTCAGACGCAAACACGACCATACGCCGGGCGATGAATTTGGGATCCTCCCCAGCCTCCACCATGCGCGCCAAATAATAAAGCACGGCATCCGGCTGGCTGGCGCGCATGGATTTGATAAAAGCGGAAATAGTATTGTAGTGCTCGTCAGCTTGCTTGTCATAGCGCAGATGCTTGCTCTGTAAAGTGTTTTTGAGATTTTCAACCGTGATGTCCTTGTAAAACTTAACGGTATTTTCCAGCATGGTAATCGCCTGCCTGGCATCGCCATTGGCCATTCGTATTAGCCATTCCTTGGCGTCTTTGGAAAGCTGGAAGCCTGTCCGGTCAATGATCCGGTTCATCTCTTCCCCGTTCAGTTCATTCAACACAAACACGCGGCAGCGGGAAAGCAAGGGTGAAATGACTTCAAAACTCGGGTTTTCCGTTGTGGCGCCGATCAAGGTCAACTTTCCGGATTCCACGGAAGGGAGCAAATAATCCTGCTGCGCTTTGTTAAACCTGTGAATTTCATCAAGGAACAAAACCTTAGGCTGGTCGAGGAGAGGCACTCTCCCAGCAGAGCGCTCGTCTTGGAGGGTGCCTCTCCAACCTTTCGACTCCACAATCTTCCGAATATCATCTTTACCCGCGGAAACCGCGGACAACTCAAAATATTCCGCGCCCAAAGCGTTAGCATAAATCCTCGCCAAAGTAGTTTTGCCCACTCCCGGCGGACCCCAAAGAATAAACGAAAACAAGTACCGACCTTTGATGGCAATGCGCAGGGGTTTGTCTTTCCCAACAAGGTGTTCCTGTCCCACAAACTCCTCCAAGCTCTTGGGCCTGATTTTTGAGGCTAGTGGTTCCATGGCTTAAATAATAAACAGAAATCAGCAAACAGGCAAAAAAACAAAGCGGCTTTTTTGCCGCCTTGGCTATTATAGCACAATGTCTCACCCGAGGTACAGTTTGTTATTCAACTCTGGTTTAACCTATCAATTTGTTCAATAATTCCCGTTAATTTCTGCTGCACATGCTCCATCCCATCATTGAGTTCCTTTTCAACTCGCTTCCAAACAGGATGGTTGTCTATGGCCGCCTTGACATCGTCTTCGTATCGAACAGGGGTGCGGCCGACAGGTCTTGGGTTTAATAACCTGTAAGCTTTGACAAATTCTTCCGCTGATCGCGAAGTTTCTTTGCCATTGTCTCTAACGCCTGCAGTGCTGATTCTTTTTCTTTCTCCAACGCCTGAAGTTCTCTCGGTTTTTGATCTCCATTTTCAACCCGACCTTCTGACACCCTCATCATAGCCTGATCTCTTTCGGACATGCCCCCTATATCTTCTTCTGGTCTTGGCATAAAAAATAAAACTTAATTGGTTAACCTTATAGTAGTCTCTCTCTGGATGTTAAGCGCCAAAAATTGAGGCCTACCTAAATGTGCCATGGCACAAATAGGTCATTTAACGCCTCACATGCATTTAAGGCGTTAAAATCCCGCCTGCCTACCGGCTCAACTCAAAGGAATTCTTAGCGGGGATGGGTCAGGGTATAACATTTCCTTTTTCGTAAGCTTCAACCTCGGCTTGCGGCAGGATCGTGGCTTTGGGGTAGCGGGCTTTTTTGTAGGAGACAGCTGTGAACATGCTCAATACGCCATTTTCGACTTTGTAAATCGCAGTTGACTGGTCGCCCTTAAGCACGGTGCCGTCTTTGGGCGGGAAGGGCACGCCCGTTGGGATTTGGTTGAATTCTTCCGCCCCGATCATCAGGCGCGGGAAGTTGCCCACGCTTCTTTGTTGGAACACGAACGCGGACACAAACTGTTTTTGCCCATTCTTAAACCAAAAGATGCCGGTGTCCCCTTTCAGGCTGATGGAAATCGATTCCGGCGGGTAAACAAACTGGCCCGAAGGAATACCCAAGACTTCGGCGTCTGTCAATTTCATCAGCTTGGCAAACGAAAACTTGCGCGCCACAAACACTTCGTAAGAAATCGGGCGCTTCAAGCCGGCGTCAACCAGATACACGGTCAAATCGGTTTCGCCCGTGATGAGCGTGCCGTCAACCGGGGCAACAAACGAACCGGTTTCGTAAGAGTCAACTTCAGCTTGGGGCAGGGTCACGACATTGGCAAACGAAAATTTGCGCTGGACGAATACCGGATAAGAAATGGCGTGCTTTTTGGTGTCTTCAATCAGATAAACGGCCGGACTGACATCACCTTTGATGAGAGTGCTGTCAAGCGGCGGCATGGGTTTTTCCGAAATATAGGAATCGAACTCGGTCTGCGACACGCTGATGACATTATTCGTGTTGATTTTGCGCTGTGTCGCCACGAATTGAGAAAACGGCCGTTTGGCGCCATTGTCAATGACGTAGAAATTCGGATCGCCGACTAACTGGATGACTGTGCCATTGGGATACTTAAACCACAGCGAATAATATCGCCAAAAATTGTAATTGCCGTTGAAGACGTGCGGTGTATAACGGTAAAGCGCGGCTGTGGCAAAATTGCCCAAAGAAAGGCTTTGGGTTGCGGCCACGTTGTCAAAGCCGCCTAAAGTGTTGTCCAAGATGATCGTATCCCCTTTCCGCGCGGTTCTGGCAATGGGCCTGCCAAAAGTCTGGCTGGAGGCATCCACGCCCGGGCCGCGGCCCACACGCACGCCGCCGACTTCAGTGCGGAACGATTTCATTAGAGAAGCAGCCGCGCCCAGCCACCGGCTGCCGGAAGAATCAAAACTGCCGAACAGCTGCCGGTAAAAACCCAAAAAGATTTCGCCGCAGCCTTCGTAATCCGGGCAACCAAACCCCAAGGCGCGGTCCAGGCGGTTCTGCAAACTGTTGCCGTTAAAATTGCCCAAAATCAGGCTTTGCTCTTTTTGCAGCATGACCAGCATCACCTGCGGATTTAACCCCTTGGAAACCGAGGCGTCATAAATCAACTCGGAGGCAGTGCGCAGCCGGCCCAAATTGGGACTGGGGTCCTCGAGCGCGACCTTGGTCAGGGTGTCCGGCTCTTTGAGTTTGAGCAAAAAATCCTGGCTGGTGTCGGCCAGCAAAGAGTTGTGCTGCTCGAAAAATTTCTGAATGCCGGCAGCCGAGCCAAAAGTGCCAACATCGGCAAAAGCCTCGTCAGGGATCAAAAGGCTGGGATTGAAAGCCGGATCAATCGCGCCCTGTCCTAAGGCAACGAGAGGCGCGGAAATCACAAATCCTAAAGTCAGAACTACCAATATTTTGGCTTTTGAATTTTGACTTTTTAATTTCATAGTATTGGGCTCCCGGGGGCAATGACCTCAATCTCTGCTTGCGGCAGAATTTTAATGCTCGAAAACTTGTAGCCGCGGGAAACGAAAGCATTATAAGACAGCGGCCGACGCGTACCGTTTTCAATCACCGAAACTTCAGCAGATGCGGCTGATTTGACCAAAGTACCCTCCAACGGCGGCAGCCAGTATGAATCGCCGGGTGCCGGAATATGTAAAAATTCATCCTGAGTCACGGAGATGACTTTGGCGAACGAAAGTTGGCGCTGGGTAAAGATAAAATAAGTCACCGCTCGTCTCACTCCTTGGTTCATAACATATACCGTAGGATCGCCCTTAATCAACACCATGGTGCCATCATAAGGGGCAGCCCACTCGCCGGTTAGGACATCCGCCACTTCAGAGCTGGAAAGCGTATAGACATTGGCAAAACTGTAGCCGCGGGTTATAAACACCAAATAAGTCAACGGCCGCTTGAATTCCTGTTCAATGACATACACCGTCGGGTCAGTCTCATTTTTTATCAACGTGCCCTCAAGCGGCGGCAGAGCGGGACCGGCTGGGAAGGCAGCGAGCTGATTTGAGACCTCATTGGTTATTGAAGTCTCGCTAAAGCCGCGCTGATTGAAGACAAAGCTCGAGATGAAACGTTTGGTGGAACCCGAGATGAGATAAATCCTCCCCGTGACGGATTCACGAATAAGCGAGCCCTCGCTTGCCGGCAGGGGTGATAGCGCTTTCAGCGCATTGATTCTCCCTTTCCCCAAAAAACCGTTGCAGGAAGAGCCAAGGCAGTTGTCTTGGTTTACGGCATCAATATTATCGGTAGAGCGAAGCAAAACGTTACGCAGTTCGACATTGCTTAAATTGGGGCTTGCGGATTTGACCAGCGCCGCCATTGCCGAAACTATGGGGGTGGCCAGTGAGGTGCCTGAGCCATAAATTAAGACATTGTTGGCGGGATCCGAAGGCAGATAGGCGGTGGTTAAAATCTTTTTGCCGGGAGCTGAAACATCCACGCAATTGATGCCAAAGTTGGAAAAGTTAGCCTTGCGATCGGAAACATCAGTGGCGGCAACTCCCAAAACCATGTTTGAGCCGAGATCCGAACAAATGGGGTAAACCGGCTTGGTGTCCAAATTGCTGCCTTGATCAGCTAAATCATTGCCGGCCGCGGACACGATCAAAACACCCCGATTAAAGGCATAGGAAATCGCATTGTTCAAAGCCGCGTCAGCGCCAAATCCGGGACCCCCGAGGCTTAAATTGATAATCTGAGCACCATGGTCTGAGGCCCAAACAATCCCGGCGGCGACCGCGGCGACGGTGCCTGTACCGTCGGCATGCAAAGCTTTGATCGGCATAATTTTCACACTTTGGTTTACCCCGGCGATGCCTCGGCCGTTGTTGGGAATAGCGCCGATCACTCCGGCAACCGCCGTGCCGTGGCCGTTATCATCAGAGTTGGAATTCGCCGGGATGGTTTCATTTTTTATTGTGTCGTAGCCTTCGATAATGCGGCCATCATTAAGTTCGATGTGCGAAGCATGAATGCCGGTATCTATAACCGCAATTGTGACATTGGAACTGCCCCGCGACAACTCCCAAGCCTCAGGAATTTTTACCCTCGCCAAATACCATTGCTTTTCATCCTGAGTCGAATCAACCGTGAAATAAGGATCGTTGGTGATGATGGTCGCGGCTGCAAGTTGACGATTGGGTTGGACATACTCAAAAACATTATCCGATTGCATCGCTTTGACTAGATAACGGCTGATCCTCCCGCTGTAAACGGTTTGCAAGCCATTGTGAGCCTCATACACAAGCTGGTGGCTCTGAAACGGGTACTTCGCCAAAACCGTCTGGCTATTCCCTGGGTCCTTGAGTCCAAAAACAATATCGACTCGCTGTTCGTTAAAAAATACGAATACGGCACCAAATAAAAAAATCGGCAGAATAAGCGCTGCAAAAATTTTCCAGTTCAATTTGTGAAGTGTAAAAGTCAATTCTATTGATGGTTATATGGGGCGTACTTCCCAGTCAAGGCTCTCCACTTAATAATAAACAAATCGCGCAGAGATTCCAAAAAGGCGGTTGGAGGGACAGTGCTTTCCCCGGGATCGTTGCGGATAATGGGCACGGCTTTTATTCTATAACTGAATTTCAAGGCAATTGCAAGCAATTCCATGTCAAACGCCCAACCGTGGATAGTCAGATTTCGAAAGATCTGCCTCGCGGCTCCAGCGCGAAAAGCTTTGAACCCAGCCTGCGTATCGTGAATATGGGTAACCAGCACGATCTGAATCAAATAATTGCTGAGTCGAGAGAGTATGGTTCTAAACCAAGGCTGGTGCGAATGGTGGACGGGATCCAAATAACGATCGCCTATCACGACTTCCACCCCGGATTCCAAATACGGCCAAAACTTTTCGATTTCGGAAATCGGCGTGGCATCGTCGGCATCCATAAACATTATATACTGACCCGTAGCTTCCGAAACGCCACGCTGGACAGCCGCTCCCTTGCCCTTGCTCCATTCCTCCAGAATCCTTGCGTTCTGGACAGACGAGCTTTCCATTTCCTTTACAACCCTGGCAGTATGATCGCGGCTGTTGTTGTCCACGACAATGATTTCGTAACCGTAATTTTGTTTCTCGAGATATTGATCCACATCCTCCAGCGTTTTTCTAATCCGTTTCTCTTCGTTGAAGGCTGGGATGATTACTGAGAGTTTTATCATATCCAATATTATAACACACTTTGTGCCAATTCCAGGCAGTCGAGACAATGGTATTCAAATCCGAATATTGGGCGGAAAAATTCAGATCTTGTTTGATTTTGGCCACATCCGCCATCAGTTGGGCTGGATCGCCAGGG
The DNA here is from genome assembly GCA_001777575.1 of Candidatus Doudnabacteria bacterium RIFCSPHIGHO2_01_FULL_46_24. Taxonomy (GTDB): domain Bacteria; phylum Patescibacteriota; class Doudnabacteria; order UBA920; family O2-02-FULL-48-8; genus O2-02-FULL-48-8. The sequence continues at coordinate 132,767 of MFEL01000010.1, forward strand.
CGCCGGTTACTATATTCGATCATGACCATTTTGCCCGTCACTTCCATGACCGCATCCACCATTTGCTTAACCGAATAGCCCACTCCAGTCCCGACGTTGTAGGTAAAACAGCCGGAATCTTCATCCAGTTTTTTCAGGGCCAAAACGTGGGCTGCGGCCAAATCGACGACGTGAATGTAATCGCGGACTGCGGTTCCGTCCGGCGTGTTATAATCGCTGCCGTATATTTTAAGCATCTCGTCCTGCCTCGCGGCGACACGCAAAATCTTCGGAATCAAGTGGGTAACAAATGGCCGCTTCTCGCCCAAGGTGCCGTCTAAACTTGCACCGCAGGCATTGAAATAGCGCAGGCTGACTGAGGAAAGTTCGTGGGCGGATCCATACCAGCCTAAAATTTTCTCAAACATGAGCTTGGTCTCGCCGTAGGGGTTGGTCGGCCTCAAGATGGAAGTTTCTGAAATAGGCAGCCGCTCTGGCTCGCCGTAAACAGCCGCGGAAGAGGAAAAAATAATTTTCTTGACCCCATGCCTGACCATGACATTCAAAAGGTTAAGCCCGTTGACCACGTTGTTTTGGAAATATTTTTCCGGATACAACACTGACTCCTCCACGATGATGGAGCCGGCAAAGTGGACGACTGCGCCAATGTTGTGTTGGGCGAAGATCTTGTCCAAAAGAACCGCGTCGGCTAAATCGCCGACAATAAGCTGGCAATTGACCGAATCAGCCGAGCCTGTCGACAGATTGTCCAACACCAAAACATCGAAACCTGCCTTCTGCAGTTCTCTGACGGTCTGCGAGCCGATGTAGCCGGCGCCCCCGGTCACCAAAATTTTCTTCTTGCCTAAACCCATAAGACCAGTAATAAATGAAAAAACCGAATCGCTTTCGGTTTTTGTTTGGGTTTGTGTTATTTCAATTTAAGAATAAAAAATAAAAACCAGCTTGGCAAATCAGCCGTTTTAAGCTCATTTACCAAGCTGGGTCTGTTTTATCCCCATGACGCGGCCTATATTATATTATGCTTCGTTTGAAACGGTAGATGGAAACAGAAAGTGTTATGCCTAAGGCTAGAATGAAGCTTAGCCAGCCAGACGGGCCGCTTTGCGGGGCGTATGCCCCTGCCACATTGCCTGGAGTTTCCCCGGGACTGCCGCCAGCGCTTGATGGCGAAGGGGTTGGCGTCAAAGCCTGCGCTCTGGCCACTGCCACGCTAGTTTCATTCCCGAACCTCAACTTCATTACCAAATCAGAAGAAGCAGGCAAGTCGTTTTTGACCCTCACCGTGATTTTCTTCTGGATGGACCCGTTAGCCGGCACGTCCAGCGGCGTCCAAACCAGCGAGCCGGTAGCCGAGTTATAATTAGCCCCTTGGGCATCCACAAGCGTGGATAATTCCTGCAAGTCCATAATGCTGGCCTCCACGATATATCCGGCCAGAATCTCTTTGCCAGGATTCTCCACTGTGAGAGCGTAAACCACACTCTCGCCGGGCTGGACCAAAGCAGCCGAAGGAGAGACGGAAGTCATAGCCTGCGGAAGAGATTTGCTCTTTTGCCGTTGGAGGAAATAAACACCGCCTAGAATCAAGAGCAAAACCACCAAACCGGCAACGGTTTTCGCAATGTTATTGGGCATGATTTCGAAGCTTAAATCTGAATTTCTCTTTTCTTAAGGCATATGATGCCACGGTCAGCGAGGCAAACAAGAGGCTTAGGGCCAAGGTCGCTCCGGTTTTGGGCGCTATGAATTCCCCGCCCACTCGGGGCACGCGCACATCTACGCGATTGCCGTAGAAGTTGGTCATGACGAAATCCGACGCGGACGGAAACGCGGACCGGACGCGGACTGTAAAGACTTTATCCACCTTACTGCCAGCGGGAACCGTTACTGCCGGCCAAGACAACTTGTACAAGCCAAGGTTGAAAGTGGCATCGCCAAAAGAGGTTAATTCCGCCAGCTCCAGGATGTCCCTAATGTCATCTTCCACCACGAAATTTGTAGCCGCTTGATTGCCGCGATTTTCCACCGAGAGAGTATAGACAATGATATCGCCGCTTTGGGCCGTAACAGTCGTCGCATCCACTCCCCTGGTCTGGTTAAACGCGCGTTTGCTTTGAAGCAAATCAATGTTGCCGCCCAAGACCCGCCCGATTACCGTTACACTCGCCGTGTCAGTCATGGACGTGGCATTGTCGGCAAACACGGTTGCGGCATTAATGTATGTGGTGTCAACAGACACATTCACAACGGTAACTTCAAAGGTGATATTTCGGCTCGCCCCAATGGCCATATCACCCAGACGCAAATCGGTGTTGAATAAATCACCGCTGAAAGAAGTCGAGCCGTCCAGCCTGACAGAACCGCTGTTCAAGCTTAAGGCTGATGGCAAAGAATCAATCACCCGGACATTGCGGGCTGTTTCTGTGCCGTTGTTGGTCACGGTCATCCTAAACTCCACGCGCTCAGAAGCCCTGGCTGAAACCGAATCAAAGAATGAGGTGCCGGCGGTCAAGTTCCGAACTTGCTTGTTAAGCGATAGTGAAGCGAGATTGCCGCCCACTCCCTCGCGAGAGACAATGACAATGGCGTTATCCGTCACTGATTGAGTGTTGGATGACGAGGCTGTCGCGGTGTTAACCCAGGAACTGGAGCCAACCGGGAAATTGGAAGCGGAAGCCGCGGTCGCAGAAATCCTGATTGTCCGGCTGCCGCCGGCTGACATATTGCCCAAACTGAAGGTCAAAGAACCGGTTTGGGTCGTCCCGCTGTCAGGCGTGACGAAGTTGAGATTGAAGTTCTGAGGCAAGATGTCGGTCATCGTGACATTGTTGGCAGTTGAATTATTAGCGATGACTATGACACGGAATTCCACCTGCTCGCCAGGACGGGCTGAAATCGATTCAGTGAAAATGGTCTGGCCCTGCGTGGCGTTACGGACGGTTTTCTCAATGCCTAAGATCGGAGGAGGGGGAGGTGGCGGTGGAGGAGGTGGCGGTGGCGGTGGAGGCGGCGCAACGCCTCGGTTTACAACCACATGCGCGGTATCCGACACCGGACTTACCTCAACAGCCGCTGCTGTGGCCAGGTTAGTCCAGGTAGATGTGCCGATTGGGAAATTGGACTCAGAAGCGGCAACTGCAATTAGCCGGACGCTTTTGCTGCTTCCTGACGCCATATTCCCCAAATTGAAGGACAAGGCAGTGGGACCTGAAGTTACCCCTGTATCAAGCACGACAAAAGCCAAGCTGAAGTTGTTCGGTAGGACATCGTTCAAACCAACGCCATTGGCGGTCACTGACCCAACAGAGGATACCACAACCCTAAATTCTACTTGTTCGCCAGGCGCAGCAGCCACGGAGTCGATAAATCTGATCTGGCCTTGGGAAATGTTTCTGACGGTTTTTTGAATGCTCAGCGCAGGCAATCCGGGCGGCGGAGGGGGTGGAGGAGGAGGAGGAGGAGGCGCAGTTGTTCTGGTGACTACAACCTGGGCATTATCCGTAATGGAATTAACATTGGAGGCTGAGGCTGTGGCAACATTGACCCAGGTGGAAGAGCCGACTGGGAAGTTTGCTTCAGAAGCGGCAATCACCCGTAAGAAGATGGTCTTGCTCGCTCCCCCGGGCATGTTGCCTAAATTAAATGAGGTCGGAGTGGGACCGGCAGTTACTCCTGAATCAAGCACCACGAAATTGAGAGCAAAGTTGTTCGGCAAGGTATCGCTCAAAACCACGTTCTGAGCCGCAGCTGAGCCAGTGGATGTAACTGTGACCCGGAACTCCACGTGCTCTGCAGGCAACGCGGCCACGGAATCAATGAAAGTGGTTTGACCCTGCGACACGTTTCTCACGGTTTTTTCAATGCTCAAAGCCGGCACGCCAGGCGGCGGTGGAGGCGGCGGAGGGGGAATAAAAATATCATTATTGGTTGCCGTGCAGGTTTTATGGTCGCCCGCTGCCAAGTTGATTCTACCATTTGAGTCGCACTGCCCGCTCCAACCAATAAATTCATAACCGGAGCGGTTAGTTTCCGTGGCAAAGTAAATGCCCGGTGATAAAGTCACAGTCTGGCCGCTGCGCAACTCAAGCCCGCCGACGAACAGTGGAAAATCGGCAGGTTGGGCAGTGCCGCCGTTGTCATTGATGACTTGTTTGAACAAAGTGACTGAAGCTACTCCTGGCGGCGGAGGAGGTGGCGACGGCACCGGTGTTGGCGGCGGAGGAGGTGGCGGCGGCACAGGTGTTGGCGGCGGAGGTGGCGTTATCGGCGTGACAACCCTTAATTCAAAAGTCACGAACCGCAAAAATTCATAACAGCCGTTCATATCGCCCAAAGACGCCCCGCTCGAAACCACACTGTCGGAAAATCCGCCAAGCAAAACCGGGCCGCGGGCATACACTTGTGCCGAGCCGGGAATGTATTCCAGATAATCGCTGATTCCCATGCCCACGAACACGTCGCCGCCTTTCTGGCCGCTGGTGATGGTGGAGTGATTATTGGCCCAAGCAGAAGCGGCAAGTGTCGCAAATCCTCTGGAAGAAGGAATGTTCGCGGCAATCATGACATTACGCGCCACGTTTTCCGGAAAATCCAGATTGCCGTTATGGACATACAGTCTGACGCGGATAACATCGCCTGAGACAGCGGCAACATCACGCGTATAACCGGAGCCTCGCGTGAGATTTTTGGCTCTCAAAAGCGGGTAGTCGGTGCAGTCTGCCCCTGATTCGGAAATCGGCCAAATGTTTAGAAGCGGCTGCCCTCTGGGCGGGGTTGGGAAACAGCCTGATGGCGGAGGCGGGGTCGGGCCTGGCGGAGGCGGAGGAGGAGCTGGAGGTGTAACCAAGGGAATCAAAGACGCGTCAAGTTGGGTATTTGAATCAAGGGTAATGTGATAATCGCGGCCATAATAATTCGGGTGGCGAAATTCAACGTTGAAGCCGCCATCATGGACATTGGAAAAATTGACCGTGCCGTTGCCGCCAGTAGTGCCGCGTGTGCCGTGGGAAGGGTTGCTGCGGTCATCAGCCACGAGCAGCACATCCACGCCTGATATCCGCAAGTCAAGCGACGGATCGCCTTCAAAGACTCTCACGAAAAGCGTGTGGCTTGAACCAGGAGGCGGCGGGGTCGGACCTGGAGGAGGAGGGACAGGTCCTGGCGGAGGTGTGGGGCCCGGAGGCGGAGTCAAAAAATTCAAAGACGCATCCAGTTGGGTATTGGAATCCAAAGTAATGTGATAATCCCTACCGTCATATCCGGTTTTCCTAATCTCAACATTGAAGCCGCCGGCATTGACATTGTCAAAATTAAAAGTACCGTCAGAACCGGTAGTCCCGCGCCATCCGTGCGATGGATTGCCGCGGTCATCAGCGACAAGCAGAATGTCGGCACCGCTTACCCGCCTGTTTAAAGACGGGTCGCCGTCAAAAACGCGGACAAACAAATCGTAAGTGGCATCTGAAGGAGACGGAGGAGGCGTTGGCCCAGGCGGCGACGCAATTACAAAAATCGAGGCGTCAAGCTGAGTATTGGAATCCAAAGTAATGTGATAATCCCTACCGTCATAGCCAGACTTCCGAACTTCAACGTTGTAACCGCCTTCATAAACGCCGCTGAAGTAATATGTGCCGTCTCCGCCCGAAGTTCCCCGGACTCCATGCGACGGGCTGTCGCGGTCATCGGCCACGAGTAAAATATCAGCGCCGGAAAGCCTCTGATCCAAGGACGGATCGCCCTCAAACACGCGCACAAACAAATCGTGCTGGTTGCCGGTTATAGCCGAGCTCGACCCAACGAAAGAAACCACGGATGCCAAAACCAAAGCCGCGCCCATGATGCGCGCGATGTTTGATCTGGAAATGTTCTTGATATATTGCATAGTTTGGAAAAAAGAGTTGTGGTGACGAAATCCGCCGGCTGGCAGAAAGCTATCGCCACCACGATCCCTTGCGTTATGGCGACCCGCCCGGATTGGTGGGCCGACCATCTCCTCCTTTGATGGGCTCCCGGTTAATCCGCCTAAAACCTCGATCCTTATCCAGGAGCGCCCAGGCAACGCCGGCCCCAAGCGGCGGGACCCAGCAGCGCCAGGCATACTTGCCGCAGACACTGCCTCTGCGCTCGTTGACGTACGAGTCACGGATCCGGTACACCTCAGGTGCGCCTTCCGGGATCCGGACAACCAAGCGTTGCGTCTGGTCGCGGAAGCCCTTGACTTCTCCGAGTTCCCTGATGACAAGCGCGGATCCAGGCTCGACGCCGACGAAGGTGATCTTCGTGCCGTCGAAATGGCCACGGATCTTGTCTCTTTCACTCGGCTGGCCGATGAAGGTAACTGAGCTCCACCCCTTGGGCGGATCCAGTTCCTTGTCGCCCTTGAGCCAGAGTTTGGGGATGAGCACGGTTACGAGCCTCTGAGGCTCAGGAGGCGGCGGTGGCACGAGCGGCGGAGGAACCACGATTGGCTCCTCTCGGATGACTACTGGCTCCGGCTTGACCGGAATGCTGACCGGCCGCGAATTGCCGCACTGCTTGCCGTTTGACGACCCATAATCGAACAGGTCGCGGCCTTGGGCGTCCTGCGCCACTTGGGTCCCTTTCGGCCGCAGCACCCAGCGATCCCCATTGCGAGTCCGCATCCAGGTACACTCGTCGTACTCTTGGGTGCGAACCGAAGCGACCTTGACGCGGCTGGTGTACCGCATCAAATGGACATCGAGCGGCTCGTAGTATTCCTGCGCCACGCATGCCTTGAGATCAGGCAGCGACGGCGGAAAACTGACGAGGCTCGACGGATAGCCGCGGTAACGGTCATCCGGCGCGATATCCGAAGACTGCGCTAGCGCGAGAACGGGCAGCAGTGCGAACAGCACTGCAGCCGCGACGATCAACCGTACATGCTGTCGCATCTGTGCCCCTCCAAGGTCAGAAATCTAACTTAGGTTGTGAAAATGCCCCGCTCAAAGATACCTGAGCAGAACAGCCTATCATACACTAACAATGCTCCTTTTGTCAACCCGCGAATTTAGCATATTGGCCTGATTGCTTATGCTCAATGGCTGAAGGCCACATATTAGCTGGCGTTTTTAGCTCTTTTTAGACAAATCGTCAATAAATTGTGGATGTAATAACAAAACACCTCAACCGGAGTTGAGGTGTTTATTTTGGCTAATCTAAGCCTTTTTTGCTTTCTTCAAACGCCGCTGGCCAAAGATCACCCCGCTGCCCACAGTCAGGGCTGCCAGGATAAGGCTCAAGATAGACGAGGGGCCGGTTCTGGGAGCCACAAATTGGGTGCTGGCTACGACAGAGGTGCCGGCCACAGCGGCAACATTAATGTTCGTGATGTTTCCAAAGTTGTTAGTCATCACGCGGTCGGTGGCTGAAGTGTTTCGAACTTTGATTGAGAATCTTTTTTCCATCTTGCTGGAAGCAAGAATATCCGCCGGCTGCCATTTGAGCTTCAAAGTTCCCAGAAAAAATTCCGCGCCGTTGAAATCCACCAGGTTGGAAAGCTGCAAGACATCTGACAAATCATCCCAAACGACATACGCCTGGGCCGTGCCGTTCCCGGTATTCTGGGCGGTGAGGGTATAGACGATGAGGTCATTCGGTTGGGCCGTCACTTCTGTGGCATTGCGGTTCTGCGTTTGGTTGAAAGCCTTGTGGCTGAGTACGATATTGATCGAAGTTCCGGCAACTGATCCGCCGCTCATCGCACCCTGGATGGAAACCTGGGCGCCGTCAGCCCGAACCGACCCGTTATCCATAGTCAGAGTCACAGTATTGGTAATCATGCTGCCGGTATCTATGCTTGGGATAATAATAACTTCATAGGTAATAACTCTGGTCTGGTTTTTGGCCAGATCACCTAACAGGAGATGGGAATTGAACAAATCGCCAAAGAACGTATCCATACCCGCAACCTTCAGGGTGCCGGGAACAAACTTAAGGTTAATCGGCAGAATTTTATTGATGGCTTTAAGGTTGACTGCGGTGTCGCCGGTATTGCTGATGGCGGTTCTAAATTCCAGCTTATCGCCCAGGCGGGCTGGAATCAATTTGCCAAAAGCCGTGCCTTGCGTGACGTTGCGGCCTTCCATGGCGACCGCAATCAGCGGGTTGGCATCCCTGGTCACCTGAATCGCCACTGAGTTTATCAGCGGCAGTGTTGATTGAATTATATTGTCAGCCGTAGCGCTGGCAGTGGATGCATAAACGTTTTGCCCCGTGGGGAAATTGTCCGCGGTCCCTATGCGGGCCAGGAAAGTGCTGAAGCTGTTTGCCCCGACGGCTAAATTGCCAAAGTTGGTCAGATCGGTCCCGGAAACGCGGGTGATGCCGGCGGGCAAAGAAATTTGCACTCTGGCATTGGTCGCCACATTCCCGCCCGCATTGCTCAACTGTACGCGAAACTCAAGCTGATCGCCGGGTTTGCCTCCAATGCCAAAGTCAAACTCGGTCTGACCAAAAGTGACGTTTCTGGCCTGATACTGCAGGAATAATTTTGTTTGCGGGGCGGTTTGGGCGCCTGCCAAGCTGAAGCTGCCGGCTACGGCGAGGATTAATGCCAGACCAACCGGGATGGCGATTTTGTTTTTGAGTGGCTGAGTCTTAATCATAAGTTTTCTCCATCCCCGCGAAAGCCGACCTATCGGCGGGCAGGCGGGGGTCTAATTATTATAAACTTTGCAAAATAGCGGTCACAACCAACCTGTCCTTGGCGGTGCCGATAGGCCAGCAGGTAGAGAGGTTGAGCTTGGCCGCGGAATTGTCAACAAACTGGGTTTGGTCATCGGGCCGATAGATGTTTTCCGAAACCACCTGGTAACGGTAGTTGTAAAGCTTGCCGTCAATGCCGTAGATATCAACGAACACGTCATCCCCCGGCTCAAGCGCATTAAGCCTGGCGAAGACTTGCTTGTACGGGTGCTTTTTCCAAGGGTAGTCCGAGGAGTGGCCGGAAATATAAACAGTCCCCTGCTCGCCGGGCATGGCCGTGCCGGGATAATGCACCACCCCTTTAGTTAAGTCAACCTCAAAATCTTTGGGGTCCTTGGTCCAGACAATAGGCACTTGCAAATTGAGTTTGGGGACGGACAGCCGGCCTTCTTTATTTACATCATACGAAATTTTGGTGGAACCCAAAACGTTCGGCGCTGTGGCGGGCATGAAATTAGTCGCGACATTGAAGCTTAAGCGGTTGGAAATTTTGATCAAATCCAGCGCAGCCGCCAGCTTGCTTTGTTTGTCCGTCACCGCTCCCTCTCCCCAAAAATTGGTGCCATTGAGCACTTCCACTCCGTCTGTCATGCCGTCATTGTCCGAATCGGCCACGATCGGATTGGTACGAACCAAAAATTCGTCCAAATTGGAAAGTCCGTCGCGGTCAATGTCCTCAGTCGGCTCCAGCGCTTGCCGGTTGCCGACGGCAAAATAATATCCGCCCATCCACGCATAATATTCGCTCAGATCTTCTCCCAAAATCTGCTCGTCTTCCGGGGGCGCAAACCATCCCTGGACTTGGCTTACCAGGGCCGGGAAATTGAGAGCAGAATAAAAAAACAAAAAAGCGGCGATAAAGATGATCGGATAAAATACGAAACTGGAACGCAGTAAGTTGGCTAGCAGCGAGCGGTCAGTCTTGATTGAAACGTGCAGGAGTTCTGGCTGCTCCTCAACCGCTTCCTGCTCCACAGGTCTGGGTAATCCCTCAGGGGCTTTTTCTGCGGCTTTCCCGCCCACTGTCAAATTTTCGCCGATGTTCAACAATCGGTGGATTTCTGAGGGGTAATACTCGGGAATGGGTAAATCGTTCATCATAAAATTAAATGTAGCGCAACGTATAAGGTTAGCACAAAAGCTTGAGTTTGTCAATACTAGAGCAAATAGGTTAATATTTATATGGGTGAAGCTGATAAAAATGCGCCTGAAATACTACCTTTTAGCAAACGAAGAAAATGACTACCAACCATGGATTCTGCGTTCCAGCGCGTTGGCGATATTTTGTTTGACCCTTTGGGGGCTTAGGATATTAATCCCCCTTTCCTTCACTTATGCTTCTCCCGGCATTGATCCCGTGGATTTGATGAACCGGATAAACGCCGAGCGCACCAACCGTTTTGTTCCCGCTCTTATAACCAACCAAAAGCTCATTTCCGCCGCAGCAAGCAAGGCGGGAGACATGATAGACCGCGGTTACTTCGCCCACGTCGACCCGGACGGCAATTACGTCTGGCCGCGGATTGAAGCGGCCGGCTATAACCCCTACCTGACTCTGGGAGAAAATCTGGCCATGGATTTCAACTCAGCAGCTCCGCTTATGGAAGCTTGGATGAATTCACCCACTCACCGCGCCAACATCGTCAACGAAAAATTCCAGGACCAGGGCTTGGCTGTGGCTGAAGGCTTGTTTGAGCCTGGGCACAATACGATTACAGTCGCCAGCTTGTTTGGAACCCTGCTGAAACCGGCAACTCCGACCCCACAGCCAACACCAGCGCCATCATCCGGTCCCGCTCCTTCGCCGGTTCCGACTCCAGTCCCCGCTCCGGCTCCGACTACTCCAGGACCGCAGCCTCAGCCAGCGCTTCTTCCTGCCAAAACACCACCCCCGCCGCCTGCTCCCCAACTCCCCTTACCCCCCCAACCCACTATAAGCATCAATCCCGACATCAAACTTAACCAAAAATTCATCGGCGACAACCAAATCCTGGAACTGGACGTAATTATCTCCGGCAACCCCAAAACCGCGACCGCCGCTATCAAAGACAAAAAAATCCAACTTCTGCCCTCAGCCATCATCGGGCAATACCTGGGAGTTTTGACCTTTCCCGCAGCCGCCAACTTGTCAGAAGAAAAATTAACAATTGCGGCGGATGGCATCAGCAGCCAATTTGACCTCAATCATTTGAAAGAAAAAAAACCAACAGCCGAAAACTCGGTTGTCGGCGGGCCTGCGGGTCAGGAAACCGCATTTCCCATAATTCTTAAAATTGTCTTCACCGTCTTTGCCGCCGTCTATTTGACTTTCCTTGTCGTTGATTCAATAATTATCCATCGGTCAAGAATAAAACGGGTCAACCCCCATTCGAGCTCGCACTCGCTGTTATTGATGCTGATTATTGCCTTGAATTTCATCTCAATCTGGCTCTGATAGAACTTTAATCTATCCGCGGGGCAAAATCTGAACCGGCGATCAGGAAAGACAACACCAAAACCATCATGGCCAGATACTCCAAGGCCATTTTTTTTGTGAGCGTTTTTTCCAGATGATGATGCAATAAGGCCCAAAGGCTGTTATATACAGCCAACAAGGCCAGGCCAGCGGTCAGATAATTTCTGTCCCAATACTGATCCAAGACCAGGCTTCCCGCTGCCATCACCGCTGCAATTCCAAATATCCAGGGGTAAACCTTGGGCCATAACAATTTATGCTGGAATAATGATTGGTAGACCAAAATAAAAGCCAGGCTAAAGATCCCCAAAACCAGCAAGCGGACTTCCAGGCCAAAATACCAAATCACCCCGAAAGTAGCGGAAAAAATAAGGAACGCGGCGAATAATTTCACCAAAAAAAGAGCCTTGACTCCGAATTCGTGCATTTCCAATTTCTTGCTCAAAAAATCCTTAAAATACCAGTACGCCACGGTTTGGGCCAAACTAGCCGAAACCACGATCAGCTGCTTGATCTCTTCCCGGAAAGGATTGAGAAACAGCAAAATGACCACGGCCCAATAAATGATGGCGGGCAAAACCAAAAAATTCTGGAAATGGCGGATGTAGTGCCAGTTGAAAACATGCTCAAACCTCTCCTTAAGGGCCTGACGAATGAGTCCTCTGTCCAGCTCCCCGCTCAGATAAGCCCCCAAGACGCTGCGCTTTTTGGCATGCAGATCAAAGATAAAGGTCAGCCAGAAGACATGAAAAAAATAAATGTAAAAGGAAACATAAACGTAGGTCTTGATCTGGTAAATTCCGGCAATGAAACTGAGGGCCTCAAACCCCAAAAACGCCCCGATTGAGACGATCAGCGTAGAAAGAAACTTATGCTTTGATTCGCTCATGAGCTTTCTCATAAACCTCGAAATGTAGCCTTCTTTCTCGCTAACTCTGCGGCTCTAAATAATGACTCAAACGTTCCCGCATCAATCCATTCGCCTTTTAATATTTCCGCCTGGAGTTGGTCTTTGGCTAGATACCAATTGTTCAGGTCTGTAATCTCAAGCTCTCCTCTAGCTGAGGGTTTCTGTGCCTTGGCCGCTTCAACCACCTGGCTGTCATAAATATAGATGCCGGTTTGCGCAAAAGGTGATTTGGGGATTTGTGGCTTCTCTTCAATGCTGATGACCTTATTATCTTTCCCAAACTCCACTATGCCAAGCCTGGTTCTATCTTCCTTGGGAACTTCTTTGACGAAAATTTTTGCACCGCCGGAGAAACTATTAAGGCTTTCAGTAATGTCGTCCTCGAAAATATTATCTCCCAAAATCATGCACACACTGTCGTTCTCGATAAAATGCTCGCCGATAATAAAGGCTTGGGCCAGGCCTTCCGGTTTATCCTGCACTTCGTAGGCAAACCTTGCGCCGAACTCTTTCCCGCTCCCTAAAAGTTTCAAATAATCACCGGCATGATCAGGCGCGACAATAATCAAAATATCTTTAATGCCGGCGTTTAACAAAGCCCGCAGCGGATACATAATCATGGGCTTGTCATAAACCGGCAAAAGCTGTTTGCTGGTGACGCGAGTCAGCGGCAGCAAGCGTGATCCATGCCCACCGGACAAAATTATTCCCTTCATGTTTAGAAATTAGAGCTTGCCCCGTACTTGGTACGGGGTCAATTAGAAATTAGAAATTCTTTTAAGGCCTCAGTCCACGGACGAAGCTCGATAAATTTCGTGTTGTTCAAAATGCCATACTTTGGCCTTTTGGCGAGACGCTTAAGCTGGTCAGAAGAAACTTGGGTAAGCTTCACCTGGATTCCTTTGATGGTAAGAATCTCATTGGCCCAATCATACCAGCTGGTTTGCCCCGAATTGGTCAGATGATAAATGCCAAACGGTTTCTTTTGCTCAACAAGAGCTGCCGCGGCTTGTGCCAGATCAACTACGTATGTAGGGTTGCTAAACTCATCATCAATTGCGTCAATACTCTCGCCTTTTTCGGCCTTCTCAAGCATCAGATCAATGAAACTTCTTTTCCCCGCCCCTTTCCCGCCATACAACCAGGCGGTCCTGACAAGGTAATATTTTTCGCAATTCTTATTAAGCTCTATCTCCCCCATCAACTTGGATTTGCCGTAAGCATTCAAGGGGTTGGGCAAGTCATCCTCATTATACCCCTCACTTTTGTTTCCATCAAAGACATAGTTGCTGCTGAAGTGAACCAGAGTTGCCCCGATGGCATTACAAGCATGGGCAATGTATCCGACCGCAGCGCCATTGATATTTTCCGCCAACAGCCGGCCCTCGCCTTCGGCCTTATCAACGGCATTATAAGCCGCACAATTAAAAATTAAATCCGGCTTGAGCCCGCTGATTTTTTGCATCACTGCCGCCTCGTCAGTAATATCCAGCTCTTCCCGATCCCAAAGCGTGGGCTTGGCGGCCTTGTAAACCTTCCCCAACTCCGGCCCCAAATTCCCCTTGCTTCCAATAATTAAAACCTTCATTTTACGAGGCCTTGTTCTAATTCTTCCTGCATATATTCTACTTGCTCATCTTTTAATTCCGGATCGTAAGCCGGGTCCGGATAATTGATAAGCCATCCTTCCTCATCGCCGATGTTTTCCAGACCAGTGGCAACATTGTTGGGAATGAAAAGTCTTTCCGGTTTACCGGCTTCCAAAGTATGCTCTGACCTCACCCATTTTTCCCCTTCCTCCCCTTTTTCCCTTTGATAAGTAATAATTCTCATTTTTCCCTTCAGGCAAACATACCGCGCCGCGCGAACGCGGTGGAGGTGATAACCCTTAAACGCGCCAGGCAAGGCCGCCGAAAGATAAACCTCGGTTTTTTTGCCGTCAGGCGACTTAAACATTTCCATGAGCCAGCCATTTGAATTTCCGAAATGGTCCTTGGTTTCGATTTTCTCCGCCTGCTCTAACCGAACTTTATCTTCAGACATACGATTATATTAAGGTTAAAATACGTTAAAATATTTTAACTATTATACCATGCATAAAAAACGAAATTATCCGTTACCGGCCGAGCTTGAAGTAAAATTTTTCGACTCCGGCTTTCAGCGGCTTCCACCAGGATTCATTTTTTACATACCATTCAACGGTTTTGGAAAGCCAATCCTCAAAACTATGCTGCGGCGCCCAACCTAATTCCTTTTTCAGTTTGCTCCAATCAACGGCGTATTTTACGTCATGCCCCGGCCTGTCGGCGACTTCCTTCAACATTGATTCATCCTTGCCCATGATTTGCAAAATCTTCATCGCAACTTGCTTGTTGCTGATTTCGGAGGTCTGTCCGCCAACGCAATAAGTCTCGCCTGCCTTGCCTTTTTGCAGCACCAGATCGATGGCCTTGCAGTGGTCTTCCACGTGCAGCCAGTCGCGGATTTGATTGCCTGGTTTATAAATGGGAACGGGTTTACCTTCTAAAACGTTGGTAATGGCACGCGGTATAAATTTTTCCGGATTCTGGTAAGGACCGAAATTATTGGAGCAATTGCTAATGGTCGCTTCCAAACCGTACGTGTTGTAATAGGCTGAAACCAAATGGTCTGACGCGGCTTTGGAGGCGGCATACGGGCTGCGGGGATCAAATTTGGTTTGCTCATCAAATTTATAATGCTCATCAAGCGGAATATGGCCGAATACTTCGTCAGTAGAAATGTGATGGAAACGTTTTTTGTGCTTTTCCGCCGCATCCAGCAGCACCTGCGTCCCCACGACATTGGTTTGGATAAATTCATCAGGGCCGAGAATGGAGCGGTCCACGTGACTTTCCGCCGCAAAGTTAACTACAATATCTACGTCCCGCATTGCTTCCTCAACCGCTTTCGGATTCGCAATATCGCTGTGGATAAAAGTATAACGAAGATCACCTTCGTAAGCCTTCAGGTTGTCTAAATTGCCGGCGTAAGTCAATTTGTCCAGATTGACAATTTCGCAATCCGGATATTTGCCAAAAAGATAATGGATAAAGTTAGAGCCAATAAATCCAGCCCCGCCAGTGATTAGATACTTCATAATAAGCTCATAATACTAGATTACCTTATACTTGCGCAAAAAGCCGACTGCCACAAGTCCGCTTAGGAAAAACAGGATCCCGCTTAAAAAAAACGCGGTTTGGATCGAATAAGCATCCGCCGCCCAGCCGACAAACGGCCCGACTATGGCAAATATCAGTCGAGCTATCAGGTTTTTTATCGAAAGCACAGTCGCCCGAATATCGGATGATATTAACCGGTTCACGTAATCCTTAAGCACCGGGGTATTAATGCCGCGGACAAAGTAAAAAATCAAAAATGCAGGAATGATCCAAATTGCCCCGAACTTTGCAACCAGCATGTACCCAGTCAGTGTCAAAAATGTCAAAGAAACGAGCGAGGCAGTTTTGCCGAAAAATGACTCAATCCTGTGCGCATAAAAAGCGGTGACAGCCGTGGCAAATTGCAGGATGGCCCAAGCAATGCCAAACAGCGCCAGTGGCAAGCCAACTTGGGCCAGGAAAGGCTGAATAAACCAAACCACGCCAATTCCCGATGCTGAGATCAGGGAAGAATATATAATCAGCCATTTGACTTCAGCATGTTCGTGCAGGGAAAATTTAACCACGCGCCAAAGCGTTTTGAAATTGCCTTCGATGTTATTCAGCGTGCTGCGTGCTGGCTCCACCAAACTGAGGGCGATTGGGATTGAAAAAAATACCAAAACTGCTTGAGCATAAAACGGGGTCCGCAAACTGATTACGGCCAAAAAACCACCAATAATGCTCGCAATCCCTTCTGATCCGCTTTCAAAAAAATTCTTTTTCCCTTCGTACTTTTTATATTCATCCGGATTATCCAGATTAAGCAGCGAATCATAAAGCAAGGCCGAATCGGCTCCGGAAATAAAACCCGCGCCAATACCCAACGCCAACTCCGCAAACAAAAAACCAAAAAAGCCGTGGGATAGCGCATAAATGCTGATTCCGACAAAATTTAAGACACAGCCAATAACTATCGCGTTTTTTCTTCCAAACAAATCTGACCAATAGCCGGAAGGGATTTCAACCAAAACGATCACTAACGAAAAGAATGCCTGCAAAAGGAGAATTTGACTCATGCTCAGTCCGTTTTCCAAAAAAAACAGAGCGAAAATCGGCATAGACAGCATGAACCAGCGCAGCGCCTGAATCGCATAAATCTTCCAGATATTCGATTTTACGTTCATAAAAGCTGTTTTTTTATTTCTGCGGCGATTTGGGAGCGCGTCTCTGGCGTGGTGTCCTGGTGCGGCCAAGCTGTGAGGCCATCCCGGCGGTACCGCGGAATGATGTGGAAATGCAAATGAAACACAGTTTGGCCCGCCGCCTCTCCCCGGTTCGTGCTGATGGTGAAACCATCGGCATGCAAAGCATGCTGGATGGCAGCAGCAATTTTTTTGGCCTCCAGAACGGTGTCGGAAATCACGTCATCATCTGTCTCCACGATGTCAGCCTTATGCTCTTTCGGCACAACCAAAGCATGCCCTCGCGAAACCGGCCGGATATCCATGAAGGCCATAACCTTGTCATCTTCGAAAATTATATCCGAAGGAATTTCTTTGCATATAATTTTACAAAAAACGCAGTCCATATTATTTCGTGGCTTCCAAATTAATTGTAATTTCCAAATCCTGTTCGCCGCGGAGAGTTTTGACTTTCATGGGTCCGATGGCATGCGAGTTGAGAATCTGCTCGAAAGTTTTGCCATTGAACTTTTCACCATCAATCTCAAAAATCAAATCTGAAGGCAAAAGCCCCGCTTTGTCTGCCGGCGACTTATTATCAGTGCCTACCACCAATAAAGCCTGTTGATCAAACCCGCGCAAAAGGGCCGAAGCTTTGGACAATTCTATATATCTCAATCCCAGGTAAGGACGCATAATTTTTCCCGAAGACAGATACGATGACAGCGCAGTCTGCATATTCTCAGCCACGACTATTTTTGCTGCCCCGTCCGCATGCATTCCGACTAACCGGCCTTCCAAATTGAGGATGGGACTGCCGGCAAAGCCGTGATTTAGATCGGCGTCGGTTTCGAAAGCGTCCAAAAGGGTTTCTGAGAAAAAAACCTGGTGCAACCCCTTGTTGTTTCCCACTCCTCGAGTAATGCTGCCGACAGCAAAATCTCTGACGAATTCCCTATTGCTTTGTCCGACAGTCAAAATTTTCTGACCGGCAGACATCTTGGCGGCTTCCGCGAACGGCATCACCGCGAGATTATGCGCATCAACTGTCACTACGGCTACATCACTTTTGGGGTCCAGCGCCCGAACCACACCCTCAAATACAGCGCCGTCAACGAGTTGCACCAAGACCTCATCCAAATTGCCGACTACGGTCTTGCTCGTAAAAACCAGGCCATCAGAAGAAAGTATCACCCCGTTGCCTAAATAATTTAAGTTTTTGCCGTAAAAGGAAACGGTAGAGTTAGTCGCTTTCTTGGCCAGCTCGATAAAATTGGCTCCTTCATTGAGCACAACTTCTTCGGTGCGGGTAATCACGATCGGCGCATTGACCGCTAATTTAGTCAGCCAGCCAAAACCTCGAACCTTTCCCAATTGCGGGATTAGCAGTCGATCAAAAATAATCCCTCCGGCAGCGCCGGCTATTAGGGCTATAAGGATTATTTTGAAAATTTGCTTTTTGGTCATTGGAGCTTGGAATTTATTTAGAAATTAGAAATTTTATAACTCCCCTCTTTTCTTAAAAGTCTTAATTTGCCCTTAACCCCACCGCGTCCCGAATACCCTCCTACCCCATTATACCCCACCACCCGGTGGCACGGAATAATCGGGGCGTCCTGATTCTTGCCCAAAGCCTGCCCCACTGCCCGTGCAGCTCCTTTCTGTCTGATTCTGCGCGCCACTTCGCCATAGGTCAAAACCCGCCCCTTTGGAATTTTGAGGATAGCCTTGAAAACCTTTCGCTGAAAAGGCGAATATTTAGACCAATCTATTTTATGAAAGGCTGCCATGCCGCGGTTGATATTACAATAATCAATGCCAAACCCACCAGGCTGATCTGCCAATAAATTTTTTTGGGTGTGAGCTTGCCGAAAAATGCCGAAAAAGCTAACAGCCAAAACAGATAAAAAACCAGAAACACCACGGCGGCATTCACGAAGTAGAGAGTCGGCCAAAGAATCAAGCCCAAAGCTAATTCCGTGATTGCCAAAACCGTTGCCAGGATGAAATATTTTTTAGAACTCGAAGTAATACCGGCGAACCCTTGAACGATCAACAGCCAAGTCGCAAACGCTATAAACATCAGGCTCCACCAGATGCTGAGGCTGGCGAAATAAAACCTCATGGCAAAGATTGCAAGGTAAATCAAAAATGCGGAAACCAAATACAGATTCTGCAACAGGTGGCTTTCCTTGCCCAGTTGCCGCTCCAAAAAATAAAAACCGATCACCGAACCGCCCAAAAAAATACTTTTTACCGCAATATCCGAAACGGTAGCGTATACTCCCCCAACACCCAACAAATACAACACCGGCAAGAGCAGATGCGACCAATACAAACCGAAACGCCGGTAGTTAACCACTGTCGCAATGAAAGCAACCACAACTACCAAACCGGCAAGGAGGGGAAGGTCGCGGCCACTGCCCAGGACCGCCAGTAAAAACAATCCAGCCAGTACAATTGGCGATATTCGTTCAAACATCGGATTTAAGGATGAAATTTATACGATAAAACACTAGCACAGAAAAAACAATCAACAAAAAGGCTGTCAGTTGGTCCACGCGAAAGTTGGCGATGAAAAAACTATCCTCTCGAATCGGCTCGATAAAAAATCTCGCCAAAGAATAAAAGCCAACGTACGCAGCGGCCAGGCTGCCGGGTTTTAGCTTGGGCAGCAACCGGAGCAAAACGAAAAAAATCACAATGCTGGCCAAGGCTTCATACAAAAAAGCCGGGTGATGAAAATTATCAGTGCTTTTGACATACATTTTCCAAGGCAGGTCCGTGGGAACTCCATATGCTTCCTGATTGAAAAAGTTTCCCAAACGGCCCAAGGCCTGAGGCAATGGGAGGGAAAGAGCAACCAAATCAAACAGCTGCTGCGGGCGGTAGGCTTTGTTGCGGGCGTAAAACCACAAAAATACTCCCCCAGCGATCAAAGCCCCATAAATGGACAGCCCGCCGTGCCAAATTTTGTAAATTTCGGTCCAATTGCCGCGGAAGTAATCTATGGAAAACAGCACAAAATAAAGCCGCGCGCCTAAGATGCCCGCAATGACCAGCCAAAACGCGACGCTCTCCACTTCCCTTTTGTCAATGCCGAATTTCCAGGAATACTTACAGGCGACCAAATAGCCGGTCAGAATTGACAAAGCCATGGTCAAGCCATACCACTTAATGGTCAAAGGACCCAAAACGAAACTGGCCACAATGCGAATGTCACCGCGAAAGGCGGGGATAAAGTAAAAATAAATCGCCAGAGCGATTAAAATGCTCGATGCAGCGACAATTTTTTTCATAATTAGAATAGTTGAGCCTGCCTTAACAGAGGCTTCCTTCTATTAGGTTCCGGAAAAGCAAGCTTAATCTCTCGCGTTTCGAAATAATCCTTGAACAACAGTTTGCCGTACTTGGACACGTAATCGTAAAGCTCCTTGGTGATTTTGACATCGTCCAGGCAATATTTTTTCAGCTCTTCAATCCGGCCGGCCTTGTAAAGCTTGAGCGCCTCCAAGCCATCGCCGCTTTTGCCATAGCCCAGGGTCATCTGGGCCAAATTATCAAGCCGCACGCGGTGACCGATCAATTTTTCGACTTCAGTCAGGATGTCCAGAGTGGGGATGTCGGCAAGCTTAAAATTGATGTATGGCTGCAAAACCTGGTAATCAAAATTGATGATGTTAAACCCGATGATCTGGTCGGCTTCCGAAAGCATTTCGCCGAGCTTGTACATTTGCTCTTCGGTAAAGCAAAGATATTGGTTTTTGGGATAAGAATACACCCCTACCACGGAAACTTTCAACAGATGATTTTTATCCCGGCCGCCGACTTCGTCAAAAGACTTTTGAGTTTCCAAATCCAGGACTAATTTATTTGCGCTCATGGAATAATTATAGCACAAACAAAAAGAGCTGATGCGAATTGCAAAAGCTCTAAACGCCGGCCAGAGGGAAGTTTATGCCAAACTTCAAAACGAGTTTGGCCAAGGTCGCATCGTCTACGCCCAGATCCGCTGCGGCATCAGCCACGGCATAATTGTGGCGTTTCAAGGCCAGACCAATCTGCTTTCGGGTCAGCTTCGCGGCCGACGTGGGCCTGCCCTGCCTGCGACTACTCGCCAAGGACTTGCCCAGCAAGGCAAGCGCCTCCTTAAAAAACTGGGACACCCTTGTCTCGCCCACACCGAGCAGCGGAGCCGCTTCGCGCTGCCTTAATTCATGGTAAACACAAAGCAGAATCACTCGGCGGCGGCCTCGCGGAAGGGAAAAAATAAAGCCCAAAAAGCGCCTTCGTTCCTCGCTTGCCAACAACACCTGTTCCGGTGTTCTAAGCGGCTGCGAAACAAGCCACTGTGGGAGCGCGGCATGGTTAGGCGGTTGTGAGGGGAATGGCGACATAGCCTCGACTGTTTGCAGCCGCGCCATACTGCGGCGGGTATTTTTTAGAGACTTGCCGATGGCTTGGGCTATCTGATCCATGGATATGCTTTGCCCACCCGCAGCGCTTGCGGCCTCCTGCGCCTTGGTGATTTCCCTGCGCAGTTTCCTGATATCTCGCGGCCAGGAACTCTTCCTCAGAGCGTCAAGCATAGCTCCGCGTATGCGCCGGACCGCGTAGGTCTCGAACTTGATCTTCCGGTCTGGATTGAATCGGGATGCCGCGTCAATCAATCCTAAGGCTCCTTCCTGCAGCAGATCATCCAATTCGGCCTTCCCGCGGAACTGCTTGCATAAAGATTTGGCGATGACTTCAACCAAGTCCAGATGCTGCTCCACAAGCCGCAATGCTTCCTGCTCATCAGGAAGCTCTGGTTTTTTGACCATTGTTCCTCCTGATGAAACTATTCACAAATACTAAATCATCCCAAATCGCAAGTCAAACGAATTCTTAAATCTGTATCCTACCAAAATAAGAGGTACCTATTTTTGCCATGCCTTTTTTAGGTACCTCTGTCCTCAACCCTGGATTGACCTTCTCAAAACCACGACATAGATATACGTAAACTCCTGAGTTATCTCTAGAGATAAATTGACTAATGATTTACAGTGTTAATCCGCGAGCACCGGCGGCCTGCGATCCTCTGCCGCCTTGTCCTGGCAGAATCCGGGAATGGCTCGCGAGCCTATTCGCCAGACCAACCCCTGCTTACGCCAAAAGCCCAAGCAAATAACCCGCCACCCGTTAGCGGCGTTTTCTTATTCCTTATTTGTACAAACACTATGCTATAGCATATAGGTTGCACAATCTAAGCTCTATCCAAATATTCAGGTCGCTGTAAAAAAATGACCGCAGAAAGCTCAATGCTTCCTGCGGTTGACGGCTTGCGCAAACTTGCAAATCTCTGGGGTTGAGCGCAGCGCCGGATGTTCTCGGAGCTAGCTGCCCGTGGCCTGGACGGCCTGCGTCTGGTCCACGGGGACGGGACGCCTCCTGTTCCGGTGGCTCACCGCGCCGCCCTTGCGCCCGGCATCTCGAGCCTCTTCGCTGTTCCATTTGTGTCCGGAACCGGTTTTTCCACCCTTGCTGGCGATCTCACGCTGCTTGCTTCGGTCCATCGATGCGAATCCGCGGTCCTCTTTGGCCACCTTGGTCCTCCTAGTAAAAGGCTGGCATAACCTAGCCGATTGTAAGTAATAAACTACCAAGACTTAGTTCCACTGTCAAACCTATAACAAATTTGATATAATATTTTAAGCAATAATTATGCAACGAACTTACGCCTCCGAAACCAAGAAAAAAGTCGGGCAACAGGTCCGGCTCTTAGGCTGGGTCAATATCCGCCGCGACCACGGCAAGCTGGTTTTTTTGGATTTGCGCGACAAATCCGGAATTGTCCAGCTGGTGGTCAATCCGAAAGTGTCAGCCGAAGCCCACAAAACCGCCTCCGAAACCCGCAACGAATACGTGATCGAGGTCGAAGGCAAGGTCAATCCCCGATCCGAGAACAATATCAATTCGGATTTAGAAACCGGTAAAGTTGAAATTGAAGTCACGAAATTGGCCATTATCAACACTTCCAAACCGATGCCTTTTGACATCACTTCTGACACACGGTCAGTCAACGAAGAAACCAGGCTTAAATACCGTTACCTGGATTTGCGCAACCCCAGAATGCGAAAAAACCTGCAGTTGCGGCACAAGGTCATTAACTTCATAAGAAATTATTTAACTGATGACGGTTTTACCGAAGTTCAAACTCCGGTTCTGACCAAGTCAACCCCTGAAGGCGCGCGGGATTATCTGGTGCCGTCCCGAATTTATCCGGGAAAATTTTTTGCCCTGCCTCAATCGCCGCAGCAATACAAACAGCTACTCATGGTCGCCGGCTTGGAAAAATATTACCAAATAGCGCCCTGCTTCCGCGATGAAGACGCCCGCGCCGACCGCAGCCCCGGCGAGTTTTATCAATTGGACTTGGAAATGTCATTTGTCACGCAAGCAGACATCTTGCAGTTGATCGAACAAATGTATTCCAGACTGGTCGAGACTTTGTTGCCGGAAAAAAAGATTTCCCAAAAACCGTGGCTCAGGATCAGCTACCAAGAGGCAAAAGAAAAATACGGCAATGACAAGCCGGATTTGCGCCAGGACAAAAACAACCCGAACGAATTGGCTTTCTGCTGGGTCGTGGACTTTCCGCTGTTTACGGCACAGACGGAAGAAGATTTTTTCCACGGCTCAGGCAACAGCATTTGGGCGCCTTCGCATCACATGTTTACCTCCCCCCACCCGGACGACATTCCCCTGCTTGATAAGGATCCGGGCAAGGTCCGCGGCTTGCAGCACGATTTGGTGTTAAACGGCGTGGAAATCGGCGGCGGCAGCATCCGGATCCATGACCCCAAGGTGCAAGAGAAAATTTTCGATCTTATTGGATTCTCCAAAGAACAAAAATCGCAATTCGCGCACATGCTGGAAGCTTTTGAATACGGAGTTCCCCCGCACGGCGGCATTGCCCCGGGCGTTGACCGGTTCGTACGCATTCTCGCCGGCGAAGAAAAAATCGCCGAAGTCATCGCGTTTCCGCTGTCCGGCAACGTCCGCGACCCCATGATGGGCTCGCCATCTGAGGTCTCGGAAAAACAACTCAAAGAACTGCATCTTAAATTGGATCTGCCAAAAAAGAAAAAATAATTGCGTATACGCAAACGTATACGTAAGCGTAGACGTATGGCAAAAAGAAACCAGGCAAGAAAATTAAGCCGAATTGGCCGGAATTCAACGGGCATAATCCTGCCGCCAAAAATTTTAGCCGATCTTGGCTGGCATAAGCGGCAGCGGGTTTTAGTCAAGCGGGTGCCGCGCGGGATCTTGATTATTGATGCTAAGACAAAAAAGAGAAAAAATAGTAAATTAAAAAATACTTAAATACTGTAAAGTATTTAAGTAAATAAAATTATGCCGATAGCAAAAAATCTCGAAAAATTATTAAAACAAAATAGGATCAAATATGAAGTGGTTGAGCACCGCAAGGTTTTTACGGCTATGGACGCTTCGGCCACGCAGCACATCAAACAATCTGAAGTAGCCAAAGCCGTGCTTTTGAAAGGCAAAAAGAATCTGTATCTGGCTGTGCTTCCGGCCGGCAATAATTGCGACTTCAAAGCGCTGTCCAAGCTGGCTGGCGACAAAGTCTCGATGGCGAAAGAAAAAGATATCACAGTCAAGCTAAAAACCAAAGTCGGACTGATAGCGCCGTTCGGCTCGCTTTATAAGCTCCCGGTCTTTATCGATAAAAAACTTCTTAAA
Organism: Candidatus Doudnabacteria bacterium RIFCSPHIGHO2_01_FULL_46_24; assembly: GCA_001777575.1. Taxonomy (GTDB): domain Bacteria; phylum Patescibacteriota; class Doudnabacteria; order UBA920; family O2-02-FULL-48-8; genus O2-02-FULL-48-8. The sequence goes on from MFEL01000010.1 coordinate 156,911, forward strand.
AATAAAAAATTGAATCTCCCGGCCGGATCGTATACGGAGTCAGTCGCACTGGCGACGAAGGACTATTTGAAGCTGGAAAATCCAATTGTGGGAAATTTTGGGATCAAAAAGTAAACCAATTAGTATTTATCAGCAGTAGTGGATCCCCGCTTTCGCGGGGATGGACCTCTGTCCTTATGCAAATAAAAATAGATCAGTACGAAGGTCCTCTAGACCTCCTTTTGCAACTCATAGAGGATCAGCAGCTCGACATCACCACCGTTTCTTTAGCCACCGTCACTGAACAGTTCCTGGGCTATGTCAAAAACCTCCAGGAAAAAAATCCGACTCATCTGGCGGATTTTCTGATGATCGCGGCCAAGCTTTTGGTCATCAAATCCAAAACACTGCTTCCCAACGTTGAGCTTGGCGTGGAAGAAGAAGAGGCCGCTTTTGATTTGACCGCGCAATTGCTGCTTTACAAAAAATACAAAGAAGTCGCGCGACACCTCAAGAAACTGGATATCCGAAGGCGTCAGGCCTGGAGCCGTGAAGCGGAATTTGAAGACATGGTCACTTTCCTACCTGATCCAAACGTAACCAAGGACAGTCTGGCCGCAAGCTTGCGCAAGCTGGCTTCCGAGCTGAAAGAAATCATCAAGCTGCCCCAAAAAGTCATGGAAGAGGTGGTGTCCATTTCCGAAAAAATCGAGTATATTCAAGGACTTATTTCTCAAAAACTCCAAACCTCGCTTTCTGACCTCATTAAAAATTCGAAAAGCAAGACTGAAACGATTGTGACTTTCTTGGCTCTGCTCGAACTCATTAAGCAGCGCATCCTGAGCGTAGAGCAAAGCCGGATGTTCGGAGATGTAATAATTAAGAAAACGTCTGGCGTTTAACGGCAGCGCGGCGCGTATCGGTTAGCGTCCGATATTAAGCGTTGGGAAAGCCGCATAACGTCGCCGTAAGACGATACGCAGAGCGCCGACGAATAACAAATTACCATATGGATCCCACAAAGCTAAAATCTCAAATCCTCTCAATCCTCTTTGTCAGCGCCAAGCCGGTGACAGTTAAAGAACTGGCAGGGATTTTGGAAATGGAGCCGGAGGCGATCAAACAAGCGGCGGCAGAGATTGCGGCGGGAAATGTCGACTCCGGCATTGTCCTTTTGGTTCATGACGATAGGCTTCAACTTAGCACCAATCCTGACAACAGTTCTATCGTTAAACGATTTCTCTCCGCGGAACTGCGCGAAAAATTGACCGATGCCGCGCTAGAGACATTGGCCGTTGTCGCCTACCGCCAGCCGGTGTCCAGGGCGGAAATCGAAAACATCCGCGGCATCAATTCCCAATATATCCTCCGGCAACTTTTGATTCGCGGACTTATAGAAAAAGAAGAATCGCCGACGGATCGGCGAGTCCACCTGTATAAAACGACTTTAGAGCTTCTCCAGCATTTGGGGCTGATGAACATCTCAGAACTGCCTGACTTCGAGGAGCTAACCAAAAATATCCAACTGCCCAATGCCGGCAAAAGTTCTGAATAAAAATCAAACCGAATACAGCTGCCTGAGCCGGAACAAATGCACCCGCGCGACCCGCTCCACTGCCGCGTCATGGTATCTTTCAATGATTTCTTTGACCCACCTCTCAAATTCCCGAAACGAGCGCTTGCTCCTCACCGCGGCCGCCCGAGCGGCAATCTCATAAATGACCAATAAATTCGGCATAAAATTTAAGTTTGCTTAATTTTATTTTTTTCCAAGTAAAGCAGACGGTTTAAGATGAGCGCAACCTTAAGCTCCATCGCGTCATTGAACTTTCGCGGGTCCAAACCCGTGACTTTTTTTATCTTGTCCAGGCGATACAACAGGGTGTTGCGGTGGATCTTGATCTGTTGAGCGGTTTTGGTCAGGCTCATATTCTTGTCGAAAAACACTTCTAATGTCTCCAGCAGATACTCTTCCGTCAACAGCTTCACCAAAAGCCGCCGCACGAAATTATCCTGCCATTTTTTGTTGCCGCCGGCCAGAGTCGCGATCATGCCCAAGTCGTCAATGTGATAGAGCTGGCGCTGTTCGCCGATGGAAAGGGCAAGGTTCAGCGCTCTTCTCGCCTCTTCATAAGCCAGCATCGCTCCGTCTTTGCCGCGGTAAAAACTGCCGACGCCGATCAACAGGCGTTTGAAAGAATCGGGTTCAAATTGCGACTGGATCAAGCGGTTAAATTCCTCCGCTTTGACGCGGATGGCATCCACCATCTCCTTGCCATCCATGCTGTAAAGCTCTTCCACCAGTGCCACAAACGTATCCGAGCCGAAATAAGAAACGCTGCAGCCGGCGAGCCGGCCAAAAAACGAGCTGAGAGCCTGGAAGATCTTTTTCTTATACGCCGAAAGGGCGATTTGTTTCTCGTCTTCGGAAGCGGTGAGGTTGCCGCCGAACAAATGCTCCCAAAATCCCTCGGGATTGATGATCACCACGATCTTGTCGCGATTTAAGTTGATGTCAAAAAGCTCAGCCTCCTCCCGAACCTTACTGTCCTCCACCGACAACCGGCGATGCAGGAGGCCGAAGATAAAATTATCTTTGATTTTGTCTTTATATGGAAAACTGTCGGTAACTATGTTTTGGTGAATCAAAAGCTCCACCGTGGCGGCGATGATGTGGCGATAATGATTGTATTCCTCGGGCTTGTCTCCGATAAACACCGATCCGATACGGCTGTTGCTGTAGGCAAGGGGCACGATCAAGCCGCTGCCCAAGGTGATTTTGGTGGCCGGCCCGCTGACTTCCATTTCGCCTTTTTCCATAGCTTCCTGGAATTGCTCGTAATTTTTGCCGGTTTCGGAAAGTTCCGTAGAAGCCAGCGCGTCGCCAGCCGCATTGGCCACCGTAATCTTTTTCTTAAGCAAGACCGAAAGTTTATTCACAATCCCCTCGGCAATTAAATCTGTCAGCTCCATACTTTTGACTTTTTACTTCTAACTTAAATATATACCAGTCATACAAAAAATCAAGCTCTAATCATGCATTGTTTTCGAAGTTACTCAGCCAGCAACTGTTTGGCTTGATTCCACATTCCCCAATCATTCTTTTCCTTGGCCAGCCAATACCACCACTCCACGCCCCACAAATAATTCTCTTCAAATCCGGCTTTCTTGGCGTAATTAACATTAGCCTCAAAAATTTTCGGATTCATCAGGGCGAACTGATCAGTCAGTTCAGTTTGAAAAATTTCCTTGACAAACCACGGTTCTGCCTGCAGTTCCACCCCAATCACTTTTTCAATCCCGGTGAACTTTCTAAGCCAGCCGGCTTTGATGCGGAAAAACCAAGCCGGCAACGGATACTTATAATATCCCCATCTTTCACTGTAGACCGTGCGATACATGGTCGAGCCGAAAATGTCCGCGCCCAAACGAACAGTTTGGGCCCAATTCCCCTGCTCGCCGCTGTCGGAAAGCAAGACAGGGCGGCTGTCAGACTTTTTTATAATCGCAATCTCTTCCCGCACCAACCCAGCTTCAATCTTTGGGCAAGCCTTCCCGAATTCGAACAACGGTTCGTTTTCCACCTGCCAAATTTTTATGGCGTCGAACTGCCGGAAATGCGAAACGACTTGCTCGATCATTGTCAGCTGGCCTTGCCTCTGCTGTTCTTCGGTCAAGCCGGCATACCAAGCCGGCTGGTGGCATTCCGGCCAGCGCGGCAGTTTGCGGCCAATGGCCAAAATCACGTCAATGTCTCGCTTGCCGGCTTCGATGACCATCTCGTCCATCGTTTGAAAATCAAACTGTCCCTGCTTCGGCTCAATCAATTCCCAATACGCCATCAGCCGAAGTTTCTTGGGCCTAAGGTCATTGAGCATGTCCAGATACATCTCTTTCCAGTCAAATCCCAAATACTGCGCATGCGAGGTCGAAAAACTTAGGCCAAACTGAGGGTTCGGGCTGGGTTGAAACTGGAAATAAAAATAGGCCAAAGGCAAAACAACGGCGATGACTATGACGATAAGGATCTTTTTTGTCATCTGGTTAAGAAAAATAATCCCAATGATATTAAAACGATTGCCAGAATTTTCTGCTGCAAAATACCCTTTGAAATTTGCTCTTTCAGCACCTTCGGGAAATATAGCGACAAGCCGGTTGTTAAACCCAAAAGAAACACGAATTGCGTGCCTTGCAAGGCGTTGACTACGGTGACTGAGCCTAAACTGACGGCATAGTTCTGCAAAAACCCTGCCACGCTGCCGGAAAAACGCGAAGTGTAATAAATGACAATGTTCCCTGCCCTGGCTTGCTTGGGCGCTCGCAAAATCCTCTGCCGATTTTCCGGAGTCAATAAAAACAGCAAGGCCACCGGTAAAAAACTCATCCGCGTCCAGACCATGCCAGAGACGAAATTGCTGACCTCAAATATATGCTTGCTTAATACTGCGGTCAAAGCCATGAGCAGGGCGGCCAGAGCAGAATAAGCCAGGGCGGATTTCTGCAGCCCGCCCGCTTCTTTCTTATAAGCTAACAGGATAGTGCCAAAAACCAAAAATGCAAAGGCCCAATACTGGGAAAAATCCAAGCGCTCGTTGAGAGCAAAATAAGCCAAAATCAATGTGAACAAGGGCAGCAAGCCGCCGAAAATCGGCAGAATTCTGGAAACACTGGCTTTGGAAACGGCCGTGAAATAATAATACATGCCCAGCACGAAGCAGGCACCCGCAACTGCGGCAATATAAAAATCGGAAACTGAAATCATTTTCAGCCCAAACGGAGCGAGCAGGAGCGAAAACGGACCGGTGATGCCGATATAAAACGCATAAGCCGCCGGATGCCGCACCACCTTGCTGACCAAAAATTTATCTATTACCCCGCTTATGGCCAGGAGTAAATATGCCGAAACGGCAAAATAAATCCAAGTCATGAAAAAATAATTTCCTTAAAGACCTTGGTGCTGTCGCGGACGCGCCGAGCTTGCGTCTCGAAATCCACTTCCACCAGTCCGAATTTCGGTCCGAATCCCGCCTCCCATTCGTAGGTGTCGGTCAACGACCAATAAAAATAGCCCCTTACATCAATGCCAAAATCCACAGCTTTGCGGACCCAATGCAGGTGTTGCTTGATAAAATCACTGCGCATATCGTCTGCGGCGTTGGCAATGCCGTTCTCCGTGATATAAATGGGCTTCTGGTATTTCTTGTACTGCCGGAGCAAATAATAAATACCCTGCGGATAAGTCTGCCACCCCATATCAGACTTGGGAAGAGCTTCGCTGTTCATAACCCGATAGCCGTTTCTGGCATCAAATTTTATGCTGCGGTAAAAATAATAATTCAAGCCGATAAAATCCGTCTGCTTGCGGATCTTTTCGAGAAAGTAATGATTGCCCATCCGGTTTGCCAGCCAGGTAATCCCCCGGTCATAAAAATTGCGGTCCCGATAAGGCTCAAACCATACACAATTTTTGGCAATGCTGATCTTGGAGTGCGGCAGCACCGATTTGATCGCCCGGAATGCGGCTTTGTGGGCTTGGATCAAATTTCTCATGACGCGAAACGGGGTCAGTATTTTTCTTCTAAAAGGCGGGAAAACCCCCCGCTGGTAAGCCAAGATGCTGTACAGCTCCGGTTCGTTGAGGGTAATCCATAAATCTATTTCCGAACCGAGGTTTTGCGCCACAAACCAGGCGAACCTGGCGAATGCCTGCACCCCCCGTTTGGTTTCAAACCCGCCGCCATCCGCCAGCCATTTGGGCAAAGTAAAATGGTGCAAGGTAACCATCCTTGTCAAATTCAACTCCTTCAGCTTGCGTAAAACCTTTTTATAATGTTCAATCTCTGCAATTGACCATTTTCCTTCCTCCGGCTCGATCCGGCTCCATTCAAGGGAAATGCGCATGGCATTAAGCCCGATATCACAAGCGAGCTGAAAATCCTCGGCAAACCGGTGATAATGATCAGCTGCCAGTCCGGACTTGGGAAGCCTACCCATCTGCTCGTATTCCCACCAGTCAGAGTTGGTATTGCGGCCTTCCACTTGGTGCGCCGAAGAAGCAGCCCCCAACAAAAACCCTTTTGGCAATTCGATTTTTGTTTCCCTTGTCAGCATATCCATATTTATTATACTCTATATGCTGATGCCACTAAAGGAGGCCTGCCATGAGAAGTGTGCGCCTTGCGGTTGCGTGGACTTTTGGGCTGATGGTAATGCTGGTGGCAGTGTTTCAGCTGTCGACCGCGGATTCTACCCAGAATTCTGCGCTATCGCCAGTGCTCTGGCCCCAGGACTTTCCATTCAGCTACGTGCTTGACCAGATGGAGACGAAGCCCGGACAGTACGTGGCTGACGTCGGCTGCGCGCGCGGCGAATTCACGATCGAAATCGCCCTGCGCGTAGGCAGCAGAGGAATCGTGCTGGCTGAGGATATCAGCCGCGAGGCAGTCAGTTTCGTTCACGACCGCGCGATTGAGCAGAAACTGTGGCAAATCAAGCCCCTGCTGGGTACGCCGACTGATCCGCAGCTCCCAACAGACTCGCTTGATGCCGTGTTCATGGCCAATGCCTACGCTCATATGAGCAACCGAGGTGCCATGATCAGACGCATCGGAAAGTCGCTTAAGCAGGGTGGCCGTATGGCCATGATTGACCGCCTGCCGCGGAAATTGCTGGCCCAGGAAGCAAAAGCTGCGGGCCTGGAGCTTTATAGCCTAATCCCGCCGCAGCAAACGGCCAGAACCGATTTCAGCTTCATGATCTTCACCCGCCGATAGTTCCCGCGCTATCGGTCTTTTTTTTATCCCCAAAAAAAGTTATAATGATTACTGTCCAGCTCATTTTATGGCCCTGTCGTCTAGCCTGGTCCAGGACACCCCGGTACCAGACGCTTCGCGTCGGTACGGGGCAAGCACGGTTCCCTGCCCCGAAGTGAAATTTTACAAAATTTATTTCTCTTGGTCCTGTCGTCTAGTCCGGCTTAGGACGCATGGTTCTCATCCATGTAACATGGGTTCAAATCCCATCAGGACCACCACCAGTAAAATTTCTACTTCGGGGTCATCCGTGCAACATGGGTTCGATTCCCCGTGGGGCTGCCAAAGAATATTGCAAAGCAATCTTGAGCGGAATCGAACGGGCAGAAGGGAGGCAAGTCATCAGACGCAGCCGAACGATCGACGAATGCGAGCAAGCGCAGCATTCGGCGCTGCCCTGGACACGAGCGCCTCAGCGCGAGTCGAGATTCCCCGTGGGGCTGCCAAAGAATATTGCAAAGCAATCTTGAGCGGAATCGAACGGGCAGAACAGTAGAATGTCCTGTGCAATAAAAAACAACCCCTTTTCAAGGGCTGTTTTTTTAACTACCACCATTTACCGGAACAAGCGGATCATAGTCGCGACGAAGGTATCAAGCATCGCTTTGAATTTAACCACTCCCCGGTCCCCGACTTGCACGTCAGCGGCAGTAACCGCCTCGCCATTCAACACGACCTTGGTGTCCGGGTTGACCGTCACGGTCCTTTCCGTTCCGGTAACGCTGTTTCGGATGGTCACAGAGTTGTCAGTCTTAGCGGTCACAGAACCATAAGCCGCTTGAGGCTTGACCACAATCATCACATTGTCCGCTTCCAAGGCATTGTTGTCCCAAACCTCGCCCCTGACCGCTACGCGGTCGCCGGTCCTGATGTCAGCCAAGGAGAGTTCGCTTCTGCCGTTGGCTCTAATTTTCGTATCAGCATCCACAACCACTGTCGCCGGGCCAGTCGTGATGTTGGCTGAATGCCTGCCTTCCACATCCACGGTTAAGCTGGCGGTACCCACTGCCGTGACCGTACCCATAAATCCAAAGCGGTCGTCGTTGTGAAGGCCCATCCTTAAGCCCTTCATGAATTGGCCGAAATTGCCATCAGCTTTAACGTTGGCTCGCACTTGGGCGCTTACCCCCATATTGCCATTGGCCAAAACCGTAGTGGCAGTCAATGCCAATGCCGCAATAGATAAAACGTTTATAAATTTCTTCATATTTAGACCTTTCCCCCTCCAGGCCTTGAATCGAAACGAAAAGCCCGGCGTTACTGCCTTGATGGGGGAATTTGCATATAACTTAGGATAAATTGCGCGATCTCACCGAAGGCCGGGGCGGCAGTGGACTCGGCGAATTTTACGTCCTTGGGATGGTCAATCCTAACCAACATCACGAAAACGGGATCATCCACCGGCCCGAAGCCGACGAATGAGCCGATATTTTTGCCGGGATCATACCCGGCCCGGTCTTTGTACGCAACCTGAGCCGTGCCGGTCTTGCCCGCGATATAATACCCCTTCACACCCGCCCGTTTGCCATGGCCGTTTTCCACCACTGACACCATCATGGCCGAAAGCTGAGAGGCGATTTTAGGCTCGATCACCCGCGCTTTCTCTTCAGGATAAAATTGCTCCTCGGTCTCGTCAGGATGGACGATTTTGGAGACGACATGAGGCTTCATGAGTTTCCCGCCATTGGCAATGGCGGCAAAAGCGGCCGCTACCTGAATCGGTGTGACAGTGATGCCCTGCCCGAACGAGGCTGTAGCAAAAAAAATGTCGCCTTTCTTGTTGAGGTTGTCAATGTTGCCCAACACTTCGCCGGGAAGCTCAAGGCCGGTCAGACTGCCGAAGCCGAATTTTTTGACGTATTCCTTGAATGATTCATGCCCGAGCTGCTGCTCGGCAAACACCGCGCCGGTGTTGAGCGAGTTTTCCAAAACCTGCGTCATGGTCTGGATGCCGTGCGCTTCGTTATCGGAGTTTTTGATTCTCAAATTTTCCGGAAACTCCACCACCCCTGTGTCTTCATAAGTAGTTTGGGGAGTAACCCTGCCTTCATTGAGGCTGGCGGCCATGGTGATGGGTTTGAAAATCGAGCCTGGCTCATAATCGGCGGCCAGGGCTTTATTGGCATACACCGAAATGTCCGAGACTTTGTTGTATTCATTGGGATCAAAGCTTGGACTGATGGCCAAAGCCAAGATCGCGCCGGTTTTGGGATTGAGCACCACGACAGAGCCCGACTCGGCCCCATGAACGCTGACCGATGTATTCAAAACCTCTTCAGCCTTGAACTGAATGGCGGGATCAATGGTCAAATATATGTCATCGCCGTCCTGGGCGGGGATGAGGTTTCGAGAGGCAAAAGTGATCCAGCGGCCGGCGACATCGCTTTCCAACCCGACCACGCCGGGACTGCCGGATAGATTTTTTTCAAACCGCCCCTCGATGCCGTATTGCCCAATGCGCTTATCACCCTTAAATCCCAAAAAACCCAGGCTGTGGCTGGCTAAGTTCTGCTCCGGATAAAACCGGATGGTTTCTTGTTCAACTCTGATGCCCTCAAGTCCTAAGGCCTTGATGGCGTTGCCGACTTCCTCTGTCAGCTGTTTTTTCAAAACCAGATAATTTTGGCTGCCTTCCCTGATCTTCTGGGCCAAATCCGCCGGCTTGATTTCCAACAACCGCCCCAGCTTCGACGCCGTTTGGTCGACATCGTTAATTTCTTTGGGGACGGCATAAACAAACGGCTTGGCGATATTTGCCGCGACCAGCAGCGATTCGCCTTTTACCGAAGTTAAGTAAATTTCACCCCGCTGAGGCAAGATGGCGGATTCTGACCCGTGCTGGTTTTGCGCCAATGATTGATAAAAACTGCCATTGAGGATCTGAAGGTCAATTAAGCGCAAATAAACCAGGCATAAGGCCAGGACAGTGACGCTGAATAAGAAAAAAATTCTTTTATTGAAAGAATTTTTCGTCTCATCAAAACTCTTAGAGATAACATTCATTATTTTAATGCAAAATCAGAATCTTTTATGAATTGCGGATTTCCGGCGGGTACGAAATTAAGCGCGTTGGCTTCCTGCCGGATCCTGTTTATGGACTGCAAATTCCCGGATTGAACTTCCAAATTTTTATGCTGCGTCTCCAATGCCTTGATGCTTTGCTCAAATTTTCGAATTTCATAGCCTTTCGTAGACAAAGAATTTATCTGGAACAAATAAGTCGCTCCCGTCGCCAAAAACAAAACCAACAGCGCCAAGTTGATTTGGTAAGCTGAATACTTAAATTTAATCTTGGTTCTCTGCGCCTGAAGCGCATTAGCATAATACATGTGCCGCCTTTTATTAAATTTTCTCTGCTGCCCTCAGCTTTGCGCTTTTGCTGCGAGGGTTGGTGTTTATTTCTGTTTCGGAAGCCAAAACCACCTTTTTGGTCAAAATCTTCAGCTTATCTTGGTGATCTTTGAAAAACCATTTGACGATCCGGTCTTCCAAAGAATGAAAGGAAATCACTACAAGCCGCCCGCCCGGCTTAAGAATCTCCAAGCTCTTTGGCAATGCCGTTTTTAAGTTGTTAAGCTCGTCATTGACTTCGATCCGCAACGCTTGAAAAATTCTGCGCGCGCTTTGGGGGGGTCCGATGATTTGTTTAAGCTCTTGAGCGGTTTTAATCGGCTTTTTCTTCCGCTGTTCGCAAATCTTCCGGGCGATCCGGCCAACGAATCTTTCTTCCCCGTATTCCCTGAAAATTCGCTTCAAATCGGCTTCGGAATAACCGTTGACAATATCTGCGGCATTCAAACGAGTGCTTGGAGAATACCGCATGTCCAGCGGGCCATCAGTCTGAAAAGCAAATCCGCGCCTCACTTCATCCAGCTGGAGACTGGAAAACCCCAGGTCAAACAAAATTCCGTCAACTTGCAGAAAGCCGCAGCCCTTGGCAAATTCGTCCAAATCCCGATAATTGCCGGTGACTTTCGCTCCTGAGGCCGGGTCCCAATCAATTGTTAAAACTTCTGCTTTGGGGTTTTTCGTCAAAATTGCCGCTGTGTGTCCCCCGCCGCCAAAGGTTGCGTCTATGAATGTCTGTGGCTGATCCGTGATGTTGAGATGTTCAAGAGTTTCATTGAGTAATACAGGTATATGCATAATTCGTAATCCGCTAATCCGTACTTGTTAAATTAATTAATTGCGGATTGTGAATTACGGATTAAACCCCCAGTTCCCCCAACGCCTCAGCAATGCTTGTACTTTCCTTTTCCGTCACTTCCTTGTAATTCTCCCATGTTTCCTGATCCCAAACTTCCAAACGGTTATACAAACCGGCGACGACAACCTTCTTCGAAAGAGCGGCGAATTGGCGAAGATACTCGGGGATCAGCACTCTCCCCTGCTTGTCGAACTCCAAATCAAACGCCCCTGCCAGCATGAGCCGCACAAACGCCCGCGAATTGGAATCGGATATGGGAAGCGCGGCCAGTTTTTGCGCAATTTTTTCCCATTCCGCCTTAGGATAAACAAACAGGCTTTTATCCAATCCCCTGGTGATCACAGCTGATTTCAAATTCAATCGGAATTTAGCAGGAATCGGGACCCTGCCTTTTGCATCCATACTGACTTCGTATTCGCCAATAAACATTTATGTTTCTTGATAGATCCCCGATTACTTGCGTAATTCTCGTCTCGGGGATGCCACATTTTAGGTTATCCCCAGTTTGTGGCAGTTTTCCCCACTTTTATCCACAAAGCCCCATTTCCTCTTAATTATATGCCACTTCTTTGATTGCGTCAAAGTGTTACAAATGCAGCAAAAAAGGCCTTAATCAGGCCTATTTTGCTTATATTTGCCAAATTGTTTCCACACCCTTACATGTCTTCTGATTCACCGCCCTTTTCTTTCTCTTCGCCCTCACCCTCGTCCATTTGCCCGGGCATGTTGTCATCGTCCATGTCCATAGGTTTTGAGGTTAATTGTTTTGATAACCCATTATATCAAAAATTTACCTTTTGGTGAGCAAAAACTTGATGATATTGCTTAAGCTCTCCCAGATGTTTTTGAGAATCGGCACTGAAGCGGGCAAAAGCACGGCTAAGAGAACTATATATACGAAATCTTTTTTGATGACCTTGAGAATTCCGACGACTATGAGGATTGCTAATGCTAGAGAAACTATTCCGTGTAAACCTGGAGGAAAGTAGCTTAGGAATTGATTATAAATGGAGAATATTTGATCCATGTCGTTGGAAATTATCAATTGAAAATTAATGCTTGAAAATTACTTGTAAATTGAAACTTGATAATTGTAAATTAAAACTAAAGCTTATACACAAGCCTTGCAATACTTCTATTCTTTGTCTTATCCACGACTATCACCGGGTTGTTTTCCAGCACATTTTTTACGAACCGATCGTTCATGATTTTGCGGTACTCGAATTCGTTGGTGTCAAAAATAGTGTAATTGATTTCGCCCTCTGCCAGCCTCGTGGCGAACTTGAGCAATCTCGACAGTTGCGCGGGTCGAACTTTTCCTACCAGCAGTATGTCCGTTTCCATCCGCGGCCGACCGATAAACACTCCACTCAGAGCCGCAAATCTGCATTCCCTGACAGCCGCCAGTTTCAAGGCCAGCAAATCATGCGGCGAATGTTTGACTTTCCTAAGCATTGATACCAGCTCCGGATAAAGAGCAAAGTGCCGGTTGATTTGGTAATACCGGTGATGCGCCCGTTCTGAAGCATATACAAAATCCACGCGCGTCAGTTCCCTGACGGTGCTGACAAGCAACTTACCCCTGCAACCGGTGGACAGGCGCAGTTCGGTAAGCGAGAAGCTTCGGCCCGGGTGGGTCAGCAGGAGGTTTACAAGCTTGCTTTTCGGCTTGGACGAAAGCAGATGCGTAAGCATAGTCTAATTATAGCACTATGGTATAATAAGGCCAAAGCATGGCTAAACTGGAAGCACAAATCAGCCAAATATACCTGATCCATCCGGAAGCCAAATCGAATGTCATCGTTCTGCACGACGAAAAACTCAGCAATTCGGCCCAGCTTTTTTTATTGGCTGAAATCAAGTCCGGCAAGCACCGCAGCCAAAGCGCTGACCTGAAAAAAATCGCAGAAATTATCATCAGCACCTTCAAAGCCAATAAAAAACTTCCCAGGGAATCACTGTTTGAATCCTCGTTAGCCGAGATTAATGAAAATCTGGCCGACCTTGCTCACAAAGGGCATAAGGATTGGCTCAATAAATTCTCAGCTGGCATTCTACTTGCTCAAAACGGCAGTCTGTACGCGGCCAACAGCGGTTTGGTTGAAGTTACTCTGTTTCGGAAAAACGACCTGCTGGAAATATTGCCCGCTGACAAAGTTCAATCTCATCCGCTGAAGATATTCCAAAATTTCTCAGTCGGCCGCCTCAAGGAGAACGACATCGCGATTCTGGCAGCCACCAATTTGTTCAACTACGTCTCCAAAGAATTATTCTTCAAAATCCTCAACCTCCATGGCAGCGAGGAGACTGCCCGAAATATCAGCAACATACTCAAGGACTCCAATTCCGATGAGGGTTTCTCCTGCTTTCTGCTCAAATTCGCGGGCAGCGCCGAGCCAGTCCCGTTGATTATGCCCCAAACTGCAATTTACGCCCCTCTGCCGGAGGACGATTTAGTTCCCCAAACAAGACAGCTCAGTTTCTTTCCCAAAGCTGGATTCCCGCTTTCAAACCTCAGACATTCTTCGCGGGAATGGTTTAGGCAACACGTGAGCCACGTTCGACTCTTTTCAAAAATCCGCCCAAAAAACTGGAACACCCTCTCCCCTGCCCGGAAATTTTTCCTGGCAAGCTTCCTTGTTTTTATCCTCTTGTTCTCCATCAACGTCGTTGTTTTCGGCTTCAAGCTTGCCGGCCGAAAAAATACAGCCAAGGTCGAAGCCGGTATTACCAATCTCTTGTCCACCCTGCACGAGGCCGAAGCGGCCAGCATTTACAAAGACGGTGCTAGCGCCCAACAGTTATTATCCAAAGCCCGGGCTGAATTTATCGAGCTTAACAAACTTAAAGCGTCCAAAGCGGAGGAATTCAGCTCAGTGCTTGATGATTTATATAAACGCATCAACAAAATCACCTCGATTGAATCGCCCCGGCCTGAAGCCGAGTTGAAATTTTCCGCGACCATGCTTGTCCGCGCTGGCAGCGGTTTTTTGCTCGCCGACCAAGATTCGAAAAACTTAAGTTTTTACCAAAACGGATCACTGACTTATTTCTTCCTGCTCAATAATCCCAAAGATGCCGTCACCGGTATGACCCATGTCCCGGCATTTGGCCATGTCGTGGCAATGGGGAACCGGCTGTATCGAATCAATGAGGGAGCCAAACAACTGGACTTAATTAAGAATCTCCCCAACCCGACGACTGGGTTAAAATTTGCCTCTCAGCGGCTTCTGGCAGCAGATCGAAATGCCGGCCAGATCTTAAGGCTGAATTTTAGCGCGGGAAAATTCAGCGACCCCCAAATCTTGCTCAAAGCCGATCTGTCTGGCCTTGCTGATTTCGCCGCGGATGCCAATCTCTACCTGCTGTTCGGCAACACGGTTAAAAAATATGCCAACGGCATTGAGCAATCATTCACGCTCTCCCCGCTTTTTGACCCGTTGACTGCAGCCAATAAATTAATAGTTGTCTCCAACATCTATGTCTTAGAGGGGACAAAAAAACGCCTGCTAATTTTCAACAAGCAGGGCGTGTTGCAAAGCCAGCTCATCTTTCCCAATACTCAGGCCCTTACAGACTTTTACGTAGATGAATCTTCCCGCACCATCTTTCTTTTGGACGGCAATAAATTGCTCAGCGTGACGTTCTAACCGTGAAGTTCACCAGGTCCGGGTTGATGGTTTTAAGAATTAAATAAGAACCGAACAGCAAACAGAGGCCCACGATTGCGGAGAGGATGAAGCTTGCCCCCTTGCCGGACTGCTGGGCATTACCTCCGGCAGTCATATACAGATACCCGCCCAAAACCAGCATCAAAAGCGCAAGTATGGATGCCGCTGCCAAAGCCCAAGTGTAGATTTGACTTATGAGCTTGCCAAGCTCAGAGGCGTCAATCGGCGGCGGCGGACCGCCAGGCGGATTGACTCCTGGAGGCGTCTGGCTTTGGGCAAACGCGCTTTGGAAATTCGTGGCCACCACGCTTTCGTAATTTTTCGACGCCAAAACAGCGGCCCCGTTGGCTGTGCCCACGTTGGTGGGATTAAAGTTGCCGTAAGCTGCGGCCAGAACTTTTTTGATTAACTTTGAAAAAATTCTTTCCCAAGGTGTAATGGAGACTGCCGGGGGTGATAGCTGCTGCTTAATTTCATAAACATAGCCTGAAGCATCAAGCTCGACCAGCATCACCCCGCCGTTGTTGTCCAGGGCGGAAAGGAAAAACGTGCCGGTCAATGGGTTAAAGTTAAGCGCTGGCGACAAAAACTGATCCGAAGACGGCTCGACGTTGGGTGTTAAAATTTCCAGTTCCGCCGAAAGGCTTATATCATTGCTAATGCTTTTGCCGAAAATCCCGGTGCCCTCCTGCCGGCCGCGTTCCATCCAGACAGCCAGAGCAGCAGCGTCAGAGGACGAATAAGCGATTTGGGTATAAGAAATCGCGTTGCGCCCGATTCGGGTTTCTGACAACTGCAGCGGTTGGCCAACTTTTTGCAAAGTTGCGGCATTAACGCGGGACAAAAAGGCGCGATTGTCTTCTTGCGCCGTATCCGAGCCGCTTAAAATGGCAATGTAGGTAACCCAGTATTCGTTCAGACTGTCATTGTAAGCAAGCGAGCTGTGCCCCTGCCAGCCAAACTGGTCCGCGGCTAAAATTTTGGCCGAAACCGCTCCCGCGGCATTAATGGTCTTAAGCGCGATTTTGCCCGGCGGCTCGCTGAAGCCGACCACAAATTTTTTATTATTCGCGTCATAAATCAAAGACTCCAAAAACACATCAGCCTCGGTAACAATGGCAAAATCATTGCCCGATCCCGTGCCGTCGGGATTAATGAACCGCCCGTAAACATGAGCGCGATTGTCCCCGGCCCGCTCGTCTATCCAGGCTATTAAAAACTTATTGTCATCAGGGGAATAGGCCGCCTTGGGGTTGCCGGCGAACCGGTCTATTGGCCCCTGGTCAATCTTAAACACCGGGCCGATGAGGCTTAAGTCATCCGCGGATACAAATACGCCGCCTACTAAATCATCGGATCCGGCCTTAGTATGCGCCGCGATCAGGACCTGATTTAAATCAGGATTATAAGCCGGGCCAATCCCGGACGTGCCGGTTAGGCTAAAATTAATTGGCGTGGCAGGATTTTCCCAAGCCGGCGGCTCATAAAAATCCGAAGGGGCAAGCAGCGACCAAAAATTGCATTCAGCCAGAGCGTCCAGATCATCAAGCGGCAAGGGATCGCAAACCAAATCAGTTGGCGGGATGTCGCCGCCGCCTCCGCCTTCATCGCCATCTCCGCCACTGCCCCCGCCACCGTCCTCTCCGCCTGACCATCTCACCGTGGCCAGGCGCACCGTATCGCCCGAGGAGCGCGGGCTCCAGGTGGCAATGGCATAAAGATCAGCGCCGTTTGAAGCCGCATGCGGCGTAAAGGTTTCCGAGTCAGTCCATAAACTAAAGACAGGCGCCGTGTAGTTGTTGCCAAAAAATCCAGCCACTCCCCGATCCGCCCGTTCGGCCACGGTAAGCGATCCGGCCAACCACGGCCGGGCATGGCCGTCAACCAGGTACTTCTCTTCATCAACCATCTTGACGTTGCCGCTTGGCAAAACCCGGGAAATGCCCGTGGGCATCGCGTTACGAATCGCTTGCACCGGCCCGCCGGTAAGCAGCCGCCGCCGGACCCTGCCATCCATCTGCCAGGTCACGAAGCCAAAGCCCGCAGCCACCGGATCATTGCCAAACCCACCGCCCAGATTCTCCACCGCGCCGGTATCAAGTCGCCATAATCTCACCCAATCCCCACCCAAATTGTCGGATCGGTAAGCCAGCCACAGAATATTCTCATGCACCGTCAGCCGGGGGAATGCCAGACCCTCATTGTACGGCCAGGAGACTTCGGTTTTTTGATCCGTAAGATCTGCGGCAAAGCTGTACAGGTTAAGCAACCGGTCCTGCTGGACCGCCACCCACCACCGCCCCATGTAAAAAGTCACGTCAGGAAACACGCCGGCTCCCAAGTCTTTCCGGGCTATCACTGTGGCCGCTCCACCGCCATCTCCGTCCCCGGTTCCCGCGACAACAAAGCCGAACGCATTCGACACGTCCGTTAAAGTCGGCCCGACTTTGATCGTGTAATTGCCCGCCGGCAGATCAGCCGGCACGGTGAACTGCGTTTCCGTGGCAGAAGCATTAGTGGAGCCAAGATAGGTTGAGCGGGCTCCGGCGGAATTAAAAATCTGGACCGTGGCGCTTAAATTGCTGCCGCGGATGACCACTGTTGCGCCAACTTGAGCGCTAGAGGGCACAATGCCGGAAATCACGCGCGCGCCCCCTCCTCCCCCGCCGCCGGTTCCCGCAATCCCCCAGGCAATTTGGCCTAAGGAGGCTTGGAAAGAATTCAAAAAGCCCTGCTCCACGCTGCCCAAAGACGCCTGCAGACTTCGGCCGTCCAGGCTGAATGAGCCGGAAAAATGAAACGTAAACGCCGCGGCCCCGGCCCGCTTGGCTTCGGTTACGAACCTGACCAGTTCCGAACTGGTCGCCGCATTGTCATCTATGTAATCCGTGTGATACGGCTCGCCCAAATACACCGGCTTGCCCGCGCTTTTGGCCGAGCTGACAATGGCAGCTATGCGGTTGGCGTTTTCTTCAGCCGTGGAGTGGACATTGGCTATATCCAAAGAAAAGCTTTGGGCTTGGCCGGCCGCAATTGAGCCGGAATTGGCCTGGCTGGCGGTGGAGACTGAAATTATGGCGTCGGCATCCGCGGCTTTGATCCGGTTCCTCAAATCCGTCACGTGGCTTGGAGCCAGCCGGGTTAAATCGCCGTCAAATTCGTTTTGCAGATCATAAAAAACATTGGCGTTGTCTTTGAGTGCCGCGGCCACAGACGCCACTCCGTTTTTATATTGCGTCTCGCACATGACACTCAAGCTGCCTCCCCCGGGCCTGCTGTTGGTGCAAGCGCCGGTCACGGTTTCCCGGGTAAAAGACACGTCCACTATCATGCCCTTGGACGCGGCCGTCTCCGCTATTTGCTTCAATTTGTCCAGCCGATTTGCCCGGACGCCGCCGCCGCGGTCAATCACCGTGCGCTCGTTGCCGGTAAAGTTCCCGTTTGAATAATCCCACCAGTTGGGGAACACGCGAACGCCGTCTATGCCCTTGGATTTCAAATAATCCAGATCAGCCCCGACATTGCCGGCGTCCAATCCGTCAAAGTATCCGGCCAAAACCAGAAATTTCGCCTCGCCGTTAAGCGCGAAATGATCACCCTGGATCGATAAGGCTGCGGTTGTTTGGCCAGTCGCGGAAGAAAAAGTCCAAGCCAAAATTGCCAGAGCAAACAGCCCCGCCAAGACACCTTTGAGTTTAGCTTTGGGTAGAAGCATTTAGTTTATAGATGATGGTTAATAGTTGATAGTGTCCTAACCCTCTACTTGCGGTGCTTATCTCTCAAGGATTTATCAAGGCCGTGAAGCATGCGTAGGCATTCGTCATAGCGCTTAATGAAATCGTCTAATACTGCCTGGTTAAAGTAATTCTTCTTGCATGCCATTCTCAGGTGGTGTTTGGTTTCTTTAATTTCGCCTAGGGATTGGCTGATCTTTTCGGAATAAATGTTCGTGTGCTTGTTGCCAAAGCCTTCGGCCAGCAGTGCTGGAGCGGCATTTGAAGCTCTGCGCGATTGTGAGCCAAGTTCGTACAGCTCAAACTTCGAATAAGACATAGTCAATTCGTGGACGTCCAACGCCAGCTTAAACAACTTTTGATATACTTCCAGATCTTCTACGTTTTGGATTGAGTTTTGCATAGGATTAGGCATGTCTATCATCTATCAACTATCACCTATCAACTCGAATGGGGACAATATTCCAAATCGGCTCCTCGGTCATAAATTTATTATTCTTGGTCAAATTCTCATCCGATTGCGGATTTCGGATTGCGGATTGGGGTTCAAAATCCGTTGATTTACCTGCTACTTTGCCAGAATCCGTAATTCGTAATTCGTAATTTTTAATTCCTCCAAATGCCAGGAAAACCTCCCGGCCCACTTTGATTATATCATCATCCGCGCCCCGCGGCTCCAGCAAGGCCATCATCTCCCGAGCGGCATCTTTATAAAAATTATCCGCTGAATCAAAAATTAAGACAAGCTCCCCGGTCATAAACGGCCCATCGCCAACGGTCTGGATAAAACCTCTGGCCAAGGCTGTTCTGACTTCTTGCTTGAATTGTGTTACGTGATACGTGTTACGTGGTACGTGGCTATCCTGCATTACAAACAGCGCTGCCAAAAGCAGAAACATGCTTAAGCCGTAAAATAATTTTTGCCCTCTGTAATACATAATCCGAAATTACGAACGGGGAACGAATCTACGAACCTTTCCTTTCGTTAAGATTTAAAATTCTTTTTGGCTGAACATAATATCTTCTCATGTTGACTATAATGCCGAGTTTCAACCCGGAAGAAACCAGATATCGTTGAATTTGATAATAGTCTTCTTTTGTGACAAATTGCTTGGCCTTGACTTCTAAGGCGATAATGCTCTCAATTAAAAAGTCTAGCTTGTTGCGACTTGTCTTTTCTCCAGGGAATGCCGGAAGCAATACTTTTTCGCGATCAAATATTATTCCTTCTGACTTTAACTCTTCAGCAATTGCATCACAATACTGCTGCTCGTTTCGGAATTGCCCTAAATTTTCCTGACCTTAAACAGTATTCCGTTTATTCTGTACGACAGTTCCGGATATATTACTTTTTCCGGCTTTATGATAGTTTTCATTTGGTTCGTAAATTCGTCCTTGGTTCGTAGTTTCGGATTATCTTGTTATTGAAATTCCCGCGACTCGTCCAGGCTCGGACGACAAATCCAAAACCGCCGTCATCTCATCCGCCGCGGCCAGATAAAACCCGTTAACCGAGGCAACCACCTCCCCCACCGGCCGGAATAGACCAAAGGCCACCTTTGAAGTCAAGGGCTCCCATTCAGAAAAGGTAACCTTTGGCAGAAGCTCGGAGGCGGCTTGCCGCAATTCGTCCGCCTGCGCCAAGGCTTCGGCGGATAAATAATTCGTTATTCGTAATTCGTTATTCGCCTCAGACACATCCAAAAGCTCCGCCGCCTCCGCCCAATCCGCGCCGGTTGAATTAAACAGCGCTCCTTCCACCAGCAGCACGCTTAGCAAAACTACAGCCAGCACCCACGCGGGGTACCCTTTCTGCCCTTTCCCCCTTTTACTCTCTTTTGTTTTTCTTTTTTTCATTTTTGTTTCTTAATTTTCTCATCCCTTACCTCCCTTACTCTCCACTTCCCCCTCCTTCCTCCGCTGGCTCGGTTTCTCCCCCTTTACTCCCTTTATCCCCGTTAATCCCATTTTCTTCCGGGCCTGGACTCGGCTCAACCGGGTCTTCCTCCTCACTGCTTCCTGTTTCCTGGCTTTCAATGCTCTCTCCCGCAACCTCACCCTGGCTTTCATCCAAGGGCTGGGGTTCTCCTCCCCCTTCCCCTTCTCCCACCCCCGCGGCAGAGCCTTCAGGCGAGAAAGCGGGGGTCCTATCCGAGGAGTTAGAGGAGGGGGTGCCACTCACCCCTGTCAGCTCCAGCAATTTTTTGAGCTCTGTTTTGGTAATACACACTTCTTCCAAGCACAACTGCTTGGCGGTGATTGTCCCGTCCTCGGAAATGCTCCACTTACCGCTTATTCCGGCAATGGCTTTGACATTGAGCAGGCTCATGCCAGACATGTCTATGTCGCGGTCATAGACAATGCGATTGCACGTTATTCGTCGATCGTCAGCGCTGCGCGTATCGTCTGGCGTTGGCGTTGTGCGGCCGCTAGACGCTGCCGAATCTCCGATACTCGCTGCGCTGCCGTCTAACGCCTGACCACACGAAGCTTGGGCTACGTCTATTCTTTGGTATCCCAGGTTCACAAAGGCCAGAATTTTGTCCGTCCCGGCAGCGGAACTTTCCAGGGCAATGCCCAAGCTCTGCCCGCTCTCGGTCATCTTCATAGCATAGCCGGGCAGGGTTTTGGAGACTGTCAATCTATCACCGGCCTTAATCTCCCCATTCTCTTCCGTGACCAAAGTAGCGACTTTCCCAGAATAAGCTATGGTCGCAACAGATTTTCCTTCTCCCCCGGCGGGAGAAGGTGTCCCGACCTCAGTCGGGACGGATGAGGGGGAGACAAAGGTGGCTACTCCAGCTGCTGCAATATTTGAATCTGCGGCTGTGACTTTTGAGCCATCAAAAGCCACCACGCTGCCTGCCTGCAGATTGGCGTCATTGGTCGGATAAACCCCCGATGTCTTGGCGTCTAATTCTTTGATTCCCGCAAGCAACCGCATGGACAGACCAATGTCATAGCTGACCCGCTTGTAGCCTTGACCGTCAATGTGGACCATTTCCGGGAAGACCTGCTCCAC
>MFEL01000011.1 GCA_001777575.1 Candidatus Doudnabacteria bacterium RIFCSPHIGHO2_01_FULL_46_24
GACAAAGTTCGAATGTATTTCGGACAAAATCCGCAGGATTTTGACGAATGACACTTGCGCCTCGGACAAAGTTCGAATGTATTTCGGACAAAATCCGCAGGATTTTGACGAATGACACTTGCGCCTCGGCCGCGCTCGACAAGCTCGCGCGGGGCAAAACCAAAAAATTTCCTATCATTTTTATTTGCGGCTCCCCCCCCACACCCCAGTCCTTCCTTTTTGCACGCCTGCTTGGGCTTCGCCCCCAAAACTTTCGGACGGACGGATTTTTCGGCGGACAGATTCTTTTCCTTGCCCCACCCACCGTGCGTGCGCAACAAGTAGGAACTCCCTTTGAGTTTGCCAAACACGAAAGAATAAGTTATCATAAAATGGCTAACGAGCATGATGTATCATTTAGTTTATACCTTTTAATGGTATATGGCCAACAAAGCAACGTCAAATAACAAAATCGGATCCAATTTCAAAAAACTGCGAGCGCAAAAGGACTACTCTCTTGAGAAAGTAGCCCGTCTTGCCGAACTTTCATTGAATACCGTAGTACGCCTTGAATCGGGCGTGAACAAGAACCCAACCATCAAAACACTGACAAGAATTGCTCACGCGCTTGATGTAAATGTTGGTGATTTAATCAAGTAAAAATATGAACAACAACGGCATACATCGCAAAAAGGATTCGGCGCGGATTGTCTGGGATTCAAAGCCCCGCCGCGCGCCTAACCCAAAAGACATTGAATTTCAAACCGCCGAGGTGGTAATTCCGAACCCCGAAACCGCCGGGCAATTACCGATGTCTTTTCAAGATAAGCTTTTGGGCGAAGAAGAACTAGACAAGCAAAAAATGAACCGCCTTATCTGGGGCGATAATCTGCTTGCCATGCAGGCGCTTTTGAATCAGGGCTACGAGGGAAAAATCAACCTGATATACATTGACCCGCCGTTTGACTCCAAAGCGGACTACTCGCACAAAATCAAACTCCCCGCCTCCGCTGAAGCTACGGCGGGCAAGGGCGATTTTGAAATCACCAAAGAACCAAGCGTGATTGAACGGCTCGCCTACAAAGACACCTGGGCCGGCGGTACGGACAGCTATTTGGATATGCTCTACCCGCGCCTGCAATTGATGAAGCGCCTCCTCGCCCCCGATGGCTCAATGTATGTGCACCTTGATTGGCATGTCGGGCATTATGTAAAAGTAATGATGGATGAGATTTTTGGAGTGGAAAATTTTAAAAATGAAGTGATTTATTCTTACGGAGCAGGTGGCGTAGGCGAAAGTTTTTTTCCAAGGAAACATGATGTCATTTATTTTTATAGTAGAAACCCACAGAATTATTTTAATGTCGATGGAGATATTTTACGCGTCCCTTTCAGCAAATCAACGCTTGATGTCCATTTTAAAAATATAGACGAAAATGGAAGAAAATACCGAGTGCAAATAAAAAATGGAAAGGAGTATATCTCATATGAAGACGAAGGAAAATTTGTAACAGATGTTTGGACTGATATCCCAGCGCAAACTGCAACCTCTCCAATTTCTCCAGAAGCTACTGGATACAATACACAAAAACCAACAAAACTTTTAAAAAGAATCATAACGGCCTCATGCCCAAACGATGGTATTGTCGCCGACTTTTTTGCTGGCTCGGGCACTACTCTTGCTGTTGCCGAAAAACTCAATCGGCGGTGGATCGGATGTGAGCTTGGGAAAGTTGGCATACAAGTTGCGCGCGGGCGGTTGGTGGAGATGAAAAGCAAGCCATTCTTGATTGAAAACATTGGCAACTATCAGCGCGAGATGATTTATTTGGGCGGTGTGCGCATTTATGAAATGCAGAGAATTATTTTGAAGCTTTATGGCGCGGAGCCGATGGCGAACCGAAAGGATTTGGGGGTGCGTAAAACCGAAGACGAGTTGGAACTGGTGTATTGCGGTTATCCTGACCGCGCGGTTGCGGCGCACAAGGTTGAGGATTTAGCGATTGAGGCGGCTACGCTCGACGGCGCGGGCTACAAACGGCTCGTGATTTTGGCATGGGATTACGAGTATAACTATGATGAGCTTTTGCAAACTCGGCTCAAAGCCGCAGGTAAGGATATAAAAACGGAAATTGTCAGCCGTCAGATTCCGCCGGACATTTATGAATATTTGAAACAGGCAAAATCAGAAGAAGACATCGAGCGGCTCTCGGACAAGGTGAAGTTTTTGGAAAAGCCGTATTTGAAACTCAAGAAGCCAGAAGTGAAAGGCAACTCGGTTACCATTGGCATTGAAAAGTATGTACTGTATGATTTCCCGCTCGGAAGCGGCAAGAAAGCGGATGAAGACCGCGAGGCATTGTTGCACCTCGTCAAAGATAATTTTGCCGTCTTGATTGACTATTGGGCGGTGGATTGGGACTACGACGGCCTCACATTCAAAAGCCAGTGGCAGGATTTGCGCGGGTTAGGGCGCAAAACGAAAATAGTAACAACCGAAAAGGAACACGCCTACGAAAAGGCGGGAAAGCACACCATCGCGGTGCGCGTGGTGGATATTTTTGGCAATGACGCGACCGCGACATTAGAGATTAAGTTATAAATTTATGTATCTACCAGAAGATATAGACGATATTTTGCAGAGTACGGAAGATGTCGCACTTGAGTTTAAAGAAGCGCGGGATAATTTTAATGATGGAGAGAGATCCGATTATTGCGCTGCGATCGCAAATATGGGCGGCGGCAGATTACTGCTTGGAATTTCTAATAGCAAAGACATTGTTGGAACAAATGTGTATCGAGGAACGATCAATAAGATTCCACAAGAAGTTTATCAGCAAATTGGCATGACTGTAGTTGTTGAGGAAGTTCAACACCCCAAAGGGAGAGTTGTGATTTTTGATATACCACCGCATTCAGTTGGACAGCGTGTGCGGAGCAACGGAGGGAAATACACATATCCCATGCGAAGAGGTGAGTCTCTTGGAGAAATGGATGATGCGACGACAAGAAAAATTTTGAATGAAATACAACCTGATTTTTCGGCTGGCATAGTTGAGCATTTAAACATTGATGATCTTGATGATCGGGCGGTTAGCGATTTTAAAAAAAGAATGGCTGAAAAAACAGGCAACCACGCGCTTAATAATTCCCCCACGGAGCAGATATTGCAGGACGCAGAGCTTACACGGGGCGGTAAACTCACGCTCGCGTGTTTGGTTTTGCTTGGAAAAAAAGAAAAGATCGGGGAGCTACTGCCTCAAGCCGAGATTATTTATGAATGGCGTAGTACACCGGAACAGATTCATCATGATTTTCGCGCGTCGTGGCGAGCGCCATATTTTCTCGTTTACGATGAAATTTGGCAAACGATTCATGCGCGTAATCTCCGTACACCGTATCAAGAGGGATTTATACAACAAGAAGTGCTGGCGTTTGACGAGAAATCATGCCGCGAAGCTGTTAATAACGCAATTGCACATCGCGACTACTCGATTAGCGGGCGTTCGGTTTTTATTTATGCGTCTCCTGAATCATTCGCGGTAGTTAGTCCCGGAGGTTTTCCGGAACACATTACGCCAGAGAATATCTTAAAAGCCGCGCCGCACTGGCGAAACCGGCTTATTGCCGAAGCGTTTGAGCGCACAAAACTAGTAGAAAAATCTGGACAGGGAATGGATGTAATTTTTGATGCAACTATCCGACATGGGAAGGGACTCCCTGATTTTAAAGGCACTGATGCTCATACGGTGCGAATAAATATTCCGGCAAAGGTTAAAGATGCGGAATTTGTCAGATTTTTGGAGAAGATTATTAACGAAAAACAGATTAGTTTTTCTTTTGATGAAATTTATGAACTGGAGTTGCTTCGTGAGCAAAAAGTTGTCGCAAGGACTCAACACAAAGAAAAATTTCTTAAGCTTGGGATTGTGGAAAAAATCGGAAAGACAAGTGGAACAAAATATATGCTCTCCCACGGGTACTATTCCTATGAAAAAAAACCAGGAGTTTATACTCGGATAAAAGGATTAGATCGTGCTTCTAGGAAACAGCTCATCCTTCAACACATTGAGCGGCAGCAGAAAGCCAAAGTAGAAGAATTTAGGGACGCATTCCCCGATATGAAAGATGCTGATATTAGTAATCTTCTTTGGGAGTTGAAAAGCGATAACAAGATTAGACATATTGGTTCAAAAAAGACGGGTCATTGGGAAACGATTAAATAGGGTGACGAATTAGTTATATTTTTGCTTTTTTAGTTATAAAAACACGAGAAATGGCTTAAAATAAGGATGTGAATAAGTTATAAATCAATTACTTTATGGCAAAGAAAATACAAAACAATCTGCTGAACGAACTGCCGCTATCCGCCGCGCTCAAGGGCGACGTGCAAGGTTGGGTTAATCAGGGTTGGAGTGGCGTAACACAGACAACCTACGAACTTCTGGCGTATTGGTTTAATCGCGGCGAAGAGATGGATGAGAAATTCCACGACTGCCAACGCCGCGCGGTGGAGACGATTATTTACTGCCACGAAATTTTGGGAATTGAAACATTACAGCAAGCGTTTGAAAGATTTACGCCGGATGCGCTTGCGCAAAGCGCCGCGCTAACGGATGAAGTGCAGAGTTTACCGTTTGCGAAATACTGTCTCAAAATGGCGACTGGTACAGGAAAAACTTGGGTACTTGCCGCGCTTTTGGTGTGGCAGTATTTCAACGCTCTCAATAACGAACCTGCCTCGTTGGCAGACAGGCGGCCGGGAAAATACTCCACGCATTTTTTGCTCGTCGCGCCCGGACATGAAGTACTGAACCGATTGCTGGATATGTTTTTGGGAAAGCACGACCCCAAAACCGGTAACCGCGATAAATCCAAATCGGATTTTGAGCGGCCGCTTTTTATGCCGGAGGGCGAGCGGTTTCGCAATCGTTTCCATTTGCAAGTCCTAGGGCCGGCGGATATCCGTCCCAATCTTACGCCGCCAGACGAGCCATTTGTGTATATTACCAACTGGCAACAGTTCCGGCTGAACGAATCAAGCAATTTGTGGGATCAATTGACCGGCGCCGATGTGGAGGAACAGCCGCGCGGCGAAATTATTGCCGATTTTCTCTCGGAGTATCCGGATTTAATTATTTTCAATGATGAGGCGCACCATGTCCACGGAGCCAAAACCGCCAAAGGCGAGGAATTGGTCTGGCGGAAGTTCTTGACTGCTCTGTGTAACCGAATGGCGGAAAAGCGCGGCAGTGAAAAGGGCGTATTTTTGCAAATTGATTTTTCCGCCACGCCATTTTACGGAAGCGCGGAGAAAAAAGAGTATTTTCCGCACATCGTATATGATTTTGATTTGGTGGAAGCGATGCGGGCCATGCTCGTGAAGCAGATATTTTTGGAAGAACGGCAGGGAATGATGGGCGAGAAAATGGATGACCTTGATGTGCGCGCCGAACGAGCCGAAGCCGATAGCGAACACCGGCGCGGGCAGGTTGTCGGTGTTTCCGTGAGCCAGAAACTGCTTTTGGATATTGGCAGAAAAAAGATGGAGCAAATTGCCGTTGAGTTTCGCGAAAAAGGAATGGATAAAAAGCCGGTGCTTTTCGTGCTTGCGGAAAATACCGAAGTGGCGGATTTGGTGGCGGAGCATGTGGCGAATTTAACCGACGAACGCGGCAGAAACTATCGCAATCAGATTCTCGTGATCCACTCGGAAAAAAAGGCGAGATGAGCGACAAAGATTGGGAAAAGTACCGCCAGCGGTTGGAAACATTGGACGAGCCGGAGGAAATAAACCCGATTCGCGTTGTGGTGAGCGTCTTGATGTTACGCGAGGGCTTTGACACGCAAAATGTTGCGGTGGTCGTGGTATTGCGAAGCGCGAAAGCTGATCTCCTTTTGGAACAGATTGTCGGGCGGGGAGTGCGGCTGATGTTTCCGGAATATAAATATCCCGAACTTGCGGACTTGAAGCAAGAGGCGCGGGAAGATGTGATGCGAAAGCGCGCGCCGAAAAATTCTTTGGATTTTCTTTTTGTGGTTGAACACCCAAAGTTTCGGAGTTTTTACGAGGAATTACAAAAGCAGGGATATGCTATCGGCATTGGTGATTCTTCCGGCACGGATGCGACCGGCGACCTTGTCCCGTCGGAAGCCACGCTGGAGAGAATTAAGAAGTACGATCTTTCTTGGCCGATACAAGTATACGAACAATCGCCGAAGTTTGATTTTTCCGCCATAGATGTTACGAAGTTGCCGAAGTATTCAATTCCGTTTGAAACGCTCAAAAAACAACTTTCCCAAATCGCTATCACGGAAACGCACGCCGAAACAGGCGGAAAAATCAAAACATGGAAGCTGGACAATCAGTATTTTGACTACGCCCATTTCTTGCGCCA
>MFEL01000012.1:0-69914 GCA_001777575.1 Candidatus Doudnabacteria bacterium RIFCSPHIGHO2_01_FULL_46_24
CACTATTTAATAATAACTCTCCCGCGAATGCTTTGTGGAGAATGGATTGCTTGAGATCTTTCAAATCTTTTTCAGTTTCGGATTGGAGTTTCTGGAGCTCGTGGATTTTGGTGGACAACAAATCCAACCGCGCCACAATTTTCTTTTGTTCAGGCAAAGAAAAAACAGGAAACATTGATTTCTCTAGAAAATCTTTCGGGACTCTTTTTTGCCCCGCACTCCCAGTCATTCGCTGCTCTGCCTCATCTCGATAAACTTGACGTCTAAGATAATAATAAATTAACTCAGGCAAAACTTGACCCTTGGACCTTATAACATGAAATTCGGTTGAACCAAAACCGATTCCGTTTGTTAAATCTTTTACTAAGGCGACTTTACCATTTTCCATGCAAGGAGTAATCTTGGCAAAAATTACGTCTCCATTTTTGAAATTAGTAAATCCTTTTCTAACTTCTGATAATTTCTTAACATCTTTTTGGGTTACCGCCCCGTCAATATCATCAACATATCTCATCGGGATAAAAGAAACTTCGGAATTGTCAGGTAAATTTTTGGTATCATTTTTTGGATTAATTTCCGACACCTCACTCAAAGCCTTTTGGTTTTTAGTATGTGAAAAAACTTCATTCAAAGCCGATTGGAGCAGATTGGAACTTTCTTTTTTTGATTCCTCACGAAGCTTCTGCGCCTCTTCTATTTTCGCAAAAAGCCCTTCAATTTTTTTAACGACTTTTTTCTGCTCTGCTAAATCAGGAGTCGCTATGTCGAGTGATCCTAATTCTTCTTTAGTAAATCCAGCTTGAGCACTTCTGGACCTAGAAGTAAACCAATCCTGGACATAATTCGTATGCAAAAAGAAATTTAGATATTCAGACAAAATTTTATCTTTCTTTGGAATCGTCTTTATAATTGCAACATTATATGCGCCAGATTTTCCTGTCAGAATTTTTCCCACAGACGCCCCATACCTACCGATTAAAATATCGTCTTGGGTACACTTTTTTAACCTTTCAGAATCAGGCACATAGGTTGGAAATTTATCTTTGCTGAAGTCTCTTATTTGCAATAAACGAATATAGCCTGATTTAGGCTGAAAGATAAAAGTGCTTTTAGGCGGCTGGGATCCGCCTTCGAAATCACAAACTTCGGCTAATTTTTTTGTTGGCCAGTTATTTTTCATAAACCCGCAATAAAAGCAGTTACTTCATCCAGTCGATCATCTAAACCCCATGCGATCAAACGATGTAAACCATCCAAATGAATAAAATGTTCTCCCGGCAGTAAAATAATGTCTTGATAATCAGGCCAGCTAGGTAAACTCACGCTCAAAAATACTGGATTCATCGGGACTTGTTTTAAATATACAATTTTTTTCCAACAATCAGGATTTCTAATATTATAATCCGGAATCGATTTTATTTTATTGATTGTATCCTCAATTGTCATGCCTGATTTAGGAACTAACTCTATTCCTCCATGTTCACTAGTATGATATGGTAAAACGATTTTCAATAGCTGTTCTTTATTCAGCGTATTAAAACTCCATTTGCCATTAAATTGATTGTTTGCGGCTATCAGAGCATTACGCGTCCAACTATTTGATCCTTTTTTGACATCGTGTTGTCCATCAAATGCCTTAAGTATAGAATCAAAGGTTATTGGTCCAAATTTTTTTGTAGGCCAAGTCATAAATTATATTTATTTAAAATCCCTTGTATCAATTTGGTGCCTTTCTTCAAAATGCTTTTTTATAATGCCATTTTCTGTATTGTAAATTTCCCTTAGCAGTTTCTTCATAGACCGAATTGTTTTTATTACTTCTGCATTCGTTAAATGCTCATCTTTTAAGAGGTCATGTACCATTCTATTCCGCATTTTGCGAAGCTGCTCTAATTTATCGATTTCTTTCTTACTTTCTGGACACCGCGCGTTCAGGATTTTAATTGAACATTGAAAATCTTGCCCCATTCCTAACTGTTTTGTGGCTGTTTCAACAAAAGAAGCATGAATTATGACATCTCTATAAATGGTACGACCCTTCACTGCCCTAAACTGATTTTTGACCCACTCTTTATGATTCATAACTCATTTAATTTTTATTGGCCAACTAGGTTTTATTTTGTTGGTTTGGCGTTATTGCTCTAAGCAGCGCATCCGTCAATTGTATTGTTTGAGAAAATAGTTGCTCGCAATTGATAAGGTATTCATGGTCAATAATAATTCTCTTGCCCTCGCTGTATCCTTCTGGTCTCAGCTCTTGTTTCGGTGGATCTCCAACCGGAATAAAACTGATCGCTGAATGAGCAAACAAGTTTCTAACTTTTCTGACTTTATCTAAATTGATTAGTAACGCTTTGCAGTCTTTATCTCCAATTAATTTATGTTGTGTTGAAAGTTTTTTAAAAATTCTATACTTATCACTAAGGCTCAAATCTTTTATTACTTCGTATAAAAATAGCGAAGAAAGATCGCTCACCTTTAAGTCACCTTTATCTTTATCAATCTTCAGAAGATGTTCCGGGAAAAATAAATGCTGAAGCAGCGAATCGAGCATTAGTTCAATCTGGATACATGCGGCCAACGTTCTCCCTCGAAGCTCTTTTATTTTTTTCTCTTGCTGTTGCCAATCTCTGTCCAAGCGTTCATCCACCATAACCTTTGCGCCGGGCGCTAATTCAATCCACCCATCCACAATAGGTGGTTGTGATTTCTTGTTATCATGAGAGTTAGATTTTTTGTCCATTTTCGAGTAATTTTCGTTAGCCAATTATTATTCATAAGGACTAATTTTTACAAACGATTCTCCTCTATCAAGCAAGTCTGAATAAGTTAGAATTTCTATACCATGCAAAGAATGATTTAACTTACGCAATGCTTCTTTTTTATATACATTCCAACCCTTGCTTTGTCCAATCAATATAAAAGCCCTCGGTTTAAGCATTAAGCACTCTTTCTCATAAACTCTTTTGATCTCATTTTGGATCTCGAACCTTTGCCTATCTATTTCTCCAAGGTAATTTACCACTTGTCCAATTGCTTGATTTGCTTCTTTAGACCAAATCCAAGACCCGGGATGGCCTGAGTCTTCTTCCACAATTTCGGGTATCGGTAATTTAATCTCTAAGATATCAACAAACCCATCCAATGTCGGAAATAAATAATCCGGCATTATTCCTGTGATATTTATTTTTTGCTTTTCGATAGGCGTCTCGTAATTAATCCCGAACAACCAATTATGTTTATAGATCCACTTTTGCCAAAAATCATCTCCGGCTGTTTCAGAAAAAGTACTGTTACTAAGGCGATTCTTTAATTCATCAATAACCTTTTTCCTATGAACTTGCAATCTACCGGCAGAAAGCCTCTCAGTTAATTCAGGATCTTTGGTATTTGCTAGATCCCAAAATTCCTGTGAAAATCCTTTATCTAATAATTGCTCTATTACGGCTTTTTTGTTTTCGTCATCAACCAATATAACTCTATTTTTATCTACAATTGTTGGCGTACTAATGCTTTGCAGCTTCTGTATTAATTCGTTCTTTGTTTCTGGGTTAAGGCTAGAGAAAATCTCGTCACCTGATGAACCAGCTATAACATCTTTTTTATCACTCTCTGAATAATGCTTTAACTTCCGAGCCAGAAATGCTTGAGTTCTGTTTTTTCCACTTTGAGCAATATTCTTACAAAAATCTTGGTAAACTTTTAAATTTATTACTAACTTATTATCTTCCTGATAAAAATCGGCAGTCTCTGTTAATGTAAGAAAAATTTCTTTTCCCTGGTTATCTTCAAGATAGTGCGATAGACTAAGGTGGTAGTCAAAAGTCTTACTGAGATGTCCAGTATATTCTCTAATATCAAAATCGAAGAGTAGTTGTGTGTTGTTCTTCTTGTATCTTTTGAAAAAGGTAAACTTTGAAAAATCCATAAAGTTATAAAATATCTCTTATGCCTACAATACTGCTTCTGATTTTTCCTTCATTCTGTTCAATCGCTTGAATCAACTGCTCAGGTGATTTATTTGATGTCTCGTCTTTACGATTTGGATTCTTGAAATCCAAATTAAAATTTCGTCCGCGGATTTGGTCTATACCCACTTTCCAGGCAAACTCATTTTCTGTCCGTTTATGCCACCATTTTTTGACTGGTTCAAATTCGGCATCAGTAATGCCGCGATTCTTCGTATATTGCTTCAGCCCTGCAGGCAATGGCAATTCGTAATACCAAACTTCCTTGGTCGGCTTGCCTTTGTCAAAAAAAACCAAATTAGTATTTACCCCAGCGTACGGGTTAAATACACCTTGCGGCAGACGCACTATTGTATGTAAATTATATTCTTCGAGCAATTTTTCTTTGATCCGGGACTTCACGCCTTCGCCAAATAGCGAACCATCCGGAAGTACGATGCCGCATCGGCCAGTTGGTTTGAGTAAGTGCATGAACAAAACTAAAAACAAATCAGCGGTTTCTTTGGTCCGGAAGGATTGCGGAAAATTATCCTCTGTTCCATCTTTCACGGATCCACCAAATGGCGGATTGGCAACAATCACGTCCACTCGATCTTTAGGCCCATAATCTCGAAGGGGCTTGGATAACATATCTCCCCTGCGGACCTGCTCTGGGATTTCTACACCATGCAAAATTAAATTGGTAATGGCCAGCAAATGCGGCAATGGTTTAAGCTCTACTCCTTGGACATTGGATTCCAAAGTTTGTTCTTGTTTTTTGGTTTTCACTTCAGCACTTCGGATGTGTTGCAAAGCGCTAACTAAGAAACCGCCAGTACCACAAGCTGGATCCAAAATTTTCTCGCCAAGCTTAGGATCCACCATTTGCACGATAAATTTAGTCAGCGGACGCGGCGTATAGAATTCACCTGCGTTGCCAGCGTTTTGTAATTCTTTGAGCAAATGTTCATAAATTTCATTAAAGTGATGCCGATCGTCCTGACTGTTGAAATTAATTTCATTTAACTTATTCGCGACTTGCCGGATTAGTGTCCCAGACTTCATGTAATTATAACTATCTTCAAACACTTCTCGGACAATCGCCCCGCGTTGATTGGCAGCAGAAATGGGCAGATCCTTCAACTGTTTGAAAAGTTTATTATTTATAAAATCCAAAAGCTCATCCCCGGTAATTCCTTCGGGATTAGCTGCCCAATTTCGCCAACGTAACTTTTCGGGAATTGGAGATTTATATTTCGGATCAATTAACTCGTATTCTTGCTCTTTATCGTCAAAAATCTTCAAAAAAAGCATCCAGACCAGTTGGGAAACCCTTTGGGCGTCGCCATCCACACCTGCGTCTTTGCGCATGATATCCTGAATTGACTTGATTACGTTTTGTAATGACAT
This sequence comes from Candidatus Doudnabacteria bacterium RIFCSPHIGHO2_01_FULL_46_24, assembly GCA_001777575.1. Classification (GTDB taxonomy): domain Bacteria; phylum Patescibacteriota; class Doudnabacteria; order UBA920; family O2-02-FULL-48-8; genus O2-02-FULL-48-8. Next base: position 5,358 of record MFEL01000012.1, read on the forward strand.
AGTTTAAACTTTATAAATTGAGGTCTCAATTTCCTTGATTGCGGACAAATATTTTTCTCGGCCACCGAAGATTATATTTACGATTTCATAAGGGGTACCGAATTTCGGAAAAGGTGAGACTTGTAAGTCATCAATGCTATCGATAGCGGTAATTCCCGCGTCAGCATATTTTTCAATCAAGGCATCAATCACTTCTCGTGCCTTACCTTCATACTTAGCAAAATAATTTCTTTTTTTCACATTATCAGCTCTTTCTTTACGAGTCAGTGGCGGTTTACCAAAAGCTAAATGACAAACTAAATCGAAAGGATCCAGATCTTTTCCTATTTCCTTTTCTAATTCTTCAAAAATCACTCCTCGGGATTCAAGTTCGTTAATTATTGCTTCTTTTTTCTCGGCATTAGTCCAAGCTTTGAGAAAATCATCTAAAGATTTGTGTTCGCTCAAAATATTTTTCTTTGAATAATCTTTCAACGACTCAGTAATCAACTTGCCGTTTTCGTCCATATATTGGACGCGCTCATTAATAATCTTAACCGCAACGTTATTTACATAATATTTCTTTAGGTTTCCGCCCGGACCATCTATGATTATTATATCCGAACCTGAACCTTCAGTCGTTCCTGTGTCGTCAGGAGGGCCATCAGTCCCGGGTGGAGGATCTATAGGATCATCGCCTTTTGGTTCATAAACTACAACCGGGTCACCATCGAAATCCGGATCGGAAAATAGTTCCGTCGCATTTCGAAAATCTAAAATTGTGAAATAAAACTTGTGATAATCCTCGCGAATCCGAGTACCGCGGCCAATGATTTGCTTGAATTCGGAAACAGAATTGATATTCGTATCCAGCACGATTAATTCGCAAGTTTGGGCATCGACTCCCGTAGTCATAAGCTTCGAGGTCACGGCAATCACCGGATAGACACTTTCTGGATCAATAAAATTATCCAACTCTTTTTTGCCTTCGTCGTTATCTCCAGTGATTCGAACGACATAACGGCGATTTTCTGCAACCAATTCAGAATTTTGATTTACTAACGCTTGGCGCATGCGCTCGGCGTGATCAATATCTACACAAAATACAATGGTTTTTTGGTACGGGTTCGTACTCTTTAGATATTCGCTGATTTTACTCGCGACTAGCTGCGTTCGCTCATCAATGACTAAATTGCGGTCATAGTCCTTAGCGTTATAAATCCGATCCGGAACTTCATTACCATATTTATCGGTTTTGCCAATTTCTGGACGATATCCTTCGACGTCGCGATCAAGAGTTAAACGGATCACTTTATATGGCGCCAAAAACCCATCTTCAATTCCTTGTTTCAAAGAATATGTATAAATCGACTCACCAAAATAACTTTGAGTTGAGATGTCCTTGGTTTCTTTCGGAGTGGCAGTCAAGCCAATTTGAGTGGCACTCTTGTAATAATCCAAGATTTCACGCCAAGCCGAATTATCTTTCGCGCTCCCTCGATGACATTCATCCACAATGACTAAATCAAAAAAATCTGGAGAAAATTGCTTGAAAATATTATTTTCTTCTTCGGTTCCAGTTAACCCCTGGTAAAGCGCTAAATAAATTTCGTATGCTTTATCGACGTTGCGGTGTTCAATCTTAACCATCTTATCGCCAAAGGGTACAAAGTCGTTATTTCTAGTTTGGTTCGCCAGAATATTACGATCAACCAAGAACAAAATCCGTTTTTTGGTTTTGGATTTCCATAACCGCCAAATGATTTGAAACGCGGTGTATGTTTTACCTGTACCTGTAGCCATGACTAATAATAATCGCTTTTGACCTTTGGCTACAGCTTCGACGGCTCGATTAATTGCAACTCTTTGGAAATAACGAGGCTCCTTGCCTCCTACTTCTTGATAATAGTCCTGGTCAATTATTTGCCCAATACGTTCATTAATATTTTTTGCTTTTTTGTATCGCTCATATAACTCAGTTGGAGACGGAAACGATTCAAGACTAATTTCATTCTCAATTTTCCCCTTTGTTATTGTACGATCATGTTCTAAAAACGCTTTACCGTTTGAACTATAGACAAATGGAATATCAAGTGCTTCGGCGTAAGCTAAGCCTTGTTGCATTCCATCACCCACTGAATGATCTGGGTCTTTGGTTTCGATAAGGGCTAGTGGTAAATCATTTTTGTAATAAAGAATAACGTCAACACGCTTGCCTTCACCCCGCTTAACTGTTTTTCCATGAACAATAATTCGGCCCGCGGTAAAATAATACTGCTCACGTATCTGTGTTTGCAGGTCCCATCCCGCAGTGGTAACAGCGGGGATAATAAATTTAGTGCTGATATCTTGTTCAGTTAGGTATGCTTTTCGCATAAAAAATTGAGCTTAAACTTTTCTACTTCCAACGCGCCACTCGACTGGCGCATTGGAGGACTTGCTGGGAAGCAGGTCTTTTTGCCTGGGATAATTCCGACGCCGATTGGCCAGCCTCGCCTAGCGAGTCTAGGCGGGCGGGTTCGGAGTATCTCGCCTTAGGCGAGATAAAAATTCAAGCTTTTTTTCGACTAAAAGTAAGCTAATAATGCCACTTTTTGCATAAATTTACTAGAACCTGACTATTGACATAAAAGTCTAGTTGGTATATGGTATATTTACGGTATTCGAAAAAGGCGTCGGCTCTATTGGCCGATGGCCTTTTTCATTTTAGCCAAAAATCCGTCCGGTTTATGATGATGTATATTAAATCCGTAATTTCGAAAATTTGAAGTTAATGTAGATACTCCCAAGTTCCTCTTGAATTGCTCTTTAAAATACATCTTGGCCTGCGAAGGCAAAGGGATTAATTTCTCATTTATCAAAAGCTCATAATTAATGCTGCCAACCAATAAATCTGTAAGTTGCAAAAGATCATTTGAACGCGAATCCAACCGGCAAACTCCGGCAATTGCCAATCTACTGAATTCATTATTTATTCTGTTTTTAATATTTACCTCAAACCTTGATCTTTTTGGACTTACTACGTTGTCAGCCAACACAGTCAAAACTTCATTTTTTCGTAGATTGCCTTTAATTAACTCCTGAGCAATTTGTTCGTATGCAAAAAATGGGTCGCTATGATAATTTTCTTTAAAATACTTGCTCCTCTTGTCAATACTATATGAGGAAAAATGAATGCTATGGGTAGCAAATAATGCTGATAAAATTTCCAAAGCAACGGGTAGCTTTGCCTTATTTAGATCATTAAACTTTACTTCCCACCAAAATTGATTTTTCTCCCTGATGTACCGGATCTTCTGCTGTAAAAAGTAAGGCTGAGAAACTTTAACCATACCCACCGTAAAATATGGCTGAGATTTCTGATCCAGCGTACCTGATTCGTCCAAAAAACAAAACGGCGTCCAAATTTGCCTGAAATCTTTAATCGTTAGATTATTTTCTGCCATAAAAAATTGAGGTTAAACTACTCTAGTTTTCAACACGCCAGTCGAGTGGCGCGTTGGAAATATACTCTAATAATGCCACTTTTTGGGCAAAAATACAATTATAAACGCCCCACATAAGTGGAGCGCTGGATCGGCTTTCACAGGAAAACGAGATTAGGTTTTACTCGCAATCCGAAGATTGTTTCAGAATTCAAGTTCGGTGTTACATTCAAAATTGGATCCCGGATCGCCCTCCCTTGTGTTTAAGCTCTTGGGGTCGTGGCGTCCGGGATGGGGCCTGCGGGCTAATTCTTCGCCATATAAAACTTTCTCTGTTTTTCTGGGAATTTTTCGATGGCGTAGCGGAGCATGGTGCGGGGCATGATTTTGTAATGCTTTTTGAGGAATTTGATCTCTGTTGGCAGGGAGCGGTTGCCGACTTCGCGCAGCATCCAGCCTACGGCTTTATGGATGAGGTCGTGCTTGTCTTGCAGTAAAATTTCCGCGATTTCCAAAGTTTTGGCAAATTGATTTTGCTTGATGAAGTGGTAAGTGGCGATGATGGCAACCCGGCGCTCCCAGAGATTTTGGGATCTTGCCAGTTTGTTTAGAATTCCTGTCGGCTTGCCAAGCAAGTAAGCGCCCAAGATTTTGTCAGCGCTAAGATCAACTAAATCCCAGTTGTTCACGCGATCGATATGGTCCAAGTAAAATTTATAGATTCTAGTTTTTTGGCTTTGCTCGCCGCGATTGAATTGAATGACCAAGATCAAAAACCCAATCTGCCGCTCCTCGTGGATTTTTGACTTAAGCAGCGTTTCGATCTCGCGAAAACCAAGATGCGAATACTTTTTTGCCAAGAGGCGCTGAGTGGCAGAATTGAGGCCCACAAATTGATCGCCATAACCGTATTGGCCTTTTCCGGTTTTAAAAAACCATTGCGAGCTTGTGGCTCGCTTTGGGTCAGCCAACTTTTTAATATCTTTAGTTAAAGATTTAAGCGAAGGATTGTAAGTGATTATACTAAGGCCGGATATTAAATGGCTTTTTATTGGCTTCCACAAGTATTTTAAGTGTCGCCTGCACCGAAAGGTTATCGCTCGACAAAAGTACCAGACGTTCGCCTAGTTGGTTTAACAATGGACTTAAGAATTCATCAGCCCATGATGGCGACAATGTTAAGACGCCAGAAAAATCAACATCCAATGATTCATCAGGGCGAATTTCCCGTAAAGTAGGCTGAAAAGCCTTAAAAGCCTCACTGCCCAATTCCCGAGATATTAAAGTTTTTCCAAATTTTTCTAACTCTAACTTCATAAATGTTTATAAAATATTAATTAAAATTCTATTTTTGCTAAACACCCTCTCGGGTTGTTTTGGCCACGAGTAACCTGAAACACCTTATCAGAACCCTGCATTCTCACTTCCGCATCCCCGCTGGTAAAAAACAGGTCAATGGGTTGGCTGAGAACAATTTCGCGAACAGATTTAAGTCCATTTCCTCGTTTCTCTGGCGCGCGACCTGATATGAATTCGGTAAACGCAACCTGGACCGCGGTAACATGATTCGGAAGGTCGGGACGAACTTGCCTTAATGTCTCTAAGATGCCTAAACCCCGATCGGCAAGAACAATAATTCTTTTTTGAAGATCATACCCAAAAAAAATTCCGGGCGTATCTGGCCACTTGCCTAAATTATGAGCAAAAGAATTATCGCCAATCTCTCCTGTAACTAAGACGATCAAGGAATACAATTTCTCAAATCCTGGTTTTTGCACCAATTCGTATTCCATTTTAGAAAGCTTGGCATTAAAAATTGAGCTTGTCTGGCAATAGAACTTGCCAGGGAATTCAGAATTATTTTGTGTCCATTCCGAGGCAAATTTAAAAAGATCGCTCGAAAAAATTTCAAGATCTTTTTCCCGGTAATACCTGTGCTTCCCGCCTTCTTTTCGAATCGCAATTAACTTACCACTTTCGTCCCATCGACGCAGTGTATTTTGAGAAACCCCTAAATATCGGGCGGCTTGGCTTATAGTGAGTAATCTTTCATCATCCATGGCCATATCTTAACATAATCCCTAAATCTACACAATATCAATCCAAATCTACCCAAAAGTAGCTAAATCTACCATAATAATAGGGAATAAACACCCCATACGGGTGTGAGGTTTTAAATCCTTATATAAAACCTAAAGCCCCGCATATTGCGGGGCTTTAGCAAAAGTGCGCTATTCCCATGTAGTGTTTTGATTATTCTCTTAATTCTCTCCTCAAGACTTAACCGTCTTTTTGGTTTTGCTACAGGGAATGGCCCACTTGCGGCACATCCTGTTGCATCCTGACATCTCTCCTTTCACCTTAAGTCTATACCCTATTCTAGGCTTGTCAAGCTTTTCTTTTGGCTTCCGCCTCACGGACCTCTTCCTCGTCCATGCCAAAATGGTGGGCTATTTCGTGCCAAACCGTGTTTTTGACTATTTCCTGCATGTCTTCTGGATTTCTGGCCGCTTGCTCAATGGGCCGCTGAAAAATTGTGATCTTGTCCGGCAACACGCCACCGTAATACGGCCCGCGCTTGCCTTGCGGCACGCCTTCATAAAGGCCAAACAAAGTCCAGCCGTGCCGCAGGCGGAGCTTAACTGCCTGCTCGGCGCTGGGCTTATCTTCTATGACAATGGCAACATTGTCCAAGAGCTCCAAAAATTTCGGCGGAATCGCTTCAATCCCCTCGGCCACCAATTGTTCAAATTCGTCCTTGGTCATTATGTCTTACATTTTAACATATCATTAACTTTTGCTAGAATAATTTTATCCACCAAGGAGGCTTGCCATGAACGCCCAGAATGCCAGGGTTATCGAAACCATCAACGAGGCGCTCACAAAAAACAGGCGACGGATAATCGAGCGTCACGCTATCGAGATCGTGATCATCATCGTTTCCCTCGCCATGGCTTTAGTTTTAGTCTTCCACTCCTAACCAATCGCCAGCCCCGCGCTTGGTCTTTTTTTTTAGATTAATGACGGTAAAATAGTCATGCTAACATGCTAGCATGTTATAATACAGTCAAGGATAAAAAACAGGCAAGTAAGTGCCTCATATTTTAGGCAATCTTGCTAGCCGAAGGCAAAGCCAACAGTCTGTCTTAGGACGGAAGAAAAAAGAAGCGCCGTTTCCCTCCTCCTAGGGGGGCGTGCGCGGGTGTGAGTCATGAAGCAATGGGCTGAGGATATTTGAGAACAGACTCCACGCCACCCAAAGCCAGAATGGAATCTGCAGAAGCACGACAGTGAAAGCGTGGCACCCGAACTCTTTGGCGACCACTGTCGAACTCATCCATACGAGATTCACGCAAACTGTCGCCGAGCCGCCAATTGGCGGAGGCAATTTTCAAAGGCTCAACCGTACGGTTGAGCCTTTGCTGGTCTAAAATTAATTGTTTGGCCGGACTTCGGCTTCGGGAATATCCAGGCCGGGAAGCGGCATGGGCTTAATGATTGGCGCTTCTGGCTGGCTGTCCAGAACATCCTTGACCAAGGGGACGATGACGCTGCTTCCATAGAAGCCGTCCGCGGCAGACTTGATGGGGAAGATCAGAGATGGCACAAAGATATCCTCCCATTTGCCGCCCAAATCATGCCACAGCCTGACTAAGCCGCGGAACGGTGTGTTCAATTCCACAATTTCGGTTTTGGCGCCTGGCTCGCTGTAAGGATACCAAGTGCGGAAACCGCCGCGCTCGGCAATCGCCTTAATCCGACTGACATCGGTCTCGACGTCGTAAGCTGAGGCTTCATAGCGCTGGTTAGTCAGCTCGGAGACTGATGAGACCCTATTAACTCTAACACTGTAAGTTACGAACATGCCGTTTTTGTTACCGCCCTCGTCATAGATTTCAGCCCCGGCCACTTTCAGCGGATAGACTACAGAGACGACATCAGGAATGTAATAGGACATTTTGTCCGACGACGAAAGTCTTTCGTAATCCAGCTTCCAGTAATTCTGGACCATGGGCTCACCGAAGTTTTCCCGGCCGATGCCGTATTCGTCGAGGAAAGCGTTGGTGGCGGCAATCACGGCTTCATCAGCCGGGATCTGCTCGGGCCTGAGCCGATACTGCTCATAGCACTCCGGGGTTTGGCATTGCCGGTCCGGAGTTTGCCACCGCTCCCAGTTCTCAGAAATGTTAATTGTTCCTTCCTTAAGGTCGACATTGAGGCCATAGCCGAAATCGCGATCCTCAGCCACACGGAAGTATTCCAGTTTGCTTTGGCCGAATTTACCGGCGTCAAAAATTTGGACCGCGAACTGGCTGATGAATTCGTTGAAATCAACGCTGCCGAACCCTTTTACGCGGCGGTAGACTTCCATTTTGTCTTGATCAATGCCGAAGTCCTCGCCGGCATACACGAATTTGTAATTGGTGGGAACCGGCATGATGCTGCTGCCGCCGCCAAAACCAGCGCTGCTTCTTTCCGCTTCCAAAGCCGCGGGTAAAGCCGCGTCTGCAGGCCCACCGCCCCCGCCGCCCTGGCCTTTGGCGGAGACGGACACTTTGGTCAACGCGCCAAACGCCCCTTCGCCGGCAAGAGCGATCTCCTGCTTGCCAGGCAGCAGAACTTTGTCGCTGCCCGATAGCACGGCGATCAATGCCACCGCCGCAATCACTGCCCCGGCAATGGCGAATTTGAATCTGCTCATAAAGTTAAAATTCTGAGTTAATAATTGTTTCTCTTCCCGGGCCATATGCCCAGACAATTGGGCTCTCAGTCTTAGCGCAAACTTTGGGTCAGGTTTTTCCTGGCTTTGAATTGACCGTAATTTGGCCATCAAAAGCTCGGTCTGTTCGTCTTCAAATTGTTCGCGGTTGTCGTTCATGGTTTTGCGCCAATTAATGCCTGCCGCAGGCTCGATATCGCCCGCGAGAACATGACCTTTGAATTGGCTTCGGAAACGTTCAGGATCTGGGCAATTTCCTTGTGCGACAGATCATCCCAGATGCGCAGGAGGATGATTTCCCGCTGCTGCGGTTGAAGTGCGGCAAGAAATTGCTTGACCGATTCGGCATCCAAGGCCCGGTCCAGCCCGTTGGCTAAATTTTCGCCGCTCACAACCTCTACTGATCCAATATCAAATGTGGGCTGATTGCGGCGGTAATGGTCAATTAACGCGTTTCGCGCAATCGCATATACCCAAGGCTTAAAACCGGCGCCGTGTTCGCGAAAAGTGCCGACGCGCTTGACTATGTTGGTAAACACGGTGCTGACGATGTCCTCGGCTGTCTGCTTGTGCCGGACGCGGTTGTAAACAAATGCGTAGATTTTGGGCAGGTAAACTTCGTAGAGCTCATCGAAGTTTGACCAATTCCCCATCTGGCACTGTTTAGCTATGTCTGATTCCATGGAATTCCATATAGTAATACGTATGAACCGCAAAATGGTAACAATTTTGGCCAGATCACCAGCTTCCGCCGCCTCCGCCGCCAAAACCACCGCCCGCTCCGCCGCCGCTAAAGCCGCTGCCGCCTGTGGCGGCGCTGCTGGGTGAAACGGCCTGGGTGGAAGCTACGGCAAAACCATTCAGGCTTTTGGAAAACGCGATGGCGCTGAAAGTGCCCATACTCGGATCCGAATACCACGAAGGGTTTTGGTTATAAATGCCCTCAAACTGCCTGGCCCATGCTTTTTCCACGCCCAAAACCATGGCAAAGGGCAAAAGCTTTTCGAATCGAGTGGGATTTAGCTCAGGCGCGTTGTGAAATGCCAGACGATCCTTCTCCGCGACTGTAATGTATTCCTTCAACCCCAAAACTTGCCGCTTCGCCTCGGCTCCTTTGGCTGTCAGAGCTGGCATGAATTGGGCGAAAACAAGCAGCAGTATGCCAGTCGGGATCACCCCAATTAAACCCAAAAGACCAACCAACGGCAGAAGTATGGACAAAAAAAATCCAAGGACTATCAGAACTCCGCCCCACACCGAATACTTGATCCGAATCTTGTTGGGGTTGCCGGCAAAATAGCCCTTTTGCGTCAGGTCTTGATAGAGCTTGTCTGAAATTTTTTTAGCTGTTTTGTAAAAATCATCAGGCAGCTCTGAAATCAATATTTCCGGCTTGTCGCCGAACAACTTGTTCAAAAGATCGTTTTCATGAGGCGGCAACGCGGCAGCGTTTGGCAGGCGGACTAGTTTGTAGTCACTGACGCCCAAAAACTTTTTTTCGGCACCTTTTCGATTTTCAAAAATTCCAGCACCGCCAGATGGATGATTTCGGACGATAAATCCTTTTTGTTGACTCGGCCGTCAATAATCGTGCCAACCTCGGCCGGCGTCAAATCCGAAGGCGGATCATACTCGGCCACAATCGGACTCTGGCCTTTGGGATCGCGGCCAAATTTCCACCAGCGGTGAAGGAGCCAAATCAAAACCAGCAGTGGGATGAGTAATGGCCAAAAAGTCTGAAGTCGGCGGAAGAATATCTGCATGGCGGTAGGCTGGGCCACCACATTTTTGGGAAAGCCGAACGCAAACGTCAGACCTTCACCCGGCTGCAGGTGAGAGTCGGCAAACTGAACCGAGCCGTCCGACAAAACTTCAGTTTGAACACAAGATGTGTTTGATCCAAATGAACCGCGGAAGCAATCCAGCTTCAAGTCTTTCTCAGCCACAAATTGTGGTAAAAAAACCTGCGCGAACACGGACTCGATGGGCACTTGCCAGTCCGTGCCAGTGACGTTCCAATAAAGCTCATCATGCTCTTCAAAGTAATTGATCGCGCCTTTAATCGTATAGCTGATGGCAAACGTCTGTTTCCCGCTTATCAGCTCATTAGTATTGCCGATTTTGATTTGCTTGTTTTTACCAGAACCTAATAGTTGAAACGGCTCCGGCTTATCATTGCGCGAGACGGCAACATCCGATATCCGCAGCTTATCCAGCGGGATGTCCCGGTAAATGCCGTGGCGCGACAAAACGCCGAAATTATAGACAATGGTTTCTTCGACGAGCAAGGAGGCATTAGGCTGGATATGGATGACTACATCAAAAGCCTCAATTTGCTCCGGCTGATCCGAATCCTGCGTCTCGTGCGCAAAAGTTGGCAAAACCAAAACCAGCGCTGTGAGCAAAGCAACAATTAAAATAACAGCTCTTCGCATATTGACTTGTTATGTATGTCGCGAGAATCTCGGACCGCCTCCGCGCCGACCCGCTCCGCCATCGCGTGAGCGAGGCGAGGGGCCGCCGTTGTCGTGGCGCCCTCCGCGATCCCTGGGACGGTCGTCAATGGTGCCGCCTTCCGGGCGGGGCAGAAGAATTTTGTGCGAGAGGTTCAGCCGGCCCATCTGGTCTATTTCCACAATCTTGACTTCCAGCGGGTCGCCGATCTTGACCACGTCTTCCACCCGTCCCACGCGGTGCCAGGCCAGCTCGGAAATATGCACCAAGCCCTCGGCGCTGCTGCCAGCAACCAGTTCCACAAACGCGCCAAAGTCCATGATGCGGCTGACTTTGCCCGTAAAAATTTCTCCAACTTTGAATTCGCGCGTTAAATTTTTGATCCAGTCAATGGCTTTTTTGGACTGCTCCGCGTCTTTGGACGCGACCATGACTAAACCCGAATCCTCGATGTCGATTTTGACTCCGGTTTCGGCAATAATTTTGTTGATAATCTTGCCGCCGGTGCCGATGACGTCGCGGATTTTTTCCGGATTGATCATAAAAGAGATGATGCGCGGCGCAAAGGGCGACAGCTCAGGCCGCGGCTGAGTAATAGTCTGCTTCATGACGGAAAGAATATGCATCCGGCCGTCCTTGGCCTGCTTTAAGGCCTGCTCGAGGATCTCAACGGTCAATCCCAGAGTTTTGACATCCATTTGCAAAGCCGTGATGCCTTTTTCCGAACCCGTGACTTTGAAGTCCATGTCGCCGTTGCCGTCTTCTATGCCCTGGATATCAGTCAGAACTTTGAACTTGCCGGACTCGGAGTCCAGCACCAAACCCATGGCCACGCCGCCAATCATAGCCGTGATCGGCACCCCGGCATCCATCAAAGCCAAACAAGAGCCGCAAGTCGATGCCATGCTGGTGGAACCGTTGGACGACAAGACTTCGGACACCAGGCGCATGGTGTAGGGAAACGATTCTTTGTCGACCGGGAGCACGGGCTCCAAGGCGCGCTCAGCCAAAGCGCCGTGGCCGACTTCTCGGCGGCCGGGGCCCCGCACGGGAGCGACCTCGCCCACGCTGAAGCCGGGAAAATTGTAATGGTGAATGTAGCGCTTAACCGTGCCGTCTGCTGTAAAGTCTTCCATGCCGTCCAAAATCTGGGCATCACCCGACGAGCCGAGCGTGACAGTGGTCAGGACCTGGGTTTCGCCGCGATTAAACAGCCCGGAGCCGTGAGTGCGCGGCAGCACGCCAACTTTGGCCGAAACCGGGCGGGTCTCAGTCAGCGGCCGTTCATCCACGCGCCGTTCTTTTTCCAAAATGTTGGCGCGGATGATCTTCTTAGTCAATTTTTCCAAAGCCAGCCCGATATGGATCGCCACAACAATATCCGTCCTGTCTTTGAGTTTTTCCGAGACTTCGAGAGCGATTTTTTCCGCCACTTGCTTCATGCCTGCTTCCCGCTCTTCCTTGGGGAATTTGCCGAACATGGCCTTTTCAAGCTCATCGCGGTAATTCATAACTTCCGCAAGCACCGCTTCATCCGGCAAAATCCTGGTCACCTCCACTTTCGGCACACCAATCTGCTTGGCTAAATCATTCTGCAGGCCGATGAGTTGTTTGAGGTGCGGTTGGGCGAATTTCAAAGCCTGGATCATGTCTTCCTCGGCCACTTGTTTAGCGCCCGCTTCCACCATCATAATATTTTTTTCGGTTCCCGAAACCACCAAATCCAAATCCCCGGTTTTGCGCTCTTCGTAGGAAGGGTTGGCGATAAATTCGCCATTGACCCTGCCCACTCTCACGGCTGCGATCGGGCCCTGGAACGGAATGACCGACGCGGTCAGAGCGGCTGATACGGCATTGATGGCCACAATATCCGGATCATTAACTTCGTCCACGGACAAAATCGTGGCAATGACCTGGACTTCATTGCGCATGCCTTCGGGAAACAGCGGACGGATAGAGCGGTCAATTAAACGGCCGGAAAGAATGGCTTCGTCCGTGGCCCGGCCTTCGCGTTTGATAAACCGCGAGCCTTTGATCTTACCTGAAGCGTAAAGCCGTTCTTCGTAATCCACCAGAAGCGGAAAATAATCCATGCCTTCCTTGACCTTGCCCATCATGGCCGTGGCCAAAACCACGGTATCACCCAATTGTCCCAGCACCGCGCCATGCGCTTGCATGGCCAATTCGCCGGTTTCAAACGAAATTTGCTTGCCGGCCAGTTCTAACGAGACTTGTCCTTTTTTCATCGTCTAAACCTTTTTGTTTCGCAGTCAGCCAGAGAAACCAGAAGTAATATTTAAAGCCAATTTATAAATTACGGATTGCGAATTGCGGATTAATTCATAATTCTCTAATTTGCTCAAAATAACACCTCTGCTGTCCAGCTTATGCGAAAATTAATTACTTAATTAGATCCCGGATCGGAGTCCGGGATGGTCGACTATTTGTTGAGCTTGAGTTTGTCGACCAGCTTCTCGTGCCGCTTTTCATCTTCGGCTTTCAAATATCGCAGCAAGCGGCGGCGGTTGCCGACCATCTTCAGCAACCCGCGGCGCGAGTGGTTGTCTTTTTTGTGCTGCTGCAAATGCTCGGAAACCTTTTCGATCTCCCGGGTCAAGATCGCCACCTGCACTTCCGGGCTGCCAGTGTCATCCTTGTGGACCTGAAACTTTTTGATGATCTGGTCTTTCTCCTTGGGCGTTAACATCTTTTGCTCCTTGCGTCACGAAACAGCCAGGAAAGTGCTGTCCGTGGATTAAATATCATTTTGGGAATACAACTAAATTGCCAAGTTCTTGAATGTCGTTGTCAGAAATCAAATTTTTCTGCCGCAAGATATCTGCCAAGCGGTTAACCTTTTCGTCCTCTTTGCGAAGTTTGGTTGTCAAATCGCCTTGCAGGTTGGCAATTTTATCGTCTAAATAAGATTTAGTCGGTAATTGCTCCAGCTTGTCATGAATCGCTTGAAGTGCTGGTTCTAAATTATGTTCCCAAACTTGAGTAAAAGCCGCATTAAAAGCTTTAGGTAATGCTTTTTCAAAGCGCCCATCAAACAAATCCCCTATTTGTTTTAAGTCTTTCTCTTCCATGCCTTAAAGTTTAGCATTTTTTTGGGATCCAAGCAACCAGCTTAAATTTATAAGTTCTTGGCATAATTTATGGGTATTCCCGTGTTTCAACAGGCCTAAATAGGATTGAGTATTGTTTTCGTTAAATTTTTTGAGCATCCGCTTCTTCGTGGTCGTGCGAAGTATTCTACGGTTCGGAAAGTTCACCCAGCCCAAGAAATCAATGCCTGAAGCAAAAATCTTAAGAATAATTTTGTCGGGATGCAAGTCTAACCTAAGTTTATCTTTAAGAAAACTTAGGATTGTAGCGCGCTGATTTATCAGCTCTGGTCTGCTGTGGGACAATATTACAAAGTCATCAGCATAACGAATGTAATATCTGACTTTTAATTCATGCTTCATAAACTGGTCAAACTGGTTCATGTAGATGTTAACTAACAGCTGGGAAGTGAGGTTCCCGAGCGGCAGACCGACGCCAGCCCTCTTCCCATCCCCGCTGGGAATATCTGTCGAGTTGAGCGGGGATCTTGGAATAGATCCCCGATTACGTGGCCAAGTCCTTGCCTCGGGGATGGACAAAGAGGAAGCGGCTTCGCTCCCAAAGCTCCCAATAATCTCCTCCAGCAACCACAGAATATCCATATCCGGAATATATTCTTTCAGGATGCCAAGCAAGATATCATGGTCAATATTCGCAAAGAACTTTTTGATATCCAGCTTCAAAACCCAGCACGTTTTGCGATTGTAGTTGCTGACTTCCAAGAACATAGCTCGGAACCGCCTGATAGCCCTATGTGTTCCTTTGTCTACTCTGCATGAATAAGAATCATAAATGAAAGTTTTGTCAAAAAATGGATACAAAATCCAGTAAACTGCGTGATGAACCAGGCGATCCCTTACGGAAGCCTTGCTTATTTGCCGCGGCTTGGGATCGGAAATATTAAACTGCTCATAACCGCCATGTTTGTAAGTTTTATTTACAAGCTCCTCGTGAAGTTGTAATATATTATCAATTAAATTAACTGAAAATTTCTGCACGTCTGGCTTGTTCCGTTTGCCGCGGATAAATTCCTGCCAGGCCGCGAATAAATTTTCAAGCGAAATAATTTCTTGATATGCCAATAACGACCCCCCCCCAACGGAATTTTGAGACTTTGAATTTACCGGCTCTCCAGAAGCTGTCATCAGGGTTTAAACTCTGGAATAATTATTTGCCAAGGATACCGAGGTTAATCAGATATTCCCTGGGAGAAAAGATTAGCAGCTTGTTTATTGACATACTTGAACTCTTGCTCATTGCCGGATATTCGGACAAACAGAATAAACTGCCGATCTTGCAAAAAGCCAGCATCAAGCTTGATTTGCTGAAATATTTCCTGCAAACTGCTTTTGAACTTAAAGCCATAGATAACAATAAACTCGCGGCCCTAGCGGTTCCGCTTGCCGATGTGGGCAGGCAACTAGGTGGCTGGCTTAGAGACCTGGCTAAACAAACTCCTCCAAACTAATGGAGGAGTTTTTGCAATCCAAAGAAAGTTGCGACCGCCGAACCAGTTGTTGTCGTTCCAGTCGTTCACACTGCGCTTGACGTTGACGTTGCGCACGTCGTCGTTCCGGTAGAAGTTGGCGAATCGTGCAAAGTACCATCCGATCTGCAAAAAAAGCAGGCTGATTATTTTGCGGGAATAAAAACCCGACCAGTATTTTACACCAAGTTTCTTTGGAAACTTCTTGTTAAGCGGCACTCTGCCCTAAGCCTTGACCGAGAGCATCCTGGCGGTTTAACAATGCGAGATAAACAATCTGAAGCCTTAGCCGCAGATATTTTCAAATTTATCTGAAATTATCTTAGCAAATTTTTTTGCTCCGACGCAAGGTCGGAGTCCCGACCTCTGAAAGAGCGTTGGGACAAAAAAGAAGAAGCCTTGTCGAATTGCTCAACAAGGCTTCCCAAAACGCGAGGGTCCAAGGGCTCAAAAGAACATAGAACCCAAGGAACCCGAGAACCTTACTTGCGACCGCCGAACCAGCTGCGGTCGTACCAGACGCTCACACTGCGCAAGACGCGGACGTCGCGCACGTCGTCGCACCGGTCGAAGCTGGCGAAACACCAATTGCCGTTCTCATCCTGCCAGCTGTCCCCGTTGGGACGCTGGTCAGCGAACTCGGGGAAGGTGGCGTTGATCAGGATCTGGACCTCCAGATCCCGAGTCAACTCACGGCTGGTTCTCGTCCCTTCGACCTTCGAGTCCGGCGTTTGCTTGCCGGACTTATACATAAGAAAGTCGAACTCCTCCCATCCCTCGCTTTCGCCCCCGATGAGCGGCATGGTTCCGGGCACATCGCTCGGCCCGTAATGCCGGCGGCCGGTGAGGTCGAGCAACTGCTGGCCCGTGCGCTTGCCACGCTTGATCCTGACTTGGAAGAGCACCTCGGTGTCGGTCTTGGAGACTTTCATCGCCGAAAAGAACGAGGCCAGCGTCTCCACCACCGGCGTTGGCTTCGCAACGGGCGTAAGCGTTGCCTGGTCAGAAAGCACCTGGTCAACACCCGCCGTGGTCAGTTTGTTCTCCAACGCCTCGAACTGGCCGAACATCCGGCCGCCGAACTTGACCGGCTGGAAGTCGGTCGGCCGCACGATTGCGATGTCGTGCCTTTCCAACCAGTCAAAGGCCAACATCGCGTCGTCAACGGTCTTGGTATTGTGTCGCATTTTTGCCCTCCTTCGGACTGTTTGCCCGAAGAGCAATTGCCACTGCCCGTGGCTGTGGGATCCGAGTGCCGTCGGACGCGGTCTTTGGCTCCAACCATTTCAGGCCAAAATGATAAGCATTTAAATGCTCAATATTTTGAACTGAAAACAATATATTGTATACCATTTTTGACATTTTGTCAATGCTTGCCTATTATTACCTTAGTCTGACAATATTCTATTTATCGCATTGCGCGACAAAGCTAAATGACAAAAACCAAAAGCAAACTACAAAAATACTACCAACGATTCCTTGAATACTTGGAAATCGAGCGCAATAGATCAAAAATGACCCTACGTAATTATGATCATTATCTCAAGCGCTTCGTGGAGTTTTGCGCTAAGCATGGGGTTACTGACCCTGAAGATGTTGACTTAGAAGTAATCCGCAACTATCGCCTGTTTCTTAACCGTCTTGTGGAGGGGCATCCTCCACATTCTTTGAAAGTCATCACCCAAAACTATCATTTGATCTCCTTGAGAAGTTTTCTTAAATACTTGGCTAAGGTTGATGTCAAAAGCCTGGCCGCGGAAAAGATTGAGCTGCCCCGCACGCCCAACAGAACTGTTGATTTTTTGGATAACGAAGATCTGGAACGGCTGTTTGAAGCGACAGAACAGGAAAAAAACAAACTGACCAAGCTTCGCGATCGGGCAATCCTGGAATTCTTATTTTCTACCGGGCTTCGGATCTCCGAATTATTGGCGCTTAAAAAAGACAGCGTCAATCTTAAAAAAGGGGAATTTACGGTCAGGGGCAAGGGCGATAAGCTGCGGCTGGTTTTTTTGTCTGACCGCGCGACCGAGGCTTTGCAAAAATACCTAAGCTTGCGCGAAGATAACTCGAAAGCGCTGTTTATCCGCCACGACGACAAAGAATCCGTGGAAAAACAAATCGCGTCCATGACGAAAGAATTCCCGGGACTCAGCGCCCGCTCGATCCAGCGCGTCATAAAAAAATACGCCAAATTGGCGGGTATCACTAAAAAAATAACGCCGCATACGCTGCGGCATTCCTTCGCCACTGACCTTTTGCAAAACGGCGCGGATTTGCGCTCGGTCCAGGAAATGCTGGGACACGCCTCCATTTCCACCACGCAAATTTACACTCACATCACCAACCCCAGGCTTCGGGACACATATGAAAAATTCCACGGCAAAAACCGCTAAATCAGATAATTTTTTGTTTCAGGCCCAACAGATATCCGATGGCCGAGGTCAGCAGATGCAGCACAAAATATACCGCAATGACCAAGAGATACTGCTCGGCACCCAATGGCCAGTACCAAAAACTTAGCGCAATCCCGCCCAAAATATAATCAAGCTGGTCAAATATTGGCCACGATTCTCCGGACGGAATGTCCCTCTGGCGCTTGAAAAAACTTTTGGCCGCATCGCCTAAAACCGCGCCCAGGCCCAAAAGCACACCCAGCATCATAGGCTGGCTTTGGACTAAGGCCGTCAGGGCACCGATCAAAATCCCGACAATCAGCCCGCGCCAGGTTTTGTGCGCTCCGAAAATTCTGCGGTTGCGGAAGGTTCGGTTGCAGTCCAGCGGGTAGTCCCAGCGCCTCAACACAGGCGCATGCGCGGCAAAAATCGGGAACATGTTGGCTAGCCCGGCCGGCAAAAAAAACCAAAAGGCGAAAATTATATTGTCGAGGATGGACATCAGAGGGTGTTAAAATCTTTTTTTTAATTTATTCCTCAAAGGGTCCAGATACGATAGCCATGGCGCGCGGCGCTTGATTAACTTTGCGCTCCGCAGCAATTCCTGCAAATTCTCCCGCGTGGGCAGTTGTCCAGCTTCGCAATACGCCCAGCCCACTCCCCTGATGCCATGGGCGTCGCTTGCCGCGGCTTTAGTAATTCCACGCTCACTGGCAAATTTTTCAGCCCTCGCAGCCGGCCCCCTGCCTCGAAGCCGGGCATTGAACACTTCCACTACATCTACCAGGTCAGTGATCTCAAACAGACTGCGTTCACTTAACCCTTTGCGCGCCAGTTCAAACGGATGCGGCACATAGGTCAAGCCGCCTTGCGCCTTTATCCGCTTTACGGTTTCCATCAAGTCCAGCCCGGGCTCGATTTTAGAAGTCAAAAACAAGCCGACTATTTCTCCGTCCAAAGTCAAAATCTCCTCGCCGACAATTATCTGCTCTCCGAATTTGGCGCGCAATTCCACGGCTTTTGAAATTTCATTATGGTCCGTGACCGCAATGCAATATTTTTGCGAGAGCAAGTCGCGGTATTGCACATCACCAATGCCGCCGTCGTATGATATAATGGAATGGGTGTGGAGATCTATTCGATACATGATAAGCCGATATAAATACGCATTGGAAAACCGGCTGCAGCCAATCGCTCGCGGTATGAGCCGGGTCAATCCAAACTTCCTGACCTTAATTGGAATTATACCACAGGTGGCGTTTTTTATTTTGATGCAAAATCACCTGTATGGCTGGGCCTTACTCGCCCTTGCCTGCTCGATCATAGACATGCTTGATGGCTTAGTGGCGCGGGCCCATAATAAAGTCTCAGCCTTTGGCGGGTTTCTAGACTCGATCATAGACCGCCTCGGGGACTTCTTTATCATTGCTGGACTTTACGTAGGAGGTCTTGCCAGCCTGATACTTTCGGCCATCCTTTTGCTGGCGGCTTTTTTAACCAGCTACACCAGAAGCCGCGGCAATCTGCCGGCCATTGGACTGATTGAGCGCACCGAGCGCGTGGCATTTATTTTTTTGGCCGTAATTATAAAAGCAGTTTTCCCAACTGCTTCCATCTCGGGATTCAACCTGTCCGAAGTCCTGATTTTGATTCTAGCTGTTCTGTCCGTGTTCACCGTCTGCCAGAGGGTTTGGTACGCCTACAAGCATCTGGCCTAAAAACTCAGCTCCGCCAGCAGCGGAAAATGGTCTGAACCGTCCACCTCATGCACTAACGAGCGGTGGATTTTTAAGTTGCGGGCAAAAATATGGTCCAGGTGCTGGAAGTGGGTGGTGGTTGCCCGAAAATCGGGAAATAAATTGATGAACTCTTTCCCGAACAAGGAATGAATCATTTCCACCTGCTTGGAGTTTTCGAAAAAACCGAGAGTGTTGAAATCGCCGCAGATTATCTCTCCATCCACGACCAATGCTTCTTTGAGATAATTCGACAAATGCTTGATTTGACTAATCCGATTTTCAAGCCCGCCGCGCCAGTCAATGTGCAAATTCGAGATTCTTAACGAAGTCTTGCCGATTTTGAAAGTGCCGATCAGCGAGCCGTAGCGCTGCTGGAAAGGCGTAATCCCGGCCCGCAGGAGCAAATTTATGATTCTTTGGTATGAACCGAAGTTTGCCGGGGTATCAAAAGACAAGTTTTCGAACTTTACCAAGTCCATCTCAGATTTCCAGACTATGCCCAATCCATAATCTTTCAAAAACGGCTCTGGACTTAGGAAAAAATTCCCGTTCCAACCCGGCCCCAAAGCGGATAAAATGGCATCCCCAATAAACTTCCCACCCTTGGAAAGCCTAACTTCCTGCAAACAAAAAAGATTGACTCCCGCCGAGGCGAAATCCAGGACGTTTCTGACAATTTCTCTTTCGTTGCGGGAATTGTGCAAATTGTAAGACACGAGCTTCAGCATAGCTTAAAAAATAGGCTATTGCGCCCAAAAAGTCAATGGATTATACTGTGGGCAAACCAAGTTCCAAGGAGGACTAAACCGTGACCATGATTTTGGTTGGAATCGGACTTGTCGCTCTCGTTGTCGTCATCGCCCTGCGCAAGCGGGGCAAAAATCGGAGTCACAACCCATCCAGTCACGCAACCTTCGGTGACATCACACCACCCTCCCGCTGAGGACGGCGCCCCGGACAAACGTATTCTTTTTTCGTTTGTCTTTCTTTTTTACATATTTCTTTTCAAACCAAGGATGGGCGACGGGTGACGCGGTTTTGGGGACCCTGCTCGCGCGCAGTTTTACGAGCACGTGCGGGGTAAAAACCGCGGCAGGACCCGTCGCTCATTCCAAGGCCGCCGCCACTTGCTGCCTCCACAGCGCCGCATACAACCCTCCGCCCTGCAGCAACTCCTCATGCCTGCCCTCCTCCACTATCATCCCTTTTTCCAAAACATAAATTTTATCCGCGTGCGCCACGGTCGAAAGCCGGTGCGCAACCAAAATCGTAATCAAGCCCGGCTTGATTTTCTCCACCTTTTGAATAGTCTTGGTGATCTGCTCCTCAGTTAAAGAATCCAGGGAAGAAGTTGCTTCGTCAAAAATAATCAAGTCGGGATCGCGAAGCAGGGCGCGCGCAATGGCCAGCCGCTGTTTTTCCCCACCGGACAGTTTGACTCCGCCTTCCCCAATCCGGGTATCGAGCCCTGTGCCGGCGCGGGCCAGGATGGACGCACCGGCCGCCGCCTCCAAAGCCTTGAGACATTCCTCATCGCTTGCTTGCGGCCGGACAAACAGCAAATTTTCCCTGATAGTACCGGCAAACAACTGCGTATCCTGAGTCACCAGTCCGATGCGGCTGCGGAGGTTGATGATGTCAATCTCACGAAGGTCCGTGTTATTGTAAACAATCTTGCCCTGGGTGGGGGTATACAGCCCGACCAAAAGTTTGACAATCGTGGTCTTGCCGCTGCCTGAAGGGCCGACAAACGCCACCGTATTCCCGCCTTTTAACGAAAGACTGATGCCGGCAAGCGCTTCCCTCAAAGCCTGGGGATAGTGAAAGCCTAACCCCTGAAATTCGATCGTCTCCAAATTGACAAGCCGCTTGGGCGAATCCAGCCGCGGCTCCGGCGTTAGCTTCAGAATCTGACTTAAACGGCTCATGGAAGCGGAAGCCTCCTGGAACGAAGTCGCGACAGTACCAAATTCGGCCATGGGGTTGAAGATAAAAAACGAATAAAATAGAATGCTAAAAAATTCTCCTAAGGTAATCAGCTGCCGAAAGATCAACCAGAGCAGCAAGAGCATAAGCATTGCCCGCAGGCCGTTGACCATGGTGCCCTGGATGAAACTGATGGCGCGGACATATTTGACTTTCTCAAGCTCCAACTCCAAAATTTGCGTATTCACCGAATTGAGCCGTTTGATCTCCTGGCTTTCCAAGCCCAGGCTCTTGACCAACTCGACGTTGCGCAAGGTTTCCGTGGTCGCGCCCTGCAGACTGGCAGTCTGAGTGATGATCCGCTTTTGCGTGGCTTGAATCTTGCGGCTCAGAAAATATGTGGTGGCGCCCAACAGCGGAACCATGAGCGAATAAACCAAGCCAATGGCCCAATGCACCCAAAATGCATAAACCAAAACGAAGCTGACGCCGACTAACGAGATGAACATAATATTGATGCCGTTTTGGATAAGCTTCTGCGCATCCGTCCTGGCTGACTGCAGTTTCTGCAAAAATTCGCCCGATCTCTGGTCCTCAAACACGGCATAAGGCAGGCTGAATGAATGCGACACGGAATCGGCGTACATGCCAGCGCCCAACTTCTGGACAATGACATTGACGTTGTAATCCTGGAAGTTTTTGGCAATGCGCGAAACAAGCGCCACTCCGATGAAGGCCAAAAGCAAAAAAATCACCCCGCGCAAAAATTCCTCAGCCGACAACTGCCCGGCCTTGGTCGCATAGCGGTCAATCAGCAGCCGAAAAACCTGCGGGTCCAATAGTGAAAACACCTGGTTGATGGCGGCCAAAACCAGGGTAGTGATAAGCAACTTCTTGTAATGCTTAAGATATTTCCAAAGCAGGCCCATGTTTTGCATTATAGCAAATACATGATCACTCGTACCTCAGAGCCTCGATAGGGCTCTTTTTGGAAGCGGCACGGGCGGGATAAAGGCCAAAGACCAGCCCGATGCTGGCCGAGACGACAAGCCCGATCAGCGCCGGGGTGAGAGGGAAAGCGTAAGCCCAGTCAAGCGAAAGCACGCGGCTTAGAACGAATGAAACGACAAACGCCCAAAATGCCCCAAGCAGGATGCCAATAACTCCGCCGATGCCGGTCAGTATCACGGCCTCCAGCAGAAATTGGCTCAATATATCCGAGCCCTTGGCTCCCAGCGCCTTGCGCAGGCCTATTTCCCGCGTCCGCTCGGTGACGGAAACGAGCATGATGTTCATAATCCCCACCCCGCCGACCAAAAGCGAGATAGCCGCGACAGACACCAAAAACAAGGTCATGACATTCGTGACCGTAGAAACCGTGGAAGCCAGATCAGCCTGGGTTTGGATGAAGAAATCATCCTTGGAGGAATCCTCGATGTTGTGCAAAGCTCGGAGCGTGGCCGTAATGTCGGCCACAGTCTGATCAATATTCTCTTCAGAATCCGCTTCAGCCGCGACGCGATGGTAATATCTGATGCCAAAGATGTATTGCTGGGCCGTGGTGTAAGGGACAAACGCCACCTCGTCGAGGTTGAGGAACGAAACCTGGCCTTTTTTGGGCATGATTCCGATGACGCGAAAGTTGCGGCCCTTGATTTTGATTTTCTCATTCAATGCCGGACGCGCCCCGAACAGCTCGTCGCGGATTTTGTCGCCGATGATGACCACATCCGCCCGGGCCGTGATGTCTTCTTCCGTGAAAAAACTGCCGTCGGAAATTTCCAAATCATACATTTCTTCCGCCAAAGGCGTGGCGCCAAGCACGGTTAAACGGTAAGTCTCCGACTCATACTCGCTCGTGGCCGTGCCAAACACTATCGGCATGACTTTCGAAAGCGTCGGCACGTTTTCCTTTTTCTTAAGCTCCCGCAGTTCACGCTCCCCCAACGAATCTGACTGCAAACTTTCGATGACAGAAGGATCAGTCGGGCCAGAAGGCTCGCGGCCCGGAATGATAACCAAAGTTTTGGAGCCTAAACCCTGGATTTGGACCAGGATCAAATTTTGCGCCCCTTTGCCCAAGGCCATGACCAAAATAATGGCGGTGATGCCGATGACAATGCCCAAAATGGTCAATCCTGAGCGCGTCTTATGCGAGCGCAGCCCCTTCAGCGCAGTGGTGATGCTGTGTCGGATCTTCATTTGATAAACTCCTCGCCTTTCTTGCGGGACAAAACTTTTTCGTCGCTCTCGATCTGTCCGTCCTTGATCCGAATGATCCGCTCCGCATGTTCCGCTGTGTAAGTTTCGTGGGTGATCAGAATGATTGTGTGGCCCCGACTGTTGAGTTTTTGGATAATCTGCATCACGGCCAAGCCGGACTTGGAATCCAAATTCCCGGTCGGCTCATCGGCAAAAATGACATCCGGCAAGTTGACCAGCGCTCGGGCAATGGCCACGCGTTGTTTTTCTCCGCCGGAAAGCTGGGACGATTCATGGGCCAGGCGGTGTGAAAGCCCCACCTGCTCGATAGCCTCAAGCGCCAACTTTTTCCAGGATGACTCGGGTTTGTCCGAATACAAAAGCGGCAGCATGACGTTCTCCAAGACCGTGGCTTTGGGAAGCAGGTTGAAAGACTGGAACACGAAACCCATCTTGAGGTTGCGAAGCCGCGCCAGCTCGTTTTCCGTAAATTCTGAGCTGTCTTTGCCTTCAAACACGTAGCGACCGCCGGATGGCCGATCCAAAAGCCCTAAAATCTGAACCAGGGTGGATTTGCCCGAACCGGAAGGCCCCATGATGGCGACAAACTCGCCCTGGCCTATGGAAAAAGAAACGCCGTTTAGCGCTGGCGTTTCCACTCCGTCATTGACGTAGATTTTCGCTAGGTTGGAAACTTCAATCATCTTAGTTGCTGTTGGAAAGCAAAACTTTCTGACCTTCGGAAAGCCCTTCGGTTATTTCGATGTTGCCGTCTGAGCCGCGCAGGCCGGTCTTGACTTCGACTTCCGCGACTGTCTGATCGGGATTCATCACCTTCACGAATTTCGCGCTCTCTTTGGCGAATACGGCGCGGGCCGGGATGATTATGATTCCCTCCCGTTTGTCCGTCAGAATGTCGAGGTTGGCTGTCATGCCGGAGCGGATCCGCTCGTCCGGATTCTCAAATGCAAATGTGGTTTGGTAGGTGGACACGCCGTCAATCAAGGTTTCGCCCGGACTGATTTTGATGACCTTGGCCGAAAATTTGACGTCCGAGCTGTATGCGTCTAAAATCACGGATGCCTCTTGCCCCAGCTTAAGCCGCGCGATGTCGGCCTCCGGGATGAACGCTTTAATTTCGAATTTATTTTCTGAGATCAGGGAAATTGCGGCAGTGTTGACCGAGATGATTTGGCCGCGCTGGATATCCACTTTCGTGACCGTGCCGGCAAACGGCGCGCGAAGCAAGCTTGCTTCCAGGGCCGCCTGGGCGGATTGGACCCCGCCTTGGGCGGAAAGCAGTTGCGCCTTGGCCGCGGCAAGGTCAGCCGGCCGGGCCTGGGCTTTCTTGAGGTTGAGACTGGCTTGGGCGGAATCCACCGCGGATTGCGCCGAGCTTATGGCTGAAGCTTGCGTCTGCAGCGCGGCCTGGTAAGTATTGTAATTAGTCACATAATTCGACGCTTTGGTATTGGGAATTTCGATCTCCCAGACATCGCTGGCCTGCACTGCTGTGGAAGAAAATTCCACGAACAGGCCGTGCGTGCCAAGCGCGGTTGGCGCGTTGGAGCGGACTTGGAAATCAGCTGACTCCAAACCGGTAACGTTGACAAACGGGCCCAAGCCGGTGTCATAAGCGGTTAATTTGTAAATCCCCTGCGCAGATCCGGTATAGGTACCACTGACTTCCGCTGTAACGGAGCTGATGTTTGAGGTTTTCGGAATGGCGGCGGGCGTGGAATTATTAAACGCGGCAAGCGCGTTTAATACAAGCACCGCTTGCTGGTTTTGGACGGCGACAAGCGCTGCTTTGGCAGCATCAAGCGAAGACTGGGCCACTGCCACTTCCTCGCTGCTGGCTCCGGCCAGCACCTTGTCGAAATTGGCCTGGGCAGCGGCTAGGCTGCCTCGCGCAGAGGTCAGGGCGGCTAATTCGTTTTTCTGATCCAAAAAAGCCAATACCGCCCCAACTGAAACTTTTTTGCCTACTGTTGCCGAAACTAAAGCGACTTTGCCGCTTTTCTCAAAGGCCAAATTCAAATTCTCCGAAGCCTCGACTTTGCCGGTCGCGCTCACTTCGGAAACCAAATCAGCCCTGCGCGCTTCGGCCGTCTGGAGAGTCGGAGTTTTTTTGCCAAAAAACCTGGAAACGGCAAATCCCGCCACTAGCAATACGGCAATCACAATAATGATTTTCTTTCGCGTAATTTTCATGATTTATTTGAACAGCGAAATGACAAAATAAGCAGCCATGCTGAGAGTGACTGCAAGCTTGAACAGAGTGCCGATGATTATGCCGACAAAAGCGGCCCAGGCAGTTCGCAGCGCGGTATGAAGCTCGGCTTTCGGGGCCAGTATTTCGCCCAAAAAAGCGCCTAGAAAAGGGCCAAGAAATGCTCCCAGCGGGCCAAGCAGTATAACACCAAAGATAGCGCCCAGCAACGCGCCCATGACTCCGTAGCCGGTTGATTTATACCCTTTTGCCGCCAAGGCCGGCCCGAAAATATCAAACAGGATGGTCAATAATGTCAGGGCGGAAAAAACTGAGATGGCCACGGCCCCGACTTTTTCGAAATGCGTGGCTATGCCCAGGATAATAAGACCGGCCAAAGCCACCGGCGGCCCAGGCAAAAACGGCAGGATGGTGCCGGCCAAACCGATTAAAATCAAAATTCCCGAAATTATCGCCCACATTTATTTTTTCTCCAAATTTAACGAACAGGAATTAATGCAAAATCTTTTACCGCCCTTTTGTGTAGGCCCGTCTTCAAATACATGTCCCAAATGCGAGCCGCAGCGCTTGCAGACGACCTCGGTGCGATTCATGTCATGGCTTGAGTCTTGCCTAAGCTCGACATGCTCAAGGTTTGCCGGCCCTGTAAATGACGGCCAGCCGGTGCCGGAATCGAATTTCGCATCAGAGGAAAATAATTCCGCTCCGCACGCGGCGCATTTATACATGCCTTTGGAGTGCTCATCGATATATTTACCGGTAAAGGGCGCTTCTGTCCCTCGCTCCCGCATGACATGATATTGCTGCGGATCTAAATGTGAAAATTTATCCATGGCGATATTCGGTTAATTTTTTGACTAAGTTTTTCGCGCTCGGTCTTGCCGTGAGTAATACTAAAGCGCTGCATCAGCTTGCGCAATTTACCCTTGCGCTTCTGCTTATGCTTAATATCACTATGCCTCTTCTTCGCCCTAATTTTGGACATCTTTGTTGAGCAATCCGGCAAACTTCTGCCTTAATTTGGCAATCTTGGGACTGATAACCAGCTGGCAATACGGTTTGTTTTGATGTTGGTCGAAATACCGCTGATGGTAGCTTTCCGCCGGCCAAAATTTATCTAGCTTGCCGATTTCCGTCACAATCGGCGTTTGATATATATCGCGTATATATGTGGATATATATTTTTCCGATTCAACTTTCTGTTCATCAGTCGTGTAAAAAATCGCGGAACGGTATTGTGAGCCGATGTCATTTCCCTGACGGTTGAGCGTGGTCGGGTCATGCGTGGCAAAAAATACGCTAAGTAGGTCGGCGTATTTAATTTGCGTCGGATCGAATTTTATCTGAATCGCTTCGGCATGGCCTGTATTGCCAGCACTCACCTGCTCGTAAGTCGGGTTGTTCGTGTGCCCGCCGGCATAGCCAGATTCGACTGATTCCACACCTTTCAATCGTTGAAATATCGCCTCAGTGCACCAAAAGCACCCGCTGCCAAATATTGCCGTTGCTAGTTCTTTGCCCATTATATAATTATAACTCAAAAAGCCAAAAATAAAAAAAGGCGCGAGGTCTCTTCTAAGGCTTGCGCCGAATCTCCCGGCCGTTACCGTCATCCATCTTTCTCATCCGATAGCCAAAGAAAAGCGTCCCCAGGAATATCACGCCTAAAGCAATAACCCAATCGGCGGAAACCACCATCAGAACTCCTGTTCGCCGGCATTTCTGCCAGAGACGTTCCAGCCGCTTCTGCATAAAGTCCTCCTTCCGCATCAGTCTATCAAACACAAACGAAAAAAGAAACAAAGCGAGTTGTTTTTTGTGCTCACGCCGTTTTGATGCGACTGGTAAGACAGCCGCTCGCGTTGGAATACCGTAATTTTCTTGAAATCAACCCGACTACGCTCCGGGATTTGCCGAATCATAAAGCTTGAAGCCGATTAAAATCGAGATCAACACAAACATGATGACCTACAACAAGAGCCCAAACCCAATCGTTTTTTTGAAGTTCATTTTGTTTCACCCCCTTTCAAAGAAACTGACACGCCTTAAGCATAACAAAAACAGGCTTGCCGCCTATTATGGTTTCATTCACCACCTTCGCTAACATACTATCATATGATGTATACTTAACTCATGATCGAACTTATACAATGTAAAACCGACATAGGCAGAAAATTAGAAAGCTACAAGGATTTTCTACCAGTGGATTACAGAAGTTGCTTCAAGCATGGCAGAATTTTAAAAGGGAAAAAAATTATGCATGTTAATGCTACCCATAAGGGCGGCGGGGTCGCTGAATTACTCGCCACCCAGATCAGTCTGGAAAGGTCGATGGGTATAGACAGCAGGTGGTTTGTCATGGATGCTCCCGACACATTCTTCCGGGTCACTAAAAAAATCCACAACATGACTCAAGGGCTTCCAGGGCGTTTAACCATGAAAGAAGCTCTGACTTATCTTGATACGAACCAGGAACTATCCTTGCCCTTTTTGCAAATACTGAATACAGTCAAGCCTGATCTTGTGGTTATCCATGATCCGCAACCAATGCCCTTGGTTAAGTATGTTCCTGCTGGAATAAAGACCATTCTCCGCTTGCATATTGATTTTTCCGAACCGAATCCAAGAATCACAAAATTTCTCACGCCGTTCTTATCTAATTACAGCCGAATTATAATCAGCAGTAAAAATTACATACCCGAACTGCCAAAAAATGTACAAAAACGGACTACGGTTATTATGCCTGGCATCGACCCTCTTTCAGAAAAAAACCGCCCGATGGCCAGAGAAAAAGCCAGGATAATTACCAAACAATTAGGAATAGACCCGGACAGGCCGATTGTTTTGCAAGTGTCCAGATTTGACCCATGGAAAGATCCGTTGGGGGTGATAGAGGCCTACTCCATGGCAAAACTAGAAATACAAAACCTTCAGCTGGTTTTGGCAGGAATAATTCAGGCTAAAGATGACCCGGGAGCGCGATTGATTCTGGAGAAAGTCAAAAAACGGGCGGGAACAGATCCTGATATTTTTCTCTTTTGGGATCAAAGCCAGATCAATAGCAATTCCGTTGATTGTTTTGTAAGCGCCATACTCACGGCCAGCACGGTTGTTATTCAAAAAAGCATCAAAGAGGGCTTTGGACTGACAATCACGGAGGCAATGTGGAAGGGGAAACCGGTTATTGGCGGAAATGCCAGCGGGGTTCGTTTGCAAATAATAAACAACCGGAACGGGATGATCGTGTCGAACACCTTAATGGCTGCGAAAGCAATAATAAAGTTAGTCAGAAATCCAAAACTTAGGAACAAACTGGGAAAGGCGGCCAGACTGTCAGTTCAAAAGAGATTTTTGCAACCGAAGTACTTGCTTGAAAATTTAAAGGTATATAAGCAAGTCTTATAAAAAAAACCGCCATGAGGCGGCTTTCGAATTCGTGTTTTTCTGGAGTCGCGCGGTCTTAGACGTTCGAACCATAATCCAGCAAGCCCCAGGATTTATTTACATTCCTGATCTTAGCAGGTTTGGAGATAAATAAACACAAGTTTTATTCATCCGCTTTAACCTAAGACATAACCAGCAGCTCGTGCCTTGCCGATTTGTTTTATCATCCCGAGCTTCTTAAGCTTTTGTAGATGGAATTGGGCGGTTCTTTGAGGGCAACGTAAAATATCCACTACATCTTTAGTTGTGATTTTACCCACTTTATCTACGAAGTCCAAAAGCTGCATCTGGTCTTTATCAAGATAAATTTTCGATTGGATTTTCTCATCTACTTTTTTCATCTGTAGAGCTGCTATTTTTTCTTTGACGTTATCGGTTTCTTCCTTAAATCCTTTGACAAAGTATTCCAGCCACGGAGTAAAATCGACTCTTCGCTCCTTATAATTTTTACCAATATTGATTGCGGCATAATACTTGGGGCGAGCCTTATTGTAATAATCTTCCAGAGCAAACAATCGTCTGAAATCATAGCCTCTTTCATAAAGAACCAAGGTAGCTAATGCTCTGGCCGTTCGGCCGTTTCCATCGTTGAAGGGGTGGATGGCGGCAATTTCTTGGTGGACAATGCCTGCGACAAGAATTGGGTGAATATCTTTTTTAACACTATCCTGTATCCAAGCAACCAAATCTTTGACCAGCTCAGCCACCTTGTCAGCAGCTGGGCCAGTATAAAGTGTTTCGTCTGGCCAGCCAAATTTTTTTCTCACTACATAAATCGGGCCTTGGCGGTAACGTCCTGATTGTTCTTTCGGCAAAGTATTTTCTGTGACTAAGCCGTGAATTTTCAATATAACTTTTTCGGTAATTGGTTGTTTCTTTTCAACTACTTTCTGAATATATTTCAATGCGGCCAGATAATTTACAACCTCATAAACATCTCTGGCTGGGGCATCAATTTTTAGAGCATTGCTATGTTTCGCCAATTCTTCAACTTGGTGGATATTCAGGATGTTTCCCTCAATAGCTGTAGAGCTATGCGTCATACGCACCAAAGCCTGCCTACGCAAGCGTAACTCGTGCTTAGGGAGGAGTTTAGCACGATCAATGGCCGCCTTTGCCCCTGCAATGCTGGTCAGCATACTGACGATTTTATTGGTTATTTTGAATTGTGGATCAAACATAGGCTTATTTCCTTCTATAATCATTATACTCCTTATCCAAGAATTGCGCAAGTATCGCGCAATATATCGCGCAAATAACAAAACCCGCCTCCTTGTCCGCCGAAACTTTAGCGTAGGCGGATTCGGCGAGTTTCATCTTCGGATTTTTGGGGTGCCCGATGGGAATCGGACCCACGTGACCAGCGCCACAGGCTGGCGTTCTACCATTGAACTACGGGCACCATGATTTATAACAATGCGATCACGACTAGAGCAAGGACAGTAATAACGACCAAACACCCCAAGATGTATCCAAGCAACCAGATCGCTTCTTTCTTGGCGCCTTCCATGTACATTATCACCGGTTTCACGAAAATCAATGTACCCATGACTGCGGCCGAGAGAACAAACAACATCAGGAATGCCACTGGCGCCCACATATTTTCTTTTGGGCCGAACAATTTTTCGGCATTGTTCATTACAGACACTATGATGATTATGTACGCTAGCACGAGCACTGAATGAGCAATCGCCGTTTTTAACAATTTACTGTTCATAATTTTTCTGGGAACGTCTGACGTTCCTGGCCCATGAACCATTCACTATCGTTCAGGTTCAGAGCATGTGCCAGTCGCCCAAGTTATTGCTTATGGTCGTGCCGTGTACCGGAGCGAAGCGACTGGTACGTGGTGCCCCCGGAGGGAATCGAACCCCCATCAACGGCTTAGAAGTCCGCGGCTTTATCCATTAAGCTACGGGGGCGTTTAATGAAAAATCCGCACACAGTGCGGCTATGATTTTGGCGCAAATGCTGTGTCAGATGCGCGCTCACTCTATAATTATACTCCGATTTAGGCAAAAAGTCAACATATGCTAAGATAAAATAAGGGAAGTTCGGGTTTCTGAAACAAACCGAGCAAACACAATGACAACGGAGGACTTGCCATGTTAGAGGCTTTGACGATACTCATCACCGCAGCCATCGTGGTTCAGTTAGCCGTATTCGCAACTACGATCTACCTGCACCGCACTGCCACGCACGGCGCACTGACCCTGCATCCTGCTGCGGCCTGGGTGTTCCGATTCATTCTCTGGATCACCACCGGCATCACGACCCGGGAGTGGGTTGCCGTGCACCGCAAGCACCATGCCTTCACGGACGAGGAGGGAGATCCCCACAGCCCTAAACTCGAAGGATTTTGGAGCGTCCAGCTGGGCAACGTTTTCCATTACCTGAAAGCGCTCCGCAACGACCCCGGAATCGTCACCCAATACGCGCGTGATCTCAAGCCTGACTTGTTTGATCGCTGGCTCTTCGACCACGGGCCCCTGGGTCTGCTTCTTGGAATAACTGCGCTGTGCGCGGTCCTCGGATTGTGGCCAGGCCTGGCCGTGGCCGGCATCCACGCGTTCCTGTACGTGTTCGTGCTGTCGTCGTCGATCAACGGCCTCTGCCATTCGATCGGCTACAAAAACTTCGACAACTCAGCCACGAACATCCGACTTGTCGCCTATCTCACCGGCGGCGAAGGGCTGCACAACAACCACCATGGCTACCAACGCAGCCCCAAACTCAGCTTCAAGAGAAGCGAGTTTGATCCGGCATGGCCAATCATCAAACTGCTGACAGCCCTCGGGCTGGCACAACACCGCAAGACCATCAACGACGTGCGATCGACCCCGTAGTAACGCGAACCATTTACTACCTGGGGTCTTTTTTTACATTGGCAATGGCGCCTGCAGAGACAAAAAGTCAGCGATCTGTTATGATGACAAGGCTTTGCTTATGGCAATTCCAACCGATACGTCAAACACGTTTCAAAATTTGGGCCTGGCGCCCAAGCTTTTGGAAATTCTGGCAAACCATAAATTCATCCATCCAACGCCGATCCAACACCAATCCATTCCGATTGCCGTCCAGGGCAAGGACGTCATGGGAATCGCGCAGACCGGCACCGGCAAAACCCTCGCCTTCGGCTTGCCCATGATCCAAAGGCTGGCGCAGAGCAAGGGGGCACAAAAAGGGTTGGTAGTCCTGCCGACCCGCGAACTGGCCTTGCAGGTGGACGCGACCCTGAAAAAAATCGGCCACAGCATCGGCTTGAAAACCGCTATCCTAATCGGCGGCGAAAATATGGGCAAACAGCTGAAGATGATGCGAGCAAACCCCCATATCATTATCGCCACTCCGGGGCGGCTGATTGACCATTTGGAAAGCAAAACGGTTGATTTAAGCCTGGTCGGCATACTCGTGTTGGACGAAGCGGACCGGATGCTGGACATGGGATTCGCCCCACAGATCAACAAAATTCTCCAGAAAATTCCGAAAAACAGGCAAACCATGCTCTTTTCCGCGACTATGCCGGACGAAATCGTGAAAATTGCCCAATCATACATGTCTCTGCCTTTGCGCGTGGAAGTGGCCCCGTCAGGCTCAACCATCCACAGCGTGACGCAGGAAGTCCTGTTCGTGGATCGAAGCGACAAAATCCAGACGCTCCGCGCCACGCTCTATGACTACAAAGGAAGCGTTCTGGTTTTTTGCCGCACCAAGCATGGCGCGAGAAAAATCTCTTCCGCCGTGCGCAATATGGGCCATACGGCCGCGGAAATCCATTCCAACCGCTCGCTTCGGCAAAGAATTGAGGCATTGGAAGGATTTAAGCTCGGCAGGTACCGCGTGCTGGTGGCCACAGACATTGCCGCAAGGGGAATAGATGTGACCGGCATTGAACTGGTCATCAATTACGACCTGCCTGCTACTGCTGAAGACTATGTCCATCGCATCGGAAGGACGGGGCGGGCCGGCATGTCCGGACATGCCATTTCCTACGCTCACCCTGACCAGACAGGCGATGTCCGCCGAATTGAACGTTTGATCAGAAAACCCTTGCAGGTCTCGCATTCAAAACCCCCGCCTGCCGCTCACGCCGCTCCCAGGAAAAACAAAAAACCGCATTACCCCAGCCGCGGTTACTTCATGAAACGCAGATAAAAAGATAAAAAAGACAAAATAAATGCCCCGTTGGGGCTTTTTTTACTGCTTATTTTTGCTGGTTCTTGATAGTTTCGATTTCCTTGATGAGGCTCTGCAAACGGTTTTCGATGGTGGTAAGGGTCTGGGTCGTAACCACTTCCAGCTTATCGTCTTCTTGGATGTCTTCTTGGATTTCGTCAATATTTTCTTCGACTTCCTGCAAGCTCTGGGTATTGCGGTTGACGGTCATTTGGATGAAAATCGAGAGATAAATGGCTTCCAAAGATACCAAGGTCGTCAAAATCAGCAGCATCTTCTCAAAATCGTAGCCAATTAGGTACAAACCGAACATGGCGGCGAAAAACAAAGTATGCAACAACAACGACCAGGAAGAACCCAGCCAGTCCGTAACCTTGATGGGCAGGTCTTTGATATGCTTAAATTCCAGACGATCCTTGAAATTCATGCCGAATACAATTATATCAACTATCTGGCAAACGTACAATGGATTTTTGTAACGTATCAGTCTAAACTGACGTTAACATTGGAAGAAAGGAGCAAATATGGCATGGTATGGCGATTCCAAAGGACACGCGGAGGCCGGCCGCAAAGGCGGCACCGCTTCCCGGCGCGAATAAGGTTATTGCGTCGCCTGATGGATAAATAAATTCAGGAGCAATTTGGGGTTTTGCTCAGAGGTTTTGAGCTTGCGGTCAATGGACAATAAGCTTCTGAGTAGCGTTTTGGCTTTGATCGGGTCGAAATTCTTTACCAATTTCAAGTTGACGAAAACCCGCCCGGAAGACCACCCCAAAATTTCGGCGATTTCGGCCTGATTTTTCTTCTGAGCCAAAAGCCCATAAACCTGCAGCAAACTTTTGAGCTGTTCCGTCAGCAACCCAACGATTTTGATGATTTCGAATTTTTCGTCAGAACTGCTTGCCGCCAGCAGCGACTCCAGGCTCTGCGCGGCTTGTTTTTCCTGTTTGGCGAAAATGCTGTCGGAGAGGGCAAACACATTCTCCGGTAAATGCGGTTCGACAAGTTTCTCCACATCTGACTGTTCTATTTTAGCTTTATAACTTGCCAATTTACTCAACTCATTGTCCGCCTGCCAAAGATTGAAAGGCGGGGCTTTTTTTTCGCTAGCTTCGTCGCGGCCCAAAAACACCGCCAATCTGTCTGCCGCGGCCGGAGTCAATGTAACGCTTTTGGCCTCTGCTTCGGATATCAGCCATTGGTTGAGCGCCTTCCCGACGGGGAGTTTGAATTGGGTGACTTGAACTGGCAGGCTCAGAATTTTTTTTACAACTTTCAGCCGCTGATCCAGCTTAACGGACTGCCAAAACACCAAAAAGTAGTCTTTGGGAGTATTGCTGATCACCTGCCTCAGTTTCTCTGCCAGAGATTCCTGTGTGGCTTTGTTAGGCAAAACGTTTTTGGCAATGAGCAATTTTTTGGTCGCAAACAAAGACGGACTTAATTCCTGTTCAAGTTTCTTTCCCAACTCGTCCTCGCCAAGCTTCTCGCCGTCAATGATTGAGACGGCGGAAGTCGAGTATTTTTTTTCAAATTCCGAAATCCAGCGCCTGACTTTGCGCTGGATGCTGAAATCGTCTTCGCCGTGAAAAATAAAAACGTTAGAAGAGCGGCTGGAGGTGCTTGTCATTTTCTTTTTTTGTCAATTTCTGATTGATGATCTTATTCAGGTCCGATTGGCGGATTTTCCATTGGGCCCCGATCTTAAAAGCCGGGATTTTACCCGCCTTGCACCAGCGCCAAATAGTCTGGTTGGTCACATTGAAGAACCTGGCCAGCTGTTCTACCCCCATGATTTTGTCATCTCGGCCTATCATAAGCCCAGTTTAACACTCCCAAGCCTTGAATTCAAGCTCAAAAAATGCTATAAATACGGGGCAAAAAACATTTATGTCTCCGTGGTGAAACGGATATCACACCAGTCTTCGGAACTGGTATTGGGGGTTCGAATCCCTCCGGGGACACCAAATATTTTTATCGCTTTAGGCGGTTTTTTTGTTGTAAAAAAAGCACGGAAGCTGGTGCTTGGATTAAGCAACCGACTCCGGCTTGAGTGAACGCGGTTAGGTCAGTCGCGCGGGCTGGTCGGCAACTGCTTCGTCGCCATTGCAATCCCGCTGACGAGGACCCCGACGATGCCAACGACTCCGGCGGCGATCAGGATTCCATGTGCGCCAAAGCGGCCGTAGAATCCAAACAGCACGATTGCTCCGATCACCGTCACGATTCCTGCCTTTAGCATAAGTCCTCCTCAGTGGCACGCGCCGGTGCCGCTGTCGCGAAACGACGCGCCCGCCACTGGAATGAACTCCCAGTTATAGCTTGCGGCCTTGAGCGTCAGCTTAAGCACGCCCCACGACGTGCTGTCATACAACTCGCTGTTTTCCGCTGTGGTCCTCCGCCGATATAGCGGCGCGCCGCCGGTGCCAGCCGTGAACTGCCGAATGCCGCGCTGTTCATTCCACTGACCATCAGGATCCTGCGGCCGAAACCGCTCATAGGCGTGCTCGTGGCCGTTCAGAATCACATCAGCGCCGGCATCATACAGCGCGCGCCAGGCATCGCGCACCTTGGTTTCGGCCGGATTCTGGCCGGAGGTGAACAGAGGGTAGTGCCAATAGGCCAACGCGCACTTGCTCCGGTTCGCCGCCAGATCAGCCCTTAACCATACATCCTGCGCGCTGTCCAGGCGCATTGAGATCTCGCTATTCAGCGAGATGATGTGCCAGGCGCCGTAATCAAAACTGTAGTAACCGAGACCAGGCGGACCAGCGGCAAAGCCGAAATAGTTGAAGTAGGAAACACCGCTGTCACCCTCGCTCCAGTCATGATTGCCGGGTGCTGCGCGCGTCCGCGCCAGATGCCGCCCCCATGTGGGTTCATAACAGGCTCGGTAATTCTCCATCGAACCGTTCGGATAGACGTTGTCGCCGAGCGTAAAGACTGTGCCCGCGATGCTGTCGAGCAGCCGTGCGGTCAATACAGCACCTTGTGACCCGCATACCGCGATATCGCCCGCGCCGACGAACACTACCTCGCCCAGAGGCGGTGGTATTGGCCCAGGCTGTGTTGGCGGTTGGGATGGCGGATCTGAAGGAGGTTGAGCCGGCGAGGGAGGTTCCGCCGGCGGCGTAGTCGCCTGAACCAAAGCGGTTTTACTCGGACCGGTCAGTCCCCTGTCGTCGCCGCAAGCAGCGGCAAAGAGCAGGAGAAAAATAGCGATCAAGCGCATGATCTGTCGCATTGAGTTTTCCTCCTGCTAACGATTGTGCCATTACAATAGCACTTGTATAAGGCCTTGAAAAGTCATAAATCAATTGTTCTTTTTTGCGATTAAAAAACAGCTTATCGCTGTTTCGGAAATCATTTGGTGGGTCGCCCCGGAATCGAACCGGGAACCTTGGCGTTAAGAGCGCCCTGCTCTGCCAGTTGAGCTAGCGACCCAAAAATTTAAGCATGTGGTAATTTTTCCATCCAATGTTCTGGCTGCGCTTTTATATTAAGCATGCTTTGCACCAAACCAGCAATCGATCCTAATATACGAAAAAGTAAATAAGTACTGCCTTCGCCTCTAACTCGAACTTTCACCGTTCCCATGTAATGAATATTTTTACGATAGCCTGAACCTTCTGGTTTTATAAAGCTTTTTTGAAAATTCGCTATAGGCACGCCGGTCAGCTTCGACCAGTATTGTTTCATGTTTCGTTCATTTTGTCCAGAATGCAGATGCAGTTCAAAAACTAACGATTCAGGCAGAATTTACCATTACACCTCTATTGTCAAATAAAAAAATCCACGGGCGCAGTTTTTTTTCGTTATACTTATGTTATATCTAAGTATAACTTTTTTAGATCCTTAAATAAGCTTGCCCCGGACTCCCAGCCTCGACTCGCCGTCGAGGCGAGGCGGGCGATCCGGGGTTCAGGATGACTCATGAGCTCATGTAGTTTGGCGCTTCTTCGGTGATGATGACGTCATGGACATGGGACTCGCGCTGGCCGGCTTTTATTTATTCCCATTCAACCGTGCCAGGCGGCTTGGAGGTGATGTCATAGACCACGCGGTTGACTCCCTCAACTTCGTTGGTGATGCGAGAGGAAATTTTGGCCAGCAGCTTATGGGGCAAGTTCGCCCACTGAACGGTCAGAAAATCAGGCGTATTGAACGCGCGGATGATAATTGGAAATCCGTATGTCCTGGCATCGCCCTGCACCCCGACTGATCTGATCGTTGATGGTAATACCGCGAAATATTGCGAGACTTTTACGCCGCTTTTTTCCATTTCTTCCGAAAGAATCTTGTCCGCTTGCCGAATCAGCTCAAGCTTGTCTCTGGTGACTTCGCCGATGATCCGAATCGCCAGCCCCGGACCTGGGAAAGGCACGCGATAAGCTATACTTTTCGGCAAGCCTAAGGCAACAGCAATTTTCCTCACTTCATACTTATAGAGATCACGCAGGGGTTCGATGAGCTTCATGCCCATCCTTTTTGGCAGCCCGCCGACATTGTGGTGGGACTTGATGACAGCCGCGTTTTTGCTGCCCACACTCTTGCCGGAACTGACGGCGTCGGTATACAAAGTTCCTTGCACCAGCCATTTGACCTTGCCGATTTTTTTCGCTTCTTTTTCAAAAATTCTGATAAAAAGCTCACCAATAGTTTTGCGTTTTTTTTCAGGGTCAACAACACCCTTCAGCCTGGCCAAAAAATCCTTTTCTGCCCTGACAATGATCAGGTTTATTTTCAAATAAGACCTAAAAATCTTCTTGATGGACTCGGTTTCACCCGCGCGCATCAGTCCGGTGTCCACATATACGCAGGTCAAATTTTTGCCGATAGCTTTGTGAACCAATACTGCCGCCACGGCCGAATCCACGCCTCCGGATAACGCACAAATCGCCCTGTCGTTGCCTATCCGCTGCCGGATTTCTTCCACTGATTTTTCTATAAAATCTCTGCCCTTGGGAGTTTTTTTGACACCGGTGATCTTGATGAAATTCGCCAAGATCTTCTGCCCGTTTTTGGTATGCATGACTTCCGGATGAAATTGCAGCCCAAACAACTTCCTTTGTTCGTAGGCCACAGCCGCCGCCGGGCAGTTATCGGATGATGCGATGATTGTAAAATTTTTGGGAAGCTTGCTGACGGCATCGCCATGCGACATCCAGACGTCCTGTTTTTTTCCAAGCCCGGCAAAAATTCTGCTCTTTCTTGCCAAAGTCACTTCAACATGCCCGTATTCCCGCCGCTTCGAAGACTGAATCTTGCCGCCCAGCTCATACGCCATGAGCTGTTGGCCGTAGCA
The DNA here is from genome assembly GCA_001777575.1 of Candidatus Doudnabacteria bacterium RIFCSPHIGHO2_01_FULL_46_24. Classification (GTDB taxonomy): domain Bacteria; phylum Patescibacteriota; class Doudnabacteria; order UBA920; family O2-02-FULL-48-8; genus O2-02-FULL-48-8. The sequence goes on from MFEL01000012.1 coordinate 43,951, forward strand.
AATGCCCAAGACAGGGATGCCTAACGAAAAAATTGATGCGTTTACGCGTAAAGCCGAGCTTTCGGACAAATTTTGCGGCCCGCCGGAGAGAATTATCCCCCTTGCTTCTGCCAACATTTGCAAGGGAAATTGAGGAGTTACCAGCTCAGCTAAAACTCCCATCTCGCGGATTCTGCGCACAATGAGATGGGCGTACTGGGAGCCAAAGTCTAGAACATAGATTATATCTTGCATATATATTGGAACATGCTTCGCGAAATATGCGCCTCCGGCGCGAAACACAATGATATTTCTATTTATTTCGGGTGTATAAAACTCGCCTCGAACGCCCATTTCGTGCACTGGTCAATTTGGGCAATGGTCAAAATGTTATTTTTCAAAAGCAGCTGCTGCTCTTTGTAAATATCCGTGGAATACATTTCCGGCCCGTCGGTATTGATGGTAAATTTGATTTTGTGCGCCAAAAAAACCTGGATGATTTTCTTAAGCTCACCCAGGTTCTTAACCACGCTGTTGCGCAGGTTGGAAGTCGGGCAGATTTCCAGGGTAATGCCCTGTTTGGCAATCTGCTTCAAAAGTTCCGGATCATATGCCGCCTTGATGCCGTGCCCAATCCGGTCGGGCCGGATATGGTTGACCACGAATTTCATCTCATCCAATCGGCCTTCCTCGCCAGTATGCACCGTGATTCCCAACCCCGCCTTTCTTGCCCTGCGAAACAGCAACGCGTGCTTCTTCATGGAAAATCCTTTCACGTCCGGCCCGGCCACGTCCACCCCCACCACTCCCTGTTTGCTGTATTTAATGGCTTTTTTGATTTTAATTTCGTTTTGGCCGTAAGTGTGCAGGCGGTGCATCATCAGAATGATGCCGGCTTTCACCTGCGGGTATTCCAGGACCGCGCGCTCCACAGCCCAAAGCGCTGACAAAATGATGTGGTCCAAATCGCGCTCGCCGCCGCGATTGCGCATCATGGGATCAAAACGCAATTCCTGCAGCACCAAATTGCAGGCCCTGTACCCGCCGCCGATGACGCTCTTGACCGACTCCTCTATGGCCTCAGGCGAGGATTGGATCAGTTCGGTCCAGCGGTAAAATTTTTCGTGCATTTCCCTGATGTTTTTGTTTTTCCGGCCTCCAGTCATGGTGATCATCCGTTCAAAGTCCCAATAATTTTTGCTGGGCAGCTTAATGCCTTGCCGGTGCGCGATTGACCAAAGGATGGCCGGATCCACAGCCGCCCCCAAATGGGTGTGGAGTTCAGCGCGCTTGATTTTAGTTTTCTGAGGCATATCCTGAAAATTTCTAATTTCTAATTTTTAATAGTTCGGCGCTTTCTTGGAGATAACCACCGAGTGGGGATGCGACTCCATGAGTCCCGCGGCAGTAATTTGCACAAACCTGGCCTGCTTGGGCATGTCGGCGATGGTGGCCGCGCCGATATAACCCATGCCGCTTTTGACCCCGCCGACGATTTGCGTCACAATTTCCGCCACCGGGCCTTTATAAGACGTCAGGGCGGATACCCCTTCGGCAATGAATTTCTTGGCGTTTTTCTGAAAATACCGATCCGAGGATTTATTCGCAGCCAAGACCTCGAAACTGCCCATACCGCGGTACTGTTTGTAAAACTTGCCATCTTTCTGGATAAATTTTCCAGGTGCTTCATCGGTTCCGGCCAACATAGAGCCCAGCATCACGCTTGAAGCGCCAGCGGCCAGCGCCTTGACCACATCTCCTGAATATTTCATGCCGCCGTCAGCAATGACCGGAATGTTCTTATTCTTGGCCACTGCAAAGACATCCATAATTGCCGACAATTGAGGCACACCAATGCCGGCCACGACTCTCGTGGTGCAGATTGACCCCGGCCCGATGCCGACTTTGATGGCATCACAAAAAGGCAGCAAATCTTTTGCTGCCTCTTCTGTCGCGATGTTGCCGATGATCAATTGGGTCTTGGTAGCGGCGCGGATTTTTTTGATATTATTTATGACATGAGTGTTGTGCGCATGCGCAGTATCAACCACCACAACATCCGCCCCGGCCTTGTCCAAAGCCCTGGCGCGCTCCAAATCCGCCGGGCCCGCAGCCGCGCCGACCATGACCCCTTGTTTCTTGGCTGTCTTGACCCAAGCGACCTGATCCGAGATAGCACAGCTCCTATGCAAAATGGCCATACTGCCCAGTTTCCCAAGCGCTATGGCCATTTTCAGTTCGCTCACGGTATCCATGGCTGCAGAAATGAGCGGAATTTGGAGTTTGATTTTTCTAGTCAGCCAAGTTTCAGTCTTCGCCCCGCTTCGAGTCACCGCGGATCGCCGCGGCTCAAGCAAGACATCGTCAAAAGTCAGTTTGAGCGGAATTGAAAGCATGTGGATATGATTTACAAATCATAGCATTTTTCCCGAACATAAGCAATAAACACCTCAACCGGTGTTGAGGTGTTTATTTGGCTAATATAAGCCATTTTTTATTAAGGCCTGAAGGGGTTGCCGCGGTTGACGTTGACCGAGGGCGATTGGAATTTCTTTTGCCGGTCAAGGTAATCCAAGGTGTCTTGGTACGCATTCAGATCAACCCTGACTATGTCCGAAGGCGCGACACTCACCTCGCCGGAGTAAAGATTCTTAAAAATATATTGCCAGGCGAGGTAGGCTTCGTAAAGCAAAACCAGAAACAAAACGATGGTCAGCAGCAAGCTGACATTGATTTTTATTTTGCCGAAATTGGGGAGCGCTAATTTTTTCATTTCATTCTGCTTTCTGATTTACGAAGAATACCCCGTCTATGGAAGTAAACACCCGGCCGGTGTATATTTTGGCCTTGGTGTCTTCGGAGTCCACCAATTCCGCTGACAAGTCAATTTTGGCGATTTCAGTGAATTGCGGCAGATGCTCCATGTATTTGATGAACTCCACAATCCCGGCAAAATCGTTAAGCAGCGTCAGGCGGTAGCGGATTTCATCCAAGCCCGGTTTATTCGCAACCACCGGCGGTTTCTGATCCTTCGGCTTTACATCCACCTCTTCTTCCTCAATGTCCAGCTCTTCTTCAGTCCCGGTTTTGGCGGCGGCTAATTCCAAATTTTTGACAGCCAAAACCAACTCTTCCCTGTCCACAAAGGCGGTAAGGATCTCGTCTTTCCGACTCGCTTTCGAAAGATCAGTTTGGGCGTTGTTGTATGCTTCGATCTGGCGTTCCAGGGTGGCCAGCTGCTGATGTTTACTTGAAACTTCCAAATTCAAAGCACCAAGCCGGCCCAACATCGGATTGACCAGCAGGCCGAACAGCAAGCCTGTGGCAAGCAAGCCGCCCAGGAAAATCACAGTCAATTTAAGTATGGCGCTCATCCCGTTAAAAATTGCGCACGCTTAACCGGGAACTGAGCGTTGCGCGATTAATTATTATTAAATCTTTTATCATGCTTGTTGTAATTTATTTTAGCGGGGTTAATCTATTTCTAACGGGATCATTCTTGTATTATGGCTTCGGGATTAATGTAAAAAGTGTAGGTAAAAGGCGCGTCGTCGGCCCTTTCCAAGTTCGACAAGGGAAAATTGATGTTTTTGAAGTATTTTGATTTATGCATATCCGCCCAAAATTTCAATATACTTTCGCGATCCTGGGCCGTGCCGGAAATGTCTATTTTGCCGCTGGCCCGATCCAGGCTTAACACGTCAATTACGGCATCGTCAGCTATGAAATTGCCCAGCTCGACCAAAGCCTCGGACCAATAATAATGCCGGGCGCGCAAGGCTTCGATTTTCCTGATTTCGTCATTAAGGGCCACAACTTGCTGCTGCAACTGCTGGTTGGTCGCGGATTTGAGCAATGCCTGGTTTTCGGCAATCGCCTCTTCTGCCTGGTTGATTTGGGAATTAAGCTGAAAGGTGCTAAAAAAACTCAAGGCGGAAAGCAGCAACAGGCTAAAAAAAATCCAGGCCCAAAAATTCAAAAACTGGCGGGAGGCCAATTCCAGCGTCAATTCTTTCTGCGCGGATAATGGGAGCAGGTTGATTTTTTTCATTCCATCCCCCTTAAGGCCAGGCCGATGGCGGTGGCGAAACCCAGCGCCTCGTCTTTTTTAAGCGGCAGCTTGTCATCCAAGCCGGCAATGTTGAGATTGGTCCACGGATCCCCAAGTGAAACTCTTCCCACGGGCGCGTTGCTACCGAGGTTCAATCTGGCCGCGATGTAATCAGCTATGCCCAAAAGCCTGCTCGATCCCCCACTGAGCACGACTCGCTTGATCGGCCGGTGGTTTTGGGCATGCTCCTCATGAAAGCGAATGACATTTTTGATTTCATCCACGATATTGTCCAAAACCGGCAGAACGGCCTGCCGAATATTGCCGCGCTTGGTTTCCGAAACCAATCCTAATTCCCGCTTAAGTTTTTCCGCTTCGCCGGATGAAACCCCCAAACTCCTGGCAATGCTTTCGGTGAAGGCGTTGCCGGCCACCGGAATGCTCGAGGTGTATTCCAAAACACCGCCGTCGATGATGATGAAGCTCGTCTGCATATTCGCCATGTCCAAAATCAACATGGATTGCTTGGCATCCTCCTGTCCAATCAAGGCGCGGGACAGGGCTTGCGACTCCAGTTCCAGCGCCACGGGCTTGAGCCGGGCGATTCTTAAAGTGTCAATAAGCGCGTCCACGTAATCCCTGGGGGTGGCGGCCACGAGCACATTGATTTTTTCTCCAGTTCGCGAAATGACCTGCCAGTCCAGATAAACTTGGTCAACCGGGACTGGAATATCCTGCTCCAACTGCCACGGGATGGCGCTGCCGATTTCCTCCTCGCGCATGTTGGGTATTTCCAGGATGCGGACGAATGATTTGGATTCCGGGATCGAAGCGGCCACGTACTTGGTGTCAATTTTGCCGGCCTTCGATAGGCAGTAGCCGATGTTTTCAGCCAAACGTTGTTCGCTGGCAATCAGATGGTTGTTGATAATTCTGGAGGGCAAAGACAAATCGGCAAAAGCGTGCGGAATGAAACTTCGGTTATGCCGCTTCAACTGCATGGCCTTGATCGAGACGTCAGAAATATCAAGGCCGAACGCTTCAATTTTTTTGTTTCCGAATAGCTGTACCATACCCATATATTATACACTAAATTACACGAAACATAACACTAACTGGCACGAAACGTGTATTTATGATCATTAGTGTATATAATCCTTTTGATATAAAGTTTTGGCGACGCAAAGTTAATAAAATATCCAAGCTCATACTCGCTGTTTCTCAGGTAATCATACAGCTGATCCAAAAACAGCTTTGGGACCTTCTCAACAGCTTTGAGCTCAACTATAATCTTGCCAGCGACTATAAAATCGGGTTTATATAACCCAATAACCTTTCTGGTCTTAGGTGAATAAATATTTATCGGCTGTTCGCGCTCAAATGCCAGACCACGAATTTTTAGTTCTTCAGCGAAGGCATTCTGATATAAACTCTCCTTGTGACCTGAGCCAAAATTCTTCCTGACTTCAAACGCTGCCCCTTGAATATCAAACGAAACTTCTTTATGCAATAGGTCTTCGTGGATTTTCGTGTTATGTTTAGTGTCCATTCATGTATATTTAACAATTAATGCATTTGCCGGGATAATCCGCCTCCTCGCCGCTGTGGGCGCGGCAAAACCCGGAAAGGCAATAATACAGCGCGCTGTTAACCCCAAAGTCGGCAGCCCAGCCGGCTTTGGGAAAATTGCACGCGCTCAAAGGGCCGCCAATCGGGCAAAACCGGATGCTGATCTGGTAAATCTTCTGGCCCGGGTTGTCCGGATCGTTCCAGTTGTCCCAGTCATAAACCGATCCCGGCCAGGGGCCGTTGGGCCATTCGCCGGCCGGCAGATAATCTTCGAGTCCCGGCGGCAGGTCGCGGTTGGCGTCAGGCGGATAACTGCCGTTGTCCTGCAGATATAACAATAAGGATTTCGCAATTTCCGTGGTCTCCAGAGAAGCTCGCGAATAATAGCCGTTTTCCCGAGAACTATTGATGCTCATCAACACGACCGTGGCCAACACTCCAATGATGGTGATCACAATAAGCAATTCAATTAACGTAAAACCCTTTGTTTTCATTGGAGTAACTGCCATGTCCCGTCCAGCATTTCCCATCCCCCGGCCGGGCCGGATGAAAATTGGGCGGAGGCCAGGCCGGACTCGTAAGTCACCACCGCGTTTTGGTTTAAGTGGATCTTCTCAGCCGTAATTTCTTTGGTGGTGGCGGTGTTGGCGACCACGACCACGCCTCGGCCGGCGTAAAAAATGCCGCCGGTCGCATTGTTGGCCACGGTTATGGCCGTGTTGCTGCTGTGGTCTCTTTGCGAAAGCAGCATTAGATAGCTGCCGGCAGTGCCTGAGCCCAAAACCGCTGAGCCGTTTTGGGCATTGATGATACCCGACGACGAATCGCCAGTGCCGGCCAAAACCACGCCGCTTAAACTGCCGTAGCCGCTGGATAGCTGCATGGTCGAACCGTTACTAAGCGTAATTGTGCCGGTAACCCAGATCGTTCCGGTGACCGTCAGGACCGCACCATTGTTCAAGGTCAGGTTGCCGCTGATTTTTTTGGGGCCTAAAGAAACCGAGCCGGAAATCGTTTGCGTGCCCACGACCCCGCCATCTTCGGCTTCGTCTTCCCAATCGTCAATCTGCTGGTCGGAAATCGGCAGCGGCACGACGCTGGGATTGACGAAGCTGTTGGGGTTGGGGGTAAATTGGCTCCCGCCGATGGTGCAGGAAGATTTAGTGTCAAAGGTTGCGTTGCCGCCGATAGTGCAGTCCGAAATGCTGTCAGAAACCGCATTGCCGCCGACTACGGCGTCATCCAAACTGTAAGAGCTGGTTGAGCCGTCCACCGAAACATCCTCCAGATACCGCGCCGTGGCATCGCCGTCAATGTCCGAAACGCCGTCGATTTCATTGGAACCGGCGGCCACGGCCGTGCCGGCGATTCTGCTGCCATTACTGCCTTCAATGTCATCATTGGAATAGACATTGCCATTGATGCGGGAATTGTTCTCCATTTCCAGGCCGCCCACGCCCACGTGCACGCCGTAATTGAAAGCGATATTGGTCGAGCCGTTTGACGCGGTCACCTGGACTATCCGCTTGGCTTGCGGATTTTGGGCATTGGGCACAAACACTTCGGCTTTAATAAGCTTATTGTTGCCTTGATTGGAAACGGTGACATTGTAAACTCCGCTGCCGTAAGCCGTGCCCGACTCGCCGCTATAGCCCAGCTGGTTATTAAGCTTCCAAATAGCGGCCTCGATCGCCGCTTCAGCGATGCTGATTCCTAGGGTCTGGCCGACCGCCTGGCGCTGCGAACGAATCTGCAGCATGGCGTAGCCGACCAGCGAGGAAATGGCGATCATCGCGATGAGCGCGAAAATTACGACGGTAATGATCATTTGCCCCTGTTCTTTGTTACATGTTACGTGATACATGATACATGATTTAGTTATTGCGCAGCTTTGATTTGGAAGAAACGGTTATCGACTTGGTGGGAATGCCGGCATAACTTTCGGCGGTAGTCAGGTCCGTGGTTACGTACTTTACCAAACTGGCATCGGCATTGTCGTAAGCAAACACCAGACCGCTTATGCGCGAAGCGACTCTTTTTGTCCCGCTGCTTCTGCTGCTTGAGGCATTGGCTGTGGTTATCCGGTTAAGATTCGCACCGCTTAAGGCATAAACTACATAATCAAAAGTGGCCGGGATAATTTGGCCCGAGGCATTGATGGCGGGAAGCTTGAGAATCAAAGTCTGACTGCCTAAAGTATAACCGCTGTAGGAAGAAGCCAAAACGTCAGCGGCCCGGACATGGGCATCAATGTCATCCAGCGCCATGCGAGCATCTCCCGTTACTCCCAGTTCCATCCGCTGGGTCTGGTAAATCTTGTCCTGTCCCAGGAACATATTGCCCACCACCAAGGCCAGCGCTCCGACCAGGAAAACCACGATTATTAGTTCAACTAGAGTAAATCCCGCCTGCATTCTCACGGATTAATCCCTCCGCTGCCGGCCAAAGTTTTAAGCTGGACCTGCTTGGGTGTGCTGCCTTCTGTCCAGGTCACGGTTACCGTGATTTCTTTTAGGCCGGAAAAAGCTGGATAATCAGCCGCGGCAAAACTTCCATCCCCGCTTGGAATCTGGGACAGCATGGCGTCAGAAATGCTTCCTGACGAAGGCAGCAAGCCAAATGCGGTTCCCCGCAGCTCTTCCATCTTTTTATTGGCTACATGATAAGCCAGGTTCTGGTAACGAAGCTTCTTGCTTGCCGCCATCGTATTGAGAGCGGCGGTGTAGAGGGCGAATAAAGCAATCAGCACTCCCATGCTGATGACGACTTCCATTAGCGAAAGCCCCCGCTGATACGTGTTACGTGATACTTGATACATGATCTATCCGATATTCTGGGTTAAATTATAAATCGGGCTGACCAGGGCCACGGCCAAAAATCCAACCACCGCGCCAATAACCATCATAATCACCGGTTCCAGAATCGAAGAAAGATTCTTCATGGTCTGATCCACTTCAGATTCGAAAAAATTGGCGACTTCATTGAGGACCTGGTCCGTCGTGCCCGACTCCTCCCCGACTTCCATCATCTCGACCACCAAGCTGGGGAACAGCTTGGGGTATTTGCGGAAGCCGGAGGCCAAGGGGGAGCCGATTTTGACTTTGGAGGCGGAGTCGGCAATGACTTTTTGGTAATAAATGTTGCCCACGACATAAGCGGAAGTCTCCAACGCCTGCACGATCGGCATGCCGCTTTTGATAAGCGAGGAGAGAACCCGCACAAATCGGGCTAAATTTATTTTTTTGACAATGCCGGAAAACAGCGGGACGTGGAGAATGACTTTATGCACGACTTTCCTGCCGCTCTCGGTTTTACGCCAGTATAAGAAACCGAAAACCAAAAAAACCAGGACAAACAACACGATAACACCGTAATTGGCAAACACGTCAACCACTCGGATGACCACACGGGTCATCAGCGGCAATTCGGCGTTCAGATCCTTAAACGTGGCAGTAAGTTTGGGTAAGACAAAAGTAAACATCAAAAATCCGACAATGCCCAGGGCGATGAGCACGACAATCGGATAAGTCAGGGCGCCGCGGGCTTTGGAGATCAAATCATAGTCGCGCTGCATTTGGTCCCCGAGATACAGCAGATTCTGCTCCAGATTTCCTCCGATTTCGCCCACGCGCACCATGGACACAAACACCGGCGAAAAGACCCGCGGATAGCGCGCCATGGAATCCGCCAAAGTGGTCCCGCTCTCCACACAACGGGCAATTTCCGATAAAATCTTGCCGAATTTTTTATTAGCCGTCTGAGCCGCCAAAATTTTCAGGCTTCGCGCCAGCGGCAAGCCGGCTTTCATCATAACCGACAAATTCTTCAGGAACGTGATCTTGTCCAGAAGCTTAACGCGGCTGATGGATTCCAACACCTCGCTGAAGCTTATCCTTTGCCGAACCGGGTTGATCGCGGTCGGAACCAGTCCCCGCTCGCGCAGCATCTCAGCTATGGCATGCTCGGAAAGCGCCGACACGACGTCGCGCTCCACGGCTCCGGTTTTATTTCTGGCTGTATAACTATAGTCTGGCATAAATCTAATTATCAATTTACGAATTTACAATTGAGAATTGATGCTTGAAAATTACTTGAATATTGAAAACTGAAAATTGACAATTATTCCTTGCTCACCCTAAGTATCTCCTCGATTGTAGTTTTGCCCTGTAGGCATTTGATAAACCCATCCTCCCACATCATAATCATGCCCTGTTCCACGGCTTTGTCCTGGATTTGCGAAGTCGGCGCATGCTTCAAAATCAAATCCTGAATTTCGGGGGTGACTTCCAAGACTTCAAAAATCCCCTTGCGCCCTTTATAGCCGGTTCCACCGCACTTGTCGCATCCCGCTCCTTTGTAAAAAGTCAGTTCAGTCAAGCTCTTGATTTTTTTCTCCACGAATCCTTCACGCTTCAAAACTTCCAGTAAGCGGTCAAGGTTGAATTCGCCCCGCAAGCCTTGCTCATCTTTTTCATCCATTCGGTATTCCTGCTTGCAGTCCTGGCAGGCTTGCCGAGTCAGGCGCTGACCGACCACGGCGTTGATTGTCGATGCGATTAAGTAAGGCTCGACACCGATATCCAGAAGCCTGGGCAAGGCGCCGGCGGCGTTATTGGTGTGCAGGGTCGAGAGCACGATATGTCCGGTCAGCGCCGCATGCACCGCTTCCTCAGCCGTTTCGCGATCCCGAATTTCCCCGATCATGATGACATTGGGATCCTGGCGCAAGAGGGCGCGCAATCCAATGGCAAAGGTCAACCCGATCTTGGGATTGACCTGCATTTGGTTGACCCCTTCCACGTGGTATTCAATCGGGTCTTCGATGGTCGAGATGTTCACGCCTTTGACATTGAGCATGGAAATCACGGTATACAAGGTCGTGGATTTGCCGCTGCCGGTGGGGCCGGTGACCAGCAAAGCGCCATGGGGCTTCTTGACGTTTTTCAAAATCGTGTCGTGATTGCGGTGTATAAAGCCCAGCTCCTCAAGCGTCAGGGCCCTGGCCGATTCGTCCAATAACCTCATCACGACCTTCTCGCCGTCAAAGACCGGGATGGTCGAGACGCGGAGCGAGATTTTGTAATTGTCTTTTTCGATTTTGAACCGCCCGTCTTGCGGCAATCTATGCTCGTCAATCTTGAGGTTGGTGATGACTTTGATGCGGGCAATCAGCGCCGGGTGGATGACTTTGGGCAGAGTCATGACTTCGTGCAGCACGCCGTCAATGCGGTAACGGACAATGACTTCTTTTTCCTGCGGCTCAATATGGATATCCGAAGCTTTTTCCAAAACCGCGTATTCCAAAAGCGTGTCCACCACCCGCACCACCGGGATCTCCTCAGCCATCTCCTTCAACTTCTCCGTGACATCCTCCGTCTCCTCCCCGCCCTCCCGCTCCTGCTTGGACACGATCTTGGCAAACTCCGCCTCCAGGCTGGTGTGATACTGATTCAACCCCCACTCCAATGAACTTTTGGAAATCAGGAACGGAACAATCGTGAGACTGGTCTTTTTCTTAATCCCGTCTCTGGTTTCCAAATCATCGGGATCAACCATGGCCAGCTCCAACTTATCGCCTTCTTTGCCGAAAGCGACAACCTGATGGCGATGCGCGATTGGTTCAGGCACCAAAAGCAATACTTCTTTGGCAATTGACCCGAGCTTTTTCAAATCCACATACTGCACATCCACGAAGCTGGCGGAAATTTCCGCCAGCTTCTCATCGTCCAGGATTTTTTTGTCGACCAAAAGCTGAGGCAGAGCCACTTTTTTGGTTTTGGCTTCGCTGACCAAATCATCCCAGTCTTTCACTGCAATGATTTTTTTCGATGTCAACGCCCGTTTTAAGTCTTGCTCATCCAACATGGTTTTATCTTTGTTTCTATTATACCCGGTTCTAAAAACCGCTTTTATTATACCACAAAGCCCACTTTCCCTCAAAGTAGCTAAAAAGAATAAACAACGACGAAACTACCAGCCCCTGCTAAAGCCGATGTCAAAAAACCTCAAAAGACTTTTGTTACTCTCCCACTCTTGTTCCACAAAAAATGCGATCGCATAATATGCGGAACTGCATTTCTAAAATTCCTGCAAATCATTGCCTGTGAATAAAAATCTTTTTTCCCCTAGCGGCTTAGTTTCCCTGTCGCGCATTCTAAATACTAAATAAGTCTTATCGTCTTTTATCTCACCCTCAATGCTTTCTGGTGTACCGTCAAATTCAAATTCCTTGCCAAACCAGTCTCGAAAATTCGTATAATCTGGACGATTTTCGTCAATCGACATATAACTAAGCACTCCTTTCTCAACTTTTCCACTGCTTACGTTAACTAGTCCGAATCCTTGGCACCCCGTTCCGCAATATGTCGTGAAAAAAATATGTTCATTGCCGAGCCATTTTGGATAGTTGATCCTGTTCCCTGAATAAATAACTTTCTCCTGATTGGTTTTTATAGTTTTCACAGCAATGATTTGTTGGTCCAGTTCTTTCTCTGAATAGTATCTTAGTTCTTGGGATCCGTCTGGTGAAACCCGATCAAATATAACTGATTGAGATATCGTTGTGGGTTCAATCGCCATATTATCTTTAATATTATCTCTAATCCTTGCTTCTATGTAACCCGTATATTCGCTTAAAACCTCTTGCGTTCTGAATACATAATCTGCCTGCATAAAATATTCAACCATTACAAAAACAATGGTGACACAAATCATCAAAATTAATATTTTTTTGGTTTCGCTGCTTATCTTGAGCTTAAAGTTCATGGAAATAAAAAGGTCCAATTTTAACTTTAAACGTAGCCTTAGTTGCCCAAAAAGGAGGACCATATCTGCTGTCACTATAGTAATGATTCGCGCCACCAGTTGGGTCCGGGTCTTCGCCTTTAATAACCAGATTTGCGACTTCATAACAACTAAGCCAGGCTTTTTTATCTATTTCATTTTCTGTATGAAATGGGTTTTCTACAAAAGGTCTATTGGGATCAGATTGGTTGAAAGCGCTAAAATGTTCTTTCTGCAGAATTACGTCATGATAAGTTTTGCCCCATCGATGTCTCGGGTGTTCTACTCGATTTCTAATCACCCATGCAACCGCAGTCTTTGCTGCATTTAGAGCGCTCCTTGCTTCACCGAATAACGCTCTCGCCAAAATCATTTCTGGTGAATCATCGCGGAAGTTTCCAGTCCATTTCGGATTATCTACCGTCGGATCGATGTATTCTGCCTCTGCTTCCAAAAATATTTTGAATATCGCTGTTGATTTCCAAAAAACCGCTCTCCTCTCCTGGACTATAACTTGATACTCAAATTGCTGGGGGAAGGCTTTTGATATCTCAATTCTTAACGTCTGGCTAGTCTTGCCGCTATCACTGAAAATGAAATCCTTTTCAGTAACTCTTAATTCAATAATTGCTTCAAAAATCTCCTGATCAACTGAAAAAGTCCCGATTTCTTTATCAATCTCGACAGTCGAACCCGGCTTAATTCTTTTGTCAACCGGCAATGTTCTATCGAGAACTTTAATCTCTATAAGGATATCTCGGCCAACAGACTTGCCCGTGTAAGAAACGCTTTTTAATTTTAATTTGATTTTCATAAAGCTTAAAATTTTATTAAATATAACAATTACTCAGGTCACCGTCAATTTTTATAAATTCCTGTTGTGTTCCAGTTGTTCCACAAAAAATGCGATCGCATAATATATAGAACTGCTTAATAACTAACCGCAACCAACTGCTCAATAAATTTACTTAAATTTTACTCAAACCGAAATGCTTAAGGTATCTCCACTCTCCTTCGATCCGGTCAGCGGTTACTAAGCTGACGAAAGGGCGAATCTCGTAGACTTCCTTGAGAAATGTGACTTCATCTTCGACTGGATATGGCCAGAGCCAGGCGCTTTTTTGCATCTGATAAAAACCCAACGCTTTTAATTTTTGACTCAAGGTGTTGCGGTTGACTCTAAATTTTTCGGGAATGTCAAAGATAACAATTCTCCATTTCTGATCCCACCTTTTCGGCTTATTCAACACCATGTCTTCAAGCTTATATCTTATAATTTTTGCTTTTCCCTGATCTGTGAGTTTAATCACGGTATTGCCTCTGCCATCGTTGCCTATTCCAAGAATCTTTTTGTCCTTTAAGTGGGACAAGGCTCTGGTGATCTGACGCTTAGTGTATTTTTTCTTACGGACCAATAACCCCAAAGCCAAGATCGCGTTGGGAGCAACAACGGCAACCGCGGTCAAAATCCCGAGTACTACCAAGGTTAGCAAGATATCTTTGACTATTTGTCCCTTTTTGCCTTGTTCCATAAAAAATGCGATCGCATAATATGCGGGACTCCAGAGTTGAACTTAAAGCCTGGGGAATAATTCCAGAATTAAAATTCCAGGAACCAATTCCAACCAGGCTTAAGTATTTTACTCTTAATATTTCTATTCAACGTTGCCGCCTGACTCATACGGAGCCAGCGAGGCGCTGATGGCATTGGCCGCACTATAGCCTTTGGCTGACAAATCAGCGCTTGAGGCAAATTTCAATTTCTTGCCGTCCGAGACCAGGAAGTAATCCGCGCCGTCCTTGACCAGCGTGCCATCGCGGAATTTGACGATCGGCCCTTCGGCCAGAGCGGTGTCTGCGGTGTTGGCCCGCGCCACATCGCTGATCTTGAAGCCATAAGTGTTGAACACTTGCATGGATTCAAACCCGGTCTTTTGATTGCCCCGGATCCACCAGACGGTCTTGCCTTCCTTGACCAACGCGCCTTCCGGATGCGGCTCGGAAGCCGAGCCAATCGGGCTGCCGGACGGGTAGTCAGAAAGATCAATCTTCGGCACGCCGGTCATGTTATAGCCCAGACCCTTAAAGACATCGAAGGAAGTAAAGCCACGCTTCGCGCCGTTTAAGCCGATCATAAACACGGTGCGGCCGTCAGAGGCGTCTAACACCAGCGTGCCTTCCATGGCTTTGGCCACGGCTGATTCCGAGGCCAGCGCTCTGTCCGCCGCTGTTGCCGGCACGGCCTGGCTGAACCTGTAGCCGTGCGAGAGATATTCTTTTTCGTTTCTGAACCCTAGCCGCTTGCCGTTCTTGACCAAATAGATGGTCCCGTTGTCATTTATCAGCGTGCCGTTGGGGCGGGCTCTTGTTGCAGAACCTGAACCGGAAGCAGGGCTGGTCGGAGTCACGGCCACCGTATCGCCGGTGTTGATGCCTGATCCCGGCGTTGGCTGGGAACCACCGCCTCCGCTGCTGCCGCCAGTGTTATTGTTGGTGGTTGTCGTGGTAGTTGTTCCGGAAGCCGGGACTAATGGCACAAAATCAGAAAAGTGAGAGACTGTCGCGGTTAGGACGTTGTTCGTTGTGTCCACAGTGGTCGTCAGCGTGTCATATGACTGCGTGGCGTCATTATAGACTCCAACCACCAAGGTGCTTTCCACGGTTCCTGACGGCAGGTCAGCTTCCGTGTATGGAATCTTGATAACCACCTCGTCGTTTAAGTTTTTGATCGGACTGCCGGAAGAGTCAACCGCGGAAATCGTCACCGCATTTTTCTTGAGAATCGTGCCGGAGGATGGGTTCGGGATGCCCGTATTGCTGGTTGTGGTTACCGTGGCCGCGTTCGAACCTGTGCCTAAGGCATTGGCCGGAATGTTGAGCTGGAAGTTGGCGCCGATGTCCGTGTTGGTCAAGAAGCCGCCGGAGGTCGGCGTAATTGTTTCCGGTTTTTCCGCCTTCACGGTAAATCCGGTAATTGCCGTCAGGGAGATATCCTGATCCGTTGGGCTATTGCTGGCAACCGTTACGGTAATCGGACCGCCCTCATAGCCTTTGCCATGAGCTGACACGCTCCATGTGCCATTGTCAACGGCCAAGGAATAAACACCCGCCGCGTTGGTTTGAGCTACGGCATAACCGCCTAACCCATCATTGGCATCCACGAACGCGTTGGACACGCCGCTGCCGCTTAACCTGACAGTTCCGGTAATGGTTCGCGCGGCTGCCGTAAGCGTGACAGTGCCTGCGGCCACCGCGGCATTAACCACGGTGATGGAGCTGGTGGCCGGCGATCGGTATCCCGGCTTATCCACGCGCAAAGTGTAAGCGCCTGGCGGCACGCTAATGGAGAAAGTCCCGTCAGAACCAGTCTGGCCCCCAAGGAAGATGCGGTTGGTGGTGCCGGTCGGCGTGCCATTCAGCGAGGCCCAGGCGCTGCTCAAGGCACTGCCCGAGGCGGTCACAGTGCCGGTGACGGCAAATAATTGGCCGGAACTGGCCGTATAACTGATGGTTCGAGTAGTATTGACCCCGGTGGTTTCTCCGATTTTGCCGTAAGCTGGGTGTCCCGCCCGCACCGTGTAGGTGCCGGGAGGCACCGATATGACATAAGAGGAAACTCCGCCCGAGGTGGTGGAAACATTGGTGAAGTTGCCGCGGCCATTGTTGTCGCGCACGTCAATGCCGACGTTTTCCACGCCGTTGCCGCCGCCGTTGTCAATATTGACCGTGATCGTGATCGGCGCGGCCAGCGTGCAATCTTGGTTCTCGGTTGTGGTGTTGAGCGCGACCGCCACTCCTGTCAGGGGAGTTGATTCGCCAACACCGGGGAAGAAGCAGGTGATGGAATAAGTTCCCACAGGCACCTTGATCGTATAATTGCCCGAAGAATCAGTAATCCCCATATTCCCGCCGTTTGACCCCTCCGCCCTGACCATCACACCTTGCTGCGCGACAGTTGCTTTAGTTGCAGTGCCGGTTATGGTTCCCAGGGACAAAGTTTGGGCTGAGAAATCCTGGCCGGTTAAGCTGCTGGAGCCCACGGTCACAGTCTTGCTTCCTAATCTGCCAAAGCCGGGGGCAAAAGCTTCCACGACCCAAGTGCCGGCCGTGACATAAAGCGTATAAGCGCCATTGGAGTCAGTGGGACCGCCGGCAAAATTGCCGCTATCCCCGCCGATGGCCGTGGTATCAGAAGTGGAATTGACTTTGCGGCCGCCCACACCGGCGTAAGGAATGGCATTGCCGGAATCGTCTTTAATGGTGCCGGAAATCGTGAGGGAAGTGGAAGCATCAAGCACAAACGCCAAAGAAGCTGGGCTGTTAGTCCCGCTGGTTGGGACATTGACTTGCTTGTCTGATGCCGGCGGCATGCCGGGCTTGAACACGCCGCAAGTGTAAGTGCCGGCCGTGACTCTGATGGTGAAAGCGCCACTGGTATTGGTCATGCCACCCGTGCCGAAGCCGGACGCAGTTCCCGTGGTGGATGTAGCCACCGGGCGGCAGAACACGCCGGCATTGGAAATTCCGGTGCCAGTTGAATCATTCACTGTGCCGGTAATAGTTTTGTCTGTGGTTGTGAGAACGAAGTTCTGGCCAGTCACGCTTGCCGACAGTACCGCGACTTGCAAATTCGGCGGAGGCATGAAGGTAAAGTCAGGAGGCGGAGGCGGTGGAGCACCCGGAGTAAAGGAAGTTTCAGGCATAGTCGGACCAACCCCGATGTTGTAAGTAGTGTTTGGGCTGACTGGCAAGCTATAAGTACCGGTCCCGCTTGTAAGTGTTACGGTAGCTTTAGAGAAACCATTCGGAGAGCTGGCAAACACATCGACAACAGTAGCCGGACTCGTATTCGGACCCGTAATCGTACCACCAATGGTAATGGCCGCGGCATTGCTTAAGGCAAACTTCTTGGTGACATCGCCGGAAATGGTAATCGGCTGGGGCATGGAATTAAACGCCACGTTAATCGCCGCAGTCGGCTTGATCCCAACCATATACTCGCCGTTGGCCAAACTGCTAAAGGTTGCTACTCCACCGGAAGCGCCGGTCGTGGTGGTCGCTTCTTGCCCGCCGGTTGCCGGACTGAACAAGTAAACAGTCGCGCTGGGAACTCCCTCGCCGCTGTCTTTGGTGTTGTCCGAATTGGCATCCTTAAACACATGGACAGTCAAAGTGTTTGATCCGGTGGAGCCCAGGAAGAACGGCGATGCGGTCAAGGTTTGCAGAGTGGCGCGGTTATTGGCTACCGTGTCTTTGGTCTGAAGGCTGACCGTGTAGCCGGAACTGCTTGGCACCGTGGAATTCACGATACCTGAGACATCCATGCATAAGAAGGAATTGGTTCCAGTGGCGGCTGTAGCCGTGGTGATGGTCACGGTGCCGGAATCATTATCCGCGGCCACCGAACCAATGGTTGGCGCACCGGTTCCCTGGCCATTAAGATCAGCGTTACAGAAACTGTTGGCTACTGCCACTGCCGCGGCTCCGCTTAAGGTAAATCCTGCCGGGAATGTTAAGACAATCTGGCCGGTGGATGGAATTGAGGTTGAGGCCAAAAACTCAATATGGTAAGTGGAAGTGGCTCCGGCTCCGCGGCTCATAGGTGTAACACGGGTCGGGTTCATGCCCTGCATGCCCGGATCAATAGTACCGGTGCCGGGCCCAATTTGGCCGCCAGTAGTGGTGGAATTTTGGACCGTGCCGAATGAAGTGTTAGCAGCCGGCGTGCCTGTGGTTTCCACAACATTGCTGCTTAAGTCCTGCATGACTGTAGCTGCCGTGATTTTGTAAGTGTTGCCATTTTGCAAAGACAAACCGGTGATGCGGGCGGTTTTGGTGCCGGCTTCATAAGTCACGGTTTTTCCGCCCAAGCCGATGGTTGAGCCCACTGGGCTTTCCAAAGTATAGTTGGCAATGTTGTCAGCCGCGTTTGGTCCGCCCCCACTCTTCATGGTTTCGTTGAACGTCGCCGCGACGCTGAAGTTGTCGGCATTGCTGAAGCTGATAAACGGCTTGGTGGTATCGGGAGCGAATTTAACGGTAAAGGTACAAGTGCTATTGGCCGCAAGCTGGTTGGCAGAAAGATCTTTCACACCACTGGCGCCCGAGACGATGGTAAAGGTATAACCGGTATTGGCGGTAAGCGCAGTAGATGGCACGAGGTTAGCGCTGCGGCTTTGCGGATTATAGGTGACAGTGCTAGTGACTGTTGCATTGAGGTCAGAAGTCAAGGCCAATTTCAGGCGTCCGCTGATAATGGTTGCCGGGTCCATGTCTTCGGAAAACCCGGCTGTGATGACAGCGCCCGGGCTGACCTCCGTGGTTCCACAGGCCGGACTGACGCCCAGCACAGTGGGAGGAGTTGTGTCAGCGCCGGAACTGGTGCGGAAGAACAGCAAATGAGGTTGTCCGCCTCCGTTAAACGCCGTGCCTGTCGAAGAAGTCGCTGTAGTATTGACTTTTGCCACATAGTCAACACTGACAGTAAGCGTGCTAGAAGGAGTCAGCGTCAAAGTCTTGCTGGGTGAATCATAGGCTTTGGTTGTGGTCACCGCTGTGCCGGGTTGCCCATTAACAGCAGTAAACAAGCCGACGTTGGCATCAGCCGTGATGTCACCGCCGCCGCTTGAAGCCATTCCCTGGCTGAAGGTCAGTTTGATCGGCGCGCCGGTGGGATGATTTTGCGAGCCGGAATTTGGCTGGCTGCTCTGCACAAATGGCGGCGTGGTGTTGGTGCCGCCGGTTGAGCCGGTGGTAAATCTACAGTTAATAGTACAAGTGCCGCCAGCCACCAGCGCATTGCCAGCCGAATCCTTGACTCCGGAGGTCACTGTGGTGAAGTAAGTTGTGGAAGGAGCCAGTGAGCCTGGGAAGTTGTCCAGGCGAAGGGCCGCGCCATTGACCGCATCCGCGCCCGAAACCATATGGAAGGCGTAAGAATTATTGTTGGAAGCATTGGCTGTGGTCTTGGCGAAAAGCATATCACCGTTTGACACAGCGGTGGCCGCGGTGACTGCGCCTTCCGCTCCTGGAGTCAACTTGGAAACTTGTGTAGAAACGGCAAATGTCGGAGCAGCTGATCCTCCGTCGAGCCGCAGAGCGCTAGGAGCAGCCCCGCTGATATTTTCAGCAGTAGTTACCAAATGCCACGCGTAAGCATTAAGATTGTCGGCATTGGTAGCTACCTTGGCAAAGACCATATCACCCTGAACCAAGTCTAAAGTTAAAGCGCCCGAACCGTTTACCGCTGCAGTAGCAGTTGGCGTGATGGTTGAAAACTTGGAGCCGGAAACATAAGTTGGAGCTGCCGCCGAGGAATCCAGGCGCAGGCTTGAGCTATTCACGGCAGCTGCTGTAGTCACCATGTGCCAGTTATACCGAACATCAGTTGGATTAGCCGTGGTATTAACCACAATAATATTACCCAAAGAAACAGATGTGGCGTCACTTACAGCTCCGGTTGCGGCCGGCGCACTGCCAAACTCGGTGATCTGCATGCCGCCGAATGCCGGGAAGCCGTTGACCGCAAATGTGCCGGAAGTCAAAGTTGCGTCCGTAACCAAGCCGACTTCAGGCGGGAAGGTCTCGCGCTGGGTAATGACAATGTCGCCTGCTACCGGGCTGGCATAACCAGTGGGCGGCTGCGGTGAAATGGCATTGGTCCCCATCATGTGGTAAAAAGCAGTCGATGTGGATCCGACTTTGGCAAAACGCGAGCTTGCGGTAAAGGTCGGAGGAGCCGAAACTACCACGTCAAATCCGTCAGGGAACGGCCGGAGGCCAGAAGCCACCGCGACCGCGCCTGCATTGCCGCACGCGGCCACGCTGCAGAATGTGACATTGGTTGGGTTGATCGTGGACTGGTCAATGTTCTCGTTAAAGCCCACATGGACGAATGCGGAAATAGGAACACCGGTGGAATTGTCAGCCGGGAAGGTCGTGCTGACATTTATCGTGGGCGCTACTGTATCAACCGTGATCGTGTTGGTATTGGTCGGAAGACTGGCGAGGCTGACGGCATCGCTGTCAGAAATGGTCACATTGGCATTGGCCCGGATGCTGACATTGAATTGCTTGCCGTTGGTGGGGACGGCTGCGGTTCTACCAACAATGTAGAAATCAGAGCCGACATTGCCGGCTGTGGTATTGTCCGCGGGAATAGCCGGAGCGCTGGCCGGAGTCAGAGTTGTCGTATATGGCCAGAACGCAGCCGCAGTTCCGCCATCCAAACGAAGGGCAGTGCCGGCGGCACCCGCTCCGCCAGTGGTGGCTGCGTGAAAATCATATCCTGCCACTGGCGCGGCATTTAGCACTGGATTGGCAAATACTACATCGCCTGCTGTGATTGTCGGAGTTGCCGCAGTGGCGAGCCCCGTGCCGGATGGCGTAATTTTGGAAACTTGGGTGGAGGTGCTAAAAAGCGAAGTGGCAGAAGCGCCGTTGATGCGAAGTACTGAGACCGTGCCGGTTGCTGCCACGGTTTCCGCGGTGGTCACCACACCCCAGGCATATCCTGAACCGGTGGTCCCAATAACCAAATCGCCAACCGCAAAGGTTAACCCTTGCGTAAGCTTGCCGGCAACAGATGCGTCAACTGCAGAGGTAGTAGGAGAAAAAGAAGAAACTTTTGTAATTTGATAAGCAGTGGCTGCAGTTAAGTTAACACCGTTAATCGCAAAAGTATTTTGATTGACGCTGGTGGCATTGGTGACAACTCCCCATGTGGAAGCGCTAGAGCCGGTTTGAAACTGCACAATATCGCCCAAGACTGGGGTAACGCCGCTAGCCCACAAAGTGCCGCTATTAACCGTCCAAGCATTAGCGCCGCTTGCGCCTGTTGTGACATTAAGCGTATTGCCCGCTCCGCCGCCCATTTTGGAAATTCGGTAAGTGCCAGCTCCTAGTGCCGCGCCGTTGACGGCAAATGTGCCGGAAGTAAGCGTGGCATTAGTGACAATGGCCCAGACGCCGGCGGTGGTCGTGCTTTGATAAAAGACTATATCGCCGACTGCCGGAGTGGTGTAAGTGCCGCTGGGGGCAATGGCGCTGGTGCCAGCCACTACAATAGTAGCGGTTTGAGTTGGCGTCAGAGCAGAAGCGCGGGTAGCGGCGCTGTAAGTTGGCGCGCCGCTTAGAGTGACCACGGCATCGCCGTTGGCTCCGTCCACAAACGCTCCATCACCGCCGGCAACCGCGCCGTCAGTGTAAAGAGCAACACCGGAAGTAGCACCCGTGGCTGTGGCAGCCAATTCCGTTGCCGGATCAAAACCTGTGGGGCCGGCGGCAGTGACTTGCACTGAGCTCAATGTTCGGGCTGTGCCATTGGCCAGGTTCAAACCCAACACAGCCGTGGGGCTGCTGGAAGCCTTGATAGTAGCGCCGGTTAATATAAATGTGTTGACCAAGGCCGAAGTGCCGATGTTGGCAGCTAGAGCTTGCTCAATGAAAAGTCCGAAACTGCCAGCCCAAACCAAAGTCGAGGCGGTCAGAACGTATGCGATAAATTTTCTCATATTTGTTTTCATAATTATGCCTTTCTAAAACAAAGACGCGCCTGTTCTCGACCGATACAGATGCGTCCTTGCTTGATTATTGACGAAAAAGAAAACCGAGGCAGTAGGACTCCCAAATTGGAAAAACCCTAACAATCCCTGCGAAGTTTTGTTTTTCACCGTTGATTTAATTGTTTTGCTTTCCTAGCAAGTAATAAGCTAGTGCCTAAACTGTAATACAATCTAATTCCTATGTCAAAACTGTGGATATTTGAAAGCAGGCCATTTATGGCCTGCTTTCATCCCCGCCGAGAATTAGTCCGAGTTGAGCGGGGATCTTAAACCAACAAAGCGGCTCCTGTATGAGCCGCTTTGCCTGCCATATAGCAAGCTAAACACTTTCGGTTAATTTCTGTGGCGCAAATTACAAATTTTTATAAACGTCTTTGCGATGCCTAAACCGGTGTAAAATCAACCGAGATTGGTCAAAACTGTAAACCAATCTATAGACGCCGATGCGTATTCGCCATGCCGGAAAGCCGGTGGTCAACTTTTTAATCCCAAACCTTGGGTCAACCGGGTTTCTGCGTAATGCAAAAAGCAGGTCATCCGCCTGCTTTTTAATTTGATCTGGAATATCCCGCAGATCTTTGCGAAACCGCGGCGTAATCAACAATTTGCGCATGGCAAATCAGATTTCCATTAGCGAATTAATCTTCCTAAATTTGCCTAAACGGGTTTGCTTAAAGGACACTCGCAGGCCTTTCAGAAATTCCTCGCCGTAACTGCCGTGGGACTCCAAAATATCCTCAACCGCATCAGATAAATCGTTGCTGATCCTAAACAACCTGTAAGCTTCTTTCGGCGCCAACTTAAATTCTGCAGTATTTGTTCTTGCCATGCTCTAATATTAATCAACGCTGGTTGAAAAGTCAATACAACAAAGCGGCCTCTGAATAGGCCGCTTTATGTTAAACTTTGGCGGTAAGTTGCCGCTGAAAATTAACTTTCACGATATGGCAATAACGCCTGTTCGACCTCCACGATATCCGAGGTGGCCGTTTTCCAAACGATTCCCAAATGGATCTCAAAATAATCATGAACTATTTTATTCCGCATGCCGCCAATGTCATTCCAGGGTAAATTAACTTTTGACTTAAAATCTTCCGACAATCTCTTAGAAGCTTCTCCTATAATCTCCAAATTCCTAATCACGGCATCCTGCAACTTCGGATCAGTTCCAAAATCATCAAAATTTCCATTGCCTACATAAGCTTTAATCTTTCCGATTGCGTCCAATATATGATTGATGTAAATCTTGTCATTTTTCATAAACCGGTTTTAACTCACTCAAAACATTTCCCTTAATCATGGGGTGCAATGATTCTTCTGTGGCCAGATCAACTTTTTTGCCCAAAACTTCGGATAGCCGCCGTTCCAGCCGGATATACCCAAACAACCCGGGCAATTCCTGAAAACGCACCAACAGATCGACGTCGCTATCCGGGCGGTCTTGCCCCCGGGCGAGACTGCCAAACACCCCGGCATACTCGACGCCTGACTGTTGTAACACAGGGGTAATTTTTGCTTTTACTTCTTCCAATCTCATACTTCCAGTATAGCAAAAAGTCCAACCACAATAAAGCGGCTTCTGAATAAGCCGCTTTATTATTGTTACGTGATACGTGTTACGTGATACGTGATACGTGATACGTGATCACTGCACATTCCCGCCGGAGGCGTAAGCGCTCAAACTCGCGTTGATCGCGTTTGATGTCTTGTAACCTCTGGCTGTCAAATCAGCGCTTGAAGTGAACATGAGCTTCTTGCCGTCAGAGACGAGGTAATAAGTCGCGCCGTCCTTGACGAGCGTCCCATCGCGGAACTTGACCAATGCGCCTTCGCTCAATGCCTTGTCAGCCACATTGGCTTTGACAGTCTTGCCGAATGAGAAGCCATAAGTGTTAAACACGGCTTCGGATTGGAATCCTTGGCGGGTATTTCCCCGGATCCACCAGACAGTCTTGCCGTCCAGGACCAATGCACCGTCAGGATGAGCAAGAGCTGCATCGCCTACCGGCGATCCGGCCGGATAATCAGAAAGATTTATCTTCGGAAGTTTGGCGAAATTGTAGCCAAGCTGGGTAAAGACTGAGGCTGAAGTAAATCCTCTCTTGGTGCCGCCGGTGCCGATCATATAGACAGTTTTGCCATCAACAAGGTCAAGCACGAGTGTTCCTTCCATGGCTTTGGCCACGAATGCTTCGGCAGTCAGAGCCTTGTCCGTTGCTGAAGCGGTTACCGCTTGGCTAAATTTGTAGCCGTGCGAGAGATATTCCTGCTCGTTGCGGAAACCAAGCTTCTTGCCGTTTTGGATGAGATAAATCGTGCCATTATCATTGACCAGGGTTCCATTCGAGTGCGCTCCAGCCGGAGGAGTCGCGGGTGTGGCTGGCGTTGCAGGAGTTGCCGGGGTTTCTCCGGGGGTTGCAGGAGTTGCGGGTGTGGCTGGGGTCGCAGGAGTTGCTCCACCTCCGCCGCCGCCTCCCCCGCCGCCGGAAACAAAGCTGCATTGGGCAGAGGTTGGCCGGATGTTGATGGTTTCAATAGCGGTGCCCGTGGTGATCACGACTTTGGCCAGATTGGAGGAATCGCAAGTCGTGTTTCGGGAAGCTTGGACTGACAGATCTTCCACGCTCAAATCCCTGCTGGCGGAAGTAACAGTGAAAGAACTGCTGGCCGGAATGACCACGGCAATGTGGCTGGTTTGGACAGTCAGCGAATTGGCGGTCGAGCCAGCCAAGATAGTCAAATTGACATCCGGGTTGCTAAGATCAATCGTCAAATTCGCGCTGTAAGTGTCAGCAAACGCCACACTGACCAGGAGCAAACTCATCGTGAGTCCAACTGCCGATACTTTAATTAATTTTTTTAGCATACCAGGTAGTAGAAATTCGACTTTAATTTTTCGATTATTTTTTATCATAGAAGTATTCTTTAAGCATTCTTTTGAGAAGCCTGGCGCCTTGATTGGTTTTAAGATACCTTTCTCGCCGTAATGCGTCTTGTTTGTTTAAGTATGCTTCGTAGAAGATTAAGCGCCAGGGAACATATGCCTTGGTCGAAAAATTAACAGCGCGATTATGTTTTTCCAAGCGTTTTTTAAGATCAGGTGTTGACCCAGCATATAACCTGTCAAAATTGACGCTTTCCAAAACATAAACGTAATAAAACATAATCGCGGGTCGAATTTTCACTACCTGGCATAAGCATTTCTATTTAATTGTCGTTTAATCGCGGCCCATTCGTCGACCTATTGCTTAGGACCGGTAAACTTTACGGAATCTCTAAGCGAGTCAAGATCTTTGGCAACTTTTTCCAAGTCAGCTTCTTTGCCCTGAATCATCAGGTAGTAAGCCGCGTCATCCAGATAAGGATAAATCAACAGTCTGACTTTAATTGTGTCTTCTTTGTCCTTATAACTGAAGGTGTGTTCGACAAACTCTTGTCCATTCACCTCCTGTTTTTCCAGGGACCCAAACTGATATTCTTGATATTTGACCGGGAAAAACTGGGTGATATCCGCCATGAAGTGCTCAACCGAACTTCTCCTAGTCAAACTTTTGACTTTGCGAAGACCAGTTTCGTATCGAATGGTAATTAAGGCAGGAGGATCAGTCCGGACAAAGTGCGCCACCAGTTTATTACTTTCAGAGGGCTGTTTGTCTTCGCGAGCCACCTTCTGATAATTATCCGTTATGGAAAAACTGATGCCGAACGTTTCATCCTTAAACTCAAAGGTCTTGTTATTTTGCCAAAGAACTAATACAAACCCGATAACCAGAACCGCAATTACTGCTGTTAGCAACCATATCTTTTTCATCAGTTTCCGAACAGTGGAGCCTGATTAGCAAATCAGGCTCCACTTAATACCATTAGTTGTTGCTGGTTGTTAACTGAACCCATTCAGATGCGATAGCATCATAAATGAAGACTACGGTGTCACCAACATCAAGAGTCAGAGCGGCAGAAGTGTTAGCCGTACCATCAGTATCAGCAATGGTATAGGCGGCAGCTGAAGTAACATCAAC
>MFEL01000012.1:69929-72510 GCA_001777575.1 Candidatus Doudnabacteria bacterium RIFCSPHIGHO2_01_FULL_46_24
ATAATCAGCAGTTGACCATCAACAGCGCCTGTCTCTGACAAAGTCAGTGCGGCCTGAGCGCCGGTGTTGTCAGCCACAACGAACGTGCTCGTCGGCGTCAAAGTTCCGGCGCCAGCTGACGTAAAGATCTGGGAGGTAAATGTTACGTTGGCTGTATTGTCGAAGACCGTTTCACTGATAATGGTCACTGTGGAAGCAGTGCCAGCGCCAGCGGCTTCACCAGCGGCCAGGACTATACCTCCGGCAGTTGCCGTCAGCCCAATCGCGTCCCCGCCGGTTCCAGCAGAAGTCAGAAGCAGGCTCGAATCTTGGGCACCTACCTGAGCGAGAGTGAAGTCGTCCGCAGCGCCGTTGGCTGTGTTAGATACTGTAAGAGTCGAGTTGGTGGCGTCAATGTCAATGCCGCCGGCAGAAGCATTCAAGCGAATAGCGTCTACCTCGGTGCTGGCTGAAGCCAGTCTCATCTCTGTCGCGGCTCCAACAGCGCTGATATCCAGATCCTCGCCTGCCGCGTTACCGGTAACGGAGATATCCATGCCTCCAGCAGTAGTGGTAAGGGTTAATGCGTCAGCGGCATTACCAGCAGATCTCAAAGCAAGAGTTGTATTAAAGTCAGCAATCAAGTCTATTAAGAAGTCTTCAGCGTCCGCGCTGGCGGTAACTGCGATGGAGGATGTGCTTCCTGTAGGAGCGATATTGAAGTCAAGCTCTGTGGCTTCAATGGCATTGGCTCCAACGCTCAAGGCGGTTACGATTTCAGGATCTAATACGTTCAGAGCTGTGGTCATGGCTCCCGCAGCAGCTCGCAGAAGGATACCGTTGGTCATGGCGTCATCAGCGTCGAGGTTGTCAACGAGGATGCCGGCGGTGACTACTTCAGCAGCTGCCTGCTGCTCAACGGCCAGACCATAGGTTACCCCCGTAGCATGGTTAACGGTGAGACCCACATAGTCACCGTAAACGGTTGCAATTTGAGCTGCGTCAATATCAACCGTGACATCGTTCTTCAAGGAATAGTATGTATTGGCTGCTGCTGCGTCTCCAACCTGAAAGTCCAAGCTTGCTCCAATAGCATTTGCGGTAATGGTGTCAACGTCAATATTAAGCACACCTGTAGTAACGGTAGTGTCGGTAGTGGCTGCATTTATCAGAATATCCTCGTCAGCTCCGAAGGTGTATATCTGATTGTCGGTCCAGGTATTTTCCGCAGTTGCGTTGCCAAGCGCAGTTATCCATGCAGCGCCGTCATATGCTATCAATTGGTTGCCTGCTACATTCCAAGCTAGGTAGCCTTCTCCAGAGGTTGGGCTAGATGGGGTAGCACTTGCGGCCTGTGGCAAGCGAAGCCCCTGATTAGCCGTTGTGTCTTGGACAACCAAAGCCAGGTCTACGAAGTCAAGCGCCGCAAAAGTAAGCGCTGCAGCAAGTTGAGTGGTAGTAACTGTGTTGTTCAGCATTTCGCTGCCATTCACCGACTGAGCGGGCAGAACAACGTCTGTGCCGTCGCCGGTCGCGTCAGTCGTTAAAGTAATAGCTGTGGTAGCAGCACTACCAATTACGACAGATGTGGCGTTAACCCTGCCTACGCTCAAAGCGCCGGCTGAGCCAACGTCCACGCCTGTTGTCGCTGAAGGAGAAACGAGTAAGTTAACTAATGTTCCCACACCAGGACTTGTAATACTCCACTGCGCGTCAGTCAAAGCTAGGTCAGCCGCAGCTTGTCCGATTCTGATTACATCAACTCCGGTGGCGCCGGTTCCGATGTTAATGGTATCAATATCGGTTCCTGTTCCAAGATTAAGAGTTTGGGCGACGTCGCCGGTGCCAATACCATAAACAGATGTCGCCACACCATTAACAGTAAAATCATCACCAACCGTGATAGTGACATCACCGGCAGTCGCTCCTGCTGCGGTCAAGACAATCGCGCCGGAAGTCGTATCCACAGTAACGCCGCCTCCTGTACCAGTCGCGTTAAGGTCAATGGCATTCGCTCCAGTACCAGCTGAGTTAACAGCCAAGACTTGGGCGCCGCCGCCAGCGACAGCGAGGGTCAAGTTCTTTGCAGAACCGGTTACCGTCAAGTTTGAGGTGTCTGTTCCGTCAATGGAAAGAGTCGTGGCATCAAGGGTAAAACCTTCCGTCACATTCAAATCCATGAGACCCGTAACATTTGCCGTATAATCATCGCCCACTGTCAGAGTCATATCTCCGGCAGTCGCGCCAGTGGCGGTTAAGTTAACCGAACCTGCATCCGCAGCTACTGTAAGGTTGCCCGCAGAGAGCGACCAGGTTGATGTCGCAGCACCGGTCTGGGTCAGAGCGCCGTCCGAGGTGACTGAAGTAGAACTGACAGTCAACGCGGCAAAAGCCGCGCTTGCGGCAAACAAAAACGCGAAGCAAAGGACTGATACCATCAGTATTCGCTGTCGCGAGATATTTCTTAAATTTATCATTTTTTTTATTATGGTTAATTGTTGCTGTTTTTTCCGTTTTTTCCACAGGGCATCGACCAAGAGCCGTCTTGGATAACGGAAATATTTGTTTATTTTGTGGGTCTATTTCGATAAATCTTATCCAC
>MFEL01000013.1 GCA_001777575.1 Candidatus Doudnabacteria bacterium RIFCSPHIGHO2_01_FULL_46_24
GCAATGGAACCAATGCTGCTGCTGCCGGCAGTGGGCGCGGTGTAGGAGACCGGGACATAGCCTGGGGAACCGGATGGGCCGATGGGGCCGGGAAGGCCAGGAGAACCTGGGTCGCCCTGTTCTCCCTTTTCGCCCTTTTCGCCCCTCAACAAGGTTGATAGTTGGGAGTTGCTAGTTAATAGACCCGCGAGCTCTTCGGCCGAGAGTTTTTGGGTAATGTTATACACCGCAGCCACAGCTGGCTTTTGGGGAGCCGTGATTTGATTCCCCAAGACCTGGCCTTGTTGAGGGGTTAGGTCTTGCTGAACACTGACAATGGATTGATAGACATACGTATCCAGATTGGTCAGGCTGGCTGCGGCCGGCACGGCCAGCAAAAAAACCAGCGCGGCGAATACCGCCTGCTTGGGGTGGGTGGTAACGAGATTTACAAAATCAGAGCGCAGGTCGCGCTGGTGGAAGGGCTGGGCGCTAGCTTGCTTTTTCTCTCCCCTGGCCTGCCGCTCGACGACATATGCGTCCAGGTCTTGCTTGCGGACATGCCAATTCCGACCGAACTTTTTGCCTGGCAACCAGCCGTTACGCACTAAAAGCGAAATATATTCCTGGCTATAAGGAGCCGCAAGAGCCGCCTGAGCCAAGCTTAAATATCCAGGTTCAGGCTGGGTGTCTGGCATCTTAGCATTCAATTGTGCTTTGTTTTTGCTCACCTTTTGTTTCAAACGCAGAAAGACCAATAAGCTCTCGTTAATAAGAGCCACAGGGCTGCCTGATATTGATTTTTCTTTTGTTTTTAAGAGATTTTTGTCTCTATCCGATATGTATCCGATGTATCGGATACATTAAACTAAGTATATTATAGCACAAAAACGAGGCTCTGTCTAGCCTCGTAGCGATTTAAGCAGGGCCATATTTTCTGGATCATCCTTGGGATTATCTTTGGGCGTTTCCAAAATCCAATCAAGCTTAGATAAATGCTTATGATTGACTAAAGCCCTAAACCCTTCCAGGCCTATAAAACCTTTCCCAATGTGCTCATGGCGGTCAAGATGTTTGCCCAATTCAAACTTGGAATCATTGGCATGCACCAGCGCCAGGCGCTCCAGGCCGATGGTTTTGTCAAATTGGCTTAAAGTTTTCGCGACTCCTTCAGCAGTCCGGATGTCATAGCCGGCGGTAAAGGCGTGGCAAGTGTCAAAGCAAACGCCGAGATTAAGCTTTGCAATCCGCTTGTCAAAAATTATGGCCGCGATTTCTTCAAAACTGTCGCCGACAATCCGGCCGGCGCCCGCGGACATCTCCAGCAAAAACCGGGTCGAGCCTGAATAACCGTTCAGGATTTTTGCCACTGCCGTGACCACGCGCTCAATTCCTTCTTTTTCGCTCAGCTCCCCAAAGCTGCCGATGTGAGTCATCAAGGCCTGGCAGCCGAGCAAGCTTCCTCTTTCCAATTCCTCCCGAATAACGGAAATCGAGCCGTAGTAAATATTATTTTTGACAGAAGCTAAATTGATAAAATACGGCGCGTGAATGTAAAAAGTATCAAGCTTGTGTTTTGTCATCTCTTTACTAAACTCTAGAGACACCTCGGGAGTTATGGGCAATACTTTCCCGCCGTGCGGACTGCGCGAAAAAATCTGAAAGACCTCGGCGCCGAATTTGGCGGCATTGCCCGGCGCCAACCAGATCCCTCCGGCGATTGATACGTGGGAACCTATTCTCATAATTAATGCGAAATTACGAACCAAGAACGAATTTACGAACAGCTTGCCCTGGGCTTGCCGAATGGGTTCGTAGATTCGGATAACCGTTCGTAGTTTCGGATTATAATTTCAGCTTCTTCTCAAACACCGTCTTATCCCCGAACGGGCCAATCAATGCCATAGTCAAGCCTTCGTTGCGGATAATGTTTTCCGCCACCCGCTTAACCTCTGCCGCGCCAACCGCGTCCAGCTCGGCAAACGCCTGTTTGATGGTTTTGATTTTACCCACAAACGCTTCCTGGCCCAAATACCATTCCAGC
The DNA here is from genome assembly GCA_001777575.1 of Candidatus Doudnabacteria bacterium RIFCSPHIGHO2_01_FULL_46_24. Taxonomy (GTDB): domain Bacteria; phylum Patescibacteriota; class Doudnabacteria; order UBA920; family O2-02-FULL-48-8; genus O2-02-FULL-48-8. The sequence goes on from MFEL01000013.1 coordinate 2,024, forward strand.
TTTTCGTGCGGGTCTTCCATGGCCAGGGCGATTTTGCCTTTCATGTATTCTTTGGCCTTGGTCAATTCCCAGCCCGTGATCCCCTGATCGCGAATTTTGTTTAGTTCCTCCAAAATCACTTCCAGGGCTTGTGGGGCGGAAGAAACTTTAAGCCCGGCCTGGACCATGAAATTGCCGGTGTCCAAATAATTGTTCAAAGACGTCGAGATATAATACGCCAGGCCCAGCCGCTCGCGGATCCGGATAAACAAGCGCGAACTCATGCCGCCGCCCAGCACGGTGGACAAAATCCGCAGCGGAAAATTTTGCCGGCTCTTGTAGGCATAAGCTTTGAATCCCACGATCATGTGGGCCTGCTCCGTGATTTTGTTTTGTATAGAACAGCGCGGGTTGGTTTGCTTGCCGTTGATCGGCTCAAAAACCGCGGTTCTTTTGCCGTTGAGGTGTCCCCAGTCGCGCTCAACCATGGATTCCAATTGTTCTTCGTCAAAGTGGCCGGCCACGGCAATGATCATGTTCGCCGGCCGGTAAAATTTGTCCCGGTAATCCAGAATATCTTTTCGTCTAACGCTTCTAATGATCTTGGCTTCCCCGGAAATGTCGCGGCCCAACGGAGTTTGAGGCCACAGCGCCTGCTCGAACAAGGATTCCACATGGATTTGCGGATTGTCTTTGTACATATTGATCTCCTCGCAGATCACGCCTTTTTCCCGCTCCATTTCTCGCTCGTCAAACAAGGGGCGCTGGAGCATTTCGGTCAGCGTGTCGAAAACCAGAGGCAAACGCTCATAAGCCGCGCGGATGTAATACTGGGTATGTTCCTTGCCCGTGTTGGCATTGAACTCGCCGCCGATTGAGTCCACGACTTCGGATAATTTTTTGGCTGTGGGATATTTTTTGGTGCCCTTGAAGTGCAAATGTTCCAAAAAATGCGAGACGCCGGACAGCCTGGCCTCTTCGTAACGCGAGCCGGCTTTGACAAAAATTGACATCGTCACGGACGAGGCGGAATCAATGGGCACGGTCAGGAGGGTCAGGCCGTTTTTGATAATTTTTTTTGTGTAAATCGCTCCGTCGGACATAAGAAATTTTCAATTAACAATTATCAATGATCAGTTAATTATCAATTGGTCAATTTTCAATTGAAAATTGATGCTTGAAAATTACTTGAAAATTGAAAAGTGGAATTTGTAAATTAAAAGTTAAGTTTCTCCTGAAAATAATCCACCAATTCAACAATCTTTATTCGATCCTGTTTCATCGTATCCCTATCCCTCACCGTGACTTTCTTATCATTGGCAGTCTCAAAGTCCACGGTCACGCAGTAAGGCGTCCCAATCTCGTCCTGACGGCGATATCTTTTTCCAATCGACGCGGTTTCATCATACTGGCACATCCAGTGTTTTTGCAGCATTTTCAACACGCCACTCGACTGGCGCGTTAACGGCTCTTTGCGCGATAGCGGCAGCACCGCGATTTTAATCGGCGCTAATTCCTTCGGCAAGCGCAGTATCACTTCAGTCTCATGCACCGCGTCTTCCTTGCCGCTTCTGGCCTCGGATTCGGAATAGGCATCCGCCAGCACGGCCAGCATCATCCGATCCAGGCCAAAAGTGGGCTCAACCACATAAGGGATAAATTCCTTCTGCGCTTCTTCGTCTTTGACGCGCAAATTGGCGCCGGACAATTCAATATGATTTTTCAAATCATAATCAGTGCGGTTGGCAATACCCGCCATTTCATCCCAGCCAAATGGAAATTTGTAATAAGTATCCACCGTGCGCTTGGAATAATGCGCCAGTTCATCTTTTGGCAATTCCACGGTTTTGACATGTTCTTTTTTGAGGCCCAGATCTTTGATAAAAAATTCCTGCTGGTAATCAAGCCAGGCTTCAAACACCTGGTCATCTTCGCCGGGTTTGACAAAGTACTCAAGCTCCGCAATCGTAAATTCTTTCATGCGAAAAATCAGGTTCCCCGTGGTGATTTCGTTGCGAAACGAGCGGCCGATTTGGGCGATGCCAAATGGCAGCTTGCGGCGCATGGATTCCTGGACTAATTTGAAATCCGTGAACATGGTTTGCGCCGTTTCACCCCGCAAATACGCGGCTGATTTGGCATCTTCCGTCGTGCCGATAAAAGTCTTGAATAATAAATTGAAATTCTTCGGCTCTGTCCATTCCACTTTTTTGCCGGCGTGCGATTTTTCATGATCAGTAATTTCATCTTTCTTATCCGCGCGCAATCGCATGTGGCAAATTTTGCACTCAACGAGGGGGTCGGTGAAATTTTTGATATGTCCTGAAGCCTCCCAAACTTTTGAGTTCATAATAATTGGGCCGCGCAAACCAACCACGTCGTCCCGCTCCTGCACGAATTTCTTCCACCATAGGCTGCTGATGTTACGGAATAACTCGACGCCAAGCGGGCCATAATCATAGCTGTTGGCCAGGCCGCCGTAGATTTCGGACCCGGGAAATATAAAACCACGCCGCTTGGCGAGGTTTATGACTTTGTCCATGAGGTCATTTTTTTCTTTCATGCTGGCTCCTTAAGCAACGCTGGCTCGCAATCGCATGATTGCCTGCCCGGTAGTGAAATTTGATTTTATTTTCGCCGAAGGCGATCAGATTTCTACTACCGGGGCTGCGCCACTCTTAATTACCCGCATTCTAGCATACTGTCTAAAAACTGAAAAGTAAACCAGACACTGAAAAAAAATCAGACACTAAAAACAAGAGGAGTCGACATTATACCTTTCTGCCCGTACGAGCAGAACAGTAGAATATCAATTGTTCATCAAAAGACGCATCAAGGGTCGCTCTTGATAGCCCTCCTAGTTTTTCGTCTCTTATTTTAGCTGTCCGGGGAGGGTTCGCCTGCCGGCGCCGGGTCAGGAACCGTTTCCTGTTGTGGAGGGGCATCCTCCACATTCGGGGATTCTGTTGCCGGGGCTGATTCCTCGGCGGCTGGTTCTGCTTGTGGAGGGGCATCCTCCACATTTGTCTCTACAGCCGCAGGCTCTTCGGAAATGGGGGTAAGGGGAGTAATGGGGGTAATGGGCGGGGCGGCTGAAGGTTCGGCTGTTTGGTTATTTCCTGCCCCGTCCCCAGACGAAGTCTGTGGTTCGGGGTTATCGTTATTTTTATCGTTATTCGTCTGCAATCCGTTCTGCGCCAATAAAGCCTTCAGCTGCTCTTCGGTCACGCAGGTCTGCCCTATACACAACTTATCCGTGCGCACTTCCTTGGCCACCAGCACGCCGTCCTCACTTATACTCCACTTGCCGCTTATTCCGGCAATGGCTTTGACGTTAAGCGCGTTGATGCTGTTTCCTGTTTCCTGATTACTGTTTATT
>MFEL01000014.1:0-16191 GCA_001777575.1 Candidatus Doudnabacteria bacterium RIFCSPHIGHO2_01_FULL_46_24
AAATGGTCCACATTGACGGTCAAGGCTACAAGCGGGTCAGCTATGACATTGGTCTTACCATGCGCTTACTGCAGGGGGTTAAGGAATTGAATGAGAGGACGACAGAGGTGTACACAGGTAATGGCTTAGCGGAGGGGGATGTGGTCGCCTTTGAAGACACGAATCACGTAACACGTAGCACGTATCAAGATTCAAGAAATGCCATAGGTGTGGTCACAGGGAAATCCGAAATTCGAATATCGAAATCCGAAACCCCGAACCAGAACAAGTTCGGTACGGGGCAGGCAAATTCAAATGACCAAAATTCAAATATCGAAACAGTCCGAGTCGCTTTCTCGGGTAGAACACAAATCAAAGTCACGGAAGAGAATGGGGAGATTAAGGCCGGTGATAGATTGACAGTCTCCAAAACCCTGCCCGGCTATGCCATGAAGATGACTGAGAGCGGGCAGAGCATTGGGATCGCTCTGGAAAGTTCCGCTGCCGGGACGGACAAAATTTTGGTTTTTGTGAATTTGGGGTATCAAAGAATAGACGTGGCCGTCAATGCTTCCGGAGACAAGATGGTCTATGACAAAGATATCGATATGTCCGGGTTTAGTTTGCTGAATGTCAAAGCCATTGCGTCTTTGTCCGGCAAGTGGGCGATTGCGGAAGACGGTACGATCACTGCCACCAAAGTCGTGGCCGACGAAATCGAAACCAAGAAACTCAAAATTGCGGGTGCCGAAACTTCTACAGTCGGCAGGGCCACGATTGTAGCCGGGGCCCAGGAGCTGGTAGTGGAAAATGAAAATGTCACAGAAAAGTCCACAGTGCTTATCACTTTCCGCGGCAATGTCGCGGGGCCATGGTGGGTCGCCGAGCAGCAAGCCGGCTGGTTTAAGATAAAGGTTTCCCAGCCGCCAAGCGTGGATGTGGGTTTTGACTACTGGATCGTGGAGACGGACCTCGCCTCCGCTGAAGCTTCGGCGAGCCAGCAGGAACCCCTTACTTCCCCAACTTCCTCCGAACCCGCGGCCGAGGAGTCCAACGCCTCAAATGAACCTGAGCCGTTGACCCCGAACCAACCCGCTGAGGCGGGTGGTACCCCGGTAGTAGAACCCGATGGGTTTACTACGGGGCAGGCGGGGCAAGCCGAGGAGCCGGCGGTTGAGGAAGCCCCGGCAGGGGAGGAGCCTGCCGCCTCCGAGCCCAGCCCTAATCCTTAAAAAAAGGGAGTAAAGGGGATAACGGGAGTAATGGGGATAATGGGAGTAAAGGGGGAGAGAGGCTGAGCCTGCCTCCGAGCCCAGCCCTAATCCTTAAAAAAAGGGAGTAAAGGGGATAACGGGAGTAAAGGGACGGAGCCACCTTGCCCGTTACTCCCTTTACACCCCTTACTCCCATTTAGCCCAAATCTTTATGCTCAAACCCCAAAAAAATCCGGTGGGCTACAAAAAATTGCTGGCCTACCAAAAAGCCGCGGTGCTCCAGGAGTTTAACTTGCGCCTGACCGATCTGTTCCCCCATTCCTTTGCCTGGCTCAAGGAGCAGATGGACAAATCAGGCCGCTCCGGCACCAAAAATATCATTGAAGGCTGGAAGCGCAACACCACGGCCGAGTACTATACTTTTTTAGGCTTCAGCATCGGGGCTGTAGAAGAATTGAAAGATGACAGCCTTGATATTGCTAAGGGATTGTATAAGCCTTTGATGGAAATTCCAGGCTTATGGAAAAGGGGTAAGGGGAATAATGGGAGTAAAGGGGGAAGGCCCCTTACATCCCTTACTCCCTCTCAAGCCTCCCAAGCCACCTTGCCCGTTACTCCCTTTACTCCTTCTCAGCCCAACCAGCCTGTTACCCCCTTTACACCCCTTACTCCCTCTCAAGCCTCCCAAGCCACCTTGCCCGTTACTCCCTTTACTCCTTCTCAGCCCAACCAGCCCCTTACCCCCTTTACACCCCTTACTCCCTTTTTACTCTCGGACCTGGAACAACTCCGGTTTTACCCCTTAGATCCTTTCCTCCCACCCATTGTCCAGCTCTACCTCAAATCCAAAGAAACCCTGATGCTCCTCCACAAACTCCAGCAGTCGCTGGAGCAGAAGATGTCCCAGGACGGCACCATGTCAATTAAAGACAAATTCCGGCTTAGACAGCAGCAGGAGAAAGAAGCTGATGACTGGGCCAGGCAGCTTTGGGAAAAGACCAAAGGGGAGTAAAGGGGAATAATGGGAGTAAAGGGAATAATGGGAGAGGCTGAGCCTGCCTCCGAGCCCAGTTCTAATCCTTAAAAAAAGGGAGTAAAGGGGATAACGGGAGAGGCTGAGCCTGCCTCCGAGCCCAGCCCTAATCCTTAAAAAAAGGGAGTAAAGGGGATAACGGGAGTAAAGGGACGGAATGGGAGTAAAGGGAATAATGGGAGAGGCTGAGCCTGCCTCCGAGCCCAGTTCTAATCCTTAAAAAAAGGGAGTAAAGGGGATAACGGGAGAGGCTGAGCCTGCCTCCGAGCCCAGCCCTAATCCTTAAAAAAAGGGAGTAAAGGGGATAACGGGAGTAAAGGGACGGAGCCACCTTGCCCGTTACTCCCTTTACACCCCTTACTCCCATTTAATTTATGCTATAATATTAAGCACATAATCGCTTAAAAGGAAGGAAAAACAAATGTTAGGTTTTTTTAGAAAAAAACAATCAGCGGAAGAGAAATTCGAGGATAAGCCGGAACGGGTCCGGCCCATGTCCGACATGGAGGCCGTATCCAGGCCCTCCTTCGCCAAGGCTGCGGAGGGCAAGCCCGCGGCTTCAACCAAAGCAATGTTGGCCAAAGTTGACCTGTCCACGTTCAGCAAACTGATCAATTTCTGTCTTTTGGCTTTGGTGTTTCTGGTCCCGCTGTTGTTTTTGCCGACTTCGTCCGAGGTCCGGGAATTCAACAAACAGGCTTTGCTGTTTTTGGGCGTCATGGTCATGTTGGGCGTCTGGGTGGTCAGGGTTTTAACCACCCGCACCGTGTCCTGGGTCAAAACGAGCCTTGACTACATTGTTCTGGCCCTGCTTTTCACCTCGCTGCTGTCCAGCCTGTTCTCTCTGGACAAAGCCTCATCGTTCCTGGGCTATTACGGCCGGTTCACGGGCAGCTTTATTTCGGTTTTGAGTCTGGTAGTTTTATATTTTTTGGTGGTCAACAATTTGCGAAGCGGCCAGCTGGCCCAAAAAATGAGCAAATACCTTACGGCCAGTTTCTTCGTGGTTTTGGCTTACAGTTTTTTGCAGCTTTTGGGGCTTTACCTCTTGCCGTTTGAATTTGCCAAGTCGCGCTCGTTTAATCCCATCGGCTCCTTAGTCGGGCTGTCGATTTTTTCCGCGCTTACGGTTTTGTGGACCCTCTGGCTGTGGATGAGCCACAAGCCCCTCTCCCGCCGCCAAACTATCTTCTACACCGTCATGCTCATTCTCGGCCTGGCCGTGATGTTTTTGGTCAATGCCTTTGTCGCCTGGCTCATCCTGGGTCTGGGGACAATCGTGTTTTTGGCCGTGGGCATGTCCATGACCGCCCATGAACCGCAAACCAACTGGTTTTGGAAGCCTATGGTCGTGCTGGTCTTAGCTATCCTCTTTATTGGCTTCCAATTCCTGCCCCAGTCCCTAAATCCGCGAAACGTCGTGACTGTGGATTTGCCCGTGGAAATTCAGCTTAGTAACGCCACCACGTTTAGCCTGGTCAAAAATTCCCTGTCCTCCGGCGGCAAGCAGGCGGTGCTCGGCTACGGCCCGGGCACCACGGGCCTGGCTTTTGGCGACATCAAGCCCGAGGCTTTGAATAAGACCGTGGTCTGGAACTTGAACTTTGATAGGGCCTCAAGCGAGTTTGCCAATTTAGCCATTGAAAACGGCTTGCTCGGGCTGCTGGTGTTTGAGCTCATGGCCATTTTGTTTCTGATCTACGGTTTGTATTTTCTTTTCAAAAAGCACGACCATCCGGGACGCATGCAGGCGTTCGGGTTTTTCGTGCTTTGGTTGGGTCTGTATCTGGCGCACTTCTTCTACTTCTTCAATACCAGCTTTTATTTCCTCTACTGGCTGGCCTTGGCCGCATTCATGGCCATCGCCCATTGGTCGGATTCTCCCCCTTGGAACAAGGGGGAGTTAGAGGGGGTTATATCCGAGAATTCAGCCTCATTATCTCTCGCAGCTTCGCCGCGAGCCGCCCTGTCCTGGATGTTCGCTTCGCTTCTGATGCTGGCCGTGCTGCTGGTCGGCGCGTTCTTTGAGGTGGCGGTGTATGCCGCGGAAGCCCAATACGTCTCGGGCGTTAGAGCCGTCAATGCCGCCAATCCGGATTTCCAGAAAGCGGCCGAAAGGTTTGCCCGGGCCGCCAACCTTAACCCCTACCGCGACGTTTATCTGCAGGCCCTGGGCCAGGATTTGATTTTCCTCTCCTCCCAGGAAGCGGCTAAAGATGAGCCGAATGTGGCCCAGGTCCAGAATTGGCTGGCCTCTTCGGTCAATGCGGGGCTGGCCGCCACCAGGATTAGTCCGGCCAAAGCGGCCAACTGGTCAGCCTTGGCCCAGTTTTACCAGAACATCAAGCCGCTGGGGATTGCCGGCACTGACCAGGCCATCATCAACGCCTGGCAGGAAGCAGCCAACCGCGACTCCAAAAATCCAGCGCTCTTGATCCGCCTGGCTAATGCCTATTCCGACGCGTCCGAAGTCCTGGATCCCAAAATCGCCGGATCAGGGGCGGACACGGATCAGGACGGGCTGGCTGACAATATGGAAGAAAGCTTAGGCTCCAACCCCGAGCTTGCGGATTCCAACCAAAACGGGGTGATGGACGGCGATGAGGTCAAGGCCGGGTTCAATCCGGCCGGCGCCGGGCGCTTGAGTGCTGCGGCTTTGGCGCAATTTACCAAAATTGACCAGACTAAGCTGGCGGAAGCGCAGAAGATCCTTAATCGCGCCATTGAGCTTAAGTCCGATTTGCCGGATTCTTACATAGCTTCGTCGCGGATCTACGAAAAGTCCAAGCAATTGGCCGAGGCGCGCAAGAAAATTGACGAGGCAGCCGAAAAATTCCCGCAAAATTCGGACGTGCGGTTTGAGCAGGGCCGGATCGCCTACAACCAGAAAGATTACGTCCAGGCCGAGAGCATCTTCAGCGCCGTGGTCAAGCTGACTCCCAACCACGCCAACGCCCACTACTCGCTGGGCCTGGTTTACCAGCAGCGCGGCGATGACGTCCGCGCTTTGGCCGAGTTTGAGAAAACCCGCGCCATCACCGGCCCCAACGTCGAGCTGGAGAAGCTGATCAATAGTTTGAAAAACGAATAACAATAACTATTAACGATAACAATAACAAAAAGCCCCGGAAACATCCGGGGTTTTTAATAGATTAAAGAGTAAAGAGTAGAGATCAAAACAATAAGGCAAAATTCAAAATTTTTAGTTTTAATCTGCTGTTTTACGTTTTTCTCTTTACTTTTTACTCTACTTTATTGAACTCACCACAGCCTCAAACGCCTTCGGATTCCGCACGGCCAGCTCGGCTAACATTTTTTTATTGAGCCTAATCTTGTTTTTATGCAATCCGGCCATGAGCTTGCTGAAATTCAGGCCATGTTCGCGGGCCGCGGCATTGGCGCGGATGGTCCAGAGCTTGCGGAAATCGCGCTTGCGCAGGCGGCGGTGGGCGTAGGCATAGGAGTCAGCGTGAAGCAGGGCTTCTTTCGCGGCGATGGCATTGGTTCGTCTCCGGTTAGTGAATCCCTTGGTCCGTTTGAGCACATATTTTCGACGTTTGTGGGCGGCTACTCCGCGTTTAATCCTTGTCATAGAATTATCAATTTCCAGTTTTCAATTATCAAGTAATTTTCAAGTTGATAATTGCCAATTGACCATTAATTGCAAATTGTAAATTCGTAAATTGAAAATTAATTACTTAGCTATCGCGTGCTTTAACTTTTGGTTCTCAGCAGTCACCACCAGGTCCCGCCGTTTATTCCTGGTCGTCTTGCCGCTCTCGCGCGCATTGAAATGATCCTGCCCGGCTTTGCGGCGCATCAATTTGCCGGAGCCGGTTTTCCAGAAGGTTTTGCTTATTCTTTTGTTGGTCTTTTGCTTGGGCATGAAGGTATTGTGATACGAATTTACAAATTTTATGCGAATTTACGGATATGCAAATCTTAGGTTACGCCGAGATTGGCATATTGGCCAGATTCGCATTACATTCGTTGATCCGCATCATATTTATTTTCCTGGCGCCAGGATGAGGCTCACGGTCGGCCCCATCCGTTTGGGCCCGGCTTCGATCACGGTCGGGGAGGGGACGGCGGCTTGGAATTTTTTCAAAAGGTCAAAGGCCAGATTGGGATGGGCCTGCTCGCGGCCGCGCATGCGCACTTCGACCATGACCTTGTTGCCTTCGCCCAAAAATTCCGCCGCTTGCTTGGCCTTGAATTCCAGGTCATGAACGCCGATGCGCACACTAAGCCTGATGCCTTTAAGCTTGACTTCCCGGACTTTCTTGGAGGCCTCTTTGGCCTGCTTGGCCTGCTGGTAGCGGAATTTGCCTACGTCCACGATCTTGGTCACCGGCGGATTGGCCGTGGGGTTGACTTCCACCAAATCGAGCTCCTGATTGAGGGCCAACGATAAAGCGTCGGACAGCTTCATGATGCCAAGCATCTTGCCTTGGACGTCTATGACCCGGACTTCCGGCGCCTTGATTTGATGGTTTATGCGTGCTCTGAGAACTGGAATAGGAATGAGTAAATAGTAATTAGCAAACAGAAAACAGGAAGCAGAACAAAACAATTATAGGGCAAAAACGCCCTTTGGTCAACTGGTGGAGCTGGGGAGTAGTGAGCTCCCGTCCAGAGGTTTTGGGCAAATACGTCTACAAGCTTATTCCCGCTTGATTACTTAAGCTATAAAAGCGGGGCCAAAACAGCTTAAGGTTGCTCTTAGGTGCCCAGATAGCGTCGAGCGGCGCTATTTGTAAGTCTGCAATATAACACCGGTGATTCTGTTTGCAGACGAAACAGAGCCGATGGCCAGTCACTTATTAGGCGACTGACATAGCAGGCGCGAACGCAAAAGCATTCACGAATCTGCTTACCAAAGATTTGGCATTTATGATTTGCCTTTTCTTTGTAACCGAGAGAATAGGCTAATCGGGCTTGCAGTATTTGTCAAAGAACTTCTGTCGAATCAATTCAGCCCCATGAGCAAAAATTATACAGGATGAATCCGATTTTGACAAGAGGATTGTTTATGGTAAAATTTAACTGGAACATAAAAAAGACGATCGTCCAAAACATGTTCCAATCGAGAACAGTTATAAAATTACTTATGAAGCAGGCAACAAAAAGAGCTATCAAGCAGCGGACTTTTAATCTCACCAAAGAGATTTTAGTCTGGCTCCTTACCATTCCGGGCGGGTTGGCGCATGCTTTTTTGGATTACCCTCAAAGTTACTTAGGCCGGCATTATTCGGAGAGGCAGAAGGGACAGATCACATTGAGGCAAATCAACCGCTCGCTGCGCGAATTGGAAAAACAGCGGCTGATCCGAAAAAAGCAGTATCGGCAAAGATTGGGTTACGAAGTAACTGATCTGGGGAAAGCCAAAAGCCTCAAGTGGCGCTATAAGCAACAAACCAGGCAAGCCCGCCGCGACGGCTTGTCGACAATCGTCATCTTTGATATTCCGGAAGTCAAACGGAGAGCGCGGAATTTTCTGCGGCGGTTTTTAAGAAACAATGATTTTATGCAGCTGCAGAAGAGCGTGTTTATCGGCCGGTTTTATCTGCTGAAAGAGTTCGACGATTTGCTGGATGAGCTCAATATCAAGGGGCATGTCAGCGTTTTAGAGGGCAGGGCCCCGCACATCGAAAGGTAAGAGAGAGAATGGGAACATAAAATGGACGATCGTCCAAAACATGTTCCTTCTCCGATTAGCCATGGCCCTGCGTCCTAAATCCTTGACCTGATTGTTCTTTCAATTTTTCGTTTAGTTTCTTTCCGCTTGATGGCTTCGCGCTTGTCGAATTGTTTCTTGCCTTTGGCCAGGCCGAGTTTGAGCTTGATGCGGTTTTTTTTGGTGTAAAGCTCCAGCGGGACCAAGGCCAGGCCTTTTTCATTGAGCCGGGTGGCCAGTTTGAGAATTTCGTTTTTATGCAGCAGCAGCTTGCGGTCTTGCGATTCATTATAGCTTTCAAGATTTGACGCCTGCCGGTATTTGCCGATGTAGGCGTTTTTTAGGTAGGCTTCTCCGCTGCGGATGGAAACAAACGCGCCGGCCAGGCTGGCCTGGCCGGATTTGATGCTTTTGACCTCGTGTCCGGTCAAAACCAAGCCGGCCTCAAACGTGTCTTCGATTGAGTAGGTGTGGAAGGCTTTTTGGTTCTGGGCGAGCGTTGGCATAAGTAAATATAATGCGAAACTACGAACGGTTATCCGAATCTACGAACAGACCAAGACCATCCCCGACGCGAGAATTAGGACTTGTAATCGGGGATCTTTGTAAAGGCTTTGGTAAGATCCCCGCTCAACTCAGCGAAACTCTCAGCGGGGATGGGGAAAGAGTTTGGTAGACGTGGTTATGGTATAGAGGCATTTTATCAGATATAATATGGCCATGCGAGAACAGATCAGGCAGCTTATTTTACAAGCCATTCCAGAGGCTAAAAATATTAATTTTGATATTTCTTATCCTGATCCCAAGTTCGGCGATTATTCGACGAACGCGGCTTTGCTGTTGCGCCAGGATGCTAAGGCAATCGTAGAGCAATTAGACAAATCCATGTTTGAAAGCGTTTCCGTGGCCGGGCCGGGATTTATTAATTTTAGGATTAAGGATGAACTCTTGGTAAGGGGAGTAAAGGGGGTAAGGGGAGTAAAGGGTGGGAGGATTCTCCTGGAATATTTTCAGCCCAATATTGCCAAGCCTTTGCATGTCGGGCATTTGCGCACAGCGATCATCGGCGATTGCCTCAAGCGCATGCTTTTATATTTGGGTCATCATGTAGAATCTGACACGCACATGGGCGATTGGGGCACGCAGTTTGGGTATCTGATCCTGGCCTACAAAAAATTCGGCGAGGTTAATGATAAGCTATACGCAGAGCTTAATGCTGATGAGTCGCAAAAAGAGGCCGCTAAACAAGAGTTTGTGAAACTGGAGCAGGGAGACAAAGAGAATCGCAAAATCTGGCAAAACCTGGTTGATCAGAGCATGAAGGAGTTTCTTAAGATCAACGACCTGATGGATATTCTGCCGTTTGACCACCACTGGCCGGAAAGTTTTTACGAGAACAAGATGCCGGAAATAGTTGAAAGGTTAAAAGTTAAAAAGTTATTAAAGTCTTCGCAGGGGGCGCAGATTGTTGATTTAGAGGATGTCGCGGTGGAGGGGCATCCTCTCGGCCGAGCGCCGCTCTTGGAGGATGCCCCTCCACCTAGAGGCTTGGGCGTGGCCATCATCATTAAATCCGACGGCGGCACGACTTATCTGCTGCGCGACTTGGCCACGTTTATTTTTGGCAAAGAGCAGGGGTTTACCCAGCACTTATATGTTGTAGACAACCGCCAAGCGTTGCATTATAGGCAGTTATTCGAGATTCTTAAGTTAATGGGGGTAATGGGAGGAAAGGGAGTAAAGGGGGAACACATCAGCTACGGCTTTATTAGCTTCAAGGGTGAAGCTTTGAGCACCCGGAAGGGCAATATGGTTCTGGCCAAAGACGTCATTGCGCAGACCGAAGAAAAAGTCGCCAAGATCATTGAGGAAAAAAACTCGGATCTGAAAGAAAAGCCAAAGGTCATCAAGGCCGTGACTAAGGCCGCTTTGAAATATTTTGACCTCAAGCATAACAGGCACTCAGACATCGAGTTTGACTGGGACGAGGTTTTGGATTTTGAAGGCGACTCCGGCCCTTACCTGCAGTATGCGTATGCGAGGCTCTCAAGCATACTGAAGAAATCTCAAATCTCAAATCTCAAATCTCAAATAAATTCCAAAGTACAAATGTCCGGTACAGAAAGAGAGCTGTTGTTTAAGTCCTCAATTTTGCCGGAAATTGTTGAGGATGCGGTGAAAAATTATCTGCCGAATGTTTTGGCCAACTATTTGTATAACCTCGCCACCCTGATCAACAAATTCTACCACGAAAGCCCGGTGCTGGCCGAAGTTGATGAAGCTAAAAGGAATTTCCGGCTGGCTTTGGTCTCCCGAGCCAAAGATACGCTTGGAAAGGGCCTTGATTTGTTGGGAATCCGCGCGCTGGAGGAAATGTAAAATTACTGTTATTATTTAATTACGAATTAACGGATTACGGATTATCAATCCGCAATTCGCCTGCCTACCGGCAGGCAGGCAATCCGTAATTTTTTAATCTTTTCAATGCCATTTAAGCCAGTAGATCCTAAACCTGATTTTCCGAAACTTGAAGAAGAGATCTTGAAGTTCTGGGAAGATAACAAGATTTTTGAAAAATCCCTGAAGCAAACCGAGGCGGGGAAGCCTTATACTTTTTATGACGGCCCGCCGTTTGCCACCGGCACTCCTCACTACGGCCACATCCTTGGCTCCACGGTCAAGGATTTATTCCCGCGCTACCAGACCATGAAAGGGCGGTTTGTGCGAAGAAGGTGGGGCTGGGACTGCCACGGCTTGCCGATTGAAGAAATCGTCGAGCGCGAGCTCGGCATTTCCGGCAAAAAAGACATCGAGAAGCTCGGCATCAAGAAATTCAACGAAACTTGCCGGAGCATGGTTTTGGAATATGTCGCCGAGTGGCGGAAAACCATCCGCAAGATTGCTCGCTGGATTGATTTCGATAATTCTTACAAGACCATGGACCGCGACTACATGGAATCGGTCTGGTGGGCTTTCAAGCAGATCTACGACAAGGGATTGATTTACGAGGGCCGCAGGGTGCTTTTGTACTGCCCGCGGTGCGAAACGCCGGTGAGCAACTTCGAGGTGGCCATGGATAACAGCTACCAAACTGTCACCGAAGAATCCGTGACAGTTAAATTTCCAATTTCCAATGACCAATTTCCAAATACCTATTTCTTGGCTTGGACTACAACGCCCTGGACATTACCGGGGAACTTGGCGCTAGCCGTTGGGCCAAATATTAAGTATCAAGTAGTAAGTATCAAGGATAAAAGCGAAGTATATATTCTTGCCGCTGACCTAGTTCCCAAAATACTAAATACTAAATACGAAATACTGGATACTATCCTTGGCTCCGATCTTGTCGGCCTGGAATATGAACCATTATTTGAAGTTAAAGGGATTAAAGGGGATAAGGGGAGTAGGGCGCACAAAGTTTACGCCGCGGATTTCGTCAACACCGAAGAAGGCACGGGCATTGTCCACACGGCCGTGGTTTACGGCGAGGACGACTATAATTTTGGCTTGAAAGTCGGCCTGCCGGTTGTGCCTTTGTTGGATGAGAAGGGGTTATTTAACGAAAAGGCCCCGAAGTTTTTGCACGGCCAGTATTTTAAGCATGCGGAAAAAATGATTAAACAGGATTTGGAGACGCGCAACCTCTTGTTTGAAAAAAAACCCCACACGCACTCCTATCCCCACTGCTGGCGCTGCGGCACCGCGCTTTTCTACAATGCCATTCCGGCCTGGTTCATAAACATTCAGAAGATCAAAAAGGATCTATTGGAAAGCAATAAAAAAGAAATCAACTGGTATCCGCAGCACCTTAAACGCGGACGGTACCAAAAATCGGTGGAGGCTGCTCCTGATTGGAACATCTCCCGCAACCGCTATTGGGGCAATCCGATTCCGGTTTGGAAATGCAAGGTTTGCGGCCATAATACCGTGATTGGCTCCATCAAGGACTTGGGGCTTGCCAAAAACATTTTTTACTTCTCGAGACACGGAGAAGCCGAACACAATGTTAAAAATATCAACAGCTCCTATCCCGAAACCTTTGTCAACAATTTGACGGCGAAAGGGGTGGAACGGGCGCGGGGATTGGCGAACTGGCTTTCGGAAAATGGGGGAGTGGATATGATTTTCACTTCGGACCTTTTGCGCACCAGACAAACCGCCGAAACCGTCGGTAAAATTTTAGACGTGCCTGTTGAGTCCGACGCTCGCCTTCGCGAATTCAACGTCGGAGTTTATAACGGCCGGGATACATCCGATTTTGAGCGGGTTTTTCCCTTTGAAGAACGATGGCACAAAGCCCCGCAAGGCGGGGAAACCAATCTGCAGGCGCAATCCCGCATGGTTGATTTTATCACTGAAGTCAATCAGAAACACCAGGGCAAGAAAATTTTGGTGATCAGCCACGGCGACCCTTTGCATATGCTGACGAAATATTTCGGCTCGCAGCTGAGTTATCCCAAATATGCCACTATTTTTGAGCTCGATGTGTCCATTGCGGATTTGCATCGGCCTTACATAGATGAAGTCGTCTTGGAGTGCGAAAAATGCGGCGGGAAGTCTCATCGGATTCCGGAGATTTTCGACTCCTGGGTGGAAGCCGGCTCCATGCCGTTTGCTGAATACCATTATCCGTTCGCGCAGAAAGAGATTTTTGAAAGTCGTTATCCAGCCCAGTTCGTAGCCGAATACATCGCCCAAACCCGCGCCTGGTTTTATGTCATGCATGTCATAGGCTTCAATTTGTTTGGCAAGGCTCCTTTCGAAAACGTGATCACTACCGGCACCATAATGGCTGAAGACCGGACCAAACTTTCCAAATCAAAGAAGAATTACCCTGATCCGTGGAAGATCATGGATAAATACAGCGTGGATGCCCTCCGTTTTTTCCTCATGAACTCCGCGGTGATGAATGCGGACAACATGAATTTTAGCGAACGTGAGTTGGGCGTGGTTTACCGCAAAGATATTTTGATTTTGTGGAACATCTATAACTACTTCGTGACGTACGCCAACGAGGCTGCATGGCAGCCAAATTCGAAATCTGAAATTCGAAATCTGAAATCTGTCATTGACCAATGGATCAATGTCCGGACCAAACAGCTTGTCAACGAAGCCGCCAAGCATCTCGATAATTATGATACGGTCAGATATACAAACGCAATTGAAGGGTACATCAGCGATCTGTCGACTTGGTATCTTAGGCGATCACGCGGCCGAAAAGATGGTGAATTTTTTGAGACCCTCAGGCATTGTCTGCTAAATTTGTCCAAAGTCATGGCTCCGGTGACGCCGTATATTTCTGAGGTTATTTTTCAGAACCTCAACCGTCGCCCGACCGAATCTGTTCATTTGGCCGCTTGGCCTGAATCTGAAGAATTAACCGCTCAAGAAATAGACTTGCTTGTCGCCATGGACATTGTCCGCGAAGCGGCAACCGTAGGTTTGGCTGCGCGCAAGCAGCTGAAATTGAATGTCAGGCAGCCTCTATCCCGTTTGAGCGTGGATACCAAATCTAAGGATATCAAGTTCACCCCGGAGCTTTTGGAGATTTTGCTTTCCGAACTGAACGTCAAGCAGTCAGACTCTAAGTTGGTTTTAGAAGCCAAAACCAACAATAAAATATTTGGGTTTCAAGGCTCAAAGAATATCGAATATTTTTATCTTGATACAACGGTTGACGAACAGTTGAAACTCGAGGGTTTGGCGCGTCAATTGGAGCGGGAGGTGCAGGAAATGAGGAAAAATTTGGGTTTGCGAGTTGGCGAGGTGATAAGTTTGTCGTATGATACAGAGGATGAAGAACTGAAAGAGGCGATGAGACTGTTTGACAAGAGTAAGACGTATGTAAGGGAAGTCAGGGGGGTTGGGGAAGTAGGGGAGGAACATGAGATAGATGGGAAGAAGATCAGGATTAAGTTAAGCAACGAGTAATTAGTAATAAGTAATTAGTATGCTCTTGTTACTTATTACTCTTTACTAATTACTATTCATGCGATACAAAAAGTTCACAGGCATTGTGTTGAAAAAACAAAATTACCGCGAGGCGGATCAGATTGTGACGATCTGGACCGAAGAGCTTGGCAAGCTCAGGTGTTTGGCCAGGGGCATCAGAAAGCCTTCCAGCAAACTGGTTTATAATCTTCAGAATTTTTCACTGGTTTCATTTGAGGTTTCCGGCAGACATTTGCCTGTCTTGACCTCCTGCCAAACTTTGCAGAACTTCCGGTTACTGTACCATGATTTGGGCAAAATCGCAGCGGGTTGTTATGCCGCTGAGCTGATGCTCAAACTGACGGCTGATGAGCACCCAAATCCTAAAGCCTACGAATTGCTGCATAAGTTTTTTGAGCATTCGGACAAAGATCGACTGTCCATTTTTTGCTCGGAGTTATTGGAGGCGTTGGGTTTTAGTTCCAAGACTTCTTCCGCAAAACTCGATTTTCAAGAGCTGAATCAATTAATAGAAGAAATTCTGGAAAGAAAGCTGAAGTCCTCGGCATTCTTAAGACAAATCGCATGACAGACATATTGGATCCAAATGAAAAGCAAGAACTGGAAGAGTTGGCTAACCACCATTTTGGATTCACCGGTTTTTTGAAACGCAACAAGATCGCGGTAGCAATAGCCTGCCTGCTGGTCGTGGCGCTTTCCAGCGTCGCTTTGATTATTTTAAGGGAAAAACCTGGGGAAAACGTCGTTTCCAACAATGTCCTGCTCTCCATCAAGGGTCCGGGCCAGTTGAGTGGCGGCAACGAAGCCGAATACCGCATAATTTATCGCAACGGCGAAAATGCCGATTTGGTTGACGTCTCTCTGGAGCTTTATTTTCCCTCCGGGTTGAAATTCAAATCTTCCCAGCCGGCCGCTTTGTCTTCGGCAGGTATGCGATACAACCTGCCGCTTTTGAAGTCCGGCGAGAACGCGGAGGTAATGATTAAGGTTCAGCTTTCCGGAGCGACAGCGGAAGAAAAAATCATTGCAGCCAAATTGACTTACAAATTGGCCAATTTTAATTCCCAATTTGAAGTTCGAAACGATTACAAGACGTTGATTTTGGCTCCGAGCGTCACTCTCGAAATCAACGGACCGATCGAGGTCATAAGCGGCCAAGACACGAGCTTCAGCGTCGTTTTCCAAAATGTCTCCGGGCACGAGTTCGAAAACCTGACCCTGAAACTGACTTACCCGGAAAGTTTTAGCACTCAAAGCAAGGATTATTGGCTGGTTCCCAGATTGGGCGTAAATGAAAGATTGCAAGTCGATGTCAGCGGCGCGTTTATCGGTGAGATCAGCAGCCAACAATCGGTTGTGGCGGAATTGGGGCAGTTGATCGGCGGCAATCCATCCCCGTTACTCACGGCATCAGGCAGCTTCAAACTCACGAAAGCCCAACTTGCCTTGAATGTAACCAGCGACCCTGATGATTTCATTAAGCTCGGCGATAACATTCAAATCAACCTGAAATACGAAAATTTGGGAGTAGTGGACGCGACCAATGTCCAAATCAACTTGAGTTTGGAAAGCATTATCCTCGACTTGAGCAAAATCAACGTTTACAACGCTATTGTCAGCGGAAACACCGTCAGCTGGAAATCCGCGACCCTGCAGAATCTCTCGACCCTCTCTCCCAATCAAAAAGGGGAGATTACCTTAAGCGTGCCGATCAAGACCACTCTAGCCACCAATCTCAAGAATCAGTCGGTGCGGATAATCGGGACCATCAAATCCGACCAGATGCCAAAAATCGTCCGGTCAGAGGAACTGGCGCTCAAGCTGGCTTCTGAAATGGACGTTTTGATTTCCGGCGAATATGTCGCAGGAGCCTTGCCGATGAAAGTCGGGCAGCAGACGACGTTCGCGCTGACTTTTCTTCTGACCAACCTCAGCAATGATTTGGAGAGTGTGGAAGTGGTCAGCTCCCTGCCGCTGCCGCAAGGAAGCTGGAACGGAGTGGTCATCCCGGAAAGCGAAAAAGAAAACTTGCTTTACGACTCCAACTCCGGAAAAATCCGCTGGCGGATCGGCAGTTTGCCGGCATTCAGCGGGAAATACTCGCCGGCCCGGAAAGCCACTTTCCAGTTGACCGTGGTTCCTACGGACGCGGACCGCAATCGGGTTGTTCGCCTGCTTTCTGATATCCAAGCTTCCGGAACAGATGCCTTTACCAATCAGAACGTCTCCGCTGAAGCGATCAACGAAGTGACGACCGCCACATTGGGCGATTATGAGATTGACCAGAAAGGTGCCAGTGTCCAATAATAAAAACCCCGCCGCTCGCGAGCGGCGGG
>MFEL01000014.1:16199-37507 GCA_001777575.1 Candidatus Doudnabacteria bacterium RIFCSPHIGHO2_01_FULL_46_24
CTGACGCCGTTTTTGATAATTTCGAAATGCAGGTGGATGCCCGTCGCTCCGCGAACGCGCCCGGTTCGTCCCTGTTTGGCGATGGTTTGCCCCTTCGCCACCGCGTCTCCAGCTTTCACGTACAGCTCAGAAGCGTGGCCATAGCGGGTTTTAAAGCCGTTGCCATGATTAACCACAATGGTATTGCCGTACCCAGTCTGCCAGCCGGACAATTCCACGAATCCGGCTTCGGAGGCGTAAATCGGGACCATCGTTGAGTTGGAGATATCCAATCCGGAGTGGCGGCGCAAGAATCCTTGGGTAATGGTGCGCACCGGTGTTGGCCAGAGGAAGCTGAGAGTGCCACCTGACAGATTTTGCGGAGCGTTTGCTTGAGAGAGTGCGATCCTACCGGCTTCCGACCTGACAAATTGCGAAGCGGGCTTGGGGCGGTTTGGCATATTGACTTGCATCGGGATAACTAAAATATCGCCGGCTAAAATATCATCGGGAAGTTCTATGTCATTGACATCAAGGATGTCATCTTCGGATACTTTGTATTTTGCGGCGATTTTTTCAAGCGTTTCTTCTTCCAAAACTTTATGGCTTACACCGGTAGTGGGCAGAACGGTCAACTTTTGGCCAGGGTGGAGAACTGAATTTTCGTCAAGTTTATTTTCCATCATGATTGTGGCCGGGGAGACGCCGAAACTGGAAGCGATTGAAATGATGTTGTCTCCCGGCACAACTTCATATACAGAACGACCGGCCCGGAGGAAGTTATCCGTGTCGGCCGGATTGGTTTTTACGATCACGTTTTCCTGGATTGTGGTCGGATTGTCAGAAGTGGAAGCGAGAATAACGTTGCTTTGAGCCGATACCGCGGGAACCCAATTTGTAGAGGGGACGATGGTGGTTGTGGCATCAGATTGGCTTAGCAGAGAAGTGTTAAGGGAGGGGTGAGTATAAAGGTATGAAAAAATCACGCTTTGGTCGTTCCCGGCCTTGGCGTGATTTATGAAGATGGTCAAAACAGTAAGCCCCAGCACCAAAAATTCCAGGCTGAAACGGTTGATATAATCAATAGGGGAAAGCGGCAAGATGACCTTGCTGTGCAGGGATTTGAAAGGGTGAATTGTGAATTTGCTGTTTGTTTTGAGGGTGTAGGCGAACTTTTTCAGATTCTGAGAGGCAGTAATATTGGCTCCTATTAACTTCGATCAACGGCTTGATTTAGAGATGATAGAGAGTGGAAAATCAGGGCGTTTTTCGGAGGTTATTTGCTAACTGGGACGGCAGAGAAGCACAAGGGCAATCTTACCAAAATCGGCCTTTTTGGTCAACACTTTTGGGGGTAGGATTGTGCATTAAGTCCGAAAAACCCCTAAATTAGGGCGTTATTTTATGTTTTATATCCACAGAAAGCCATGTAACACGTATCATGAATCACGTATCAAAAAAATCGGGCAATTTTGTTACGTGTTATGTGTTACGTGATACGTGAGTTATAATGCTTAAGCCATGAAAGATTTTTCGGCCCAATTGGGGCTCAATAAGCAACAACTTGCGGCTGTCAAGGCACCGTTGGGTCCGGTGCTGATTTTGGCCGGCGCTGGCAGCGGCAAAACCCGCTCGCTGACCATGCGCATTGTTTATCTCATCAAAAAAATGCGGTTTAAGCCTGAGGAAATTTTGGCTGTGACGTTCACCAACAAAGCCGCGGGGGAGATGAAGGAGCGGGTTGCCAGGCTTTTGAAAAAGCCTGGCAAAATTTCCAATTTCCAATTTCCAATTTCCAATATGCCGACCATGGGCACATTTCATTCCGTCGGGGCTCGGATTTTGCGCTCAGAAAGTCGGCAGGTTGGCTTAACTCCCAATTTTGTGATTTACGATGACGGGGATCAGGAAAGTTTGCTTAAGGATATTTTGATTAAGCTCAAGATTGATCCGACCAAGCTCAAGCCGCAAATGTTCGCCGCGATCATTGATCGCGCGAAAAATAATTTGATTGAGCCCGACGACCCGTCCGCCGAAGCCTTGGCGGAGGCGGATGACCGCTTCAACGATCTGGCCCGGGAGGTCTATGGGGAATACCAGCTGCAACTGAATAAAAACAATGCCGCAGACTTCGGCGACCTGATCATGCTGCCGGTAAAGATTTTTCAGGCCTATCCTGAGGTTTTAAAAAAATACCAGGACAAGTGGAGCTACGTCCTGGTAGACGAATACCAGGACGTCAATCACGCCCAGTATATTTTCGCCAAATTACTGTCGGTTAAACACAAAAATATTTTCGTGGTTGGGGATGACGCCCAGGCGATTTACGGATTTCGCGGCGCGAATATGCAGAATATCCTCGATTTTGAAGACGATTACCACAATGCCAAGGTCATCCGGTTGGAACAGAATTACCGCTCCACAGCGCCCATCCTGGCGGTGGCAGAAAAAGTCATAGCCTTGTCAGCTGCTCAGCACAAGAAACAGCTTTGGACTGAAAATACCGGGGGGCAGCTGCCCACGCTTTATGCCGCGTCGGATGAGATGGCTGAGGCCTGGTTCGTGGCGAAGAAAATTATCGAGCTGCAGGACGAGAACTCCCCCGGCGCTGGAGCGCCACCCCCTCTTTACCAAAGAGGGGGTAAAACAGCATTAGGCCAAGCGGGGGAGTTGTCTTACGAGCCAGAAGAGAATTCTGATGAGGGCATCCTCTCCCGCATCATGAGGAATGCCCGCGCGAAAATTTTGCCCAAGCTCAAAAATCGCAAAGGGCTAAATAATATCGCCGTGCTTTACCGCACCCATGCCCAGTCGCGGGCCTTGGAAGAGCAGTTGATCGAAGCGAGCATCCCATACCAGATTGTCGGCGGCTTGAAATTTTATGAGCGCAAAGAAATCAAGGATGTTCTAAGCTACATGAGACTGTTGATTAATCCATTTGACTTGATAAGCCTCAAAAGAGTCATCAATGTCCCGCCGCGGGGCATCGGGCCAGCAACGTTTGATATTTTAAAAAATGCTTTACTGGAAGAGCGTCATCCGTTTGGCGTCGGCGCCGCGCGTATCGGTAAGCGGCAAACGGCAAGCGATTGGGTGCCGCTCAACGCTAACCGTAAGACGATGCGCGCTGCGCTGCCGAATAACGATAAACTACAGAGCTTTTTCCAGATGCTCGAATCCATTGCCAACACGCCGGAAGAAGCCAGTCTCCTTGATGTCATGCGCCTGGTCTTGCGGCAGACCGGCTACGAAGCATTTTTGCGCGACGGTACGGAAGAAGGCGAGACGCGTTTCGAAAATGTCCAGGAACTATTCAACGTTGCGGGTGCGTTTTCCAAGTTTCCCTGGCGGGAGGGACTGGGCAATTTCCTGGAAGAAATCGCGCTTATGACATCGGTTGACGAGCATGATCCCACTTCTGATAAAGTCACGCTTATGACCCTGCACCAGGCCAAGGGCCTGGAATTTGACACGGTTTTTTTAATCGGCCTGGAAGAAGGCTTATTGCCGCATGCCCGCTCGCTTATGGAAAAAAAAGATATCAGCGAAGAGATTCGCTTGGCTTACGTGGGCATAACTCGGGCCAAACAAAAGCTGTTTTTAGTCTATGCGCAATCGAGGAAGCAGTATGGCTTGCGAAATATGAGCGTCAAATCAAGGATTCTTAAGGCGATACCGGAGGAACTTTTGGATATATATGAACCAGAGTGATAATTTTCAATGATCAATTAATTTTCAAGCTTATTGTTCAATTGAAAATTGGCAAATTGACCATTAATTGCAAAATTGTAAATTCGTAAATTGATAATTATCCATGAACAACCTCACCGACCCCAACTATCTCAAATCCTTCCTAAAACGATCCGGCTTAAAACCACGGCATTACCTCGGCCAGAATTTTTTGGTTGACGAATCTGTTCTTGCTAAAATTGTTACAACCGCCCAGCTTAAGAAATCTGATACTGTTCTGGAAGTCGGGCCGGGTATCGGGACCTTGACGGTGGAACTTCTCAAGCGGGCGGGTAAAGTTATTGCGGTTGAAAAGGATGAGAGGATGATGCAGGTATTGCGGGGTACGTTTGGCGGCAGCGCAGCGGGTATCGGTGAGCGTCTAGCGTTAAGCGGGCGCACAACGCCGCCGAATGACGATACGCGTAGCGCCGACGATCAACGATTAACGGTTATCCATCAGGATATTCTGAAATTTAATCTCGGCCAATACATCCAAGGCCCCTATAAAGTCGTGGCCAACATCCCTTATTATCTGACCTCGCATCTCATCCGGTATTTTTTGGGACAAAAAAATAAACCACGGCTGCTGGTGCTCATGGTCCAGAAAGAGGTGGGGGAGCGGGTTGTCGCCAAGCCCGGCAAATTGTCCATTCTGGGCATTTCGGTCCAGGCATTTGCTGACGCGGAAATTGTGCAGAGGCGATCGATCAGTCCATCCCCGAGGCGAGGAATTCTCCCTCCCGCCCATCCCCGACATTGGATTAGGCGAGTAGACGGGGATGGTTTTGGGAACGAACAATTGCCCTTCATAGTTCCCAAAACCAGCTTTTGGCCGCAACCCGAGGTTGATTCCGTGATTATAAAAATCACGCCAAAAGAAAAGTATCCGGAAATCGCGGATCATAAATTATTTTTCAGCATTGTCAAACAAGCCTTTGCCGGAAAAAGAAAACAGATCAAAAATACGATTCGAAATTCCGAAGCGCTGAAGGCCGCCGGCATTGATCCCAAGGCGCGCCCGCAGGATTTATCTATCGAAGACTGGATTAAGCTATATCAAGCTATCAGGCTTTGACAAGTTTTTGCGGCGGGTTTAAAATTATCTGGCTATGTGGATTACAAAATGTGATACTTGCAAGAAAGAAATCAAAGACACTAAGGCCATGATTAAAATTGGCTATGGCGGTTATTTGGCTACGAAAGAACTTTGCTTTAATTGCGGCAAGAAACTGCTGAGCAAACTTGGCCAGAAAGAAATAATTAGACAGCAATAATATGCTTACAGACGAGGATATTGTAAAAATTGTTAAAGCTGTAACAAAAGCCGAAGTGGAGCTTTTTCCTTCAAAAGCTGATTTTGAAGATTTGCGGAAAGATTTCAGGAGCCTGCAAACGTCAGTGGATAATTATTCTAAGAAAACTGATGATTATCATTTAGAGCTCGCAGTGTATAAGCATAAAGTCAATCAGTTGGAAGCATGGGTGAAAGAGGCGGCTAAAAAGTTGGGTCTTAGTTATAATCAATAGTTAAAAGTTAGAAGTTTCAGACGCGGGCTTTACAAGGCCCGCGTTTTCTGCTATAATATATATAGAGTAATGGAAACTATTGGTAGGTTTTAGCATAAAGCCTCAAAATTAAGGCTTGAAACAAAAAATAAAAAGCGATCCGAATATGACGAATTGACACACGAATGCCCCGAATCTATTCGTGGCATTCGGATGCATCATTCGTGGATTCGTATCGCAGAAACAAAAATGGCAGAAAAACTCCATGAGTTGCTTACTTTGAAGCAGGTGGCTCATTTATTGCATGTCCACGCCAATACCCTCCGGAATTGGGAAAGAGAAGGGCTGATTGAAGCTGTCCGCTTGGGCCCGCGGGGCGACCGGCGATACAAAAAACAAATTATCCATAAAATCCTAAACCAAACATGAGATACAAGAATCATTACGGAACTTTTGCCGCCAAACAGCCTTGGCGTTTTAAGCCTAAGCTTCTTGCCCTTGCCGCTCTGGCCGCGACTTTGGTTTTTGCCGCCGCATTCGTCTTGTTTAAGCAAGACCCCAAGGAAGAACAACTGGCTGTTTCGGATTCTGGCTCATCGGCAGCCTCGGCAATTCCCGGCTGGTGGTATTCGGATTATTTTGGCGCCAGCACCTGCGACGGCGGCTCTTGCGCTCCCGAGGCCGATCCGGACGAGGACAAGCTCACCAACGAGCAGGAATATTTTTATCATTCCAATCCGCTGACGCCCGACTCCAACCAAAACGGCGCCACTGACGGAGCGGATGTCGCGGCCGGCTTTGATCCTTCCCGGCCCGGCCAAGTAACGTTTGAGGAGTTGGAATCCGAGGAAAATATTTTAGGCGAGAGCATTGTCTTTGACTCGGACATCGCGGCGATGGTGGCGGAGGACCAGGACATCAGCCGGGTCAATTTCAACCAGTTTCTGCCCGGCGACGCCGAACTCAAAGTTGATTACGCCACTGAAGGCCTGGTTTACAAAAACTATACCGATGAGCTGCGGGACAAGACCGGCAAATATTTCGCGAGAAAAGACATGGATGAGGTTGCCGCGGCCTTGCAGTTCGCCGAGGGATTTGAGCTTGACCAGTTCAAGGAAAAATCACGGCTGCTCGCTTCCGAGCTTAAGTCCATGAGCGTTCCCTATAAGTTTTTATCTTTTCATAAATATACGATTGCGTTTTATAAGCTGTTCGCCGAAGTTATGCCCGGGCCGGAACCAGGGCAGGAAGACGCCTGGTATGACCGGGCTCAGGCATTCCTGGTCGTGCAGCAGAAACTGGCTTTTGAAAATGAATTATTAAAGCGCGAATTTGGCCTATAACCTTATGGATATCCAGAGGTAATGTTAAATTTCCAATGACTAATTTCCAATAAAATGACAAATGGGCAAAATTCAAATGCCAAAATTTATGACCTGGAAGAAAGAACTGGAGTATTTGGCGAAGAAACAATCCGGTTTGCCAAGAAAATTCCACAGACAGTCATAACCAGGCCGATTATAGAGCAGTTTGTGAAATCAGGAACCAGTATCGGGGCCAATTACTGCGAAGCCGATTGCGCCGAAACCAAGAAGGATTTCGAGCATAAAATCGGCATTTGCAAAAAAGAATCCAAAGAAACCAAGCATTGGTTGAGAATGATTATTGTGGCGACTCCGGAGTTAAAAGATGAAGCCATTAAGCTACAGAAAGAAGTAAACGAATTAGTTTTAATTTTTTCAGCGATAGTGAATAAATCAAAAGCAAAAATCAAGGAATTTTAACATTTAAGCATTTAACATTTGAAATTTTATTTGTCATTGGAAATTGGAATTTTGTCATTTCAATACTATGAACTCTCGAAAAAACAAAACTAGACCTTTCGCCATATTTATCGTCAGCATTTTTCTGGCCGGCCAGATTCTGTTGCCCATGGCCGCCATGCTTTACCCCAAACCGGCTAAGGCTTTTTTGGGCCTGGGGGATTTTACCTTCACCACCGAAACCTGGAATCTATATGATATTGCCAAGGATATTGGCCTCGGGGCGCTTAAGCGTATTTCCCTCAATTTTGCCAACCAGTACCTCACCCGCTTTGCCGAAAAGGTTTTGGATAAGTACCGCATCAGAAATTACCTCTACTACGGCCAGTCGCTGGCTAATTACTACCTCCACCAGTACATCCGCGAAAAAATCACTGACCCCGACCTCCGGGGCATCTACACCCTGCTTGAGACTGACATGCTCTCCCGCATGCAGGTCACCACTGTCACGCCCCAGGGCCAAAGGCAGCGCCAGGCTCTGCTGAAGGCGCTGGACCAGAAGATCAACAAGTATTACATTGAGGCCGGCGGCATTTCTTCTTCCCTGATTTATAACCCGCCGCCCGAGCTGTCCAACATTGATTATTACGCCGCGGCTCAAAGCTACTGGCTCTCGCCGCCGGAAGTTACGGCCCAGAGCTTTGCCGCTTACTTTGAGCAGATGCAGGCCGCCTCTCGCGCTGCCGCTGACCAGGAAATCGCCCAGGGCAAGGGCAACAAATCCGGCCGCGGCTGCAATCCGCTGGCGCAGCAAAGCCTTGCCCCGGCCAGTAAATTTTTGGCCGCCTCCGGCCTGGTCAGGGTTGCTTCAGCCCAGGAACTGCCTTCCACCCCCATAGTCCCGCCCGGCACCACTGTGCCCCTGCCAGCTGTGCCGCCGTCCAACCCTCAGCCGTCGGCTGCCACCAGCCCGTCCACGGCCGCTTGTATTATTTCCGCCATTCAGAATCCCGGCTCTTTCATCGAGGGGCTCACGGCCTCGGCCTTTGACCGCATCTTTGCCAATAACTATAACCCTGACTCGGTCTCCAGCCAGATCGGTTCCCTTCTGGGCAACTTTATCTTCCGTAAGCTCAATCTGGACAAGTCCAATGACTCCGGGGTGCTGTCCGAATACCCCGGCACCGCTTATGCGGCCGATTCCGGCGCTTCGCTTTCGTCCCTAAATAAAATTGACTCTGACGGCGATGGCTTCCCCGAAGGCATTGATTATAACCTGGACGGCAAGCCGGACAACTGCTTCCACGGCGGAGTCGCGCCTAACTGCGTCAATTCCAGCGCTGTCACGTCCTCGGCTTACTTTACCCCCTTATGCATAGGCATGGAAACGGCTGTGGCGGAACTGAAGGACTTTGCCGCGTTCTTGAGCAATCACGCTGATCAGTTGGAAGGCGGGGCGGCGCTTAAGGGCATATTCATAGGCACCATTTGGGATCGGCCTGGGCCTATTGTCGTGCCGGAAAGATCCAGCGGCACCACAGACAATTTCATTATGAAGGCCGACGCCAACCTCTGGAACAATCGCGCCATCTTGGTGCAAAACCAGATTCAGAATTTTTTAGGCGCAGTCCGAGATTATCGCAACCCCAAATTTGACGATTTGGAAATTTCGGTCAACCGCTATGCCTCATTTATGGAGCGGACCATTGCCTCTTTGGCCAAAGATGGGGATTTGGATCTGGCTAGGCGCGGCAGCGGCGGCGGAGGCCTGGAAAACCTCATGAAGAACACGGCCAATATCACGCAGTATCTGGCCCGTTTCCAAAAAGAGCTGGGCCGCTGCGACCGGCCCAATGTGGATGCGGCAGCGCAGGTTCCCTTGCCGGACATTACCGATGTTGAGGGAACAGAGAGCGAATGCGCCCAGCCTTACAGCTTTATCCTGGCTGAAGACGGCCAGCCGCCGCGCTATCAGGCCGCGGTTATCGAAGCCAACCGGCAGGCGATTGCGGAAAATCCGCCCTTGGCTGATTCCGACCGCTCGGACGAAGGGGCCGGGGAGCAGCTTTTGGAAATTGTCGCGGAGAAACTGCGGGCGCAGGGCTATGTCGCTGGCTGGGCCACCAACTGCAACAACAATGACCACCCGGATGAAAATCTGATGGTTTACCGCGGCGCCACCGCGACTTACGGGGAATTTTTCAGCCTCTACCGGGTGGAAGCGGGCATTACTTATCAGCAGGCGGCGGAAAGGCGAGGCTACGCCCTGCATGTCGGCTTTGGCTCCGTCAATATGTGCAAAGGATGCCGGTAGGTGAATTTCAGATATTGACTTAGCCTAACCCTCGGAAGATATTAAGATATTTACTCGGCCTGATTCTTGAAAGGATATTAGGATATTCGTGGAAATAAAAAGAAATCATATTCCGGTAAAAGACCTTGATCTTTATAGAACAGCTCGGGATCTCTCTGACATTGGCTGGGAGATTTATGAACCAATGGATTGGCAGACAAAGAAAATCCTCGGAGACCAATTTATTTCTGCGACAGATTCGTTTGGTGCTAATTTCGTGGAGGGGTATAGCAGGTTTCATTATCTCGATAAGATCAAGTTCTGTTACAACAGCCGCGCATCTCTTTCTGAGGCCCGCGACTGGTGGCTGGAACTTCTGTTGAAACGAAAAAAGATTGATCAGAAAATTTATACTCGTTATTTAACAGTCGCCCAACCCGCTTCACTTAAGCTTCAGAATTTTATCAATGCAGTTTATAAGGCAAAGAATGACGATAAGTAATATCCCAATATCTTAATATCCCTTTGAGAACTAAGTAAAGTCAGTATCTATCTTATGCGTTTGGTAAAGCCAATATCCCAATATCTCCCGCCTTCTCTGAAGCTACGGCGGGCAGGCAATATCCCAATATCGGTTTTGATATTGATTTTGATTTTGCTCGGATCCCTTGGCCCGGCCGATTTTGCTTTGGGGCAAGTCCAGAGCGGCACCTGCAGCATTCCGGCCTACAACAATGACCGGGAAGCCTGCGAAACCGCGGGCGGGACGTTTACTGCCGCGCCGGCAAGCCCTGTGGTACCATCCACTCCGGTTTCTTTCGACAAGCTGATCCGGGATAAAAATGAATGGCTTGAGGCGAATCGAGATCAGGCCAAATGCTCGGCTCTGGCGACAAAAATTCGAGAATATACTAAAAACGATTTAATTAAATATACCTTGGTTTTCAAGCAGTTTAGCTCTGAGTCATTCTTTGGGCCGGGTGACTACTCAAAATGTCAGCTGTATCCGTATACTTTAGACGCCGTGGGAAACAGGGTGGTTGAAGATAAAGCGCAAACGCCGGAAGTCAAAAACATCGAAACAATAGCCCGGGTTTATATCTCAAGGCTTGGCACTGACAATTTTGGCACCTCGCTTCCTCCTAATTTTTTCACCAAATATTCCGGCTATGATCCCAATGCCGACATCGGCGGTAAGGGATTTTGGAGCGGGCTATTCGGCGGTATTTCACAAATCTTAGGCTGGCTGATTGAGCTGATTACCGGCGCAATCTTGGCTTTAACCGCCATGGCTGGCGAGATCCTGGTATTTACCATAAAAAATATCAAAGCCCCTCAGCCGCCGATTGTCAAAGAGGGTTGGGTGATTATCAGGGATCTGATGAACATGATTTTCGTGCTGGCCATGATCGTCATGTCCCTGGCAACTATCCTGCGAGTGGAGGCCTATAATTACAAAAAACTGCTGACCAAGCTCATCATCATGGCGCTGTTGATCAATTTTAGCAGAGTCATCGCCGAAACTCTGATTAATGTCTCAAATATGGTAGTGGACATCTTTGCCCAGGGAGCCAATTGGGGCGCTTGGGGCGAGTCTATGTATAATATTCTCGGATCCGGCAAGCAGGGCAATTTCTTGCAGCAGTTTGCGAACGCGAGCGGGGTCGAGCCGTTGGGTATGGCGATTTCTAAATTGGTTTTGGCGCTGGTCATGCTCACAAGTTTTTTGGCAATCGCCGGCCTGCTGGTTATAAGGATGGTTGGGCTTTGGGTATTGGTGATTTTGTCTCCAGTGGCTTATGCTTTGAATATTCTGCCGGCCACAGCGACTTACGCCAAGAAATGGTGGGAAACATTCGTCAAATATCTAATCTGGGCCCCGGTAGCCGTGTTCTTCTTGCGCCTGGGCGAAAAGATGATCAAAGACAGCGGCCAGGTCGGAGCTTATACTGGTTATTCCGGGACTTTTCAGTTTATTATCATAGCCGGCCTGATGTGGGCCGCAGTCCTGGTCGCCAAACAGGCCGGCATGGTGGGCAGCGAAGCCATAATCAAAGCGGCGCAAGGGGTTGGGTTTGGTCTGCCGAAGTGGGGAGCTAAGCAGGGTGTGGGCGCCATTGGCCGCGCTTATTCCAAATATACTAGCCGTAAGATGGACGCCGCGGAAAGGGCTGAAAAATCAGGAGGGTCGAGAGGCTGGACGAGATTTTGGAAGACTGCCCAGTTTGCCAATTTGCGCGTAGCCAAACAGGCGTTTGATGAGCGGGCCAAGGAAAAGGAAGAAGAGGCATACAAGCCGGCAGTGGGCCAGGTACGTGACAGCATCAACCGGGTTATTCCCACTGAATGGCATGGCTGGAAAGATTTGATAACCGGCAAAGGTGGTCTGCACTTAGGCCAGAAAACTCATTATGGACGCATCGGTCAGCGGCAGATGATCCGGCACAAGATGAAGGAATGGGAAGAGGCTGATCTTTCCGAAGAAGAGAAAGTGGAAGCTTATCGGAATGCGCATCACGTAGAAGACAAAGAAGCCCTGCGCACTATTCTTGGGTTAGGCCGCCACGAAGACGGTGCGGCAATTTTGGCGGCATTGGCTGATCAGGAAGCGGAAACAGATAAACGGGCTGCTAAATATGAGAAAGAAGGAATGAGCAGGAGTAATGCCAGGTTGCAGGCAAAAGCGGAAGTTCAAGAGTTGGTGAACAAAGGAAAGATGGCAAAAGCTGAATATGATTCCGTAGATCAACTGGATGAGATCAGTGAAAGCTTAGGGAACTTAAGTCCTGAGCAAAAAGGGGCGGTTATGGCTCACCAAGATGAAATTGGAGAAGCGGAACAGAAGCTTCGGATGATAGGCAACGCTGTCTTTGAATTTGATAAAAACTTTAGGATGGCGAATGATTTTTCAGGATTTGAGAAGATGCAGAGGCAGCGAGGCACAAATGACATGTTGCAGGAATTGTACAGCAACGGCATTTTTCACACACAAGAAGGCGATATCGAGAAGAGAAAGGTTAAGATTAAAAACGAAAAAGGAGAAGAAGTCGAAGTAGAGCAGGAAGTCTTCAAGCAGATTCGCTTCAAATCCCTGGATAAAGATGGCAAGGAAGTGGAACATGTCATCAAGGATTATGGAGATTTACAGAAAGCCATTGGAGATACTCAGCACGCTTCCAAGAAATCAGAAGGGAATTTGAAGTACGAGCTGACCGGCGCTCGACAACAGATTTCTGCCCAGAAGCGCGTGGAGCGCGGGAACACAGAATCTTGGGGCCGCGCGGAAGAGCCGGCAGCCTATATGGTTCAGGATGCGAGTGGTAATTTTACTGAATTTACCTCAAAGGGTCGCAGGGCATTCAAGATGATTAACCCTGCACGTGTTAACTCATTCAAGAAGTCCAGGCAATTGCAGGGTCGTGTCATTAAAATGGTCGGGCTTTATAAGGATGAAATGACAGGGAGAGTGGAGTTAAAGCGCCCTGAAATCATGGCTGAAGCGTTTAAATTAAACGCAGATATGGCTTCTGCGATTATTGAAAAGGCGGATTTTGACCAGGGACAAGCAGATGAAGTGATTGCAAAGCTGAAAGGTATGCTGCCGACAGAAGCGGAATTTGAGACATCTGAAACGCGAGAAGGTGCAGTAAAAGTCTTAGTGCATATGCATGGCAAGTCAAAAAAGTCATCTGGTGGAGGCCCAGACGCTGAGAAAGGCCCGACCAAAATTAAAGGCGAGGATGGACAGAATATGAGATCACCAGATAAATTAGCCAGTTAATTTATGGATCGCATTATAATAGTTGAAGAAAATTTTAAGGATATTGATCCAAATTTGCTTTTGGATCCCAAGCGCTACCCGGAGGTCGAAGACATGGTTGTCAGCATTTCGGCGGCCGCTGACTTTGGCTATGCCAGAGAATACGTCAAGCTCATGGCAGATAAGCTGACTGTCTTGGCGGAAAAAATTCCTTCAGATTTGGCCGGGAAGTATTTGCGGTTGCTGAAAGCCTTGCGATTGTTCAGTATCGCCGATGTCTCGGATGGCGAAAAAGAGAAGTTTTTCCGCGAGCACGTCGCGGACAGCATGCTTTTGGAATTCGTAGACGTGCCATACTGGATTGAGTTAGTGATGAAAATGTATTATCCTTCAAGCGATCTCGTGGAGCAGGAGCGCAAGATTTATTTGCGGGGCCTAGAATCCAATGTCCAGCTTCTGGGAAAGGAAGACCTGGCCGCAGGCCATGAACGCAAGCATCCCACAGTCGGCAACTGGCTTTCTGATTATCGAGCTTTTGTGAATTTGGCTGCTGCCAAAACCAGGCGAGGAGCTTTGGAGGAATTAACTTATATCAACCAATCGCCAAATGTCAAGAAACTGGGAGCCAATGAGCGGCTGGTTTTGCAAAAATTGATCAAGCTCTATGACTGGCTCAGCTCTGAGCGGTTTCAATATGATTTCTCCCTGCCAGAACAGCAACCTGAGGAAGAGCTGATGCTTCCTGGCGATCAGCATGATTTGATCCCGAAAGATTTAGCGGACTTCGTAAATACCAGGATTGCCGCCCGACCTAGGCCAGCGGCTGTCAAGCTCCCGTTAGTGCCTCTACCCCTACACCCGCAGCCGTTTCCAGTTGCGCCTCAAAAGTTGGCGGATTTGATCAAGCCTGCGCCTCCCAAGCCCATTGTCCCTATTAAGCCTATTCCTCCGGTACCTCCGCCGCCTCCAGGCCTGAGCATTGATAGGCTGAAGCAGGAGATAGCGCAGCAGAAGCAGGATCACTTAGCGCGTAACACGTACCACGTAACAACTCCAAAATTATCGCCGCAGGAGATCAGGCGCGAGGTGGAAACGAAAGAATTGCCCAGTCACGTAGAAAAACCGGTGCTATCAGTTGTTCAAGGAAAGAACTCCCCCCAACCCCCTCTTTATCAAAGAGGGGGTGGAACTGCGTCCGGCAAAGCGGGGGAGTTGTCGCATAGCGCAACAGGTGAAATCAAATATCTTGACGACCTCAAGAAAATTGATGTGAAATATCTGCGTCAAGGCCAGCTCGCGGCGCAAATTTCAAACCTCAAAACTCAAATCTCTCATTTGGCCTTGGCCAACCATTTGTACCCGCATGAGGTTATTGCGGTATTTGAACAAAGCCCGCTGTTTCGGGCTTATTTGGCGCACGGCAGCGCCAAGGTCACCGGCAGCGGCAATGCAGGGGACTTGTCTCAGGCTGAATTCGAAGCCGTGGCAGACCTCAAGCGGGAACTCGAGAAAATGTAGGGTTTGGATGCGAGATCGAAAAGAGGTACCTAAAACAGCCATGCCTTTTTTAGGTACCAATCTTTTTCATTAGAAAAAACATCGGACTTCAAAAGTCTATAAAAGGCTGTTTAGTAAGCCTTTTTCTGTTTCCCGAACCGGTACCTAATTGCGCCATGCCTTTTTTAGGTGCTAAAATATAGTCACTTGATTATGCCAAATATTGGACCCAATCGTAAGGCTTTGATTATGAAAGTTATTATCGCCGCCTTGGCAATCGCCGGAGTGGTGACGATTGCCGTGGTTGCGCCGGCTCTGCCGGCCGCTTTGGGTGCGGTATTTAGCATGTCCGGCCGGTACAGCCACAAGCAAATAAAGAGGTCGCTTGCCAAGCTCAAAAAAGACGGGCTGATCTCAATCGCGTATGAGGGAAAGCGCATGGTCATCAAGCTGACTAAAAACGGCAAGCAAAAAGCGCTCAAATATCAATTGGACGAGATGCAAATCAAGCCTCAAAAGCGCTGGGATAGGAAATTCAGGCTGGTGATTTTTGATATTCCCAAACAATACAAGCAAAATAGCACAATGTTTGCCAAGAAGCTTAAAGACATGGGCTTTGCGCTGCTGCAGAAAAGCGTGTGGGTCTGCCCTTATCCGTGCGAAGATGAGATAGATTTCCTCAAAGAAGTCTATTTAATCCGCCCTTATGTCCGCCTGGCAACGGTTGAGAAGCTTGACATCCAGTATGATCTGATCAATAAATTTAAGCTGAAGGTTTAGGAAAAGTAGAGGTACCTAAAATAGCCATGCCTTTTTTAGGTATCCCATGTTCTAAAATTAAGCTATTAGCAATTTGTGAAGTTAATAAAGTTGCTTCGGAAATTCAGGCGCGTTGTATCCTCCTATGAACCATTGGTTGAGATTTTAATTTCGCAAAAAAAGCTTATCGGCAACCTGCGGTATTATCAGCAGCTGTATCCCGAAGTTTCCGTGGCTCCGGTTTTGAAAAGCAATGCTTACGGCCATGGGCTGGTTGAGGTTGCGGAAATTTTGGACAAGGAAAATTTGCCGTTTTTTTGCGTTGATTCGCTGTATGAAGCCCTGCTTTTGAGAAAACTCGGCATAAGGACAAAAATTTTAGTTATCGGTTACACCTCGCCAAGCAATATCAATGCCGGCAAGCAAAAAGACTTCTCATTTGCCATCACGAGTTTGAGCCACCTTCAAGATTTGGCCCAGAATCTCAAAAATCCGACTGAGTTCCATCTGAAGATAGACACCGGCATGCATCGCCAGGGTATCACGATGCGAGAATTGCCGGAGGCCGCATTAATCATCAAATCTTCCGGAAAAATAAATTTGGCGGGAATTTATTCGCATCTCTCAGATGCCGCGGACGAGGCATTTACTCGGCAACAAATCGTTCATTGGAACAAAGCTGTCGCTGATTTGAGGAAAGATTTTCCGGAATTGCGGTTTTTTCACCTCAGTGCAACTTCGGGTGTTCGTTTTTCAAAAGAAATTTCCGCCAACGCCATCAGGATCGGGCTTGGGCTGTATTTGGCCAATCCGGTGCTCTGCTTGCGTTCAATTGTCACCTCGGTTAAAAATGTTGACAAAGGCGAATTTGTGGGCTATGACCGGACTCTTCAGGCGGTCCAACCCATGAAAATTGCCACGGTGCCGGTTGGATATTTTGAAGGCGTGGATTTGAGATTGTCGAATCGCGGATATTTCAAAGTCAACGATATATTTTGCCCGATCGCCGGCAGGGTCAGCATGAATATTACCACAATTGATGCCTCATCAATTTCTAGCATTAAAGCAGGGGAGACCGTCACAGTCATAAGCAATCAGCCTGAAGACCTGAATTCAGCTGAAAATATCGCCAAAATTTGCGGCACGATCCCTTATGAAATTTTGATTCATATTCCTTCCTATCTTCGTCGAACTGTGGTATAATAAACAAGAAGAATTATCTATTTCTTGAAACAAAAAGCATGCAATTTGCGATACCTCAATTTACGGATATCGAAGACAAGCTGATCGGCCCCCTGACGCTTAAGCAGTTCCTGGCTCTTTTGGCTACGGGTGGGGTGGCGCTCATGTTTTGGTCCTTGTTTGGCTTTGGCATTATCTTCTTTTTGTTCGCATTGCCGACGACGTTGACAGGCGTCATGGTCACGTTTGCCAAATTCAACGGCCGGCCGTTTTTTCTCTACGTCGGGCCGCTGATGGCGTATATGTCCCAGCCGAAAACCATGATTTATCGGCGGGAAGGCGTACCCGTCACTTTTATGAAAAAAGTGGCGGAAATGCCAAAATCCAAAATCCAAAATCCAAAATCCGAATCCTCGGAAAGCCGTTTGAGCAAATTGGCTTATTTGCTTGACCAGAAGGCGCACGAAGAAGAAGAGCTTATTGAACACGTAACACGTACCCCGTAACACGTAACAACATGGACGAGAAGTATCATGAAAAATTAAAGAGAATCATGGATGAATATGTGCATCTAATTTATAAGTTGACCAAAACATTCCCCAAAGACGAATTGTTTGGCGTTGTATCGCAATTACGCCGAGCAGCATTGTCCGTGATTTTAAACTACATCGAGGGTTATGCTCGCCTGAAAAACAAGATTAATATTAACTTTCTAGAAATATCTTACGGTTCGTTGCAAGAGTCAAAATATCTGGTCCAATTTTCTTTCGCCGAAGGCTATTTATTAGAAAATGACTTCAGGCGGGCCGATATACTCGCCAGTGAAATTGGAGCCATGCTCTGGGCTACGCTAAATAACAAAAGGTCTGATACGTGATATGTGTTACGTGATACGTGAAAATAAAGCCTAATCTATGAAACTTGAAATGCAATCGAGTCAGATGTCCGGGAGCAAGCCGCCTGCCTCCACGCAGGCTCTGCTTGATATCGCCGAAATCAAAGAGAGCACGATTGTCATGAAGGATGGGAGCCTGCGGGCGATAATCGTGGTATCTTCCACCAACTTTTCGCTCAAAAGCGGGGAGGAGCAGAATGCGCTGATCAGCAGTTACCAGAGTTTTTTGAATAGCCTGAGTTTTTCCATCCAAATCGTCATGCAGTCCCGCAAGCTTGATATTCATTCATACCTGGACAAACTGCGGGCCGTGATGGCCGAGCAGACCAACGATCTTTTGCGCATGCAGACGGAAGAATACATCGAATACATTTCCAAGCTCATCGAATTCGCTTCAATCATGAACAAGACTTTTTACGTAATTGTGCCGTACACTTCCGGGGCCGCTTTGGTCAGGGAAGGATTTTTGTCCAAGCTTGGAAAAATTTTCAACCCGGTCAACAAGATTTCAGCCAAAGAAACTGAGTTTGAGCGGTCTCGCGAACTTTTGTATCAGCGCGTCAACCAAATCAACGGCAACCTAAATGGCATGGGGCTTAAAAGCATCGTGCTTGCCACTGAGGAACTGATCGAGCTCCTCTACAACAGCTACAACCCCTCAGCCGGCTCACAGATCAAAATCAGCCATCTGGAAGATTTGGACATAGCGGAGGCTTCACAATGATTAAACTCCCGGGAATCACCAATCCGCCCAGCCCCAAGGAAGAACTGGAAAAGAAAATTCTCGCGGCTGAGCGCGAATACAAACAAGGGCTCACCAGTTTGCGCGATTTAATCGCCCCCTCGGCTTTTGTTGTGTCTCCGAATCAAGCCGACGTCTCCGGCAAGCTGACGCGCTCTTTTTTCGTCATTTCTTACCCGCGCTTCATCTCGGTCAATTGGCTTTCTCCCTTGATCAGTTTGGACCAGCAAATGGACATGGCCATGTTTATCTACCCGATTGACACGGAAGATATCATGAAGAAACTGCGGAATAAAGTCGGTCAGCTGCAGTCCACCATGGCCATGAACCAAGAACGGGGACAAGTGCGCGACCCGATGCTCGAGACGGCTTATCAGGACGTCGAGGCTTTGCGCGATCGGCTGCAGCAGGGGACCGAGCGCTACTTTAGGTTTTCGATTTATTTCACGGTTTACGCCGACAGCCAAAAAGAGCTGGATGAGATTTCCGCCACCATGGAGTCAATCTTGGGCTCCAAGCTCATCATCGCCAAGCCCGCAGTTTTGCAGATGGAGCAAGGGTTCAATTCGACCCTGCCTTTGGGCAATGACGAGCTGGCCATAGCTTCCAACATGAACACCGAGCCTTTGAGCACGACTTTCCCGTTTGTGTCCTCAGAGCTGACGAGCAACGACGGTATCCTCTACGGGATTAATCGGCACAACAACAGTCTCATTTTGTTTGACCGTTTTCAAATGGAAAATGCCAATTCCGTCTGTTTTGCCAAATCCGGCGCCGGCAAAAGCTATGCCGTGAAATTGGAGATCCTCCGTTCATTAATGCTGGGCACAGACGTCATTGTCATTGACCCGGAAAATGAATACAAGCATTTGTCGGATGCGGTCGGCGGTTCTTTCCTAAACATCTCGCTCAATTCCAATTCGCGCGTCAATCCGTTTGATCTGCCTCGGGGGATCGAAGGCGAAACCAATGAGGACATTCTCCGCGACGCAGTCATCAACCTTTTGGGCCTCATGAATTTGATGCTCGGCAAACTCAATCCCACGGAAGAGGCGATCATGGACCGTGCGCTTTGGGAAACATACGCTAAGCGCGACATCACGCCCGGTTCGGCATTTGAAAACGCTGAAACTCCGATTATGCAGGACTTGGTGGATGTCTTAGGCGGCATGGTTGGCGGCGAAAGCCTCGCTCAGCGCTTGACCAAATACACCGAAGGCACGTTTAGCGGCATCTTCAACCAACCAACCAACATCAACCTTGATAACCAGTTCGTCGTGTTTTCGGTCAGGGATTTGGAGGACGCGCTGCGTCCGATCGCGATTTATGTGATTCTGAATTATCTCTGGAACACCGTCCGCTCGCAGCTCAAGAAGCGGATTTTGGTCATTGACGAGGCGTGGTGGATGATGCAGCACGACGATTCGGCCAAGTTCTTGTTCGGCATTGCCAAACGGTCCCGCAAGTATTATCTGGGTGTCACGACCATCACCCAGGACGTTTCGGACTTTTTGCAGTCGCCCTATGGCAAACCAATCGTGACCAATTCGTCTATCCAGCTTCTGTTCAAGCAATCGCCGGCCGCCATTGACTTGATTGCCGAGACATTTTTCTTAACCGAAGGCGAGAAATACCTGCTTTTGGAATCGGACATCGGCGAGGGGATTTTCTTTGCCGGCCTCAAGCACGTGGCCATCAAAATCATCGCCTCCTACATGGAAGACCAGATCATCACCACTGATCCCAAGCGCGCGCTGGAAATTGAGCAAGCTAAGAAAGAGATACAGACAGAGCGAGCAGCAAGCTAACGATGACAATGACGATAACGATGACCGACCAAAATCCATGCCTGAACCAAGTGATGTAGAAGAACAGCTCGCAGAGCAGCAAGCCGCTGAAGAAGAGAAACGGCAGGAGTTTGAAACCCTGCAGCAGCAGGAACGGTTAAACCAGCAATCGCCCCAACAGCAGGCTGTCCGGCAGGCGCAAGATTTTGCCAAACAGGCGGCTGCCCGAGCCGTGCGCCGCTACGGCGCAAAAATTGCCGGTAAAGTGGCGGCGCGTTATGGCTTAACCGCCGCGGCCACGGCTGTGGCCCCGTTTCTATTGCCGGTCCTGGTGGCGGTGATTGGTGTGCTCCTTATGGGTTTGCTGGTGATTGTCATCCTGGTTTCCGCCTGCAACGCCGGGGGCGTGGGCGGCAAAATTGCCCGGTTTCTTCTGGTCCCTGGCGCCAGCACAGTCTGCAAATATTTATCCGTAAACGGCACCGGCGGACTTTCCGGGGGCGCGGGCGGCGGATCATTCGAAAACTTAAGCATTGTGCTCACCAGCGCCTACCGGCCGGGCGCGGTGGTAGATGAGGATCCCCGCAAGCAGTCCGCGCACAGCCGGGGCGAGGCGTTTGACATCGCGCTTATAAATCCCGCGGTCGGGTTTCGGCCCAATCCGCCGGATTCAAGAATTGAGACTGTTGTCAGCCTGGCCGAAGGCATGGGATTTGTCGAGCCGCGGGGGAATGTGGTCGATGAGTACAATAACCCCAGCAAGGGCACCCGGGGGCCGCATATCCACGTTGAGTTTAACGCCGGGCATTGCCCGGGACCGCCGCAAACCGCAGCACCCAATGACTTGGTGGATTTAACCGGGCTTGTGCCTATGAGCGGCGCCAGCCCCCCTCAGGTTCGGGCCTGTCTTAAGCCTTATGTATTGCAGTTATTTCAATTGACTGGGCAAAAC
Organism: Candidatus Doudnabacteria bacterium RIFCSPHIGHO2_01_FULL_46_24; assembly: GCA_001777575.1. Classification (GTDB taxonomy): domain Bacteria; phylum Patescibacteriota; class Doudnabacteria; order UBA920; family O2-02-FULL-48-8; genus O2-02-FULL-48-8. Next base: position 37,047 of record MFEL01000014.1, read on the forward strand.
CCTTGACTTTGATCCATGAATCCCGTTAGAAATAGATTAACCCAAGTTTTACCATATAGACCTGGCAAATTCCTGACATGAATAAAAAAATCTTGATAATTTTAGGGCTTATTATTCTGCTATCCTTTGGCGCGGGCGCAGTTTTGCTCATGGGTAAAAAGAAAAACCAGCCCCAGCCGAGTGCTGAGACGAAACTGCAGATTAGCAAGCTCAGCGACGATCAAGTTGTATCACCCGTTGTTTCCTACGACGGCAATGCGATTTGGTACTTCACCGAGGACGCGAGGCTGTTTCGGGTCAATACTGACGGCTCAGGCTTGTCGGAATTTCCGCTTCCCGAGCTGACTGCGGGCGATTTCAGAAACGTGATCTGGCCCGCAACCGGCAATGATTTCATTGCCATCACTTCAACCAATACCGGCGAGCTGAAAAGTTATTATGACAACTTAAACCAGCGCTAC
>MFEL01000015.1 GCA_001777575.1 Candidatus Doudnabacteria bacterium RIFCSPHIGHO2_01_FULL_46_24
GCTCCGGCCTAATCTTTCGGTAGGTAAACTCCGCGATTGGAGTTCTGAAACGAGCCGTCTTCCTGCCGCATGCGGATGTAATGGAATACACGCCCTCCGGAATTAACCCGTAATAAGACAGGACGGATTCAAATGAGACGTAGGAGGGCGTGTAAATCCGATTTGCAATCAAAAAAAGTACCTCCTCATTCAGAACCGTGTCCGAAAACATATAGTGTCCACGGCGAATCTTCTTTATGTACTTCTTTTCCACCCATGTGCTCAACTGCCGCCTATGGAACGATGCTTCAATCTTGCGAATGTCGGCTAGCGAAAAGACTGGAAAGTCCTTTAGCCGGCTCTTTAATTCCTGATACCTCATATTTCTGAAGAGTGCTATATTTGTCACTCTTCGGAAACAGAATAGCATCTGAATGCAAGTAAATCAAGTGTGTCGTGTTGATAATCGCGAATGTAATACTGCACCAAAGGTAATGAGTTCCCCACCCAACAAATTGAGCTCCTACTTTGATTTCATGTGGGGTCTCGGGTCCAAGACTCCGGATTTGGGTTGAGGGAAGACTCGCGGGTACATGTCTCTGCGGGTACGGGGTTTCGCTTGCTAGTGAACCCCTGAAGTCTCAGCCCGCCGGCTTCCGAACCCCCGCATATGCACGTACCCGACTCGCTGGAGTTGATAAAAGATCGATTCCTCCCTTCATGTAGCCACTTTTGCAGATGTTTGGTAAAGAGTAATGGCCTGTTCTAACAAATTGTCCTGTACGATACCAACATCTGTCTCTCCTTTTATCTCCCTCATCCCAACGAACACGAAATTGGTCGGGACTTTCAGAGAAATCTTTTTGCTTACTAATAGCGTCCGTACCTGCGAGTCATCTATGTAGAGCTTGCCTTTCAGACAATCCATCACGGTCTTTGACATGTTATCAATGTCTCGACCCTCGTATTCTTTCTTACTTGCAAAAAATTGCATTATGGAAATGAAAACCTCCTTTTTAGAAGGAAAAGTGAGAGATTTAAGTACCTCCGATGTTATCGTTTTTTCTACCAGTGTCCTGAAGGCGGTTACCTTTTGACCCTCGCGGTCGTCGAGTTGCTTGGAGGGTATAATCTCGGTAAGCCCGAACTTATAGTCGAAGGGTTGGGCCATTTTTCTTAAGATTTACGATCGCGGGCACGAAAATGTACACGGGTCCTCACGGGCGCTTTTTCTGTTGCAGTAAAATTCACTCGCTCGCCATCCTTAGTGTAGAAGTTTATATGCACCGGCTTATTTCTATACTGTGTTGCTATAAATGTGACATTTTTCTTAGCCATACACTCCACGATAGCAGAGAAAATGCAATCTTTCAATCAAGCAAATGTTAGGACACATCTCCAACATCCTAAGCGCCTACTTTGATTTCATGTGGGGCCTCGGCTCTCGCACGCCGGATTTGGGCAATTAAATTTCTCTGTAGTGGGTGGGAGGAACCGGTTTTGTTTTTGCTCGCCAGTATCCAATTATTCTTATGCTAGTGTTTTGCAAAAGACTGCAATAAGACTTGGCGGGAATTTTGTTTTTGCTGGGCTAGGTTATTGCGTCGCGAATAGTATCTAATTCGTCAGGTCTCAACCTCTTCCTTATTTCCTCACGCCCCCTGAATCGATGTCGCTTGACTGTTCCCTTGCTAACACCCATTTGAGTCGCCACGCCCTTCTCTGAATTTTCATCAGCAGTGAGCTCCATTGTTTCTCTCTGACGTCGTGGCAACCCCCAATAATCTCCATGAGTTTTTGTGCCGTTCTGCGTTGGTCCAGAGCATCTCCCAGCTCTACAGAATTTCCAGCAATTTCAGGGGCATTTTGTGCCGCATCTCTACTATCCTCTAAGTTCTTGCTGGCATGACGCCCGAGGCTACTGTATGTGTTACGTAAAATGGTAGCTGTCCACATCTGCATCTTATTCGTCGTTTCTGGATCGTTCAGATTATCTCGGAACTTATCTCTGTCCTGCATTGACTTAACCAAAGTGGTTTGTAAAAGTTCATCCGCTACATATGAATCTCGCGTTAATTGCTTCGCTACCCTCTTTAGGTTTGGAATGCATGCCACAGGGGCTTTATCAAATTCCTGTTCGCGCTCTACAGGCTTGCGTACTTATAACGGACTTCTCCGTCTTGGTTCGGAAGATTCTCCCATCGCATCAGTATACCAATTTTACTGTCAGTCGCGCTTCGGAATGTAGAATGGCTTGGAGAGTTTGGCCCGCAGCTTTTCCGCTTTCTTTTTATTCCGCGAGACGATAAATTTTGTTTTTCCTTTTGAACGGATGATGTCCTGCAATTGTTTTACAACTTCCGGTGTCGCTTCGGTGGCGGTTGCATAAAAGCGCTCAATCACTTTCGCTTGTGCCGCATCAATCCATACCTCAATTATGTAATCGGCAATAATATTCACGTAGTAATTATCTTGCGGGAACATCGGCGACTCGCGCATGAAATACTGGCTTCGTTTGCCATCAAATTCTTTGCGGATGAGTTTGTCTAGTGGGCACTTACCTCCGACCACCATAAGATACTGCCCGCCTTTTTTGATAAGAAAATCCCGCAATGCGCGCTCGCTTTCCGCTCGCGCTATGAAGAACCAATCGTGCGGATTGTAGGCGAGCCACGGCATCTTCGGATGCGCCTCCACGAGCAGGAGAAGCGAATGTATCCAAAATGCATCTGTCGCATTGGTGTTGTGAAATTCGTACCGGATATTTTCGCCATCCTCTAAACTCAAGAAGCTCCCGCTCCGGCTCGCACTCGCATAGAAATGTTCCGCAAGCGTGACGAACGATTCTACATTTGTGAGCCATGTCACATTGAGCGAGATTTGTTGTTTGTGCTTCAGCACGACCTCGGCTTGGATAAGTTTCCGCAGTACCGCATACATGCCCTGCTTGGTAGTCCGCGGGCGCTCTTTTTGCAGAAATTTCAGAAGCTCGCCGGTAAAAAGAGGTCCCTTTTGCAGGTATTCAATCACATTTTGTTCAAGATTTTTATGTGCTGAAAAAAGCATATTTTGCTTTAGAAAAGTAAACGATTCGTTTACTAACACGCAAGATAACCCATATTCTTTGCGGTGTCAAATCCTACCTGATACAAAGATCTCTAACTGATTGCTTTGGGATTTTCTCGGAGGTCAGAGTAGGTCATTGAAATTAAGGAGGCAATAGTGGAAAGAGACCGTTGGAAGAACCTAGCGCCAAAGTTGGTTCGGCAGAGGGTCATAATTGAGGGTACTACCGAGAAAATCGTAGAGCCAGAACAAATCAAGTCGTATCTGCAGGCTCTAGCCGACGTAACCAAGATGGAAGTCCTGTCTCCGCCGGAAGCTCATTCGGCTCATGATATGGGATACGGCGGGTGGATACATTGGAAAAGTTCGGGCGCGGCATTTTACAGCTATCCGACCGATCTCCCGCTTTTCACTGTTGACTGCTACACCTGCAAGCCCTTTTCCGCTGAAAGCGCGGCGGAATTCACTCGCAAATATTTCAACGCGATTGAGTTGGTCTGGCAGGAGGTCAAGGTGTAACGAAAATTCACACCGCGCATGGAAACCGCGCGGTGTGAAACTCTTTTTGTTTTTGTTTTCAGAGCCAGTGCAAGACCTGCGACTAACACGAGAACAATGATTATTTACAGCTCTCTAGAGCGGTATTGGAGAGCTTCCATCATGTGACTGGGTTCAATTGTGTCGCTTCCGAAGAGGTCGGCGACGGTGCGGGCGAGTTTGATGGTGCGGTGGTATCCGCGGGGCGAGAGCTTGAGGGAACGAGCGGCGCCTATGAGCGCACTTTCCGCTTTTGGCGACAATTTCGCCAGTTCGTCTATTTGTTTTGATTTCATATCTGCGTTTGTGGACATGCCCCTGGTATTTTTGAAACGTTCGTTCTGTCTTTCGCGGGCGGATAGAATATTCTTGCGTAAAGCTTCCGTTTCACCGGCATCTTTCCGCTTGCGCATTGCCATCGCTTCGGGCGCGATGTCGCCGACCGAGACCCACATGTCAATTCTGTCGGCGACGGGGCCGGAGATTTTGCGGCGGTATTTTTCTACCAGATGTGGCATGCATTCGCACCTAGTAGTTCCCCAAAATCCGCAGGGGCAAGGATTTAGTGCGGCAATCAGCATGAAGTTTGCGGGGAATATTGCGGAGCCTTTCACACGTGAAATTGAAACCACTTTATCTTCCAGCGGTTCTCGCAATGCCTGCACTACGTCGCGGTGGAATTCCGGAAATTCGTCCAGAAATAAAACGCCCCTGTGCGCGAGCGTCACTTCCCCGGGGCGCGGGCTGGAGCCTCCGCCGATTAACGATGCATATGAAGAAGTGTGATGTGGGCTTCTAAACGGCGCACGAACAATCGCGCGCCCTTCCGATGTTCCAGCGAGAGAATGAATCATTGTTACTTCAATTACTTCTTCCAAAGAAAGCTCGGGCAAGAGCGCAGTGGCCGCGCGCGCGAGCATTGTTTTCCCCGTGCCAGGAGGCCCGTAGAGCGCGATATTGTGCCGGCCAGCGATTGCGATTTCCAATCCGCGCTTCGCGCTTTTTTGCTCGCGGATATCGTCAAAAATAGGCCCGTCTATTTCGCTCTCGCTTGTGCGCGACTTTTCTTTTTTAATATAGGGCGCGATAAGTTTCTTTCCGTTCAAGTGTTCCACTAATTCTTTGAGCGTGCTTACGCCGAATAGCGTAATGCCTGAAACGAGAGATGCTTCCTCCAAATTTTCTTCCGGCAGGAAAAATTCTTTGAGATTTTTGTCGCGCGCGGTGATTGCAATTGAAAGCGCTCCTAAAATTCCGCGCACTTCCCCGTCAAGTGCCAGTTCGCCTGCGAATATTTTGCCCGCAGGATTAAATTTCACTTGTTCCGATGCGGAGAGAAAACAGAGCGCCATCGGAAAATCAAAAGCCCCGCCCTCTTTCTTCAAAGTGGCGGGAGCGAGCGAGACCACGATTTTTTTGTTGCTTTTCTTGGGAGATTCAAAATCGCTGTTTTTTATTGCCGATGCCATTCTGTCCTTCGCTTCCTCCACGGATTTGTCGGGAAGGCCGACGATTGAAAATGCGTGCAGGCCTTTCGCGATATCTGTCTCCACAGAGACGACATGCGCGCGCGGGAGCGCGGGC
>MFEL01000016.1 GCA_001777575.1 Candidatus Doudnabacteria bacterium RIFCSPHIGHO2_01_FULL_46_24
TTTTCTTCGCTGCAGATTCGGCAAACGCCCTTGCTTTGCGGCCCTTCTGCGGGTTGTATGATCCAGTAGTGTGTACAGAGAGGAGTTCGTTGTTTATCAAATGGACTGTCAGACATGGGTTGCCCCCTTATGAAAACAATAGAGCGTTTCCGCCTTGAGTATACTTGGTTTTCTGAAAAAGTCCAGATGATGACTTTGAATTACGCAAGCAATTGCGTAATTCAAAGTTTGTAAATAAAATGTCAGTTCTTTTTGGCAGTATTCTTAACGCTATTCTTTTGAAAAATGCCTATTCTTCAAAAATTTAGTAAAATCATACATCTCCGTTTGGTAGAGTTCAAGTTTTTGTTTTTGTTCTTCGGGAGTAAGTATAGCCGCCATCTTCGCGCCGAAACTCTGAACACGAAAACCGCCAAATGCGCCAACTCCGTCAAAAACAAGTCGCGCATCAAATGGAGTTTGTCGTTCTTTGTAAAATTCTTCAAGAAATCTCATCATTTTCTGTTGTTGTTTAAAATTCTCAACAGTCCACTCCCGTTTCTTTTCCTCACTGTACTCCCAACCCTCTGGTTCAGGAGCATAAACTTCAACCCACGGATACGGCAAGCCGTGTTGGTCTTCTCCTTCTTGGGCCATATGACCTTCACAAGAGCCACTCGTAGTAAATTCGTGAATCAAAAAAGCGGCAACGGGCTCTTTAATTTTTTCGTCAATTCCCTTGCCAAGTTGGTCGGCAATTTCATTTACTTCTGCCATCTTTTGTTCCCACGCAATTTGCTTTTCCGCTTGCGCGAGGCGGTTCAGAGTTGAAATTTGGTTTTCTGGATTCATTATGATTAAAAAATTTTCTTCCTCCATAACGCGAAACCGCCAATTCGTTTTTGCCCTGCGGAGCAGTCAATTCCGACCAAGTTCTGTATTGGTATAGTATTCTAAAGATAGTCCGAACGCATTTCGCCGCCTGCGGCGGCAAGGAAGCCCCTCGCGCGAAAATCAGGAAAGGCGGCGGAACCGCACGAATGGCAATTTGAAGTTTTTCTTTGTCGGCAAATGCTCTTTGATAAAATAATGCTGATATACATTTTTGTTACAGCAAAATTGGGAGCCGAAGGGCACTAAAATTAAGGAATTATTTGGTATTGTCCAACTTTGATTTCAAATCCGTTCCAAAGTTTTGTTTTGAATTTAGAACCTACTTGCAAGCCAGGCAATGTTGTTTCAGTTTCTGAATTTCCATCTTCTCTAAATACAAAATAATTGTTTTCAAATGTTATTTTAGTGGGTAGAATGTTGCGAGAAACAGTATCTCCTGATTGCGTTGTTTCTCCTACTAGGGTTATTATTTTTGTTGGTCTAACTGTATATTTGAAATCTAGTGAAACGTTTTTACCTTTCTCTACTCCTACTGAAGTCCAATCAAAATTAGATGAACCACCCGTTTCAACAATCTTGTCAATTCTAATAACTGCTACATCGTTTGGTACGCTAACTAGTTGCTCTCCCTCATAGTAATTTCTAGATTTATCCAATGATAACGATATAACACTAGCTTCAAATTCTATGTAAGGCGACAAAGCCATTTGTGGCTCTGGCTTTCCTAAATTTCCTTGGGATGTTGGTGTGGGGGTGGGACTTGGAGTTGGTGAAGGAATAGGCGCGGGTGAAAGTGTTCGTTGATTCAGAATAAAATAACCCGCTATGCCAGCAAGTATAACTATCCCAATAATCACTATGATATTTACAAAACCTTTTTGATCGTTCATATTTGTATATTTAGTACTTAATAATTTTCGACTTCTATGATTAAAAAATTTCCTTTTCCCAAACTTGAATACACATTAGTCGCCGAGCGAAGCGAACCAAAACCGCTTGCTATTCCCTTTCTGGTGCCCTTTGTTTGAAAATGCGCGAACCCACTTTGAGCGGAAACTGAACGGTGTTTCTTAAAATCATTGTATCAAAAATTTCTGAAAATAACTAATCACGAAATGCCTCCGCGCCCCGCCTTTGGCGGGGCTACGCCTCAACAAAATTTTCTTCTCCAATTTTCGGATTTCGCGCGTTCCCCACAAGAAAATCAAATAAGGAAGAAGAAGATTTTGTTTTGGCGTTCTGCCCTCTATCGGGCAGGCGGAGGCGGTCTGACGCTCGTGGGCAAAAAGTTTCCCTCCCACTAAAACCCCCTTCCACTTTTTACCCGCTCGCCAAAAATGCGTGGCCGGGCTTTACAAAACAACTCAAGAGTGATAAGGTGATGTATCCTTGAGATGGTCTCAGTGTGTGCTCTTTAACAACCAAAACCTTAGAGCTACGCATACTTTTAACGAAGTAGTGGCTCGGCAAAGGAGGTCAAAATGACCGACACTAACATACTGATCCGAGATGCTCGCGAAGACGACTTCGAATGGGTCGAGAACCTAATGCAGAACGCTCTTGAAGCGTATTACGGTGGCGATCACCGCGCTCACGCAAGGCGCATCTTTGATGTACACATTAGTGGTGGCGTTGATCGTCTTGGTTTCTTCTCTTTCGAGCAACGCATGTTCATCGCAGAAGTGGACGGCGAATGCGCGGGAATGATACACGTGGTTGGCAAACGCCAATCAACATACAAGATCAGCCCGCTCATCGTGGCACCTGAATTTCAAGGTAGCTATGGTCTTGGTAGTCGCCTCCTCTCGCACGCTGAAAGCTATGCGAGAGGACAGCAAGCCAGACAGCTCTACTGCACCGTGGCCGAGCAAAATGTTGTTGCACTCCAGTTCTTCCTCCGCAAAGGTTTTATCAGGGCCGGAAGCTCCGACAGTCACTACAAAACTGGCGTGACGGAAACCATGCTCTACAAACCTTTGTACGGAGCGAGCAAAATCATGTCGCTCGATCAGCTTCATGTCTCGGTGTTGCCCCTCGATGAGAGCAATGAAGAGATGAAAGAGCAGGTTGGGCGAATACTCCTCGAAAATCTGCGGGATTCGTTCGAGGGCATTACGGATGATTGGGTGCGTGGACTTTTCGACGGTTACAGCCGCAGAAGCACGCTCGACATCAACACCAAGTACAAGCTCATCTATGTTGCGACCGACAGCACGGGCAGGGTCATCGGCGTGGCCGGAGCGACACCAAAGAAAGGAAGCTCTATCAAAGTGATGCCGTTCATCGCAACTAATCCGGTTGCGTTTGAGGCATTGCTGATAGACATTCCGCACCAGTTGGTGCCATACGGGCACAAGTTGTACATCCACATCAATCCGACCGCGGACGAGGTCATCTCGCTTCAGCGGCTGGGTTGGAAATTGGACGCGGCCATGCCTGCTGGCTATCACCCGAACGTCGTCACGCAACAGTGGAGCTTGGACATAGGAGAAACGACCATGAGAACAATGAGAATCAAACGAAGGTTCTACGACTTGATTCAGTCAGGGAAAAAGACCCTCGAAGTGCGTGTTGGCTACGATTCGATCAATCGTATCCAAGTCGGTGAACGTATCCGCCTCGTGACCCACACCGGAAATTTCGAAGTGAAGGTCAGCGATATCAGACGATATCAGACTTTCAAAGAGATGATTGGTGTGGAGCCATGGGAACGGATCGCTCCCGACTCGAGGTCACGCGACGAAGTGCTTGCCTTGTTTAAGCAGATTTACCCTGCGGACAAGGAGAAGCTCGGCGTTGTTGTACTCGAGTTCGCTCAGATCGGGAAGTAATTAAACTTTCCTCAAAGCCCAGTTGGCGTATGCCAACTGGGCTTCTTTATTTCACCAACGATAACTTTATACCAATAACCCCGTATTTTTCTTGTTCTTCTTTTGAATAAATTTTTTCAATTTCCATAAGTAGTACTTCTTTTGAAGAACTACCGAAGTATCCTGAAGGAAAATCAGAGAAAAGATTTTCAAAGTTAGAGTATCGGTACAATGCTTCCACATTAGCAATAATTTTCCTTGACGGGTTATCGATACAAGTAAATTCAATTTGGTCGTCAATATTTATCTTTCGGCGTTTTTCATCGAAGAGGCGAGATTCAATAATTTTCACGCCGGCCGCAACTTTTTCAAAAGGATTGGCGCTCAACCTCATTTGGTGGATAACCATAAATTTATTTGCTTATTCCCACTGGTGTTGCGTTAAACTTTTTTACACTCCGATACAATGCTCTAGATAAGCCACGATTTGAGCAAAGGTGCCCTTTTCGACTTGAAATCAAGTCACGAGCATCACATCAAAAAACGATAATGAAAGCGAAATTATTTTTGATGATTTTACCTTAACGCAACACCAGTGGCTTATTCCTTATTATTTATGTTTGTATGATAGCATGGCAACGCGGAGTTTTCAATGTTTTGTAAAGCCCAGCCATGTATTTTCGGCGAGCGGGCAAAAAGTGGAATGGGGCATGGGGGGAGGGAAACTTTTTGCCCGCGAGCGTCAGACTGCCTCCGCCTGCCCGTCAGGGCAGAACGCCGAAACAAAATTTTCTTCTTCCTTATTTGATTTTTTTGGGGGCGCGCGAAATCTGAAAATTGGAGAAGAAAATTTTATTGAGGCGTAGCCCCGCTTGTGGCGGGGCGCGGAGGCGTTACGTTCCAATTTTTTGCGCAAAATATCCCGCTTCGCGGGATTGAGGCGATTTTTCATTCCCTCGCCGAATATAAGCCACGCCAAAATATAAAATTATGAACACACTGCCACAACCAACAAAATATTTTCTCTACATTCGCAAAAGCACCGATGAGGAAGACCGCCAAGTTTTAAGTTTGGAAGCGCAACTTGCGGAATTGAAAGAATACGCGGAAAAAGAAAGTTTAGAAATTATAGAAACATTTATTGAAAAGAAAACCGCCAAAGTTCCGGGAAGAGAGATTTTCAATTCCATGCTCAATAAAATTGATGGCGGTCTTCCTCATCTCATCGGGATTTTGGCGTGGCATCCGGACAGATTGTCCAGAAATTCCGTTGACGGCGGGCGTTTGATATATCTT
>MFEL01000017.1 GCA_001777575.1 Candidatus Doudnabacteria bacterium RIFCSPHIGHO2_01_FULL_46_24
CGGCATCGGGACGACGGGGCCGGGGGTAAAGTTTCATGTAGTCGGTTCAAACGAATTCGTCCGCTTTGAGAATCCTGATTCTACAACAGTCAATGCTTATGCGCAAATTAACTTAAAAGCGGGTACGGCTAACAGTTATATATGGACGGCGAACAATGTTTCGACCGCGTGGGGAGGAGCAAATTCACTCAACATTTACGCGGGTACTGGCGGAGCATTGGCGCTTTATGCGAACGCTACTGAATATATGAGAATTCTAACTAGCGGCAACGTCGGCATCGGGACGACGGGGCCATCCTCAACTCTTCACGTTGTCGGCACCGCACAATTCAGCCAGCCCGTTATTGTCGGCACCCCGACGGCAACCAGCCACGCCGCGACAAAATCCTATGTTGATTCCACAGTCGGCGGCACTATAGGCGGAACCGCCACGAACGCTCTTGCCTGCAGTGGGGATGCCGTCTGTGACATGAGCGGAGCGAATCTTAATAGTGGAAATATTGTCGGCGTCAATAAATTAACCGTCACAACGATTGACCCATTGTATTCCATCAACGGAAAGAAATATTCCACATACGCCGCCTCTTTCGCGGGAGGCGTTAAAGAAGAATACACGGGGAAAGCTAAACTTAGAAGCGGAGATACGCGGATAGCTACGCGGAATGACGCGGAAACATACGAATACGTAATTGATTTTGACAAAGTTAAAGAAGGTTCTGACCTGTGGGTCTGGTATAAAGCGATTGATTTTTCAAAGGATTCCGTTGAAGCAATAGCGACACCGTACGGGCAAGCCACGAATATTTATTACACCATAGAATCTGGATCCCGGGTCAAGCCCGGGATGACAGAGGGCGCGAAGATTGTATTTCACGGCGACAAACCCACGGAGTTCTCGTTCCGCCTCACTGGGAAACGCTTTGACTGGATAAAATGGCCTACGCTCGCCCCGGACCAGAACGAAAAACCGTCGTTAATCGTTAATTAACCCCCCATCAATCTTACGAAGTTGAACTTCGTAAGATCTTCGTAAGTAAACGCCTATCGAGGTTGAACCTCGATAGGAGGCAATCAAGAGGTTGATTTTAATTAAAATCCAGTTATAATGTTATTAAATTATTATGAACAGAATTACTTTTAATTCCAAGATTTTAGGAGGCAAGCCTATTATCAAAGGCACTCGTATAAGCGTTGACTTTATCTTAGAGCTTTTTGCAGGCGGAATGAGCGAGAAAGAGATACTCGGTGAGTATCCCTGTTTAACTAAAGCAGATATAAAAGCCGCTTTAGAATACGCTGTTCAAAGCGTAAAAAGAGAAGTGGTTTTAGTTAGGTGAAGGCCATCGAGATGAAATTTCTTCTCGACGAGAATGTTGCTAAATCGGTGGCGCAGGGTTTACGCGAAGCCGACTTTACTGTTTTCCATATTTTAGATATTGGTCTTGTCGGCGCAACCGACGAGAAAGTTTTTGCTTTTGCCAGAGAGAAAAAACTCATTATTATTACTCACGATAAAGATTTTAGCAATCTCATTCGTTTCCCGCTCCGAAAGCATTATGGAGTCATCATTTTAAGATTAAGCAATCAAACGCCCCCAAATGTTATTTTTTATTTACGAAGATTTCTGGCGGCTCGCAAAAATATTAAATCCAAACTGGTTATTTTAAGCGAGGGAGGCGCAAGGATTATAACCTAAGGATATGTTATGATAAATATCAAGAAAAAAACGTCGAGAAAATAATCAATAGTCATTTATATCAGCGTATATCCGGATATATTTCATTTCTACAAAATGTTCCGCGTTACTCCGCTTCTATAATAAACAAAAAAAGTCCGCGTATATCCGCTTCTATACTATGATTACCATTACTATTCCGAAAAAAATAGAAAAAGAGCTAAAAACAGCTTCTCGCCATTTGGGTCTTTCTTGGGAAGATTTTTTAACTAGTGCCGTCTTGTATTATCTCCAGATTTTAGAAAAGAAAATAGAGTTAAAAAAAGAAATAGAAACCTGGGAGAAAACAAGCGATAGCGATTTAATGAAATTTGAGAAGAGCATATGAAAAAAGGCGATATCTGCGTTATTCATCTAGCGGCGGGCATCGGGCATGAACAGTTTGGCGAACGGCCTGCGATTTTAATGTCTGACTCGGAAGCAGGTGTCGCAATGGCTATTCCTCTTACAACTAATCGTGAAGCTTTAAGATTCCATCATACTCTGGCTATTCTTCCTGATAAACAAAATAATCTTAAACAGGAGTCGGTTGCGCTGATTTTTCATATCAGAGCCGTAGACAAAGCGCGGATTTTAAAAATTATCGGCAGAGTTAATAAAAAATACCAGGAGAAAATTGATAAAGCTTTACGCGAAATGTTGAAATTATGAACCTTTATCAGATGATAATCTATTGAAGTTCAACTTCCATACTTCATTAGAGATTGCCACGTCGGCCTTCGGTCTCCTCGCAATGACAATCCCTCCGTCTTTGCGAGGCGATGGAATCGCCGAAGCAATCTCTGTTAGTCCGCTTCTACATAAAAAAACCAAAGGTCTAATCATCAATAATCAATGACAAAACAAAACATCATCATCGGCGCCGCGGCCGTTGTCGTCCTAATCATCGTCGGGTACTTAATAATCAATAATCAATCATCAGTAATCACTAACGCGCCGCAGGGAACGAAAACGGAGAAGGGAACGGTCGCCGCGCCCGGTACAAGCCCGATTTCTGAAACAGGACAAGTTGTAACACAGACGGGCGAGCAGGTCAAGCTAAACGTAACGCCCGGAACGCCCGAAGCGCCACAGCAATCCAACCCGATTACTTCACCGAAAGACCTTCCTCCGCAAACAATCAAAATTTCCGTTTCCGCGGCGGGATTTTCGCCCTCAAGTTTCACGGTTAAATCAGGCGCCGCCGTAACGCTCGCCGTCACTGCCACCGATTCGCAAACGCACGTTTTTCTGTTTGACGACAAGTCCCTTTCCGCGGTTGCAATCGGCGTCGGGCCGGGCGAAACACGCGCCATTAGTTTCAACGCGCCGAAATCCGGCGAATACGCTTTCCATTGCGATGTTCCCGGGCACAGCGGCAGAGGCGAAGTTGGGAAAATGATAGTACAATAGATAGAAGCGGATATGCGCGGATTACCGAAATCTAGAAGCGGATATGCGCGGATATCATAGAAGCGGAAACGTAGAAGCGGACAAAGACGCGGAAACGATGGCTACTAAAAACGGTGAAAAATTACTTTACGAAGATTTAAGCTATCAAATTAGGGGAGCATGTTTTGACTTGTATAAGAAATTCGGCGGTGACTTCAAGGAGACGGCTATTAATAAAGCCTTATTTTTGGAACTGCAATCAAGAAAACTCAGAGTTGAAAATCAGAAAAGAATAGATATTTTTCATAATAATGAAAAAATCGGCGTCTACATACCAGATTTAATTGTTGAGGATAAAATTCTTATAGAATTAAAAGTTAAACAATTCTTGAGTAGAAGCGACGATAGACAATTCTGGCGTTATTTGAAGGGTTCAAATTACAAGTTAGGGTTTTTAATAAATTTCGGTCCACAGAAACTGGAAATAAAGCGTCGCGTTTTTGATAAAGCTCGCTATGAATAACATGTATCCGCGTTTATCCGCTTCTATACTATGAGAAGGAAAAAGCCAGCCCTTAAATTTGTTTTCCCTCTGGTTTGTTTGGTAATAATATTTTTCGGCGGGGTTTTTATCTTCCGCTCGCTGATGGGAAAATTTCTCTCATCAGCTTTTCCAACTTCTGTCCCTGAAACACCAGCCGCTCCGCGTTTATCCGCTTCTACTTCTACCGCTTCTACAACAGAAGTTCTGCGTCCATCCGCTTCTACTACCTCTACGGCTAACGGCAGTTTCACCGAACTTTTCTCCGGCACCGGCTGGCTCAATCAGGAGAAATCAAACGTTTATCAGGACCAAAAACTTTCAAGCATTTCTTTTCCGCCGGATTACGAATGGAAGGAGGTTCCGGAATTGAGCAACGCCCTAAAAGATGAAACAATAATCGCCGCCGATGGCAACGGCAAAGAAATCGTTCTTGTGACAAAAAGCGGAAAAATTATGTCATTGCGAGGAGCCGCAGGCGACGAAGCAATCTCAATCAATCAGTCATCAATAATCAATAATCAATTAAGGAGCGCTGCGCTTGATTATGACGACTCTGCCGGAGTATGGATTGTAGCGGCTTCTTCTGATAGCGGAATCGAGGTGGGGCCAGTAAATCGTCCGGTTTCCGTAAACGCACCCGGCGCAATAACCGATTTGGCCTGTGCCAATGCGGAATGTTTGGTTAACTATGGAAGTTCAACTTCAATAGGAAGTTTTTCAATTAACAACCCGTCGGAATTAAGTAAAATAAATCTGCAATCCGGAAAATCTTTTAACTCAATTTCTTTGGGAAGCGTAGATCCGCGTTCTGATTCGCGCCTTTTGGCTTATATGCTTGTCGGCGCGGTTGAAAAAAAAGACGGCACATACACCGGCAGTATTTTCAAATATAATTCTCCCTTTCCTAAAGGGAGTACCCCGCAGGGGGGAGGGATTTCTTCCTCGCCATTTTTACCGGTCGCGGAAAAATTATTCTCCTCTCCCTATCCCGGAACAATCCGCTTCGGCTACGATTCGGAGAACGATGAAATCTTGGCGCTCTACGCGGCCTACATCGGCCAGGCGTATAAATTCAGCGTTAATCCGCTTCTAGTCCCCGAAGCTCCGCGTCAATCCGCTTCTATCCTATCCGCTTCTACAACAGAAGATTACTCCCGTTTCTTCTCCCAGCGCGTTATGGGAGGCAATATTATTCCGAAAATTTTTAAATACGGCAACGCCTGGTGGTTAAGTTCAGGAATCAATCAATCATCAATAATAAAGTTTATTCGTATCGAGGGCGCCGCCGGCATTGATTTCGCGGATATATTAATCGGCAGCAAGCAACTTGTGATGAGCGGAGTTGAACCATCATTTGAACTTCTACCCGGCTTCAATTTGAACACTTTGTATGGAATAACGGGAGGCCAATCGCCAAAAATTTATAAATTTACCGACAACGGCTACAAAAAAGACAAAAAAATCGCTTGGGAATCCGTAAAATTAAATCGCTTTGACAATGAAATTACCGGAGGCAAATTTTATAAAATAAACGGTTCGGCTGACAATATCCGTTATTATCTTTCCAATGACGGAGGCAAAAATTGGCAGGAAACCAAACTAAACGAGATGGTTAATTTCAGCACAAAAGGAAACGATTTTCGCTTTAAGGTTGAACTTAACCCCGTTAGAGGCCTCCCTCGCCAGCAGGCGAGTGCTACGGGCACCTCTGGGAGCCCTGCCTCTAACGGGGTTGTCCCTGGCGCCGACAAATTTCAAACCCCTTGGCTCAACTTGGTCAGCGTTGAGTATTATGCGAAACCCTAAGTATAGAAGCGCCTGCCTGCCAGTCAGGCAGTGATAAACGCGGATTTAAAAGTTGACTTCAGAACTTTGGACGCCATAGGATTATGAAAAATCTAAACACCGCAATTTTAGAAAAAGTAAATCAAATTGAAAAGAATCTTCAATCTCTTAAACTGGAGTATTTTTTGAGGTTATCCGAGGAACAGAGAAGTAGAATCGGGATTTATAGAGAAAAAGATATTATAAACGAAAAGAAATTAGAAAATCTCGACCCTGGTTTCGGACCGGAAGTCCGTCCGGAATTTGAAAAAAAATTAAAAAAATCAATTTCCTCAAGGGAAAAATGGTCGACTTGAGAATTTTGATGACATAGTCCGTTCGCTAGTGAGGCGCTATTTTTAATGAGCAATTGGCGCGGGGATAAAGTTATGCACAGGATTGGTTGTTTGTTCGCATAGGACTATGATATAATCAAAAATATAAAATAAACTAAAAATTAGACTATTATTATGGAGCATAACAAACGAAACATCGTCATAAGCATCGCGGTTGTTGTCGTCATTTTAGTTGCGGCTGTCGCCGCAGTGAAACAGTCACTGCGCAATTCGACAATTCCGTCGACGGTTCCGGCGCCCGCGACCGGGCCCTCTGCCCAAACCCAGGCACTTCAGGCGGGTGGCGATGTAAAAGCTCTTATTCGAAGAGCGATCGACTCGCGAGATGCATCGGTCTGCGGGAAAATTGATTCTGCGGCTGATCGGCTGGCATGTGAAATGAATGTCGTGATCACAAAGGCAAGTGACGCGAAGGACCCTAAGCTGTGCGATTCAATCGCTGATTCTGTTTTCCAGCGCGCCTGCACGGATAATATCTTAGTGGTGAGAGCCCGCGACGACAAGAACCCGAGCATCTGCGATCTTATGGCAGATACAACGAGGATTTCGGGTTGCAAGGCGACAGCGGTACACAAATGACAATCCAGCGTTTCATAGTTCTTGTTTCAGCCAGCATTGGTGCGATGCTGGCTGGGTTCGTCATAGTCGCTCTCGGCCAGAGCCTGCAATCAATCAAGTTCGTTCCGCAGGCCAGTGCCCCAGCTATCTGCGACTTAGGAAACAAGGGTATCATCTACTTCGACAGCGTTGCGAACCAGACGAAGATCTGTGATGGGAGCGTTTTCAACAACTATACCGGTCCACAAGGTATTCAAGGTCTGACAGGCCCAACTGGTCCTACCGGCGGGACAGGCCCAACTGGATCTCAAGGTATTCAAGGTCTGACAGGCCCAACTGGTCTTACCGGCGGGACAGGCCCAACTGGATCTCAAGGTATTCAAGGTCTGACAGGCCCAACTGGTCCTACCGGCGGGACAGGCCCAACTGGATCTCAAGGTATTCAAGGTCT
>MFEL01000018.1 GCA_001777575.1 Candidatus Doudnabacteria bacterium RIFCSPHIGHO2_01_FULL_46_24
TGATTTTGTTTTTCCACCTGAAGGCGGCAAGATCGTTAAGGTCGGAGACCAGCTTTACTTCATCAAAACCTGGGAAGCGGGATGCGGCGATGTTGGAGGCGGCTTCCCTACACCGGTTCCCACGCCCACACCCTCACCTACACCTTCGCCAACCCCACCGCCGCCTCAACAAACAGTCAGCATCTCCGTCCGCAGCCAAAACAGCACGATTTTTTCAGGCAACATCACGCCAGCTTCTGAAACAGGCTGGACTGCGCTGGGTGCGCTGACCACATCCTCAGCTAGCGGCGGATTTCCGGTAACCATCGCCAATACTTCCTTGGGCGCCTACGTCCAATCAATCGCTGGCATTGCAGCAGCGGGTGCCAATGGCTGGCAATACGCGGTCAACGATGCCGTTCCCAATGTCGGCGCCTCTGCTTATCAAATCAATCCCAATGACCGCGTCCAATGGTTCTACGGCCCGCCAAGTTCTTCGCCATACTAGCTTAATATATACATATATGCACATATATATGTGTAAATCTAAAGGTCTTAATCGGTACCTATTTGCGCCATGCCTTTTTTAGGTACCTGCGAGTCATCAAGCCAAAAACCCAAAAAAAACTCAAAAAAAAGAGATGGCAGGCCATCTCGGAATGAAAACGATCAAGTTACTCGGTGCCGTAGAGGCGGTCGCCGAGGTCGCCCAGGCCTGGGACGATGTACTTGCGGTCATCCAAACGCTCGTCCACGGCAGGCCCGTAGAGCATGACATCCGGATGTGCTTGGCCCACCGCAGCCAGTCCTTCCGGCGCCGCCACCACGAACAACTGGCGAATGTCAGTAGCTCCCGCTTGCTTGAGGATGTTGACCGCCATGATCGTGCTGCCGCCGGTAGCGACCATGCCGTCGAGAATGATGACGTGGTCGTGCTTGAGATTTGGCGGCAGATTTCTTCCGTAACAACTGGCTTCTGCCGTCTCCTCGTCGCGCCCAAGCCATATGAATCCAACCCTCACATCCGAGAAGAAACCCAGGGCCGTGTCCAGCATGCCCAACCCCGCGCGGAGCACGGGCACCAGCGTCACACGCCGCCCCTGGTACGTCCCTTGGGCGATGTCCAGCGGCGTGTTCAGTGAGTTAATGGACCAGATGAGATCCTTCATCAGCTCCGGCATGATCGCCGAAGTAAGGCGTGCGAGTTGTGCTCTCATCTCTGCTGGTTTGGTTCGTTCGTCGCGCATCACGGTAAGCGCTTGCAGCGCCGCCGGATTGTCCACTAGCACGACATTGGATGGAATAGGAATCGTTCTCTGCATTCGTTTCCTCCTCACAGGCTTAGGTGTGTGTTTTGACATGTATGTTTGCCCCAAGCATATCAAATTGCCTGGCAATTAAGCAAATTTCAAAGTCTCAACCGCCCAGTAGTAGAAGTTCGATAGTGCTTCACACTCAAAAAAATAATCGAACTTCACTACCGGGTAAACGGTTGAGCCTTTGGCGGTACCTATTTGCGCCATGCCTTTTTTAGGTACCTCTAGTGGGCAAATTAAAAAATCCCCGTTTTGCGGGGAGAAAACAGCAGAGAATTAAATTACATATTTAATTACGTAATTTAAGGCAAAAATTTGTTGTCCTCGTTCGGCTCTTTCTTTTTGGGAAAAGATTGCAGGACCGCGATGAGCAAAATCACAAAACCCAAAAATACCGGCCAGTGGGCGGCTGCGAAAAATTCGCCAATGCCTCCAGGATCAGTGAAATGATAAAAAGCGTCCCAAACCAGGCCGATGATCTGAAATACTAATACTGTATAGATTAAGGGTTTGGAAAGCATAGAGTTCACATATCACGTAACATGGAACACGTAACAAACCTTTGATACGTGTTATGTGCTACGTGTTACGTGTCATTTAATTTTTTTCCGTATAAACGCCGGAATCTCCAGCTCGTCCTGCTCATCGCTTGACGGCATTTTTACTTCTTCCTCTATGACCTTGGGCGCAAACACCGGACGCTTAATTGGCTCAAAAACCGGTTCTTCCATGCGCACGCTGGGACTGGCCCCGGGTTTGTAATTTTCATCAAAGCCCGTGGCAATGACCGTAATTTTGACTTCCTCATCCATGCCCTCGTCAATCACCGCGCCAAAAATGATCTTGGCCTCCGGATCCACGGACTTGGTGATAAATTTAGCCGCCTCATCAACTTCATGCATTCCCAAATCCTTGCTACCGGTAATATTAAACAGCACTCCTTTCGCTCCATCCACGGACAACTCCAAAAGCGGCGAATCAATGGCTGAGCGGGCAGCTTCCAACGCGCGGTTCTCGCCGGTGGCGCGCCCAATGCCCATAAGTGCCGAACCGGCATTTTGCATTATAGCCTTGACATCCGCAAAATCCACATTAATCATGCCAGGTGTGGTAATCAAATCAGAAATGCCTGCCACCCCCTGGCGCAAAACATCGTCCACGGTCTTGAACGCATCTAAGAGCGACGTTTTCTTGTCAATAATCTGCAAAATCCGATCATTGGGGATGACGATAATCGTATCCACCTGCCTTTTTAGGTTTTCAATGGCCGTTTCGGCGATCTCCCGCCGTTTAGCGCCCTCAAATGCGAATGGCTTGGTAACTACGGCCACGGTCAAAATGCCGGCTTTTTTGGTCAATTCGGCCACCACAGGCGACGCTCCGCTGCCAGTCCCCCCGCCTAAACCGCAGGTAATAAAGACCATGTCGGCGTTTCTGATAGCCTCAAAAATTTCGTCTTTGGACTCCTCAGCCGCAGCCCGCCCGATGTCCGGATTCATGCCTGCACCCAAGCCTCTGGTCACGGTTTTGCCGATGTGCACCTTCTGGTCAGCTGACGAATGATGCAGGGCCTGCGCGTCAGTATTGATGGCCACGAACTCCACGCCGTTGATCCCCTCTTCCATCATTCGATGGATGGCATTGTGCCCGGAGCCGCCGACTCCGATGACTTTGATTCTGGCGAACGTTTCAATTTTCGGTTTGATCTCTTTATATTTCATAAGATAACCCAAAATATTATATCACGGCAAAAATGATTTGAACCACTTGCGCAGCTTGTTAACAGTATCATGCTCCAAAAATTTGCGGGCGAATTTGTTGACCGTGCGCGAGCGGCCCAATAAAAATTCATTGCCCCACATGACCAGGCCAACAGCCGTGGCAAATTGCGGCTCATTGACGCGGTCGATCACCGTAGCCAAGGTGCCTGGAGTACCCAAAACCACAGGCAGCCGCAATTGCTTTTTCGCCAATTCCAAAACCCCGGGCAGTTTGGCCCCGCCGCCGGTCAAAATAACCCCGGAGGGCAGCTGGCCGTCGCGGTTGATGCTCTTGAGCTGCTTATTGACCAGATCAAAAATCTCTTCCAGACGCGCCTCGATGATTTCGGCGATGTGCTTAACCGAAACACGGCCTTCTTCCTGCTTGTCAATCTTGCCAAGATCAATCTCCGCGTCTTTCTTGACTTCCCGCACTTCAGCCACTCCGTATTGCAGTTTCACTTTCTCAGCCGTGTCCACGCTGGAACGCAAGCCAATGGCTAGATCATTGGTGATATGCATTGAGCCCACTGGCAGAATCGAAGACAAGATCAAATCCCCTTCCTCAAATACCACCATGCTCGTAGTTCCCCCGCCCAAATCCAAGACGCAGACGCCCAGTTCCTTCTGCTTCTTGGTCAAAACCGACTGGGCGGCAGCCAAAGGCGCCAATACCAAATCGTCAATCTCCAAGCCGGCCTGCAGGATGGCTTTGGTCAGATTTTTGATAAATGGCACCGAGGCCTGGATGATTTGGGTGTCCACCTCGAGCCGAATACCGGACATACCCACCGGATCCTTGATGCCGCTTTGACCGTCAACCACGAAAGTTTTCGGAATGACGTGCAGAATCTCCCTATTTGGAGGGATGGAAATGGCTTGTGAGGCATCCACCACTCGCACGACGTCGTTTTCAGTAATCTCGCCGTCAGCCCTGGCTATGGCCACCACGCCATGACTTTCCTGGGAAGTGATTTGCGCCCCACCCACAGACACGACCGCGTGGTCTAAGGTCAGTCCGGTCATACGCTCGGCTTTTTCCAAAGCCTCAGAGATGGCCGAAACCGCTTCATCAATATCCACGATCACCCCGCGGCGAATGCCGCCTGAGCTGGCTTCTCCAACTCCGACAACACTTGCCGCTCCCAGCTCCGATTCTTGCTTGCCAACTACGACCCGGATGACCGAGGAGCCGACGTCAAGTCCGATAAATATTTGTTCTTTCGCCATTTTTATTTCACGTATCATGTATCACGTACCACGTATCATTCAGATTGTTACGTGTTACGTGTTTCGTGTTACGTGTCTATTTCGAATCTATTTCAATTTCTCTTTCACAATCTTAGACACAACACTCCCATCTGTCCTTCCACCCGCCTTAGCCAATACTTCCTTCATGACTTTGCCGAAATCTGATGGGGCAGCCCGGAGTTCCGCTATCACCTCAGATACCAATTTTTTCACCTCATCTTCGCTTAGCTGCTGCGGTAAGTATTTTGCAAGCACTGCCATCTGGGCCTGCTCCCGGTCAACCAAATCAGCACGGCCGCCTTTCATAAAACTGTCAATTGAATCTCTGTGCTGTTTAACTTTGCGGCGCACCACGTCCAGGACTTCCTCATCACTCAATGCGTGTTGTTTTTCAATTTCAACGTTCTTAATCTCCGCTTTGAGGTTCCGCAGGGCTGAAATTTTTACCTCATCTTTCTCCAAAAGCGCCGCCTTTAGATCGCTGTCTATATGCATTGATTTTTCCTAATTTCTTTTCTTGTAATACTTCGGCCCCGTGGGCAGTTTGCCCAATTTTTTCAATTCTTCCCGCTTCTCTCTGTTGCTTAGCCGTCTCAATGCCGCTTCTCGCAACAAATTTTTTGACCTACCGGGCTCGAAAAACCGAATTTTTCGCGCGCGGATCAAAACACCGCTCTGTTGAATCTTGCGATTAAACCTTCTCAACAAAGCTTCGAATGACTCCCCTTCCTTCTTTTTGACTTCAACCAAAAATTATTCACCCCTTTCTGTGCCAAAATTATAACACAAACTCGGCTATCTGCCCAATCTCTTCTTGACCTCTTCCACAATCCGCTCGACCGTAAACAATTCCTGCATGCCGGATGGGACGTCACGCAAAATCACCGTGCCGTCGCGCGCCTCTTTCTGGCCGATAATCAAGGCAATACTGACCTTACTCGATTCGGCCAGCTTCAGCTGGGTCTTGATTGAGCCCGGGCCGATAAATTCAGAGGTCACAATGTTCTGGCTCCACAGCTCAGTAAACAGCCGCAGACTTTTCTTGGCGGCCAAATCCCCCAAAGGCACCAAAAATACTTCCACCTTGGTCTTGTGCGTGAATTTCACCTGGGCGGATTCCAAGGCTGCCGCGGCAGTTTCGACATTCCCCCAAAAACCCAAGGCCTGGGTTGGTGGACCGCCTAAACTTACGATCAAATCATCGGCATGACCGCCTTGGCCCAGCACCAATTCCACGTTTTCAGCGTTTCTGAACCGGATTTGAAACACGGTCTTGCGCGACCAAGGGAATCCGACCACTTTTTGGTTGAGGTTATAAACCAAACCCAGTTCGTCCAGCCCTTCCAGCACGGCGATGAAATGACGGCGGCAAGGCTCACAAAGATAATCCACGAACACCGGCGCTTCAGCCGCGG
Organism: Candidatus Doudnabacteria bacterium RIFCSPHIGHO2_01_FULL_46_24; assembly: GCA_001777575.1. Lineage (GTDB taxonomy): Bacteria > Patescibacteriota > Doudnabacteria > UBA920 > O2-02-FULL-48-8 > O2-02-FULL-48-8. The sequence continues at coordinate 5,722 of MFEL01000018.1, forward strand.
CGGCATTGCAGGACAAATTGTCGCAGGCGAGGATATTCAACGGATTGATTTCCAAATGTTCCAAGCAGTTCTCGCAAAGATCATACTTCTTATCCTTGAAAAAATTCCGCAACACATCAACAAAAAGCGGGCGGCATTCCAAACAGCCGATGTTATTGACTTCCAAAGATAAAGTATGCAGTCCGGTTTCTCCGAACAATTTCAAAAGCAAATTGATCAGCTGGACATCAGCAATCGGCGAGGTCTCGCCGAAAATTTGGAACCCCCATTCAAAATGCTGCAATATCAGACCGTCCGAAGTTTCGTAGGCCACCGGGGAAAGGGAAAACCATTTGACTGTCCGCTCTTTTTCAAAATATCGATGATCGAGATATGCCCGTGCCAGGCCGAAAAGATTGGTCGGCTTGAACGCAATCCTGCTTTTGTCCTCGCCTGTCTCGATCAGCTTATGTTTGAAGGTCTCTTGCCAAAACCGGAACAGCCGGCTGTCTTCCAAAAGAGGCGTATCGACCTTGTAGTAGCCAAAAGTATGGGCCAAAGCCGCCAATTTGTCAGTGAAACAGGCAAAAAATTGCTGCTGCTCCGGCAGTACGTCAAAGCCGCCTGGGACTTTAGCCGGGGCTTTCTCTACTATCGGCGTGATTTTTTTAGGCCTACCCATGTTCAGGTTGTGGGTTAAAAGCTATACGCTGGCGCTTCAAACTTGGAAAATTCATTCAACGGCAACAGCCTCAGAAAGACTTTGCCGATAATTTCATGGCGTTTCAATATCCCCCAATCCCGGGAATCGGACGAAGCCAGCCGGTTATCCCCGAGTGTGAAATATTCATCATTGGCGAGCTTGAGGGTTTTCTTGCCGCCGATCAAGGCCGCGTTGTGCGGGAAGGTCAGTCCTTGGTTGGGCAGATACGATTCGTCCAAAACCACGCCCTGCGGATATTCGCCATTAATAATTGCCACCCGGCCATTGTCAATGTTCACTTCCTCCCCGGGCAGGGCGACAACTCTTTTGATGAAAAATTGCTTGGGGTCTTTGGGAAATTTCAACACGACCACGTCTCCCCGCTGCGGTTGACTGAATCGGTACGAGATTTCGTCGATGATCAAATATTCGCCGTTTGAGTAATTGGGCTCCATGGACGAGCCGGAAACGATAAACGGCTGGAAAAGGAAATAGCGCACAGGCAAAATGATGGCTAGGGCGATGATGATAACTTTCAAAAAATCCCAAACAAACAACACCGCCGAGACAAAGCTCCCAAAAAATCCGTTCCTAGGCGTTTCGCTTCCTGTGTTTTCCATACAATAATCCTGGTGGACGATAGTGGACTCGAACCACTGACCTCGCCGATGTGAACCCGTCTTCACTGAAGTTTCGGCGGGCAGGCGGCGCGCGCTCCCTGTCCGCCGCAGCTTAATAAATAATATTCTGGTGGGCAATGGTGGATTCGAACCACCGACTTCTGCAATGTGAATGCAGCGCTCTAACCGCTGAGCTAATTGCCCAAGAAGCGAAGAGCAAAGGCGGATAACCAGCTGAGCTAATCGTCCCAAACACCCTGGTTAAAATTTGCTTAGTTAGTTTACCAAACATTGGGAGTGCAAATCAAGGGCTAAAATGGTATAATTAGCAGGCAATTTCTTTTCTACTCATGAATAATTTCGATCTTATCGGTCCCAAAGAACATCCGGCTCCCATGCAATACGCACCGCCGCGGCGCAGAAACAAAAAGCACTTATTTTTGCTGCTCCTCTTGCTCGTTATTTCGTTGGGTGTCTGGGGAGGAGGGAAAATCATTTCTAAAACCAACCAAATCTTCACCAATAAACAGAACGTTTTTGTCCGATTCGGAAATTTCTTTATGGGCGACGATCGGCAACTGCAGGGAGAGGAACGGGGATTGGTCAATGTACTGCTGATAGGCATGGGCGGACCTGGGCATGAAGGGCCGCTTTTGACTGACACCATGATTGTGGCGCAAATCAACACGTTAACCAAGGAAGCGGTTTTGATTTCCGTTCCTCGCGATTTTGTAATCAGCGTCAACAACAGCTTCACGAAAATCAATGCCATCTACGCTTATGCTGAAGCCAAAGAAGGGGGCGGGGGCGGCCCGGCGGCGCTTGCGGCAGTGGAAAAACTCACCGGCTTGGAAGTTCCGTATTTCACCGCCATTGATTTCAAAGGATTCGTCAAGGCGGTTGACCATGTTGGCGGACTCGATATTTATGTTGACCGCTCGTTTACCGATAATACCTACCCAGACGAGCGGTTTGGTTACCTGCCGCCCGTAACTTTTACCCAGGGGCAGGAGCATATGAATGGCCTGCGCTCGCTGCAGTTCGTCCGCTCCCGCCACGGCAATAGCGGCGAAGGCTCAGACTTTGCCCGCAGCGAACGCCAAAAAAAAATCATCACCGCGTTCGGGCAAAAAGTCATCAAGCTCAATTTAACCGATGTCCGCACGCTTAGCAACTTGCTCAATGATTTCACCCAAAACTTCCGAACCAACCTCGAACCCTATGAACTCAAGCGCCTGACTGACGTCAGCAAAAATATTTCCCCCGATAATATCTATTCGCTCTCACTGGAGCCGCAAGGGGACCTGATCTGTCAGGGGATCATAGAGGACTACGTCGCCCGGGCCTACGTCATCCAGCCGTGCGAAGGCAAAACCTACCAAGACATCCACGCGTTTTTATCGGATGCGTTGGCGGCCGGCAGACTTAATAAAGAAAAAGCCGCCATCGAAATCCAAAATTCGACCGGCAAGCCCTATGCCTTGGACAGCCTGCAAACCATCATTGATACCGCCTACAGCGCCAAAGTCACCAGCTTCAAAAGTAAAACCCCTTATGAGCGCACGATTCTCTACGACAATTCCAACGGCAAATTTCCCCAAACTTTAGATTACTTGAAGAATAACTTCAATTTCACCCTCGCCGACATCCCTTACGCCAATTCCAGCGCTGATTTCGTCATCATCCTCGGCAAAGACGCATTGTAAGAGTAAAACGTAAAGAGAAAAACGAAAAACAACAGCTCAAAACTAAAAACGTTTTTACATTTCGCTTTGTTATTTTAATCTTTTCTCTTTAATCTTTAATCTCCTCTATGAGAATTCCCATTATCGCCATCATCGGCCTGCCTAATGTCGGCAAATCCACTTTTTTCAACAAAGTCTTGGGCCTGAAGAAGGCCTTGATTTATCCCGAGGCCGGCACGACCCGCGACCGGCATTTTGGGCTGACGTCCTGGAACGATCTGGCTTTCTATTTGGTGGATACCGCCGGCCTAGCGCGCCCCGGCTCTGACCTGGAGCGGAACATCCAGAAACAAACGGCCATCGCAGTTGCAGAAGCTGATCTGATTTTATTCATGGTTGACGGCAAGACCTCGCCGGGAAACCAGGATTTTGCTGCGGCTAAAAATCTCATCCGTACAAAAAAACCCGCCGTGCTCGCGGCTAATAAAATTGACGCGCGCAATGCCAAAATCGAAAGTTTGGCTTCGGAATACGTCAAGCTGGGCTTGGGCCAGCCGTTTATGATTTCTTCAATCAACGGTTCCGGCATCGGCGACCTTTTGGACTCTATTGTGGAAAAACTTAATTCGCAATTCGCAATTCGCAATTCGAAAATTACGGATTACGGATTACGGATTGCCTTTGTCGGCAAGCCCAATGTCGGCAAATCGTCGCTGGTCAATGCTTTGTTGAAACAAGATCGCCTGATTGTCCACGAAACCGCCGGCACCACCCGCTCGGCCGTGGATATTCCGTTCGAATATGAAGGTCAAAAATTCATCCTGATTGACACGGCCGGCATCAAAAAAAAGTGGAAGCAGGACGCGGACGTGGCAGCGGCAGCCGCTTTCCAATCCATCCGCGTCATCAGCTCAACTGAAGTCGCCCTGTTCGTGCTGGATGCCGCAAGCGACATGACGTTCCAGGATCAGGCCATTGCCGAAGAAATCCTGGAGCAAAAAAAACCGGCCGTGATTGTGCTCAATAAAATTGACCTTTTGGACCAAGCGCAGCAGGACAGGCTTTTGGATACCTTGCCTGATTACTTGCCGCAAATGTGGTTTGTGCCCGTGCTATTTTCGTCTGCCAAAACTTCCCGGGGCTTGGATCTTTTGTTAAAATTCGCCAAGAAGGCTTTCTCGTCCGCGAGTCGGGAAATTGACCAGACAGAATTAGACCATTTTTTGGATAAAATGACCGAAGAAAACATGCCGGGTAAAATGGAAGACCAGCGCGCGCCGAAATTTTATAATCTCAAGCAGATTGCCACTAACCCGCCGGTCTTCAAACTGACCGTCAACTTCCCAGCGGCAATAGCCACCGCGTGGAAAAAATGGTTCGAAAAGCAGTTCCGCTTAAAATTCGGATTCGAAGGCAGTCCGATAATGATCCGCTATATCAGGAAAGCTTGACAGACCAAAATAACTAAATGTATAATTAGAATAATTAAACTATAGAGTTCAAAAATATGCCTAATGTTATTTCTGCCCTTACGGCGCGCAACAAATTCGGCCAAATCCTAAAACAGGTTGAAAAAGACCGCCGATCTTTTGTCGTGGAAAAACGCGGCTCACCCAAAGCTGTAATTTTAAGCATCATGGATTATCTCAAGTCCAGAGCTCCCGAACCTGAAATACTAAGAGTAATTGGAGAAGAATCAAAACGCAATAAGACCAGTCGCATAAGCATGAAGCGAATCAATGCCATAATCACAGAAGTCAGGAGATCCAAAAAATAGCCGTGTTGCCGCTGCGACTGGTAATTGACACGAATATTTTAATTTCCGGCTTGCTCAAACCTGAGGGTTTGGAACATGCTATTTTATTTTTTAGTCTCACTCCTCCGGCAACATGGTTTATTTCCTCGCAGGTTCTGGATGAGTACCAAGAGGTTTCAAGCCGGTCAGAATTAAGAATCAAACCCAAAAGGCGCAGAGAACTCTTTGCGCTTATTCATTCTCGAACAATCACGATCGAGCCGGATATTAAAATCAATTTTCTTATTGATCCAAAAGACGACAAATTCTTAGAATGCGCCGAAGCGGCCAGGGCTGATTATCTGATCTCCGGCAACCTCAAGCATTTCCCTAAATTTTGGAAAACCACCAAGATCATCTCCGCTCGCGAGTTTATTGAAGGCGTAGTCCTACATTTAGATACAAAATAAATTATAGTATAGAGATAACTCATGAGAATAAAATCTTCAAGCAAAATCCGCAAATTGACGCGCGCCGGCCAGACCGGATCGACCTCAGTCGTCATTCCGGCTGAGATTATCCGCGCACTGGGCTGGCGGCAGAAGCAAAGAGTTCTGGTCAAAAAAATTTCTCGCGCTATCATCATCCGCGACGCGATGACTAAGCATAAAAAAATAAAGCATAAAATTATGAACCAATACACTTTTTTGACGGAAAAGTCAAGGGTCAGTATAATTTAGGAATAAGTAAATAGTATTACTCCTTACTAATTACTACTATGAGCTATCTCATCATAGGCCTTGGCAACCCGGGCAAGCAATACAAAAACACGCGGCATAACCTCGGCTTCCGCGTATTGGATCTGCTCGCTGATGGAGAAAACTGGCAAGACAAACATGACTCGAAGTTTATCAAGCTTAATGATATTATCCTGGCCAAACCGCAGACATTCATGAATAAATCCGGCGAGGCTGTGAAAGAAATATTGAAATATTACCCAGCCGCGGAAATGATTGTAATTCATGATGACTTGGATTTGCCTTTTGGCTCAATTAAAGTCCAAAAAAATATATCGTCTGCAGGACATAACGGGGTACAATCAATCATTGATGAATTAGGAACTCAAAACTTTGTTCGGGTCAGGCTAGGCATTGATATGCCTGAAGCAAGAGGGCGGATTCCTGGTGATGTCTATGTTTTACAAAATTTTTCCGGGCTAGAAGAGGAAATTATAAAACAACAACTTCTCCCGGCAGCGGTCAAAGCTATTGAGACTATCCAAACTCAAGATTTTGAAACGGCTCAGTCACGATTTAATGGATAGTTCGTATTTCGTAGAATTTCGTAGTTCGTAGAAGGACCGCTTTGCAAGAATCAGGATTCAGGGATCCTAAAAAAACTCGCCGGCGACTGCGACGACGAGGGTTGGCCTTGCTGGGACAAGGCCATGAAAGCAGCTTGTTCGCGCGGGCGCGCGGACTATTCTGCTCTTGCCCGTGCTGGGTAACGGGCGGGGTGGGAACGGGGAAATCAGTCCCCGCCGAACTCAAGGGCCAGCAGCGCAAAGCGGATATCCACTTCTTCAGGGCTCAACCCCGCGTGTTTGCAGGCCATGAGCTCTTTGAAGTAGAGGTCCAGCTCCTGCTCGGCCATGTGCAGCAGGTCGTGAATCCGACTTGCCCGCATGGCCAGCTGTTGCTGGCATCGTTCTTTGCTGCACTGGCTACTCACGCGGCACAGAGCGCCGCGCGCGTTCACTTCCACTACATGGAGCGGAAGTGTTCGACCCAGACTACCGTGTGGCATGGCTCCTCCGACGGCGACTGACGTTGACATGCCGCGAGCCCGCGGCAGGGTTGGCGCCAGAGCGCCCTTACGAATCTTCCCTCCTTTCGTGCGAGACCCGTTCTGAGGCTCGCATAAAAACCATGGCGGCCACGGCACTTAGCCCGAGCAGTGCCGTAAAAAACGCGGCGATGCCGCCGGCCAAGCCATAGGCCACTCCAGCCAACATTACTACGGCCAGAAGCAGCCAAACGCTTAGGCGCTTAGGCATATGGAACTTTCCTCCTTCCTCATGAGATGCGTTCAACCCTACTTACGAGCGCCAGGATCAAACGGAAAACCGTTTGGGCCTGAACTTATGGCTACTTGCACGCAATAGGAGGGATGCTGCATGCTTTCACCGCATCGCAAGTAGGATAGAAAACACCTGCTGTGCTATATTTTATAGGAAACAACATAGGATAGCAAAAATGCCAGAAAATGTCAACCCCGTTAGAAACATGCTGTTTCAGGCGCTTTAAATTAAAAATTAAACTGACATGTCGCACGAAGTTTCTAACGGGATCAATACCGAGAATAAAGTTTACGGCAATGCCCTCAATTCAATAGAAGAACTCGGGCCAGTCAGTTTGCTCAAACTGCTTAAGTTTTTCGGCAACTTCCAGAATGCCTGGCAAGCGGGCGTAACTGATCTGGCCAAAGCAGGCCTCGACCAAAAAAAGATTGATGCCATTCTAGCAAAACATCCAAGCCTGAAGCCGGAGCAATTGTGGCAGGAAACCCAAAGACTGGGCCTTGAGGCACTGCTTCTGGGAGAAAAAGATTATCCTAAACTTCTGGCCGAAATCCCCTCGCCGCCGCCGATCCTTTATGTCCGAGGAAACAAAAAGATTTTGAATGACAATCTGCTGGCGGTGGTGGGCAGCCGCAAAATGACCGGCTACGGCCGGCGCACAGTAGAAGATCTCATTCCCCAGCTCCTAAACGCCGGCCTGGATGTGGTTTCGGGCCTGGCCTTCGGCGTAGATGCCTGCTCTTTGCAGACAACACTTTCTGCCGGCAGTGCACCCATTGCGGTACTTGCTTCCCCGCTTGACAACTCAAGCATTTCACCGAGAATCAATTACAATTTGGCCCAAAAAATCGTTCAGCAGGGTTGTATGATATCCGAATACGCTTTGGGATCTCAAGTCTACAAAACCAATTTTCCCCAGCGCAACCGGATCATTGCCGGCCTGAGCTTGGGAACGCTCGTAATTGAAGCCGACGAAAAAAGTGGCAGTCTGATTACCGCTAATTACGCGCTTGATTTCAACCGCGAGGTGTTTGCCGTTCCCGGCCCCATCTTTTCCGATGTCAGCCGCGGCACCAACGCCCTGATCAAAAAAGGAGCGGTTTTGGTGTCTTCAGCTGCGGACATTATCCAAGCGTTGAACCTCGACGTGACCTTGCAGATGGAGCTGGATGAAAATTACCACGATGAAACCGGAATTCTGGATTTGCTTTCCGAGCCCAAACACATTGATGAGCTGATCCGGCAGCTAAAGCTGGACGCGCCCACGGTCAGCACGAACTTAACCATGCTGGAACTCAAAGGCCGGATCAAACATGTAGGCGGGGGCACTTATGCCAAGATCCGTTAAGCTTATTCTGCTTATTGTCGCCGCTATCCTTATTGTTATCGTCTTGCTAACAACAAAACGGGCGATAGAGCCAGGCGACTATCAACCATCAACTATTAACTATCAACCACAAAGCGTCACCCTCTTCTTCGCCGGCGACATTATGCTCTCGCGCAACGTCCATGACCGGATGGCGAAAGCTGGTGATTTTGCGCTGCCGTTTAACCACGTGGTTAGGCAAGTGGTTTCCGCTAATCTAAGTTTTGCCAATCTGGAATCGCCGTTTAACGACCAAGGGCCGCACTTTGTGCCCAATAGTTTAGTCTTCAACGCTGACTCAAAAAGTGTCGCGGGTTTAGTCGCCGCGGGCTTTGACATCCTCTCCACGGCCAACAATCATGCTTTTGACCAGGGCCAAAGAGGCCTTGAGTTTACGCGGGACCTGCTTGAGGCTCATGACAAAGCTCATGACATCCTGGCGGTCGGAACCGGAGAGGGTTGCCATCAGGGGAAAATCATAGAAAAAAGCGGAATCAAATTCGGCTTTCTGGCCTACTCTTACGCGGCTTACAATGACGGCGGCAAACAGTCTGATCCTTTGGTCTGCAACTGGAATGATTCCGCCCAAACTGCCGAAGATATCAAACTGTTAAAAAACAAAGCCAACTTCGTGACCGTGTCTTTCCATGCCGGCACGGAATATAAGCGCCAGCCGGATGAAAAAAATGTCGCTTTAGCCCATGCCGCGACCGATGCCGGCGCCGATCTGCTCATCGGCCACCACCCCCATTGGATCCAAACCATCGAAGAATACAAGGGCAAATATATTTTTTACTCACTCGGCAACTTTATCTTTGATCAGATGTGGAGCCAGGAGACAAGGGAAGGATTAACGATGACGATGACAATAACCATGACCGACCAAAAACCCGAGATCAAAAAAATCGAGCTTATGCCTGTGGTTATTGACGATTACTGCTGTCCAAGATGGGCGAATTCGTCCGAAACTGCGTCGATTTTAAAAAAGATAAACTTGACAAGCAACATTTTAGTGGATAACAATGATTGAGTTAAATCCTAAGCACGAAGCACTAAATTCTAAACAATATCTAAATTCAAAGGCTTAAATGTTCAAAACTGTTTTGAATTTAAAATTTCTGTCATTTGAATTTGTTTCGGATTTCGATATTAGGATTTCGAATTTATTTTATGAATAAGTCCCTAGTAATCGTAGAAAGCCCTACCAAAGCTAAAACCATTTCACGCTTTCTAAACAACCAATACGAAGTGGCCGCGTCTTTTGGCCATATCCGCGATTTGCCGAGCAGTAAAATGGGCGTGGACATTGAGCATGATTTTGAGCCGACTTACGTCATTCCGCCCAAGGCCAAAAAGAAAGTCGCGGAACTGAAAAGCTTGGCCAAAAACGCGGACGAGATTATCCTCGCCACTGACGAGGACCGCGAAGGCGAAGCCATCGCCTGGCATCTCGTGCAAGCCCTTGGATTAAAAAACAGTAAACAGAAAACAGTAAACAGAATTGCCTTTCACGAGATTACCAAAACGGCCATTGAGGAGGCGCTGAAAAATCCCCGCGAGCTAGATTTGCACCTGGTGGACGCGCAACAAGCCAGGCGCGTGCTGGACCGGCTGGTCGGCTACGAACTCTCGCCCTTCCTTTGGAAAAAAGTCAAACGCGGACTTTCCGCCGGCCGGGTTCAATCCGTGGCTGTGCGGCTGATTGTGGAACGCGAGCAAGAAATCCAAAAATTCAAGCCGCAGGAATACTGGAGCATTGTCGGGACTTTCAATAAAGATTCCAATTTTGCAGGCAAACTTGCCAAAATCGATGGCAAGACTTTGGACAAGCTGGCTATCAAAAACGAAGTCGGGGCAAAAAAAATCGTGGCGGATTTGCGCAACCGCCCAGCCGAAGTCGTGGAAGTGGCCAAAAAAGAAGTCCGCCGCAACCCGGCCGCGCCCTTCACCACCTCCACTCTGCAGCAGGAAGCTGCCAGGAAACTCGGATTTTCCGCCAAGCAAACCATGATGTATGCCCAACAGCTTTATGAAGGCGTGGAAATCGGCGATCAGGAAGCCACCGGCTTGATTACCTACATGCGCACGGATTCAGTCAACCTTTCGGAGTTCGCGCTCAATTCCGCCAAGGAAACCATTGCCGCCCGCTATGGCCAGGATTATGTCTTAGATAATCCTCGTCGTTTTGCGACTAAGTCGAAAAATGCCCAGGAAGCCCACGAAGCCATCCGGCCCACGGATTTTTTGCGCGATCCAGATTCAATCAAAAATTATTTGGACCGAAATCAACATCGACTTTACGATCTAATCTGGAAACGCGCTATCGCCACGCAAATGCCGGAAGCGGTTTTTGACGCCACCAGCGTTGACACGGAAATTATCGGAGCCCCCGACGCAAAGGTCGGGGCAGGCAAAAAATATATTTTCCGCTCCACCGGCCAGGTCATCAAATTCGACGGCTTTATGAAAGTTTATCTCGAAGGCACGGACGAGGAGGAAACCAACGGCGAAGAGGAGGGGTTGTTGCCGGAACTGAAAAAAGGCGACCAGCCCAAAGTTATAAAAATTATTCCCAACCAGCACTTCACCCAACCGCCGCCGCGCTACACCGATGCCAGCCTGATCAAAGCGCTGGAAGAGCAAGGCATTGGCCGGCCTTCAACCTACGCGCCGACCATTACCACCATTCAGGAACGCGACTACGTGAATAAAATCGACAAAAAATTCCATCCCACGGAAATGGGCTTCATCGTCAATGACATTCTGGTTGAGCATTTTCCCAAAGTCGTGGATCTGCAGTTCACGGCCAAAATGGAAGAAAACTTAGACGAAATCGCCAGCGGCGGCAAAGACTGGGTGCCCGTGATCCGGGAATTCTACGGCCCGTTCCACGAAAACTTGAAAGCCAAAGAAAAAGCCGTGGAAAAGCACGTGGAAAAATTAGGCGAGAAGTGCCCGGAATGTGGTAAAGATTTAGTGCTTAAATTCGGCCGGTTCGGCAAATTCATCGCCTGCAGCAATTATCCGGAATGCAAATACACGCGCCCCATGCCGGAAGATCAAAAGATGATTGACGAAAACAAGGGTGAGATCTGCGAAAAGTGCGGCAAGCCCATGGCGGTGAGGTTCGGCAAGTTCGGCTCGTTTTTGGGCTGCACCGGCTATCCGGAATGCAAAAACATCAAAAAAATCCAAAAAGGCACGGGCGTGGCCTGCCCCAAATGCGGCGAAGGCGAACTTGTAGAGCGGCGCGGCAAGCGCGGCCCGTTCTATTCCTGCTCCAAATATCCCCAGTGCAAATTTTTGCTGCCGACCAAGCCCACGGGCGAAAAATGCCCCAAGTGCATGAGCCTGCTAATTTACGCCAAAGGCGGCACAGTCAAATGCTCGAGCAAGGAGTGTGATTTCACCAAAGAAGTTCAAGCAGAAAATCACCCTGAGCGAGCGTAGCGAGTCGAACAACGGGTAATTTCGAGAAAAAAGCCGCAGCCTCACCTCAATAAAAAATGCGCCAGACACCTGGCGCATTTTTTTGTGTTGCTTATTTCTTCGCAACTCCTTTGGCGATATACTGCTTCATCAAAGATTGATAAGGCACGTCTAATTCATTAGCTTTTATTTTCACACGGGCCACGATATGGGATGGAATGCGCAGAGAAATAGATTGGGAAGTGGGCTTAAGATTTGGAAACAAGGGACCAATCATGGCTTTGGATAAATCAAAATATTCGGTAGAATCATGGGTATCCCAAAACTCCCGTTCTTCGTCTTCGTTCTTAAATTTAGGCAGCTTTTTTATATGTCTCTTCATAAGTTTTCCTCTCTTTTTTATTCGCCGGGCGCGCAGATATTATTCTGATTCGCCGGGTTCTAATTGTAAAAGCTACAAATAATAGTTTGCCTGCTTGAGTCTGGCCATACATGCCAAATCGCTTTTCGGTTTGGCTATGCCTCTGGTCTGGGAAAACTATATAAAAATTGAAAAATGATTCCTCGGTTTCCAGCTGAGTAATTCCATGTTTCTCTAAACTTTTAGCCTGATTGCCTTCATCCCACTCAAACCCTTCTGATTGACTTAAATCTAGCCACATAGACACAGTGTATATGGGAAACTCTACACTGTCAAGAGTATAATTAATACGCCACCCACCTATCATGATGGTTGTCAAATTTACGTCCACGCTTGCGTATACGCAAATTACATAATTAATTACGTAATTAACACAACTGCCACGGTTGCCATGTTTGAAACCCAAGGCTATAATGACCTTAATTAATCTCAAAAAAATTATATGGCTTTAGAAACCGGGTACGGCCGCGAAGAACTCAAGAGCAGGCTTCAGGCGTTGGAGCAGGAAATCGCAAGGATCGAGGCCGGCAATAATCCTGATAAAAAGGATTTGGATGCCCTGCACGCAGAGTACGAGCAGCTCCAAACTCAATTGAATCAAAACGACCTAAGGGAAGCCGCTTGAAAGGGCGGTTTTTTCCGTATGCAATCAAAATGGTTCAAAAATTATGATCAGATTGCCACGAGCAAACAGCGGCAAGATTTGCTGGCCATTGCGGCGGCAGGTTTGGATGCGATCGATACGGAAAGCGTAATAAAAAATTATCTAAAAATTACGGATTACGAATTACGGATTAAAAATCAAACCTTTGACCTTAAAAAATTCAAAAACATCAAAGTCATTGGGTTTGGCAAGGTTTCCTGCGCGGCGGCTGTGGCTTTGGAGCAAGCGCTTAAGGACAAAATCTCGGAAGGCATCGCGCTTGGTATTGAACCTATCTCCTGCGAAGTCATCCAGACTTACGGCGGCACCCATCCCCAGCCTTCCGAGCACAATGTTGAAATTTCCGGGCAAATTATGGAGTTGGCAAAAAATGCGACTGAAAACGACCTGGTCATCGTTGTGGTTTCCGGCGGCGGCTCGGCCCTGCTTTGCTACCCGCAAAACGAATGCGACCAGGGGCAAATTCTCTACCACCAATTTCTCAAGGGCGGAGGAACCATCGAGGAACTAAACACGGTTCGCAAGCATATTTCGCAACTCAAAGGCGGCGGATTGGCCAAACTGCTTTATCCCGCCACAGTTATTGGCTTGATTTTTTCCGACATCCCGGGCGATGATTATTCGGAGGTCGCTTCTGGTCCGACTTTTTTTGACCCGACGACAGTTGCCGATGCGGAACGGATCATCAAAAAATACGGTTTAAGCCGCTTTCAGCTTAACGAAACTCCCAAGGAGCAAAAATATTTCGAACAAGTCACCAACATCCCTTTGGTGGCCAACAGCGACGCTTTGGAAGCCATGGCTGCCCAAAGCAAAGCTTTGGGCTATTCGCCTGCCATATTGTCCAATGAAATGTATGACGAAGCGCCCATGCTGCTTACCAAAATGCGGGCAGCGCTGGCCAAAAATTCCCTGGTTTTGGCCGGGGGCGAGCCCAGGATGTTCGTCAGAGACGGATCCGCCTCTGGCGGGCGCAATCTTTATGTGAGCTTGCGCGCGGCCACGCAAATCCGAGCTGATGAATGCTTCCTGGCTCTGGCCTCGGATGGCTTGGACAATTCCGACGCCGCCGGCGCCATTGTGGACAAACAAACCCTAGACAAAATAAAAACCGCCAAGCTTGATGTCAAAGGGCATCTTCGCCACTTTGACGGCTATAACTTTTTTAAGCAGCTTGACGAGCTCATCTTCACCGGACCCACACAAGCCAATGTCTCGGATTTATTTATTCTGCTGAAATAAATATCAGCGTGACAACCATTGAGCGATCGCATAGTGTTTGTCAAAAAATCTGATTAATCATTCTTCATAAAAATTTCGTTTTCGAAAAGCCAATAGCGCAGGGCGGTAAAAAAGGGCAGCACGGACAGAAAATACCGCAAGTCAGCGGTCTTGCGGATGAGCCAGCCAAACAGGCCGTGGATGATCAGGTTGGGCGTGTACAAAATCGCGTACTTGCCGGACACGGGAATAACAAACCTCACCGGTCCGGAATGATACGGCAACAAGGGGCGTCCCTGCACCAAGCGATAAATGTTTTTGGCCGCGTGCCTGCCTTGATGAATCGCTTCCTGGGCGGTTTGCGGCAGCGGCTTTTTGGTTTGGGGATCCAGGATGCAGGCGTCGTCGCCGGCCACAAAGACGTTCGGAAATTTTTTCAAATTCAAAAATTCCGTCGCGGCAGTGCGGTCTTTTTTATCGCGCTCCAAATCTTCCAAAACCGGCAGGCGGCAGGACCGCACTCCGCCGGTCCAGATCAGTAAATCGCAGGCAACCTGCTCTTTGTTGTTGAGTGTCAAAAAATCTTTTTCGGCATGAGTCAGCAAAGTCGAAAACCGGCCTTCTATCCCCAACCCTGCCAGCCTGGCTGCCACCAACTTGGAAACTTTCTCGGACAATCCCGGCAGATAATTAATTGCGCCCTCCACAATCATAATTTTGAAATTCTCCGGCTTTTTCCCGTGAGCCTTGCACTCGTGCTTAATTAAATTGCGCAACTCGCCGGCGAATTCCACTCCGGCAAACCCTCCGCCGCCGATAATTATCTGCCCTGAATCTTTCTTGCTAATTATATCCTCAATCCGGTTTCTTATCATGACCGCGTCTTCCAAGCTCTTGAGCGTAAATCCATACTTGTCCAATCCCGGAATGCCGTAGAAATCGGCGATGCTGCCCAGCGCAATCAACAGATAATCAAAATACACCACGCGCGAATCAGTCATGATCTGGCCGTTTCCAAGATCAACTTTCTCGACAAATGCCTTAAACACCTTGACTGATCGCTTGCGAAAAATGTCCCCAAGCGGGATAGTCACGGTTTTCTTAACTTTCCTGGCGGCAATCTGCCGATGCTCGGTGGTGGCCGCCTCATACAGCGCAGCATGGTAGAGATGATAGTCATGCCGGTCAATCAAGACAATTTCGTATTCTGGATTGTCCCCGATATATTCGCTCAATGCCAAACTCGCCGACACGCCGGCAAAGCCGCCGCCTAAAATTACCACTCGTTTTTTTTCCTGATTTTGTTTCAATTTTGCTTTTCCAATCTTATTTATTATATCACAAAATCTGATTTTTTTCAAGGAAAATATGCTTGCCAAGAGGTAAATTACCTAAGCGTAATTTGCCGATCCTGATACGCTTAAGATTCCGGACGGTGTAGCCGAAAACTGCAAACATTTTTCGTATCTGCCGCTTCCAGCCTTCGTGAATGGTTAAATAAACTGTCTGGCCATCAACTCGAGCCTTGGCCGGCGCGGTCCTGCGTCCATCAAGCACCACCCCGGTTTTGATTTTCTCTAATCTCGAATTACTAATCTCTTTATCCAGGATCACTTCATATTCTTTTTCGTGCTCAGCGGAGGGATGAGTCAGGCTTTGTGTCAACTCCCCATCATTGGTCAAAAGCAGCAAGCCTTCGGTGTTGAAATCCAGCCGGCCTATTGGCCAGACTTTGTTACGCAATTCCGCGGGCAGCAAATCATAAACCGTCCGCCGTTTCTGCGGATCATGCCGCGTGGTCATGTATCGCTTGGGCTTGTTCAAGGCAAGATATATCAGACTGCTTACTGTTATCTGTTTACTGTTTACTTCAACTCTGTCTCTTTCGGGATCAATCTTAGTCCCCAAGACACGAACGACCTGGCCATTGACTTTGACTTTCCCCGCCACAATCAACTCTTCCGCGTGTCGGCGTGACGCCGCACCTGCTCGGGAAATGTATTTTTGAAGTCGCTCAAGCATGCTATGATTATACTATGTTTCAACGATTTTGGGAGTGGTATCAACGCCACTACCTGCTCAACCTCTCCATCGCGACTTTCTTGTTCCTATTCCAACTATTCCATCTCTACTGGCTGTTTACTGACGTGGTCTTGATAAAAATAACCGGGCAGAGTTATTTTGCCTTCCCGAACATTTGGGGGATGATTTCAACTTTCCTTGATTATTCTGAAATCCCGGCCATAATTTCGACAAGTGTTCTGTACATACACTTGCTTCGACAAAAATGGGCCGCCAAAAATTTCCTTTACCTCTTATTCATCAACATCCAATGGATCCACATCCTTTGGATTACGGACGAGATAATCGTTGAACGGTTTGCCACTCACATCGAATTTTTTCATTGGCCGCTGGTTGCGGCCTGGCTGGCCATCGCGATTGATTATTTCGAACTGCCGGTCATTTATGACACAGCCAAACGGCTTGTGAGGGAAATTAAAAAAAACAAAAAAATACCGAACTGACTGGCAGTCGGTCAATAGTAGAACAGGTAGTAACGACGCAGGCCGCGTATGTGTGCCTGATGGAGGATTTTGCCACCCGCCCAGACGGTCACGCGCAGCGGGTAGTAGCGGTACGGCAAGATCTTCCAGAGCCGCCGCGATTCGATCTCGCAGTTGGCTTCAACTACCTGCTGGAACCACCCGATACAGACGGGGATAACAAAGTAGTGCTCCCCGTTAAAGCGGTGGACGATTGGGCCGCAGACAAACTGCGATCCGAGCAGGCGCAGGAGCTCACTATAAATGAGCTCTAAGGCGAATCGGTCCTTGCGGGTAACAAGCCCTCGCAGAGCTTTCTCAAGCTCTTGGTCCAAGGGCCGAAATATGGCCTCCCACAGCCTCCGGAGCCTGTTGCCACGCGGGGTGTGCGTGTTGGCGGGCCCTGGCTACGGCGCTGATTACGCGGAATATTTCTGACGGCTGCCGTTCGGCGATGTCGTCAGTCATCATTGTCAGGCCTCCTTCTCGTTCACTTACAAGTTAAAAATACCAAAATCCCGAAACGCCGTCAAAGCTATTGAAAAAAACACAAAAAATCTGTATAATGTCTGAGTTACGAGGGTCCGTAGCTCAGCCTGGTAGAGCACCTGCCTTTTAAGCAGAGGGTCGAGCGTTCGAATCGCTCCGGACCCACCAAAGAATAATGATAACTTACAGCGATTTTGAAAAAATTGACATCCGAGTCGGCAAGATTCTCCAAGTGGATGACTTTCCAGAAGCTCATAATCCTTTATATAAGCTAATAATTGATTTCGGCTCGGAGATTGGCATCAAGAAATCCGCCGGGCAATTCGTGGCCAAATACTCCAAAAATTTTCTTTTGGGCAGGCGAGTGGCTTGCGTCCTCAACTTTCCGCCTAAACAAATCGGCCCGTTTGTTTCCGAAGTCCTGACTTTGGGCTTTCCTGATAAAGATGGCCAGGCCATAATTATTACGCCCACGGAAGAAGTTCCTCTGGGCGGCAAATTATTCTAACATGCTTAACCTTCATCAAAACTCCTGCCAGGTACCGCTAAACTGGTACCTGGCGCCGAGCAAATCACCTTACCCTAACGGTAAGTGATTTGCGCTTGAGATCTTCAAACTCAAATCCCTGGCCATTAGGGCCAGGGATTTACTTTTTTTGAGGAGGAACAATCTGATGGACAAGCTCTCGATCGCAGTTGTGGGAGCAGGCAAGCTCGGGCGGCTGATCATCCACCGCCTGCTCACTCATGTTGATCCGGCAAGCATCCACCTCTGCCGCAAAGATCCAAACCGGCTCGGCGAACTTGCACAGGAATTTCCAGGCTGCCGCGTGCATACAAACGCCCAAGCAGCCGTAGACCGATCCGGTGTGGCTATTCTGGCAGTCAAACCTCCTGATCTGGGCCCGCTTGCGGCAATGCTTGGTTTCAACGGCCAAGCCGTGCTGTCGCTGATCACGGGCAAATCGTTTGGGACACTGATTAGCACGCTTGGCACCACCAATCTGGTGCGAGCCTCCACCAGCATCCTGCTGGAAACCGGCTCGGCGCAAACAACCTGGATGGCGCATCCGCAAGTTGAAACGCATTCGCTTAGCGTTTGCTTGCGGATCATGAAAGAGTGGGGCGAGCTGACAGAAGCGCAAACCGAGCATGACTTAGCTGTGACTATTGTCAGCTCCGGTGCGCTGCCGGGCATCTTGGCAACGGACTTGCTCGATTATGTATATGCGCTCCAAGCTCTGGGAGAACAGAACGCGGAACAAAAAACGCTGCGAACCCTCAAGGTTCTCTGTGAGCAATGCCTGGAAAAAAACTGCTCTCTGGAGTCCAAAGTCAGCCAGGTCAAAACTCCAGGCGGCATCACAATCGCGGCAACCGATGTGCTGGAGCAAGCCAACCACCAAACCACGATTGCCGAGGCGCTCCAAGCTTCCTTAAGCCGCGTCTATGAGCTTGATGGGTAGCTTGTTCCATCTTTAGAAGACCGCCCCCGTGGTCTTCTTTTTATTTTGCGAAACAAAACAGAGCATGTGGAGGATGCCCCTCCACAATTTTACCAAAACCAATTGCTGGCGTCGACATTCTTGCCGGACTCTTCGGCGAGTTTTTTGAAGAGTTCTTTTTCTTTCTTGGACAATTTTGTGGGCGTAACCACGCGCACGGTGACCAGGTGGTCGCCGCGGCCGGATGATCGCAGATGCGGCACACCTTTACTTTTGAGCCGAAAAATTTTGGCAGACTGGGTGCCGGCGGGAATCTTGAGCTCAACCTTGCCGTCCACAGTTTCAATTTCCGCAATAGCGCCCAACGCCGCCTGGTAGAAACTAATCGGAATTTCCGAAAGGATATTATCTCCTTCCCGCACGAAATTTGGGTGGGGTTTGACTTTGATGCGCAAATACAAATCGCCAAAACCGGAGCCTTTGTAGCCTGCCTCGCCTTCGCCGGCAATCCGGATGCGCTGCCCATCATCAATGCCTGCCGGAATTTTTACCTTTAGCTTTTTGGTCCGGCGCATTATCCCTTGACCCTGGCACTTGGAACAAACCCGCTCCGGCACTTTGCCGCTGCCCTCGCATTCATCGCAGGCGGAAACTTGCGACATTTGGCCAAAAATCGTGCTCCGCGAAATTCGAATTTGCCCCTGGCCGTGGCAGCGGGGACAGGTGGAAATTTTGCTGCCTGGTTCGGCGCCCGAGCCTTTGCAGTTGAGGCAGGTGTCTTTTTTGTCCAAAGAAATCTCCAGCTCCTTGCCAAATACTGCATCCTTGAAATCAATATTCAGCTCCATTTCCAAATCCACGCCGCGCTCGCGGCGGGCTTGAGTACGAGTGCTACCGCCAAAAATGTCGGAAAACATGTCAAAGGCATCCTCAAACTCGAAACCGCCGGTGTTGCCAAAGCCTCTGGTAAAATCGCTGAAATCGAAACCGCCAGCAAATCCGCCGCCGCCTCGCCGCGCCTGGTCAAAAGTCGTGCCAAACTGGTCGTATTGCTTGCGTTTCTCCGGGTCAGACAAAACCTGGTAAGCTTCGCTGACTTCTTTGAATTTCTGCTCATTGCCCTTGTGCTTGTCCGGATGGTGCTCGTGCGCCAAACGGCGATACGCCCGCTTGATGTCATCAGCCGACGCACTCTTGGGCAGGCCTAATGTTGAATAATAATCTTGCGCCATAAAAATTGTGATACGAATTTGCGAATCTTATGCGAATACTGCAAATATGCTAATCTTGGTCTTTATCCGCATATCCGTAGATTCGCATTTCATTCGTTGATCCGCATCATATCTCCAGTTTTTCCACCTCCACCTGGACCTTGGAAATTCTAAAAAAATTAACAGCTACCAGCACTTTAAACAACAGCCAGCCGACAAGCATTGCCAGCCAATGAAGCACAAACGTCAATGTCCGCAATAATGCCAATACCGCTACGGTGAAAATCAAAGGGAAAAACTTCTGGAACCCAGCCAGGGCATCCTTGAGCTTGCCGACCACGGCGCGGGCGAAAATAACGCTCAGCTTCTCATCCCCTCGCCCCTCCAAATTGAACTGCTGGAAGAACTGGGTGCGGCCCACAGCCAGCAATTGTTCCTGTTGAGCCCTGGTGGCGCGGGCAAAATCCGGACTTTGCTCGCTGACCTGAGCGATCAAAAATTCGTCGAGGGTTTGCTCTAAATTCAAGTCACTCGGCAAGGTGTTGTCGAGGTAAGGCAGCGTATGCGCCACTGACGTTTCCAATCGACCATAAAATTCCTCCGGGTCCTGGTTAAACTGCGTGCTGGTGCTGTAATAGAGATTAAAGCCAAACATCAGCAGCAGAGCGTAAATCGCGGGCATAATGCCGCTGCCCATAACGCGGCGGATGGAAAAACTGGCCCGGGCCTTTTCTTCGCTTTTGATATGCTGGAAAACCAAGGCTTGCAGAAGAAAAAACGCGAGCCCGCCCAGCCAGACAAATATACTGGCCGGCGCTATGATGAGATATCCAAGCAATCCCGCTACTGTGAAAATCGAGAAAATCCGCCAGCTGGCGCTGACCATATAAAAAAAGCTAAGCAGGCTGATACCTAAACTCCCGACAATGACGGGCAGAGCCCAAGCGGCCAACGGCTTGCCTTGGTTGAGGTTTAAGATAATGAGCCAAAATTCCAACAGCAGTAACAAAAACGCCAGCGCTGCCAGGATTGCAAGTTTTGTTTTTTTCATCATTTTTGAGATTAACTACCCCTCAGTTCGGAAGCCGATTTCCTGAGCCGGCGCCGAAGCCTCTTTGACGGTTCCAAACTGCCCTTCGTACCGTTTCAAATTCTCCGCCAGCGCGGCAATGATCCGCTTGATATGTCCGGGGCTCGTGATAACGCGACTGACGACTATCCCCTGTGGCGGCAGGACATTCATAAAGTCAAGCACGAACTCCTCTTGGGTGTGCGTGATCATCATCATGTTCGCATACTGCCCCTTCAGCACTTCGTCCGAGATTTTGATATTGATATTTTGTTGATTGTCTGGCATAAAATTTGTGATACGAATCTGCGGATATTATGCGAATCTGGCCAATATGCAAATCTCAAAGATTGACATTGATTCGCCGATCCGCATCACGCTTAATTATTTCTTATCACTCACATCTTTGAACTCCGCATCCACCGGCCCTTTATCTGTTTCCTGTTTGCTGTTTTCTGCTTCCTGGCCAGAGGGTTGGGCCTGAGAATACATGGCCGTCCCGACCTTTTGGATGCTGGCGGAGAGTTCATCCATGGCTTTTTTGATCGCGGCAGAATCATCTTTGTCTTTCACGGCCTTCAAAGCTTCAATCTTATCATTGACCTCTTTCTTGTCAGCGTCACTAACCTTATCGCCGGCGTCTTTCAAAGTCCGCTCTGACACGGCAATCAAAGTGTCGGCCTGGTTGTGCGCATCAATCGTCTCCTTGCGTTTGCGGTCTTCCTCGGCATGCATTTCTGCTTCTTTCTTCATCTTTTCGATTTCATCTTTGGAGAGGTTGGATGAGCCGGTAATGCTGATTTTTTGCGATTTGCCCGTGCCCTTATCCTTGGCCGTGACGTGCAAAATGCCGTTGACATCAATGTCAAACGTGACTTCAATCTGCGGCACTCCTCTGGGTGCCGGCGGAAGGCCGTCCAAATGGAACCGGCCCAGCGACTTATTGTCCGCGGCCATTGGCCGCTCGCCCTGGACCACGTGGATTTCCACGGAAGTCTGGCTGTCCGCGGCCGTGGAGAAGACTTGCGATTTGGAAGTTGGGATAGTGGTGTTGCGATCAATCAAAGGCGTGGCCACGCTGCCCAAAGTTTCTATGCCCAGAGTCAGGGGGGTGACGTCCAGGAGCAAAATTTCCTTGCCGGAAACGTCGCCGGAGAGCACGCCAGCTTGGATCGCCGCGCCCTTGGCCACGGCTTCCATGGGATCAATGCCGTGCTCGACTTGCTTGCCGATATAGCTTTCCACGAATTTGGCAACCACGGGCATGCGCGTCGGGCCGCCGACCAGAATAATTTTGCCGATCCCGGAGGGAGTCAGTTTGGCGTCATTTAGCGCCTGCTCCACCGGGTGCTTCATGCGCTCCACAATCGGCTTGACCAGTTCCTCGAGCTTGGAGCGGGTAATTTTTAGATTCAAATGCTTGGGGCCGGAGCTGTCCGCAGAAATGAATGGCAGGTTCAAATCTGTTTCCAAAACAGTCGAAAGTTCGATCTTGGCTTTTTCCACGGCTTCCCGCACGCGGTTCATGGCCATCTTGTCGGCGTTTAAGTCTAGGCCGGTTTCCCGCTTGAATTCTTCGGCCACATAATTAATCAGCGCCGCATCCATGTCCTTGCCGCCCAATTGCGTGTCGCCGGAAGTTGACAGCACTTCAAAAGTCGCCTGTCCGCCCTCTTCGCCGAAATCCATGATGGTCACGTCCAGGGTGCCACCGCCCAAATCAAAGACCAGGATTTTTTGTTCCTGATGTGACTTGTCAATGCCATAAGCAAACGCAGCCGCGGTCGGCTCATTGATGACCCGCGCCACTTCCAGGCCCGCGATTTCACCCGCGTTTTTGGTGGCCTGCCGCTGGCTGTCGTCAAAATAAGCCGGAACCGTGATCACAGCCTTAGCCACTGGCTGGCCCAAAAACGCTTCCGCGTCTTTTTTTATTTTCTGCAGCAAAAATCCCGACAGCTGCTCAGGCGTGTAGTCTTTGCCATTGAGCGTAAATTTTTGTTTGGTGCCCATTTTGCGCTTAAACTCAAAAGCCGTGCCGTCCGGATTGGTCACTGCCTGCCTTCTGGCCGGCTCGCCAACCAGAAGCTGGTTATCCTTAGTGAACGCCACATAAGACGGGAAAGCCTTGCCCGAAGCAGTCTGGCCTTCGGCCGACGGAATAATCACCGCTGAGCCCGCTTCCATAACCGAAGCCGCGCTGTTCGATGTTCCCAAATCGATCCCAATGATTTTATTTGCCATATTTTTATCCTTTCTTTAATCTTTTAACTTTAATCTTTAATCTTTAATCTCCCTTCCTACAACCACCTTAGCCGGGATGATTACTTTATCATGCAGCGTAAATCCTGGCTGGACTTCGCGAATTACTGTGTCGCCGTCACCCTCTTGGTGCTCTACCGCTTCGTGCAAACTGTGGTCAAATTTCGCGCCAACCGTGGCGATCTTTTTTAAGCCCAGCTCTTCCATGGCTTTCTCCAGCTGCAAAATCGTGGCTTTCAAACCATCCAGCCAGTCCTTGTATTTCTCATCATTCGGCGCGAATTTCAAAACCTGTTCCAGGCTTTGCAGGGAAGGCAGTAATCGAACCGCGGTCATCTCCTGGATCATGCTAAACAGCTCGGCTCGTTCCGCTTCCTTGCGCTTCTTGAAGTTATCCAAATCCGCCACTGCCCGCTTCCAGTTGTTGAGCAGCTCCTCGTTTTTGGCTTGCAATTCTTCTATTGTCGGTTGTACTTGTTCGTCTGGCATAAATTTCTACGTAGCCTGCCCGATTTATCGGGCTTCAAAGGGCTGACCCGCCTGCCTTCGCGAACGAAGTACGGCGGGCAGGTAAATCAGCGGGCTACAATAAATAAAATTACCGCTGCCCCGCTTATCAATTTCGACAAATATTCAAGCAAAGACTGGTTCTTGGCATAGCCCATCCTCTTCGGCCCGACAATGCCAATAATCCCTTTTTTGCCGCCTTTCATTTTGACCTTGGAAACCATCAGGCTTAAATTTTTTGGCACCGGCAAAGGAGATTCGCCGCCGATGAAGGTCTGGACTTTGGAGCCAGATTTCTTCATAAGCCTGCCCGCGTGCTCTTCAATATGGTCAAATAATTCTGCCACGGCTTTGGTGGTTTTGGAATCGCTAAGCTCTGGCTCTCCAACTAAGTGTGCCAGCCCGGCTGATGAAGCTTGATGCGGCATGAGCGCAAACGCGGCCTGGCCGGAGGTGTCGGCCAACAGATGCGAAAGCTTGCGGCCCAGCAATTCATGCTCGGCGCGAAGCTTGAGCAGTTCTTCCCGCAGCATCTTGCGCTCTTTTTCCGAAAGCTCAAACCGGAGCATGAGCTGGTTAACGAAAAACCGGTAGCCCTTGTCCGTGGGCACGCGGCCCGCGGACTTGTGCGGCTGAAAGATAAATCCGGCCTTTTCCAAATCCGCCATTTCGCTGCGGATCGTGGCTGAGGATTCCTGAAAGCGGTATTTGTCCACCAATTCCTTGGACCCCACCGGATTGGCCGTTTCCGAGTATTCCTTGACAATCGCCGCTAAAATTTTTTGCTGGCGCAGTTCCATGGTCTATCAACTAACCTTAGCACTTAAGCGTAAAGAGTGCCAATATAATACCCCTGGCACTCGGTCTTGTCAACCCAGTATATCAACGTCGATAATGGTTTTTGTATTTGCTTTTGCCTAAAATAAAAGATTATAAACAGAAGTCACGTCAATCTATAGA
This sequence comes from Candidatus Doudnabacteria bacterium RIFCSPHIGHO2_01_FULL_46_24, assembly GCA_001777575.1. GTDB lineage: Bacteria > Patescibacteriota > Doudnabacteria > UBA920 > O2-02-FULL-48-8 > O2-02-FULL-48-8. The sequence goes on from MFEL01000018.1 coordinate 30,111, forward strand.
TTATAGATTAATTATAAAAACCATTAAAAGTAACAACATCGACGTTGTATTACTGGGTCAAGTGCCAAAAAAATCCGGCTTGCGCCGGATTCTAATTATAAAAAACTATTCCGCAGCTTTGATATCAAGCAAGGTAAAGCCGTTAAGATCGCCGTCGATGGTCAGCTCAACTTCTTGGTCATACAGGCTGGAAAAATCGCGGGAGGACGTCAGGTAAATGACCCGGTCGGAATCATCTAGCTCCAGCATAAGGTTGCCGCGTTTTTTGTCATTGGACGCTCTTAAAACACCGCGCAGGGTTTTTCCCTCTTCGGGCTGGAGGGATTCCGAGCCATTCTCACCCGCTTGGTTTGATGGCTGCTGCGCTTGTCCCGCCGGGCTTGCCGGCTCATTCTTTTTGCCCAAAAAACCGTCCTTGTTAGCATAAGCCAAAAAAGCCACAACCGCGATGATAATAAGCCAAATCAATTTGTTTTTCATGGTTTATTCACTAGAATTTGAGATATATTTTTTCAATTCAGATTGAGGAGGATTTGCAGCAAAAGGGCATGGACAATCTGTTTTGTCTTTTTTATAAAATTTATACACACCATCCCAATCATAATAATAATACTTAGTCCAAAGTTGATCGGGCGCATTCAAGTAAGGGACCAAAAAATACGTGGCTACTTCAAGATTGTCGTCGGCCCCTAAATTCTTAAACTCGACTTTTTGATCTCTAAATGCAGGACTTATATCGCCATATTCACTTTCATTGTATACAATGCGATAGCCGCTATATTCCCTTTTTAATAAATATTTAATTGAACCGTCAAAATATGGCCCAGAAATTATTATCTCACTTTGACCGTCATTATCAATATCTAGGTAATTCACAGCAATGGTTTTATCCTTATCCAAAGCAAACCAATTTCCGGCATTATCATAATTTATGCCTAATTGTATTTTTTTAAACCATAAGCCATCAAGCACAAGGGCATAAAATCTGTAATCTTTTGTGCTCTCAATATCCTCGAATGTAATATACGTTTTACCTTGATTGGCGGCTATCCAGCCAAAAACCAAACTGGGCATTACGAGCAAAAGAAAAATAATCATCCAAAGCTTGATCTTCTTCTTTTTTTCAAGCTTAAAACCATGAGTATAAATATCCCAAACACTATCAGTATACTGCTGCGTTCCAGGGCCGTATCCATGAACGGCTTGTTTCCAGCCGTTCCAATACCTTCTGCGGTCAGTGGTGATTCCTTGAGCTTTATGATAAAGCCATCTCACACCCCAATAAATGCTGTCTTTGGCTTTTTCGACTTTTGCGTCGTACTGTAAAAGTATCTGCTCGCCATCATGAATCCAATATTCCGGCAGCTCGCCGCGCAATGTCTTCAAAGACGGATCGCCGGGGTTGCCAACCTGCATTATGTTAATCCCGGCGGTGGGATCGTTGCCAACCCGGCTTTCTTGATAAAGAATGGCTTTGACTAAATTCGGATCCAATAACTCCTTGGGCGGATCGGTATCTTTCGCAAACTCACCGTTCCAATAATTAACAACATCCCGGATATCATTATCGTATTGATTGTAGTTTTCCTTGCCGTAATTCAAATATTGCATCAACCCATCATGTGCCTGGACTTGAAACGTCAAAGTAAATATAGCTGTTGATTTTCGAAAAATTCTGTTCCATTCTCTAACCCTGACCTCGGTGGTGAATTCCTGAACAGTTTGATTTTGCGGATCAAACTGAATAAGGACGCTATTTTGCCCTGTGTCTTTGAACAAACGGTCTTTCTCAATGACTTTGACCTCTAGTTGAGCATTAAGGGGTTCGTTGACTGTAAAACCGGCTATTGCATGGTTGATTTCTACTGTTGATCCGCGCGTGATAGTCTTATCAAAGGCAAAAAATCTACCCTGGATATCGGTTTCAATGCGAACGTCTCTGCCGATCGAGTCGCCTCCGTATTGGACTTTTTTCAATTTTATACTGATTGTTTTTGACATTTTTTATTTCTTCATCACGCCTTTGGCGATATACTGCTTCATCAAGGCCTGGTAAGGAACATCCAGCTTGTTGGCCTCGACTTTCACTTGACTGATGATGTATTCGGGCAACCGGATGGAAATCGAGCGGGAAGTGGGCTTGAGATTGGGGAAAATAACATTTCGGGCCTTTGACCAATCCAGATATTCAGTCGAGTCGTGAGTATTCCAAAACTCAGCCTCTTCGTTTTCGGATTTAAATTTTGGGATTTTTTTAAATTTTTTCGCCATAGTGATAGTTCCTTTCTTTTTTATTTGCGCTACGCGCAGAAATAATTCTAATTTTATTATTTCGTATTGTAAAAACTACAAGTAAAATTCTGCCTGCGTTAGTTGATCCCAATAACTTATAACGCTGTTCTGTCTTGCTGTGCGACTCATCAAAATTCACAATCTTTTCATTAAAAAACGGTTCCTCAGCTTCTTTCGGCGTCACTCCATGCTTAAATCTAATCTTGGTTTGATTATATTGATCCCATTCAAAATCTATTGGCTCTGAAATCTCGGGATCTTTCATAAATCCATTGTATATGAGAAAAAATACATTGTCAAGATAGAAAAAAGGCCAGGCCTTGCGGTCTTGGCCTACTGGGCTTTGGCCACCCGGCGCAAACGGATCAGGATATCCTGCAGCCGATCATAGCAGACCGGACAGCGGCCAAAATGCTTTTGCAGTTTGGCAGCCCGCTTGCCTTTAACGAGATAGCGGGCGTATGCGACAAGTTCTTGGTCACACGGGTGGGCTCTCTTGGGCATAAATCCTCCTTTTGGTTTCTCGCCTGAATTGGCAACATCCGCCTTCGCTAAAGCTTCGGCGGACAAGAAAAACCCCTGCTAGCAGGGGCCGGAGAATTTTGGGTTTAAGCCAAACCTTACCAACCTCTGATAGCGAGAGGTTGGTTGTTGGAGTAATTTTGAGCGATGAGTCTGCTTAACATAACTTCAGTTATTATACTTGCGAAAAAAAATCTGTCAAACTATCATGTACAAGTCACCCATCAAGGAGGAACTCATGGTTTGCATCCCGCAGGCCAGCATGTGTCGGTGCCGAGAATCACCGCGAGATTGTGAACAATACTGCATGAAGTGTGGGGAGCCAAACCCAAACTTCACCATGAAAGCTTACCGCAGGGAGCACCCCCACACCTCATTTGGCGCGGATTGCCGGAATCAACACTTTGGGTTGCTCGAAGCAATGAAGGACTTTCCTGAGAGCCCTTATTGCGCCGACTGCGGCTGGCAAGCCGAAGTTTCCAAGCCGCAAACTCCCTAGCCGACACCAACCGCGGCTTTTTTCTTTTCCAAAAAAATAAGGCTAAAGCTTTGTGTTAAAAGCCCCAGCCTACTCATGCTAACGTGCTAGCATGATGTACTAATCTTCCTCCTCATTTCGAATCTCAGGCACATATCCATCAACTGGCCGGACTTTTCAGCCAAGAGACGCGAACCGCGCTGGCGAAGATCGTACCGCCCTTCCCGAATCAGGATACTGATCGTCTCCACCGCGAGTTGAAACGCCTCGGGATCATTCTTCCACCAGTCAAGCGGGCTTGTCTTCGCCAACTTCAGTATTGCAGCCTCATCTTCTGTGTACTTCATACTCCTCTCCTAACAAGTCCCGGGTGGGAACTGCATGAGCCAGCACATGTTGGCAAGCGGCAGTTCTGGCACGCCTTCGGAGTACAGCTCGAGCGCTCGGCTGTGAATCCGGTTGCAGAAATCGCTGACGACTTCTGCGGCATCCGTATCCGTGACGGCGTTGAGATCGCCCGGAAATGGCAAGAACGTCCTGACCAAATACGAGGTCGCTTCTTCCAAACCGGGATAGCGGCGGAACTTGTCCCAGACTTGTCCCGCAGTGTCAGAGAAGAACGGAAATCCGGAATAGGGAATATCCGCGGTCTTGGGACGAGTGTACATGAGTGTGGCATAGTACGGAGTACCGGTGAGACGGCTCATGACATCCACCGCGCTATTCCACGCCGCTTCTTCCACCGGTGCCAGGAACAGCCGGAACCCGCACTTGCTAGAAAGGAACGTTTGCTCTGCCACCACCAGCGGCGTCACCCACGGGCTATACATCATGTAACGCTCGTAAGTCACGGCGCGTTTGACCCGCCACTGCCCGTTTTCGTAGGCGCAGAAATTGGCCAGGGCGACCGAGAGGAACGAAACGAAACCGGGATCGCGCCAGACATCCAGTACGGTAAACACTTGCGGAACGACTTTCGCCGGAAACTGCTCGGCAATCGCCCGCATGTAAGCATTGCGCTGACCCGCGATCTCGTAAACTCCGGAATCGGGTCCTTTCTGTTCGACCAGTGACCGGAGAAATCCCAGAAGTTCTTCCGCCGCTTTATCCACGGAACGGGAAGTCAGACTGATTCCTTCTTCACCCAACAGATTCACTACCCAGTACAGCGAAGCGTCGAGCACCGCGGTCTGAATCGGCCGCTTGTGGCGAGAAGTTGAAGCGACCAGGCTGTGCATGAAGGCGAAGAAGTCGAGGAGCAGGACCCACTCTCGCCAGTTCTTGCCGGCTGGGTTGTAGCTCACTCCTTTGTAGAGCGGCGGAACCAGCGAGGTCTCACCGTGCTCAAAAGCTTCAAAGCGGGAGCACAGAGCTCCCACGAGCACTGCTAGGTCGTTGACTGTCAGATCGAGGCCCACCGAAACTGCCCGGCGGTGCATCTCGATCAGCTCCCCCGTCACGGTTCCGATGGACGCCACTGCTCTGTTTCGTTCGAACACGTTCCTGATCGTTTTTCTGCGCCGGTTTTTGGGAGTGACACCACCGAGTGGCTCAAAAGACTCGATTAGAGCCAGGATCTCACCTGGCCCGCAATCAAACACCGTTGACTGCCCTTGCCCGCTGATATTCATTTTGCCTCCATTTGAAACAACCCCTGCGGGCTTGACCCGTCAGACGGGTCTTGCAGGGATTTGTGAGAATCAGGATTTAAATACTTATTTTAATATGTATCTAATGCCAAACCTAACCAACCCCTTCAAGCGAGGAGTTGGAATGATGGCTAAGTTTTGAGAAAATATTTTGCATGTGCTCCATCCAGCACTTAATGCGGGATCTTAGTAAGATCCCCGATTACTTATCCTAATCCCTGCCTCGGGGATGGGCTAGGATTTAATCCTATTCAAAATCAACCTATACCCTCCCATGCCGTGCTTCAGCCAATGGGCTACCCTTGTAACTGTGGCCGTGGTAGTTTTGGCATCCCTAGCAATTTGCAAGTAGGGCTTGCGCTTCTTTTCATCAAGCATCCGGGCGATTTTGAAGCGGTTGGCAAACTCTCGAATCTCTGCCAAAGTCAGCAGGTCGCGGAAAAAATCCTCGCATTCTGCCACTGTTTTGAGCTTCAACACAGCCTCAAACAGCTTGTCCGTGTCTTTATTGGTCCAACTACCCTCTCGTGCTAACATGCTAGCATGTTATACTTGATCGGAAATAATGTCAAGGGCAATCGTCACTTTCAAATTATTTCTCCCCCTTTGGGGGAGATGTCCCGCTTAGGCGGAACAGAGAGGGTTATCTTACTTTCAAAACCCTCGCCAAATATTGCCCAGTATAACTCTTTTTTACCTTTGCCACTTCTTCCGGCGTGCCAACAGCCACTACCTCTCCGCCCTTGTCGCCGCCTTCGGGGCCGAGGTCAATGACCCAGTCCGCGTTTTTTATGACATCCAAATTATGCTCAATGACCAAAACCGTATTGCCTTTTTCCACCAAACGGTTCAAGACACTAAGCAGCCTTTTGACGTCGTCAAAATGCAAGCCCGTAGTCGGCTCATCAAGGATGTAAAGAGTGCGGCCAGTGGAGGCGCGTGAAAGTTCGGAAGCCAGCTTGATGCGCTGGGCCTCGCCGCCGGACAGGGTGGTGGCTTGCTGGCCCAAATGCATATAGCCCAAACCAACCAAAGACAGGGTTTCCAATTTGCGCGCCACGATCGGCACGTTGCGGAAAAACACATAAGCTTCATCCACGGTCATTTCCAAAACGTCTGATACGTTTTTGCCCTTGTAATGGATATCCAGCGCTTCTTTGTTGTAGCGCTTGCCCTTGCATTCCTCGCAAGAGACATACACGTCAGGCAAAAAATGCATCTCGATTTTGATCACGCCATCGCCGCCGCAGACTTCGCACCGCCCGCCTTTGACATTGAAAGAAAACCGGCCGGCTTTGTAGCCCCGCATCTTGGCTTCCGGGGTGGCGGCGAATAAATCGCGGATGTAAGTAAACACGCCGGTGTAAGTCGCCGGGTTGGAGCGCGGCGTGCGCCCAATGGGTGATTGGTCAATGTTGATGACCTTATCAATGTTGTCGATGCCTAAAATTTTCTGGTGTTCCCCGGGCGATTCCTTGGCATTGTAAAAATAAGCGGACAGCGCCTTGGCCAGGATTTCATTCAAAAGCGTGGATTTACCGCTGCCGGAAACGCCGGTTAAGCAGACAAATTTGCCCAGGGGAATTTCCACGTCAATGTTTTTGAGATTGAATTCGGAAGCGCCGACGATTTTTAAGCTTCGGGCATTGCCGCGCTTCCGCGCTGTCGGCACGGGGATTGATTCCGCGCCCGAAAGGTATTTGCCGGTCAGGGAATTTTTATCTTTGGCAATTTGCTGCGGGGTGCCTTCAGCCACCACTTCCCCGCCGTGCTTGCCCGCGCCCGGGCCGATGTCAATCACCCAGTCAGCCGTGGTAATGGTTTCCGCGTCATGCTCAACCACAATCACGGTGTTGCCCAGATCCCGGAGATTTTTCAAGGTTTTGAGAAGCCGGGCATTGTCGCGCTGATGGAGGCCAATGGACGGCTCATCCAAAATGTACAGCACGCCGGTCAAGCCCGAACCGATCTGCGTGGCCAGGCGAATGCGCTGCGCTTCCCCGCCGGACAGCGTGTCCGCGCTGCGGTCCAAAGTCAGATAATTCAACCCCACATCCTGGAGGAATTTAAGCCGTAGGGTGATTTCTTTCAAAATCTGGTGGGCGATTTTTTGCTCCTTCTCGGAAAGTTTCCGGGCCAGTTTTTCAAAAAAACCAACCGTATTGTCAATGTTGAGGCAAGCGACATCGACAATGGACCGGCCGTCTACGGTCACAGCCAGGAATTCCGGTTTCAGCCGCCGGCCTTTGCATGTCGGACAAATTTTAATCCGCATGTACTGCTCAATTTCTCCCCGCATATAATCCGAGTCCGTGCCTTTGTACCGGCGCATGAGGTTGGGAATCACGCCTTCAAACGCCGAGTACATTTCGAACTGGCCTTCGCGGGTGGCAAACTCTCCGGCTAATTTCAGCTTCTTTTCGCCGGTTCCATACAACACCGTGTCCAGAGCTTTTTTGGGCAAATCCTTCACCGGCATATTGAGCGAAAAATTGTATTCGCGCGACAGCGCTTCCAAAATCCGGCCGTACCAGGTCAGCCGCGACGTGGTTTTGCTCCACGGCCGGATCGCGCCCTCGGCCAGGGTCAATTTGGGATTGGGAATCACTAATTCGGGATCAATTTCCAAGCGCGTGCCCAAACCCGTGCAGTCCGGGCAGGCCCCATGCGGAGAATTGAACGAAAAGTTGCGGGGATTAAGCTCGGGTAAATTCATATGCCCGTCCGGACAGGTAAAATTGGCGGAGAAGAGAATTTCCTGATGTGGAGGGGCATCCTCCCTGCCTGGCGCTCGTCTTGGAAGATGCCCCTCCATATTGATAATCACCGCGTCATTTCCCAGGTCCAATGCAGTTTCCAAAGAATCGGCAATCCTGGCCCGGTCGCCGGAATCCAAAGAGATCCGGTCCACCACCACGTCAATCGTGTGTTTCTTTTTCTTGTCAACGTTGAGATTCAGCGCCTCCGATACATCCATCACGGTCCGGTCAAACCGCACGCGCTGATACCCGCTTTTGCGCACTTCTTCCAACAAATGCTTATGCTCGCCTTTCTGGTCGCGGATCATGGGAGCCATAATGATAATCTTGGTAGACTCCGGCAGAGAAACGATCTGATCCACCATCTGCGTCACAGTCTGGCCCACAATTTTCTTGCCACAGACTGAACAATGCGGAATGCCGATGCGGGCAAACAGCAACCGAAGGTAATCGTAAATTTCCGTCACCGTGCCGACTGTGGAGCGCGGGTTGTGGGAAGCGGATTTTTGGTCTATGGAAATAGCGGGCGACAGGCCGGTGATTTGATCCACGTCCGGCTTGTCCATAAGTCCCAAAAACTGCCGGGCGTAAGCCGAAAGAGACTCCACATAGCGCCGCTGCCCTTCGGCATAGATAGTGTCAAAGGCCAGGGACGATTTGCCGCTACCCGAAAGGCCCGTGATGACCACGAGCTTGTTTCTCGGGATATCAACATTGATGTTTTTGAGATTGTGGACCCGCGCCCCGCGGACGGAAATTTTTTCCTGCATGATTTTTGGATAAACCTATGTGTCATCCCGACCGAACTCAAAAAAATTACGTTAAGAGCGAGCAGAGGGATCCCTCGACTTCGCTAATCGCTTCGTTCGAAATGACAGGTTATGTATAGTCACTCTTGACTTCTTAAATTTCCCAACAAACTTTAGCCGTTTGGAAAAAACGGCTATTTAGAACCCACGTAGTATATATAAAAAAAATCCCCGGCGCAAGAGGGCGGGGCTATGTGCTTTCGTCTTCCAAGGCTGGCTGGGATTCTTGCGCAGGCGCCATCAGGAGACGCATCTCATCTACCACATCACCGGGCACGTTCCTCGCCTGAAGTTCATCAGCCATGTGGATTTATCCTCCTGTTAACTCTCCTCACAACGAGGAATTTTAAGTATAATACTCTCATGCAAAAAAGCTTAACAGATAAAATCAAAGAACTTCCCAACCAACCCGGGGTCTATATTTTCAAAGACGCCAAGGGTTTGATTTTATATGTCGGCAAGGCGATTAACCTGCACAACCGCGTGCGGTCGTACTTTCGGGAGAGGCATCCTCCTGGCAGAGCGCCAATCTTGGAGGATGCCCCTCCACGCATCCAGCTCATGATTTCTCAAATCGCTGATCTAGATTACACAATCACGGACAATGAGCTGGAGAGCCTGCTTTTGGAAAACAACTTTATCAAGCAGCTTAAACCCAAATACAATATCTTGATGCGGGATGATAAAAATTATCTGTTCATCAAGATTAACATCAAGGACGAAATTCCCACGATCGGCTATGACCGGAAACCAAGTGATAAGAATGCCAGATATTTCGGGCCTTATACTTCCAGCATTGCCATCAAAGACAATCTGCGTCTGGTGCGCAAAATCTTTCCTTACTGCGCCAACAAAAAAATCACAGGCAAGCCTTGTTTTTATTTCCACATCGGCAAATGCCCGGGCGTGTGCGTGGGTAAAATTTCGCTGGCAGAGTATCGCCAAAACTACATCGGAAAAATTATCCAATTTTTGCAGGGCAAGCAATTGGAAATTCTCAAAAATCTAAAACTCCAAATGCAGGGATATGCGCGGAGTAAAATGTTTGAAAAAGCCGCCAAAGTCCGCGACCAAATTTATGCGCTTAACCGGGTGTTAGAACGACAAAAACTGGTCTATCCCAAAAAAGTTGACCAGGATGTATTCAGCATCCATGTCGAAGCATCAATCGCCTGCGTCAATTTGTTTATAATCCGCGAAGGCAAGCTGATCAGGAAAGAAAATTTTATTCTGGAAAACACCAAGGGCGCTCAAGTTGCAAAAATCCTCTCGGAATTTTTGCCTAGATATTATTTGGAGGCCACAGATTGGCCGAGGGAGATTCTGGTGCCGGCCTTGGAGGGGCATCCTCCCAGACTGGCGCGCGGCGAGGAGGATGCCCCTCCACCAAAAATTCTCGTCCCCACCCGCGGGCAGAAACTCAAGCTCATCAAACTCGGCGAACTAAACGCCAAGCAATTCCTGGAAGCTCAATCAGACAAACATCTGTTGGAGGAGGCTCGGCTGATGAGTGCTCTGAAAGAGCTGCAACGAGTCTTAAATCTCAAAAAATTGCCTGGCCGGATCGAAGCTTACGATATCTCCAACATCCAAGGCAGGCACGCGGTAGGCTCTATGGTCGTGTTTGACTATGGACATCCGAAAAAAGAAGATTACCGGCGATTTAAGATTAAACGCCAGACCGTGTCCGCCGAAGGCTCGCCGAAGGCGGATGACTTCGCGATGATGCGGGAAGTTCTCACTAGGCGCTTTGGAAAAACAATAACTGTTAACAATAACGATAACCGCTCATGGCCGCTGCCTGACCTCATTCTCATCGACGGTGGACGCGGCCAACTCAATGCCGCCCAATCCGTAATTCGTAATTCGCAATTCGTAATTCCCGCAATTGGCCTCGCCAAGCGCCTGGAAGAAATCTTCGTTCCCGGACAATCCAAATCTTTAATCCTACAACCGAACTCAATAGCGCTATTCTTGTTACAAAGGATCCGCGATGAGGCCCACCGCTTCGCCGTCACTTACCACCGCAAACTCCGCTCAAAAGCAGCCAAGGCTTCGGCCCTGGACCAAATTCCAGGCATCGGAAATGCAAAAAAACGAAAAATCCTGGCTTATTTCGGATCTGTGGCTAAAATCCGCCAAGCTCCCTTGGGAGAACTTGCCCAAATCGTCGGCAACGCGCTGGCCGAAAAAATCAAAGCCAGCCTGCCTGACCGGTAGCAGGCCTTTGACATATTCCAATACTTTTGGCAAAATATCAAGGCTTATTCATCCCGTTAGAAATTGATATAGCCAGTATTAATCGTAACGCAATATCTGACGAGGATCGAGAAATGGCAAGATAGCATAATTAACCAGTTTCTAAACGGGATGAATCTTAAAGATATTTTCACTTTCAGCCTGATTGGTGTCTCGGTGCTGCTGGTCATCGTCATTCTCCTTCAGCAGAAAGAGGGCGGGTTATCCACCGTCTTTGGCGGGGAGGGCACGGTTTACCGCCAAAAGCGAGGCTTGGCCAAAGGTTTGCATTATTTCACCGTTGTCTTGGCGGTGCTGTTCATCGCCTTAAGCATTATGGTACTGTTCATGCAATAATGCCAAAATTTTTCTCCAATTTCCCAAAGACCCCGCAAGGTCTTTTTTCACAAATACGGGAAGCCGCTAAACACTCTGCCCGCTTCTTAGTCAAGCTGACAATCGAAGCGATTAAGGGCTTGGGCGCGGTTAAACATTCTCGGCCGCATCACGCGCTTAAAATCTTCAAAGGCCTTACGCGGAAAGATCTGCTCACGCTGACTGGTTTTGTTTTGCTTATCGCCTTCGGCTCAATATTGGTCCGGGCCAGTGGCCGCATTCCAGATGGGCAGCCGGATTTCGGGGGGGAATACACGGAAGGGTTAGTCGGCCAGCCACAATTCTTAAACCCAGTGCTTTCTGCCGCCTCCGGCGTGGATTCTGACATTACGCGAATCATCTACGCCCAGCTTTTGAAATTCGACAAAGACCTCAAGCTCATTCCCGATCTCGCCGAAAACTTGCCGACAATCTCTGCGGACCAAAAAACCTATACCATCAAACTCAAGCCCAATCTCAAATGGCAGGATGGCCGGGCAATCCTCTCTGATGACGTTGTTTACACGGTCCAGACCATCCAAAATTCGGCGTTCGAATCGCCGCTTCGCGCCAATTTCAGCCGCGTCAAAATCGAAAAAGTTGATGATCTGACCATCAACTTCGTGCTCCGGGAAGTTTCGGCTTCTTTCATCATCAATCTCACTTTAGCCCCCTTGCCCAGGCACATGTGGGAAAACCTACCTCCCACCAACTTCCGGCTGACTGACCTCAATCTCAAACCTATTGGCAGTGGCCCGTTTGTCGTCCGAGAACTCAAAAAAACTTCGGACGGGACGGTCAAATCCATCACTCTCAAAGCCAATGATAATTATTATGCCGGCCGGCCTTTCCTCGACCGCATCATTTTCAAATTTTATCTGGATTATGACGGATTGATCAACGCCTACCAGTCCAAGGAGATTCAAGGGATTGGGTACTTGCCTTTTGACAAAAAAATGTTTGTCGAAAGCTCCGATCGCCTCAATCAGCATCGCATCAACATCCCGCAATACCAGGCCGTTTTTTTCAACCTCTCCAAAAATTCGGTGCTGATTGACAAGGCCGTAAGGCAAGGGTTGTGGCTGGCTACAAATAGGCAAACGGTCATCGATGAAGTTTACGGCGGGTTTGCCAGAGCGGCCTCCGGACCCATCCTGGAAGGAAATCTGGGCTATAATCCGCAAGTGGCAGAACGCACTCACACCGATCTAAATGAAGCGGCGGCAATTTTGGACAAAGCGGGATGGGTTCTGGACCCCGAGACTGGGGTGCGCGCCAAGTCCGTTTCTGGCGGAAAAAAACCGCTCGAGTTCACCTTAGCCACCAACAACTTCGTGCTCAATGTCAAAACCGCGCAAATTCTACAGAAACAGTGGGAGCAGTTGGGTGTTAACGTGCGCCTAACCATCGTCTCGGCCAATGAATTGGAACAACAGTACATCCGGCCGAGAAACTTCGATGCCCTGCTGTTTTCCGAAAATACCGGTGCCGATCCAGATCCATTCGCCTTCTGGCACTCTTCGCAGTCGCGCGATCCTGGCCTGAACCTTTCCGGATTCAGCAACGCCGAGGTTGACCGGCTCCTGACAACGGCCCGCCAGACTTTTGACACCAATGTTCGTGACCAGAATTACAAGCAGTTCCAGATGATCGTCACAGACTCCATCCCGGCCATTTTCTTGGACAGCGCCGTATTTGTTTACAACCTGCCCAAAAAACTGCAGGGTGTTGAATTTTCGACCATCATCGCCCCGTCCGAACGCTTCTGGAACATCCACCAGTGGTATATTGAAACGAGGTGAGGAATAAGATAAAATAAGTTGTTGAGAGCCGATGGGGCACGTGGCGGAACCCGCGCACCAAAGCATAGCTTGGTGCAGCGCAGGCTGACATATTTACCCCGTACTAATTTTGCTCGAGTGGTGAAATGGCATTGGTTGTGTGCAGTTGGCGGGCGTGTGGCGGAACTGGCATACGCGCACGCTTCAGGAGCGTGTGGGAGCAATCCCGTGAGAGTTCAAATCTCTCCACGCCCACCAACTGCTCATAACACGTCCCGCCAACGACGGGATGGGAGCAATCCCGTGAGAGTTCAAATCCTCTCGTGCCCACCAAAAAAACATAAAGCTGAAGCCTTATGTTTTTTTATCCCCACACCAAAATTTGGTGTGGGGATTTATTTTAATCAGTCAGTGCGTAAGCCCTTAGCTTTAAATTATTCCGGCCCTTTGATCCCAGATTTGAGCGCGGTTACAAACATTACGATTAGAACTATGGCGGCAAAACCGATTCCCAACCATGGCAGCCACGGCAGGCGCTCGGTTAGCCGGCTTTCTTCGTTGTCACAAGCATCACCAATTTTATCTGAATCAGTATCTTGCTGGCCGTTGTTGGGCTGGTCCGGGCAGTTATCCTGACTATTGATCAAGCCGTCGCGGTCAAAGTCATCGCAAGCGTCACCGCGGCCATTGGCGTTAATGTCCGCCTGGTCAGTATTGGCCTCGGACACGCAATTATCATTCACGTCCGGGATATTGTCGCCATCAATATCCGCTCTGACAAAAAATTGATTGCGTTGTGAGAAGAGTGAGCCTATTTTCAAAACATCTTGGTCGCTTGTTAGATTTGCCGATTCCCCGACTGTCATTGAAACCCACCTGTCGGAATCAAAGTAAATTTGATACTCGCGGTTGGGCTGAGCCAAAAATCTCAAGGCGTCTGCTTTGACTTGTACAGCGTTTTCTTGAGCCAACCGCAGTTCGGCGATTCGCAGAGGCTGGCTGTAGGTAAAATTAATAAACCACTGGCTCGCCGAGGTTTTCGGGAAGCGGACGGTTTCCACCAGCATGGAAGTTTTAGCCAGGACTGTTTTGTACCCCGCGTTCGAGTCGAACGTCTGGATCTCGACAGTATTAGGCAAGGCCACATAGTTATCCAGCAAGGCCGACAAGGAAGAAGATGTGATCGGCGATTGGCTGTTAATCATAATTTGAGCGCTTCCCGGACCTTCTGCTGGCAATAAAAATTCGGTATAAGTCTGGAAATTGCCATCAACCATGGATGAAGTATTGGAATTATTATCGGAGCTGACGGTGAAAACAATCTGGTTGGTCAGAGTCTTTTGCTTAAAATAATACGGTTGAAAAGCATCAGTGCTCTTATCCAGCACGGCAAAATCAAAGCGCTCAACAAATTCCTGGTCAAACGGCACTTCCACTACAGTGGGCACGCTGATGGGAAGCTGGTCTACATCTTTAAATTGCCTAAACGCTGAAATTTCAGGGCTAGCGGCAGATGCCAATTGCCCAAAGACCAGGCTGGTTATTATGACAAAAATTTTTGAAGGCATGAATTATGATTTCTTGCGGCCGATGAAAGCCGTACTCATGAGCAGAGCGCCTATGAGGAAGAAAGTGATGATGCGTCCGGCAAGCTGCATTTTCCAGACATCCACAAACAACAATCTTAAGACCACAAATCCCAAAAGCAACCCGGCATAAACTCGCAGTTCCTTGCTTTCCTTTAATCCGGCGTAAATATAAATCGCCAAACCGATCAAAGTGTAGATAATCAAAGCGATCATCACCGCCAGGTCTTTATTCACAAGCCCTGCTTGCAAAGACAGCCAGAGTAGAAGGTAAAAATACATAGACCCAGCCACAAGCAAAATTACTTCCAACTGATCAGGCTTGGTCTTGATCAGCTTGGTTTCCAAAAAGAAAAACAACCCAAGGCCGAAAATCGCCAAACCTAAAATTAGTAGGACAAAAAAATCTTCATGGATAACGCCCACCGACCAAGCTCGGGAGGTGACACTCGAAAAAGACAGTAAAACTGGCCCAATTAAAAGCATGCTCAAACGCTTTGATATATCTAAATCCTTCAACAGTAGGTAAGCCACAAGGCAAATAATCGCGGCCTCAACCGTGTAAGCAATGGTTAGAGCCGCCCCTTGCAATTGGGCAGCAGTGGCAGCCGCAATCATGGCAACGCCCACGCCGGCATAAACGTAAAACGGCTCATTTCTCCGGGTCAATTTGAAAATCAAGAAAGCGCCTGACACAAATACGATCATCCAAGCACTTATGATCAGACTCTTCCATTGATCAGGGGCCGCAACCCAAATCCAAATCAACAAAAACAAGCCGTTACCCCCGGCGGCGATGATATCAGGCAAAACATCTCCGACTTTCCTCTTCAGGATCCCCAACGTGTTGGTGAGAAAAAAAATCGCGGCAAAGCCGTAAGCAAAAGGAAGTAGAAGACTTCTGTAAGTACTAATATATAAAAAATGCGGCGCGCTGTAAAACACAACAAGCAAAAGCGCCGCAACAGTCAGGTCGCGCCAGCCTGTTATGGCTACAATCCAAATGGTGCCCAGTACGACCACGATCAGATATGAAAAAAGTTGGACAAAATCCGACTGGGGTGAATTAGTCAAAAACGGGGCAATGCCAGCCAAGATCAGACTGACTAAAGCCAGCGATTTGACCTTAAACTTAACGCTAGCTGTGGCCACGAAAGCAACCGAAATAAACATCACCGCCAGAGCCGTGACTGGAGTGAAGAATCCGTAAATTTCCCTGGCCGCAAAAATCGTCAACAAAATAACGGTTGAACCCAAAACCATAAACACTGAACCTTGATGGATCCAAGTCCTAATCCGCCACCAGCCCAAAATCAAAATCAACGCCCCTGCCACAATTCCGAGCGTGATCCTGCCCATGGGGCCAATCCAATTATTCAAAAACGCGTAAGTTGTCAACCAGCCAAATCCAATCAGCAACAACAGGGCTCCCAATTTCAAGAGCCAGTCTTCTTTTAGCCAATTAAAAAATAATGTCGGCCAGTTCGGCCCGAGTTGAATCGGAGCCGCGGCCGGTTGCGGTTGGGTTAAAGTAGGCGGCATCTGTCCTGGCACTTGAGCCTGGATTTGAGATTGCTCAGCTGGGTTGTTTTGAGCTTTATGAAGCTCGCGTTCCAGCCTGCTTACCCGACCCTTAAGATTAAAAACCAGGACAAAAAGGATAATTACACCGATAAATAGAAGGAGTTCCATATGCCCGAATTATACCATACCAGGACGCCGGATTGACTAAATCAAGAAAAGGGTGTATAATATATAAAAGAGTATTTCATGCCGCTTTAGGCGGATTTTTCGAAAGTTGACAAAAAACAGTTAATTACTGCTAATTGATTGTCTTGTGTTAACTTGAGTTTCCACAGGCCAGCGGTCCAGCCCTGCCTGAAACTCATAAACTATAATATAACCCCGCTGACACACGGGAGAAAGTGTTTTGTGCATATGATTATGCGTAGGCAAGCTGTGGTCATGCCTAGCGCCCCGCTTCGCCCGCGAAGCGAGGCGAGCAGGCAGGCTGAACGAGTTCAACAGCATACAGCCCAAAAACAGCCAGACTCCAAACTGACGCTCAAAGTAATTCCTTTGGGCGGCATTGAGGAAGTCGGGGAAAACATGACCGTACTGGAGTACGGCGACGATATCTTGGTCATTGACGCCGGCATCGGGTTTCCGGACGAAACCATGCCCGGGATTGATTACATCATCCCCAACACCAAGTACCTAGAGGATAACAAAAAGAAAATCAGGGGGATGATCATCACTCACGGCCACTTGGATCACATTGGCGCCATTCCTTACATCATGCCCAAAATCGGTGATCCGCCGATTTACACCATGAAATTAACGGGCGAATTCATCAAAAAGCGACTGGAAGAATTCCACCTACTCGGCCGCTCCACCATCCACGAAGTCAACAAGGACGACGTACTGACGCTGGGCAATTTCCGCATCCGGTTTTTCCGCCTCAATCACAACATTCCGGACAGCGTCGGGTTGGCCATCAACACTCCAGCCGGACTTCTGGTTTACGCCACGGACTGGAAATTTGACCACACGCCCGTAGACGGCAAGCCTACGGAATTCGGCAAACTCGCGCAATTCGGCGCGGAAGGGGTGGCGCTTCTCATGTCTGACTCGACCAACGCCGAAAAACCCGGCTATTCCATGTCCGAAAAAACATTGGGCGAAACCATTGACCGACTGCTTTTAGAAGCCAAAGGCCGCGTGATTTTTGCGACCTTCTCGACCCTTATCGGCCGGGTGCAGCAGCTTTTGGATGCTGCGCACAAAAGCAACCGCAAAGTGGTCATCACCGGCCGTTCCTTGGTCAACAGCGTAGAAATTTGCCTATCCACCAACTATCTCCAGCTGCCGGCCAAGGGCATGATCATCAAAATGGATCAAGCCAAACGGCTGCCTGACAACCAAGTTGTCATTCTCACCACGGGTTCACAAGGCGAAGAATTTTCGGCCCTGGCCAGAATCTCGCGCAGCGAGCACAAGACGATTCAGATCAAAAAGGGTGACACGGCCGTCGTGTCCGCTTCGCCCATTCCGGGCAACGAACGCTCGATTTCCTCCACACTTTCGAACCTCGCTCGTCTCGGTGCAAAAGTCTTGTACATGAAAATTCTGGACATCCACACCTCAGGCCACGCTTACCAGGAAGATCTGAAGCTCATGGTAGCGCTGACCCGGCCAAAAAACTTCATGCCCATCCACGGTGAATACCACATGCTTGTGGCGCACGCCAATCTGGCCCGCGACGTCGGCGTGCCGGAATCAAATATCTTCACACTCAACAATGGGCAGATGCTGGAATTAAGTTCAGCCGGAGTCGGCGTGAAAGAAGCCAGAATCCCGACCGGCTATGTTTTCGTGGACGGCTTGGGGGTTGGGGATGTCGGCGAAGTGGTGCTGCGAGATCGCCAGGTCATGAGCCAGGACGGCATGTTCGTGGTCATTATGACCATCGACAAAAAAACGGGCAAACTGACGCAACAGCCAGACATAATTTCTCGCGGCTTCATCTACATGAAGGGTTCTGAGGATTTGCTCAAGGAAGTCAAACATGAAGTCCGTAAGGTCGTGGAGACCAAAAACAAAAAACCCTCTGAGGCCAACTGGGCCTATATCCGCTCTGAGGTCCGCGACCAAATCGGGGAATTCCTCTATCAGCGAACCGAAAGACGCCCAATGATACTCCCAGTTGTGATTGAAGTATAAAGTCACTCAGCGTGAGTCTCGCCCCGCACCGGAGCGACAGCGACTGGTGCGGGGTATCAGCGCACCGAGCGCCGGCCGATGATTCTTCCTGTGGTAATTGAGGTATAATTAAAAAAACAATTACGGATTGCGGATTAACGAATTGCCAATTCGTAATTCGTTAATTCGTAATTTTTTAATTTTAGAGTTATAATAAACTCACTCTATGACAGAAAAGAAACAAACAATTCTTTCAGGAATCAGGGCGACGGGCAAGCTCCATATCGGCAACTATCTGGGGGCGTTGAAGCAGTTTGTAGATCTGCAGAATGGCAAGGGTAACTTGTCCGCCGAAGCTTCAGCGAAGGCGGACTGCTTCTTTTTTATAGCTGACCTCCACGCTTTGACCACGCCGTTTGAAGCTAAAGAGTTATCCCAAAATACTCTGGAAGTGGCTGCGGATTACTTGGCCGCGGGCATTGACCCGAAAAAATCCACATTTTTTTTGCAGAGCCAGGTTTTGGAACACGCCGAGCTCGGATGGATTTTTAACTGCCTAACTCCATTGGGAGAGCTGAATCGGATGACGCAATTCAAAGAAAAATCAGAAGAACAGAAAGGCCAAATAAGCGGCGGCTTGCTGACGTATCCCACACTCATGGCCGCGGACATTTTGATATATAAGCCGACTGCCGTGCCAGTGGGTGAAGACCAGACCCAGCACGTGGAACTTGCGCGGGATACGGCCCGCAAGTTCAACAACCGTTTTGGGCAAACCTTTCCTGAGCCGAAAACGTATTTGAGAAAACCGCTCCGCGTCATGAGCCTCACTGACCCAACTAAAAAAATGAGCAAGTCAGGAGACGAAGCTCTGATGCTCGACGATCCTCCTGCGGAAATCCTGCGCAAACTCAAAAAAGCGCCCACAGCCACCGATGCCACCAAAGAATCTCCCGGGGTCAAAAACCTGTTTTTGCTCCTCGAGCACTTCGGGAGTGAAGAGCAAATTACTGAGTATAGTCATGAACAAAAAAACAATACCATCAAGTACAGCGAACTGAAGGAAGCACTGGCAAAAGCAATCGCCGAACACTTCGCCGAATTTCGAGATCAGAAGCAGGAGCTGCTGGCCAATCCCAAAACAATCATGGACGCTCTGGAGCAAGGAGCAACCAAAGCCCGCAAGATTGCCAGCCAAACCCTGGCAGAGGTAAAAGAAAAAGTTGGCCTGTTATAAAAAGTCGTGATAGACTAAAATATTATTCCTAGGCCGATTCCCATTTGGTGGCCACTTCCGGAAACTTCGCCAGTTTTTGCTTAAAAATTTCCTGGATCTTGTCCAAATCTTCCTGAGTTTTTGCCTCAAAGCGCAAAACCAAGGCCGGCAAATTGGAAGAAGCGCGCACCAATCCCCAACCGCTCAACAGATACACCCGCGCGCCATTGATATCTATCACCCGATGCCCTTCGGCCTTGAATTCTTCCGTGAGTTTTTTCACGATCTCATATTTGGCCTCATCCGGCACGTGCGCGTGCAAAGCCGGGGTAGAAATATAGTAAGGCGTCTTGGCAACCAATTCCGAGAGGAGTTCACTTTGCTGCGAAATATATTCCAGAAGTTTCAGCCCGGCGAAATTAGCATCGTCAAAACCGTAAAAATCATCCACGAAAAAAGTATGCCCGGACTGCTCGCCGCCAAAACTGCCGTCTTCTGTCTTTAATCTTTCTTTGACATACATATAACCGGTCGGGCTCATAATAGGGACGCCGCCGTGAGCCTTAATATCCTCAGGAAGAGCTTCTGAAACTTTGACGTCAAACACGATTTTGGCTCCGGGTTTTTTGGCTAAAATCAAGCGCGATAAAAGAATCAGCCATCGGTCCGGCCAGATAATTTGTCCCTTTTCATCCGTAACACCCAAACGATCGCCGTCTGCGTCAATGCCGATACCGAGGTCGGCTCCATGCTCAACCACTTGTTTCCCGGTATCTTCCATCATCTCAACATTCGCCGGGTTGGGCACATAATTAGGATAGCTCGAGTCGAGATTGGTATTATGCTCAATAACCTCACATCCGAATCGGCGGAAAATTTCCGGAGAAAAAATGCTGCTGGTGGCATTGGCGGTATTGAGCAATATTTTCAGCTTCCGGTGCAATTTGGCGCGAGAAAGCATATCGCTGATATACGCTTCTCTGATATTTTCTTTCCGTAAGCTGCCAGTGCCGCTAGCAAATTCTCCTGATTGCGCTATCTGCAGCACTTCTCGGATTTGCGCCCCGTCCAGGGTCTTGGAATAATCAATTCCCAGCTTCAGGCCATTCCAGCCTGCCGGGTTATGGCTGGCAGTGACCATTAGCCCGCCTTTGACCTGAAAATGGTACGGCGCCCAATAAACCATGGGGGTGAGGCAAGTTCCAATGGCGATGACATCAATGCCGGTTGCCCGCAACGCTTCAATGGAGGCTTGATAAAAGTCTTCCGAGCTTTGGCGGTTATCATGCCCGACAATTACTTGGCCGATATTCTTTTTGCGCAAAAAAGTACCGAAAGCTTTGACGATTAAGCCGACAGATTCGGCGTTGAGTTCGTCACTAGACTCACGGCCGCGAATATCGTACTCGCGGAACATGTATTGATTTAACTTATTCATGACAAGCAAAAAAAGGCTTAACCTTTTTTTATAAAATTATGGCTGTTCTCGCCAACGTTCTGGTTCGTTAGTTAGATCGCCCGGTTTGGGCTGTTCCCAAGCTGGTGTAGGGCCCTTTGATTCCCTCTTTTCCTCCCTACGAGGAGGTTCCTGCATTGGAGAACGCCGTTCTTGGTCTGACATGATTTTATTCCTTTCTCCGCCACTGATATTAATTTTTTGAAGCGGGATCCCGCCTTCGGCGGTGGCAAATAAAGTCTAGCAACGCTAAAATAGTTTGGCAATATGGCTGACCTATTGACAGCCTTAAATCCATGTGATACACTTTTGGCACACTTAGAATTAACTTAAACTTATGCCCACAGCCAAAACTCGAATCAACGTCAGTTTATCCGATGAATTAAACTCCGCTTTGAAAAAGTTGGCTTTGCGCGATCAAGTCCCCACCGCCACCAAAGCCGAACGGCTTTTGGAAATTGCTTTGGAAATCGAGGAAGACGAAGTCTGGGATAGAATCGCCAGGAATCGGCAAGATTCCAAAAGTACCCCTTATCTTACTCATAATCAAGCCTGGAAATGAACTTCGAGATTATTTATCATCCGTTGGTGGTGGGTGATGATATTCCTAAACTTTCGATTGGGTGGAAAACAAAAATTCAGAAAAAGATTGAAGAACGTTTAACTACTCACCCGGAAACTTACGGCAAGCCTTTGCGTAGATCGCTGAAAGGATATCGCAAACTGCGCGTCGGAGATTATCGCGTAATTTTTTTATTGGAAAAAAATATTGTCAAAATTCTCGTCATTCAGCACCGTTCAATCGTGTATGATAGAATTAACAAACGAATATAATGTCATTTTCCATCGGCATTGTGGGTCTCCCCAACGTAGGCAAATCCACATTATTTAACGCACTCACGAAGCAGCAAGCCGCTGCTTCGAATTTTCCATTTACCACGATTGAGCCCAATGTCGGCGTGATTAATGTTCCAGATGAGAGACTGGCTAAACTGGCAGTACTTGAAAAATCCGAAAAAATTGTGCCAACCAGCATTGAATTCGTGGACATTGCCGGCTTGGTCAAAGGGGCGGCGGAAGGCGCGGGCTTAGGCAATAAATTCCTCTCTCATATCCGAGAAGTGGATGCCATTGTCCAGGTTGTGCGATTTTTTGAAAACAGCGACATTATCCATGTGGATGGTTCAGTCAACCCACAACGCGACATTGACGTCATCAACACGGAGTTGATGCTGGCGGATTTGGCTGCGGTTAGCAAACGGTTGGAAGGATTGCACCGAGATGTGAAATCCGGGGACAAAGAGGCAATAGCGTTGAAAGATGCCTTGGAAAAAATCAAACAAGCTCTGGATTCAAGCCGGCCGGCCAAATCCGTGCAATTAACAGACGAACCTTTGAGGCTGGTTAAGCAATTACAGCTTTTGACCATGAAGCCGGCGCTTTACGTGGCCAATGCCACGAACCAAGGGCCGAGCCAGGAGGGGCGCCCTCCCAGCAGAGCGCCAATCTTGGAGGGCGCCCCTCCAATCATAGCTCTCGACGTTAAGCTGGAATCAGAACTGGTGGAACTCAAGGACGAAGAACGGGCGGAATACATGAAAGAACTGGGCATCCAAGAATCAGGCTTAGACAGATTGGCAGCCGCAGCTTACAAGCTCCTGGATTTAATCACTTTTATCACGGCCGGACCGAAAGAATCCAAAGCCTGGACCATCAAGCGCGGCACCAAAGCGCCGCAGGCGGCAGGTATCATCCACACTGACTTTGAAAAAGGCTTTATCAAAGCCGAGGTCATTCAGTGGGACAAGCTTTTGGAAGCCGGCGGCTACGCGCAAGCAAGAGATAAGGGCTGGCTGCGGCTCGAAGGCAAAGAATATGTCATCACTGATGGCGACGTCTGCCATTTTAGATTTAATTTATAAAAAATCGGCTGAAGATCTCCCTCAAATCTTCAGCCGTCGATCGATCGCTACAACCCTTGACCGTCAAGGCTTATTTTGATATATTTACTGGCCAGTTTCGGCAACAACCTGGGAGGAGGAAATGGCGAACAAATCTCATCTCGAGACCGAGATTGACCGGCTTTTGGTTGCTCGGCAGACCGTGCGGCAAATCGCCAGCAGTCTGGGCATCCCGCGTCTGGTGGTGGAGGAAAGAAAAAAACAACATGTCGCGCGTATTCGCGCGAGGCGTAGTCTGGGATGGGCATTCCTGGGGCTGACTGCGATTGTGGTCGCACTGGCTATCGAGGTACCGCATCTCTATCGCAGTTTCGAACAAGATTCAATAATCGAAGAGTTAAGAAAAACAGCCTTATCGGTCGAGCAAGACAAGCCGGCCGCCACTTCCACTTGGCTGGTCAGCGAGGAGTTCCAAGGTCCTCAATTGCTTGCAATCAGGGCCGGCCAGATTGATCAACTTGCAGACGAACTCGACCGCAGCGTGGCGCGTGTAGAAGAGATTCCTGAAATCCAGGCCATGATCGCAAAATCAGGAAAAAAATTCCTGGTCAGCATCTTTAGCCCGCCCAACGGGATCATGCATATCGCAAAAGAGTCCGAAGCGTTTGATCCTGCCGGAAAGATCGAGGTCACATTCTTCGGCCCGGCCGGATTCAACACCCCCATAGTCCAAGGCCTTTACCTGTCTTACCAAAGCGGCTTTGGGTCGGTGTTCGTGGCAGCGCTTCGTTACCCCGACCCCCGCTGGTTCGACGCGTTTCTCTGGCATGAACTGCTACATCGCCAGAAGCATCTCGACCACGCCGCTTCGGCCACCGCGCCTTTCCTGTCAGACGTTTGGGCCAGTGAAGAAGTGCAGGGCCATGAATTGGCTCGTAAAATCCTCGACCACCACACCCGACAAGCCTATAGCCGCACACTTGCAGAAATCGCCCGGAATAAGTGGGCGTGGAGCCTGAAAAACTTCCTACGGCAATTACGCGCGCGCGACCTCGAATCCCTGGAGGACTTGTTCGTCCCGGGATCTAAGGATGAGTCTCGCTTCCGCAGCTCGCAATACCTGCTAGATTTGTCCTTCGTCTGGCTGAAACAGCGCCAGCAGGGACAGAAGCTGATCCAAGCCAAGATAGAGGCCTACCGACTGCTTGCCACCAAACTTGGCAGGATATCCCCCTCGACCAGATAGGAAGCACTTGACTCCTATCTGTTTTTTTGCTAGGCTATTCAGGCTAATCCGCCTTCGCCAACCTCCTTCGCTCTTTGAGCTTCGGTGGACAGGTCGGCGGACAAGACAATTTAAGCTTTATATTCGGCCCCTGAAAATACGGCGGCTGATAACAAAAGGATTATCCTTGTTATGCCAAAATATGAGCTGATGTATATTTTATCTTCAGCCGTTTCCGATAACGACGTGCCAGGCATCGCCTCTGAACTAGATAAATTCCTCCAGGAACAGGGTGGGGTGATTTTGACCCAGGAAATGCTGGGCAAGAAAAAACTGGCCTACCCGATCAAGAAAACCCGGAACGGTTTTTATGTTTTGCAAACTTTCAACCTCGACGCCGGCAAGGTCGCCGCTTTCGACGCCAAAATCCGTAGCCTCGATTCCATTATCCGCTATATTATCGTCAATTTGGAACAACTGGAACAGCGCAGAGCCAAAGACGTCAGAGAACGCGAAAAAATGAAGCCTTTAAGGAAACCAAGGCCGATGGAAACCATACCTCAGGCTCCGGAGATTAAGTTGACGGAAACCGAATTGGAGAGCAAAATTGAAGCAGCGTTAGGCTCCGAGGATTTGGCAAAGTAATTGTAAGTTGCCAGATTAAAGTTGAAAGTGCTACAGTAAATTGTAACTTAAATCTTTAATCTTAAATCTAATTTTATGGACCTCAATAAAGCCATGATTATCGGGCGCCTAACCCGCGACCCGGAAATAAGAACCACTCCCAGCGGCGCCAAGGTCACCTCATTCGGCGTGGCCACTAATTTCCGCTGGACCGACCAACAGGGGCAAAAAAAGGAACAAGTGGAATTTCACAACGTCGTGCTATGGCGCGGACTGGCTGACGTGGCCGAGCGGTTTCTAAAAAAAGGTTCGATCGTGTACGTCGAAGGGCGGCTGCAGACCAGGTCTTGGGACGGCCAGGACGGCAAAAAAAACTACCGCACGGAAATCATTGCGGAAAAAATGCAGCTCGGACCCAAGACGTCTGGAGGCTCTACGGCTTCTGGAGGCTCTGCGGCAACCGAACAAGTGTCGGCAGAACAACCAGCGGCGACAGAAGAAATCCCGACTATTCAAATCAGTAACGACGATATTCCATTCTAAATATGGCTATCCCCCAACAGATCAAAAAAAATTGCATCTTCTGTCAGGAAAAAATTTCCTGCGTTGATTACAAGGACATCCAGTTTCTGCGCCGGTTCATGAGCCCTCACGCCAAAATTTTGTCCTCGGTTAAAACCGGAAACTGCAACAAGCACCAGCGCGTGGTATCCCAGGCCCTCAAGCGGGCGCGTCATATGGCACTATTACCTTTTGTTAGCACTTAACAGTTAAGCGTTTAACGGCAGCGCAGCGCGTATCGGTAAGCGTCTTACGTTAAGCGTCAGGAAAACCGCCAGACGCTGCCGTAAGACGATACGCGCAGCTCCGACGAATAACGAATTACCATGAGTGTCCTCGACTTCTCCGACCTCAAATCCACCGGCGTCATCATCAAATACCAAGACCAGCCTTATCAAATAATCTGGTCTAATTTTATGCGCACGGCGCAAAGAAAGCCGGTGATCCAGACCAAACTGCGCAACCTCATCACCGGCAAGGTAATGGAGTACTCGTTCAAGTACGGCGAAAAGGTGGAGGGCGCGGACGTGGTTAAAAAAAAGATGCAGTATCTTTACTCTGACGAATCAGGCGGATCTTTCATGGACCCGGAAAACTTTGAAACCATAGTGCTATCCAAAAGCCTGATTGCCGACCAGTTGGGATACTTGAAAGAAGGCACGGAAACAGTCGTGATTTTGTTTGAGGACAAGCCGATTGGCCTTGACCTGCCCGTAAAAATCGATCTCAAGGTTGTGGAAGCGGCACCCGGCATCAAAGGCGACACGGCCACTGGCGGATCAAAACCGGCCAAACTGGAAACAGGAATCACGGTAAATGTTCCTCTGTTCATCAAAGAAGGCGACAGTATCCGGGTAGACACCCGCGACGGCTCATATGTCGAACGAGCCTAGGTTGACACTGAAATTTCTAGGAGCCAAGATTAAATTTCCAAGATTAACTGGCGGCAGAAAGGCATAATATGGCAAAAGAGGTTACCAATGAAGATCTGGCCGTGATGATCAAGAACCGCTTTGACGCGGCAGCCGGCGACTTAAGCGATCTAAAGGACGAACTTAAAACCGACATTAGCCGAATAGAAGCCAAGGTTGACAAGGCTTTACATGTGGAATATGTCAGCCTGGAAGTCCGGGTTAAGAGATTGGAACAAAAAGTCGGCCTGAAGCCATTGAACAATCCGGCCTAGAAACCAAAACCGCCCTCTCGGGCGGCTTTTTTTATGGCCTTAGCGTATACTTATTTCTCTAATTGCGGCAACCAGCGTCCTCATAATACCCAACATTTTTACTTACTTCGTGCATATTTCTCTGCTTAATTATTGCTTCATTTCGGTTATTGGGCCCAGAGGCAATCGGAGGTCATGCTCGTTGGCTGGGACGACTTGAGCAAAGCTGTGGCCCCAGGAGAAGAAAACTTCAGCCGAGGGGAAGGCGTAGCGCAGATCCGCGCCTAGGAAATAAATAGTGCCTTTATCATTAACCACGCTGCCTCTCGCGTGGCGCTGCGAACCGGTAAATATGCCGGAGCCCAAGGGAAGATTCTGCGTTTGCCCGAGGATGGCATTTTTTGTCTTATATCCAAATTCAGCAAACACCGGCATGGAAACAAACGGCCGCTTCTTCCCATATTCTATAACATATATCGTGCCAGAGTCCAAAACCAGAACGCCGTCAAGGTACGCCGGGGCAGGCGCGGGGGTTGGTGTCGGCGCGGGCTGAGGCGTTGGAACAGGCACTGGGGTCGGGCTACCGCCTCCTCCGCCAGGCGGACTTGGCGAAGGAGCCGGGGCAGGTGATGGCGCAGGAACCGGTGTTGGTGTTGGTGAAGGAGTCGGGGTAGGCGCGGGACTTGGTGCCGGAGTTGGACTTGGCGCCGGACTCGGAGCAGGAACTGGTGTGGGCGCTGGAGCCGGTGTCGGAGAAGGAGAAGGCGCCGGATCTGGTGTAGGAACAGGCGCTGGAGAAGGCGCCGGACTCGGTGCTGGAGTCGGAGAAGGAGCGGGGACAGGCGCCGGAGAAGGCACGACCGCTGCCGTAACCGAAGCGTTAATAACCTCGGACAAAATATCGCTGCCCGAAACCGCGACGTTGGAATCATTGGTTTGGCCCGGCGTAAAATCAAAACTTATCGCCCCGGCGCCTGCCTTGAGAGCCTTAAACCGAATTTCCGCCAACGTCTGGGTGGATATTCCCGTGCCGGACGCAAACAAGGAGAGCTGGACAAAACCCGCCTGATTATCGAAATGATTGGCAAAAATAGTCAGCAGCGGGTCTGCCTTGACCTCTTTTACTTCCAGCAATTCCGGATTGAACCTTAAAGAATAGACATCTACGGCATCAGCCGCGACCGTTGTTTCCAAATTGACGTTAAGCCAGAACTCGTCATTGACCAAAACTTCCTTGCTTGCCGGACTGACGGCGAGTATGGCCTGCCCCACATCGGCGTTGCCAAAATTAAACGAGGTTTTTTTCGCCCGGTTCGAAAGATTATTCAGGGCAAAAAATGCGGCAACAAAAAATCCAGCCACCAGCATGACCGCGATTAAATTTTTGTATTTCCAAAGCAGGGGTCTCATCATCAATCGCCGGTTGAATTCCAGTTTGTTCGAAGCAGGGAGTAATCCAGGCTGTTGACGATGCCGTCGCCCGTCAAGTCAGCGCCGGAATCCGCTTGGAACCATTTCTGCGCCAATCTTGCGACGTCCAAAGCGTCTATGCGGTTGTCGTTGTTCAAATCCCCGGCTTTCAGGCTGCCAAAATCAACGGTTAACCCCGGTTCCAAATCGATCCTGACCGCGCGCGACAAGTAGCCGTCGGGTTTAATCACCGCGCGGATCGGCTGGGCCAAAAGATTTATATTCAAGGACTGCCTGCCGGTTTCAGGGGCTGACAGCTCAAATTCGCCCAGGCTGTTTCCGGATAAGTCGTAAAAAGTGATGGTCCCGGAAGCGCGATGCTGCTGCCGGCCTTGCAAAGTCAGTCTGACGGCAACCGAGTTCACGATTGGCGGCGGCGGAGGTGGAGGCGGAACAGGTGCCGGCGCTGGAGTCGGAGCCGGTGTTGGAACCGGGGACGGAGAAGGAATAGGGATGGGAACAGGCGCTGGCGAGGGTTGGGGACTGGGAACTGGCACAGGCTGTGGCGCAGGAACGGGAGCGGGAGTAGGCGTTGGTTGCGGTGTCGGCTGCGGCACGGGTGTTGGCGCGGGAATAGGAACCGGAACGGGTTGAGGTGTCGGAACCGGGAGTTGCGGAGCGTTGCCGTTAATCTGGCGGAGCGCCGCCTTGAAACTTTCATCCGGTATGAAATTTTCCGTTGCCCACGGCCAGATTTCAAAGCCAACACTGGCATCCCGGGGATTGATAGTCGGCCCCCACCAGGCAATCCCCTGTAAGCCGTTTTGCCAGGTCAGATCCGCAAAATATTGCAACTCGTCTGGGTTCGGGGAAGAATCGCCGGAGAGGACAATGCCCTGATGGACAAACCAGGCGTCCCGTCCGGCGGCTACCTCCTTGACAATGTTCATTGAAGCAGTCATGGCGCCGGACCAGGCAGAAGTGTTGTGGTCCGGAAAGAAAAAGTAAGGATAAAAATCCATACTAAAGATGTCGGTCCAATCCCAGCCCCTGATTTTTTCCGCGCTGTCTTGAGATTCATTTTGCCAAACCAACTTGCTCGGAT
The DNA here is from genome assembly GCA_001777575.1 of Candidatus Doudnabacteria bacterium RIFCSPHIGHO2_01_FULL_46_24. Taxonomy (GTDB): domain Bacteria; phylum Patescibacteriota; class Doudnabacteria; order UBA920; family O2-02-FULL-48-8; genus O2-02-FULL-48-8. The sequence goes on from MFEL01000018.1 coordinate 58,965, forward strand.
AAATTTCCTTAAACAAATTATATCCTTCCTGCATACTTTGCTGATCCCAATCAGTATGACCTAAAGAAACATTTCCACTTACCTCATCAATATTATGAATACCCAAAACCCACGGCGAATCAAAGCAAGGCCGAAGTTGATTCAAGGCCTGGCGTTTGTAATCAGCGGAATATTTTTTTTCAAAGGGAACAACAATCTGCCAAAAAAGATAAGTGTTGGCCGCCGGCGCCTCGGCGATTCTGGCTCGGCAAAACTCGTTGTAAACCTCGAGATCAAAAGCACGGGGCGTGGAATTCCAGTTGCCAAAAAGAGAGTCTACGCTGTACATCACGACTTTGGCGCCGAAATCATTCCTCAATTCTCCTAATGTTTGAGTATTGTTTCTACGAAACCACGGCCCCAGCCAAAGCACGGACATTTTTTCCGGAAGTTCATTGCGCACTTTCACGAACACCCGCTTACTGATCTGGGCCCCGCCGGGAGCCTGAGCGGTAATGTTAAACAAGGTGCTGCTCTGAACCGCCGCGCCGAAACTCGTTCTTCTGGTCACATCAATATTGCCGGGGTTGAGTGTCAGCTTGCTGTAGCCCTGGGCAGCCCAGGAAAAAGTCACGGTCTCGCCTTTAGCTATCTCTGTTCTGTCCGCAGTCAAAGATTCTATGTCCAAAGGCGGAACGCCGAATTCCGAGATCGTAACCGTCATGCCTTTCGGTAAAACCAAGCTTCGATACGAAAAATCCCCTGATCCGTCCGCGATTGCCGTAACCGCGGCACCGGTCTGCGGATTATAAAGCAGCAGGTCAGTTAGGCGGTCTGAATTGATATCAGTGGTGGACACCTGCCAGTTCGCGTCCCAGCGGCCGCGGTGATAATCAAAATCGGCCCTGGATCGGTCAAAAAGCAAGGTAAACCACGAACCGTTTTGCTTATTGTGCAAAATTAAATCAGCCGCGTTATCGGCGTTAAACTGTCCGGTTATGACAGTCCAACCGGCCGACCATTTGCCCGAAATGGCATCAGTGGCAAACCCTTGATCCGTGGAAGTTAGCGCAAACCAATTAGAGGTATCGGACGCCGCTCCGTCCACTTCCGGATTATAAACCAAGAGATCGGAAAGTCCGTCTTGGGAAAAATCCGCGACAGTCACCTCCCAGCCCGGAGACATTTGCCCGCTTTGGCTGTAATCAAAATCGCTGCCGCCGGAATCAATGACTTTGTACCAACTGCCGGAAGCTTTGTTGTATAAAAAGAAATCCGTCAGCGAATCGCGGCTGAACCGGCCGGGAAAAATTTCCCAACCCGGGGACCAGGCCCCTTGCTTTGGACAACTGAATTCCGACTCGCTGGTCGTAAAACATTCATACCAGGCTCCCGAGCTTTCGTTATATAAAAACAAATCGGTTTTTTGGTCGCCGTTAAGATCCTGAACATGAGATTGCCAGCCGGGGCTGAAACTGCCCCGATGATAAACAAAACCTTCGGGGGTGCCGATAACTTTGTACCAGCTGCCCTGTTCAAAACTGTAAATGTACAAATCAGCCAATCCGTCATTATTAAAATTGGCCGCCGAGACCTCCCAACCGCTGTCCCAACGACCGCTGCTGCGGCCCTGCGGCTCCGCAGATCCTGTGCCATAATTGATGAGCCAATCACCCGTTGATTTATCGTATAAAAAAATATCCAGGGCGTCTCCGAATGCCGCATTAGACGTGGTGAAGTCCACCGTGATGGCGCGCTGTCGTAAAAATTTAACCCCTAATATTGCCCCCGATCCGGCCAAAATCAAAACAATAGCGCCCAACGCCATCCGCCCTGCTGGTCCAAGTACGGCAAGCCTGCTCGATATTCTCATCATATTTTTTTTGTTTTTTTTGGGCTTATTGCTTCATTCCCAACACCGGGCCGATGGGCAGAGCCAAATCATGCTCGTTGGCTGGGACGACTTGAACAAAGCTGTGGCCCCAGGAGAAGAAAACTTCAGCCGAGGGGAAGGCGTAGCGCAGATCCGCGCCTAGGAAATAAATAGTGCCGTTGGACTCTACCAGCACGCCGCGGGTATGCCGGGCATCTGATGTGAACAGTCCCTCGCCCGCGGACAAAACGCTGACGTCAGCTTCGATGACGTTGCGAAGCTTAAAACCCAAGCCCGTGAATACGGCTAAGCTTGCAAACGGCCGCTTTTTGCCGAACTCAATGATGTAGATGGTGCTGTGGTCCAAAACCAGAGTCCCATCTTTCAGCGCCAAGGTATTGACCGTAACTGTGATATTTTGCGTCACTTGCTGGCCCTGGCTGTTTTGGGCAGTAAGCGTGTAAGTTGCGGTTGCCGCAGGAGAAATATCCTTAAAACCGGTTAGTACCACGGCCCCGACCCCCTGATTCAACGACACAGATGAGGCGTTGGCCGTCTGCCAGGTCAGCCTGACTGATTCGCCCTTGTTGATCGAAACGCTTGAGGCGGTAAACTGATTAATTAACGGCTGCGGCACGGAAGTGACGACAATCGTGACATTGGCCGAAACAGAAGTTACTGAATTAATAGCTGTCAAAGTGTACGTGGCGGTTTGGCTTGGGGTAACGATAGCCGGGCTTGTACCATTGCCGACAATAGTGCTGCCTTGCTTCAAGGTCACAGTTGTGGCATTGGACGTATTCCAAGAAAGCGTAGACGATTGCCCGCTAGTAATCGTCGCCGGAGTTGCAATAAACGAACTGATAACCGGCGCTTGCGGCTGCGGGTTCACGGTTACCGTAACTGAGCCTGTGACCGACTCGCCGGTGGATGAGGAGGCAGTCAGGACATATGTCGAAGTTTGGGTCGGAGAGACTACCACGGATGTACCGCTGCTCGCGATATTGGTTGAACCAAGCTTCAGGACAATATTATTGGCATTGGTCGTGGTCCAGGAAATCGTGGAGTTTTGACCGGCGGTAATACTGCTTGGATTGGCACTAAGCGAAGTGATAACCGGCTGACCAACATTAACCGTAACGGTAACGCTTGACGAAACTTCCTTACTGCCGTTGTTGGCGGTTAAGGTATAAGTCGTGGTCTGAAAGGGACTGACATTCAGGGAATTGGATGGGGCAGTCGAGATGATGGCACTGCCGGCTTTCAAGGTCACGGTCGTGGCATTGGAGGTAGACCAGGAAAGAGTAGTACTTTGGCCAAAATTAATGCTTGCAGGCAGGGCGGCAAAGGAGCTGATGACCGGATTGCCAGGCTGAGGCGCGCTGATGCTGAAATAATTGTCGCTCAAGTCTTCCGCAATTTTGTTACCTCCGTCATAGAGGACGACCCGGATGCGGTAATCGGCAGCCGGCGACACTTCGATCAGGCCAGTCTTGCCGCTGTCATAATAATAAGTCTGACCCCAGCCCAAACTCCAAGTGTAGGAAGCCGCGGTAACGCTCATAGGAGAAGGCACCAAAGCGCCAAGAGTGCTGCTGCCTTTCACCAGTTCAAAATCCAGTCTGGGGTTGCTTAGGCTTGAAATGTTGGTGATACCAGCAAGAATTGAGAAGGCGGTTTGGGTGCCATCCTCGGTGGCCATGACCAACTGCTCGCCGCCGTTGGGGGAAGTCAGGGTAATGCTGGGAGTCAGAACATTATTGACGGTTATGGTGTAAGATTTGTTTCCGGAGAGTGATCCGTTACTGGCGCTTAAGGCAAACGTATAGGTTCCGGCCGTAGTCGGAGTGCCGGTGATATGACAAAAACTCGTGCCCCCGGCACAATCAGTGGTCTGAAGCCCCGGAGGAAGGCTGCCGGAAAGCGTCCAGGAAAATGCGCTGGAGTATCCAAGCGGCACAATGCCCATGATCGTTCCGGTATAATAAGTACCCACAGTGCCGTTTGACAAACTGTCTGGCGAGAAGCTGATAACTGGTATGCTCACGGTCATGACATTGCCTGGGCCGCCGAAATTCAGAATGGTGCCGCTGGGGTGGCCTGCGGAATAAAACTGCAAAGCAAAAGTGCTGCCCGACTGGGCCGATTGGGCCAGGTCAACCTTTATCGCCACGGTTTTGCTGGAATCAGACGGGATGACAAGGCTGAAGTTATTAAAGTCGAGGTAGCAGGTTTTATCGTAATCTAAGAAAGTCGCCGAACCCAGCACCACTCCCGAGGTGACGTCAGTCAGTGTGGCTTTGCTAAATGCGCAAAATCCCGGTGTGCCTAGGCTAGTGTTGGTGGCCGCGCCCAAACTAGTCAGGACAAAATCGCCGCCGATTGACGACAGTTTGGTGCGCAGCACTTCCACTCCTGTCATGCCCGGTTGGATGGTTTTGGCAATCGGCGTGTCCGCAGCAAGCTTAAGGTCAAGCTGAGGGTAAGCGCTGACAATGCTAAACGGCGCGTCGGATTGGTCATAATTGCCGCCGCCATATTGCTTGACCACTTGAATATAATAATCCGATCCTGGCGGCACCGTGCTGCCATCTCCCAACGTGCCTACAGATTGCCAAGCTAGAGACGTGTCATAAACCAACGAAGACCCAATCCAGCCGTAGGAACTGCCGTTGGCCGCAGTTAAGTGAACTGTATATGCATCTCCGGTTTTATAATTCGAATCCTCCCAGTCAATCATCGCCGCTGACCCCTTGGTCCAAATCTCGCCGCCGTTTGGCGAGATGATTCGGATTGCCGCTGGCGGCGAGGTCAGGACAGATAATCTAAAATCACGATATGCTATTTGCGAACCGGATTTGACCTGGACGGTAAAGTTATAATTTCCAGTCGCGGTCGGCGTGCCGGCCAAAACCAGTTGGGTCTGGCAATAAAAATCATCATAGCCTAACCCCGAAGGGCACGCCGGATACCAGCCCAAGCCCGGCGGCAGACTGCCGCTTGTGATATTCCATTCATAATAGTAGGCGCCGCCGGTGGCTGCGATGCTGGCAGAATAAGGCGTGTTGGTGTAAGCCAGGGGCATACTTTGAGTGTAAATCTCCAGCTGAGGAACTTCGAGAATGAATATGCTCGCCGGCAGGAAAATCCGCTGTCGCCCGCTTTCCAAGGTCAAAGTGAAGTAGAATGAGCCGGCCTGGGTGGGCTTGCCGTAAAACACGGCCGGTAATTGGTCACATTTGATGCCGGCGACCAGGTAGCAGTCGATTGAGCGCACAGCCGATGACGGGATGCTTAAATTGGCTGATGACTTTTCGCCCAGCTGCTCAAACACCGGGCAAGGCCACTGGATACACTGGACCTGTTCATTGGCCAGATAAATTCCCGGCGGCAACTGGCCTTTGATTCCCCAGCGGTAACTTCCTGAGCCGCCGCGGGCAAACACGGCGCCTAAATACTGTTCGCCCTCATACCCTAACGGCACATAAATATCCGTGAATTCCAAATTTTCTTCCTGAATCGGAATGACCTTGACGTCCAGGCTTTGGGAAATCGGCTTTTTATCAGAGGCAAAAACCGTGAGCATAAATAAGCCGGATTCTTCCGGCGCGTACCCAACCAAGCCGGAGCCGGATTCCGTAGCATAAATAATCTCAACCGCCGGGTCAGCTTTTTTTTGATAAGACAATTCCGAAGCCGAACCGTTGGATGACCACTTGAAGCCAACTTCATCGCCTTGGCTGATTTCCCTGGCCGTGGCCGTAAATGAATATATTTGCAATTTGTCTTCTGTCCGCAAAAAATCCGCGGTGCCGCAAAAGACGTTTTGATAAACGTCATTGCTTAAATAAACATGGACATTGATCGGGCCGATGCCGGGATGCTTGGCTAAATCCAATTTCGCGAACCAGCCCTGCTCTTTTTCGCCGCGTTGGCCCTGGTACCAGACAATGTCATCCTGGCCGTTCTCGGAAGACCAGGTTGGGAAAAAAACAGAAGTCGCGTCTGTGACCCCGTTGGCATAGACCAAAAACTCGCCGGAGGTCTTGGAAGTTTCCGGAGCTTCGGGTGAGGTGTTTAAGCATGACGGCCACACTGCAGGCGGCGGGCAGCTGCTGGTGTCCAAAAATTGTCGATTAGTAAATAAAGTATTGCTGCCCGTGGCCGTGTCCTGGGCATAAACCCAGATCTCGTGCGTGGCCCCGTCCTTGAGGTCATCGGGAATTCTGAAGCTAAAGCCGTGCTGTTCGCTGGCCGGCCTACCCATAAATTCATTGACATCCGGCCGCGCCATGGCCGTGACATCCGCGGCAATCAGGCGACCGATGCCTTCCGGCCCGTCGGCAAACACGGCCACGCGCACGGCAGCTTCGGGCGTGTCAGTATCCAAAACCCAACCACTGATCGAGTCACAAGTGGCCAGCTCAAAATTGCCCTCAACGCCATTGGCCCCGCTGCTCGCTGAGCCGAAATTAAAATCTACAATCCCCTTTTGATCCAAAACGTAAACCAAGCCAACCACATTGGCCATAATCGATATGGCAAACCCCATTGCCATAACTTTGGCAAATTTATCCATATATTAAGTTGTTTTTTGTGTTTATTTCTTAGAGAAACGACTTTTATTACATATATTATAGCACACTTTTCAATTTAGGTCAAGCGAAGAATCAAAAGAAAAGCGATGACGAAGCCGACGATGGTAAACATAATACTGGTGATAAACCACAGCCTGGTATTGCGTTTACTGACAACCACAAATTGGTGTTCGAAATCTTCGATAAAATTATCTATTTGTTTGTCGATCTCGCGCGTTTTGAAATTGGTGCGCAAATTGACGCCGTAAAGTTTTGTTAAGTCTGAGAGCGAAAGAATGCCGACCAATTTGTTCTGCCCGTCCACCACGGGGATGGGATTGACTTTCGGGTCGGCGAACAGGATCGCGGCGTTCTCGACGTAAGCTTGGGGGCTGATGGTGGTCGGGTGCGGATCCAAGACATCGGAAACTTTCATGGACAGAATTTTTTCCAAATCCTTGCGGATGGGATGGTTGCGGTCTTTTTTGTAAAAATTAACTTCTGAAAACAAACGCAGCAAAGTTTTGAGGTGCATGTAGGAACCTTCCGCAATCATGCTCCGCTCAGTCAGCAATCCTTTGAGTCTTCCAATGTCGTCAATGACTGGCAAACCGGAAAAGCTATACTTGGTTAAAATATTAACAGCATCAATCAAGGCAGTTTCGGGATGGACCGAAACTACCTTTTGCGTCATGAGATCTTCAACTGTGGTCATTATTCACAATTTACTCAACTGTGATCGCGCCTCGACGGGCCGGATTTAGGTGATCATGGAATTTCCAAGTGCCTGTTTTGTCGAACGTGAATGCCCAGCTGCCACCGGCGGCGATTCCCTGTTTGGGATCAAACTCGGAATAATCAGTGTGCGTCGGATGTGGCGCGGACGCCGGCCAATGCAGTCTGTTGTCGTTGTTGACGAATTTCACGCTGTCGCCTTTATTGATGGTCAGCTCAGAAGGTGAGTAGCCATCGGCTGTGATGGCGACTGTGACAATTTTGGGCTGAGGAGTTTGAGTAGGCGCCGGCGCTGGAGTGGGCGCCGGTGATGGAGCTGGGGTTGGGGGCGGCGCAGGAGTTACCGATTGCTCGCTGCCTGGAGTATCTTCTGCCGGGGCTTGCGGTTGCTTATTGCATGCCGCCGCCAGAAAAACTAAGGCGAACAAAGGCACAAGGATTTTTAATTTACGCATAAATTTAGGGCTTGAGATTTTTTATTATAACCCCCTCGCTTTCATGGCCTCCATGATCCTGGACACAGCCAGAATGAATGCGCCGGTGCGGAGATCCTTCAGTTTGTATTCTTCTGAAGTATTCACGACTGCGGCGGTGGCGTCAATCATATATTTTTCCAATTTCTTCAAAACTTCTTCTTTTGACCAATAATAGCCGCTGAGATTCTGCGTCCATTCCAGATAGGAAGTCGCCACACCGCCGGAATTGGCCAGCACGTCCGGCACCACCGTAATCCCGCGCCGGTTCAAGATCGGGTCTGCTTCCGCGGCAGTGGGGCCATTGGCCATCTCCACGATAATTGAGGCTTTGATTTTTTTGGCGTTGCGCGCATGAATTTGGTTTTCCAGCGCGGCGGGCACTAAAATGTCAACAGGCAATTCGAGCAATTTTTCATTGGTGACTTCCGCCGTGCCCGGATAACCCTTGAGCTGGCCCATCTGTTTTTTCCATTCCATGACTTTCTTGACATCCATTCCTTTGGGCGAATAAATGCCGCCTTTGGAATCAGACAATCCCACAACTTTCAAGCCTGCCTTCTGGGCAAACAACGCAAAGAAGTGGCCGACATTGCCAAATCCCTGAATGGCTATGCTCTGGGATTTCTTTCGGCCTCTCCTTTTCAGGATTTCTCTCAAAACTACCATGCCGCCAAAGCCTGTGGCTTCTTCCCGGCCTTGCGAGCCGCCCATGCTCAACGGCTTGCCCGTAATTACCGCCGGCGTAAACTTGCCGACCAGCTGGGAATATTCATCCACCATCCAGGCCATAATTTCCGGCGTGGTGTTGACGTCGGGTGCTGGCACATCCACATACTCGCCAATATTTTTATAAATCAAATCAATGAATTTCCGGCTCAAGCGCTCCAGCTCGCCTTTGGACAATTGTTTGGGGTCAACAATAATGCCTCCTTTGCCGCCGCCATAGGGTACTCCGACCACGGCGTTTTTGATGCTCATCCAAAACGCTAAGGCCTTGACTTCATCCATGTCCACCTGGGGATGGAAGCGCAAGCCACCTTTGTACGGGCCGCGGGCGTTGTTGTACTGCACGCGGAAACCATCAAACACTTTCTTTGCCCCATCATCCATGCGGACCGGAATACTGACATGCAGAATTCGGTCAGGCTTTTTGAGTTGAGATAAAATTTCAGGGGCTAACTTCATTTTTTCCGCAGCATGGGACAGCTGTTCCATGGCGGTTTTGAACGGATTGATTTTTAGCATAATTTTTTAATCCACCCTTTCCGGCCCCTTGTCATAATAGGCCTCGATAAATTTAATCATAGCCAGTTCGTCAAACTGCGCAAAGGTCTGTAGACGCGTCCAGGCGCAAAAGGCAATCGGCGCTTCGTTGGTCTCTCTTGGCTCAATAATCACCTTGCGATACCGTTTGGTAAAATCTTGAAGCTTGTCAATCGTAGTTTGATCGACTGTCCCCGGCTTATAAGAAATCCAAATCCCGCCGTGCTCCAAGTTATGGATCAGCTGCTCGTCAGGTAGTGTCGATGAATACACGCCCCAAGCTGCCGGCTGCGGCCAGTGCCAACCCGAGGTCGGCGGGTTGGAATTATAGGCCGGATGATCGGTGGAGCCTTCAGTCAAATGCTCATTGCCCTGGTTTTCAAATGTCTGCCCAGGTAAATTCTCAGGCGCCTGCGCCTGCTTGGAAGCTTGGAACAACCAGAATCCGATGCCCAGAACTATAACAATGACGATAACGATAATAATAATATTTTTCATCCCGTTAGAAATAGTGATAGTTAATTAATAAGCTATTTTTATTATAATCATCTCGTTTTAGTATAATTTTGGCCATAAACTCAACTACGTAAAATTTCTAACGGGATTCATAGCTTGGGTATTATAAACTATCAACTATCAACTATCAACTATTGACTCGAAGAATCCGAAAGGCTATAATTTTTTTATGAGCGAACCGATTACGAAACAAGAACTAGTCAAAACTTTGGGCGAGTTTACGGAAGAAACCCTGCTGCCGGCTCTTTCTGCCATGATGGATGAAAAATTCAAAAATTTCAGTCTCAAAAGAGATCTTAAACAAGTCATTTCCGAAACCGACGCCAAGCAAATTCTCTCGCTGGAACCGTTCCCAAAATCATAAAAATAAAATAAAAAAACCGCCTGGCATCTCCAGGCGGTTTTTAGTTCTCTTATCCCTTACTTCTTAATTCTAACTCCTTTATTCTAATTTCCTCCCGCAACTGCCGGGGAGCTTGCCCGCCGAAGGGCGTCTTTCTAATTACTTATTACTATTTACTAATTACTACCCCTGGTCCATCCCCAGATATTTTTCCGCGTCCAACGCGGCCATGCAGCCCATGCCGGCCGCGGTCACGGCCTGGCGATAGCGGTGGTCGTGGACATCGCCGGCCACAAAAACTCCAGTCACGCTCGTCTTGGTCTGATCAAAAACTTTTACAAACCCTTTTTCATCCAGATCAACCTGGCCGACAAATGCATCGGTTGCCGGCTTGTGGCCGATGGCGATAAATGCGCCGCCGATTTTTCGCTCTTCCACTTGATTGGTTTTGACATCGCGGATTTTAACGCCGGTCAATTTATCATCGCCCAAAAATTCTTCCACAGTCTTATTGTATTCAACCGTTATCTTGGGGTTTTGTCTGGCTCTGTCCTGCATAATCTTGGAAGCGCGCAAAATTTCGGTTCGATTCAAAATATTAACTTTCAGCGCGAACTTGGTCAAATAAGTCGCCTCCTCCATGGCTGCGTCGCCGCCGCCGACCACCACGATCTCTTGGTCTTTGAAAAAAAATCCATCGCATGTTGCGCAGGCGGAAATACCGTGGCCGCGAAGTTTCTGTTCAGAAGGAATGTCCAGCCATTTATAGCTCGCTCCGGTGGCAATGATGACACAATCAGCCGAATATTGATTCTGGCCCGTATCCAAGAAAAATGGCTTTTTTTTGAAATCGACTTTGCTCACGTCTTCATAGACGATCTGCGCGCCGAACCGTTCGGCTTGCTCGATCATTTTCTGCATCAACTCCGGGCCCTGCACCCCTTTGGGAAAGCCGGGATAGTTTTCCACTTCTGTCGTGGTCATCAGCTGCCCGCCAAAAGTCAGGCCAGCTAAAACTAAAGGCTTAAGTTCCGCTCTGGCGGCATACAGCGCGGCAGTGAGTCCCGCCGGACCGGAGCCGATTATGATTAACTTATGATGATTCATATTTAAGATTAAAGTTGAAGGTTGTAAGTTAATTACTTTTATTAACTAGGGATTTTTCAAGACCAAATAACATTTTCGAGCATTCAGTGTAAGCGTTAATGAAGTAGTGAAAAATTTCTTGACTCATGTATTGCTTTTTATAAGCCATGCGCAAATGATGCAGTGTTTCTCTTAATTCGCCTTGCGCCCGGCTGATAGCTTCTGTGTAAATATTCGTATGCTTATTGCCAAAACCTTCGGCTAAAATCGCTGAAATCGCATTGGATGATCTTCTTACTTGAGAACCTATCTCGTAAAGCTCAAATTTTGGAAATTTCATGGTTAGTTCATGAACCTCAAATGCCAACTTAACTAATTTTTGATATACATCAAGATCTTCTACCAGCATAACTTTAATCTTAAATCTTTCAACTTACAACTATTTGATCTTTTTAATTTCCGTCCAATCCGAGGTTAGGCCTTCCCCGCTTTTTTGCCGCATCAAATAGTCAAACGCGGCCAGGGCTGCGGCTGCGCCTTCGCCGGCTGATATGACAGCCTGCTTATATGGGCGGTTAGTGGCATCGCCGGCCGCAAACACGCCCCTGCGGGAAGTAGCTTGATCAGGTCCAATCATAATTTGCCCCGATTCATCGAGTTTAACCAAGTCCTTCACAAAGTCCGATTTAACCACGTATCCTAATTCTACAAAAATTCCGGCAATTGGCAAAGACATCCGCTTATTGGTTTTTAAATCGAGCAACTTCAACTCTTCCACAGATTGACGCCCCTTAATTTCCTCAATCCGGACAAACGGCACGATCTGGACATTTTTTCTGCGCAACAGGGCCTTGACCAAGCTTGTGTGGCCGATTAGTTTGTCGGTTTTGGAAAGAACATAAACTTTTTTGGCAAATTTGCCGCACAGCAAAGCGGCCTCAATTGACAAATCGCCCACGCCAACCACAGCCACACTTTTACCTTTGTAAAACGGCGCATCGCAAGTGGCGCAATAAGACACCCCCTTGCCTTTGAACTCCTGCTCACCCGGCACATCCAAATCTCTCGGTGTTTTGCCAAAAGCCAAAATAACTGCTGACCCCTTATACTGCTTGCCATAAGCGTAAACAATGAAACTCCCGGCCGCAGACTTTATTTTTTCCACTTCCGCCATTTCCACTTGGGCGCCAAAATTGATCGCCTGCGCGCGGACGCTGTTTACCAGATTGTATCCGCCGGTTTCACTGACTCCGGGATAATTTTCAATCAAATCCGTGGAATTGGCTTGGCCCCCGATATCCTTGGCCAAAACCAAAATCGACAAGCCTCGCCGGGCGGCATAAATCGCCGCCGAAAACGCCGCCATGCCTCCGCCGATAATAATTACGTTAAACATAAATTTATAACTTGGCCTGTTTGATGAAATCGGGAAACAGCCTGACCTTCTTGCTGTCGTTGGGTTCGAACAAGAACGGGGCGACGTCCCGCGCTAATTCTGCAAAATCAAATTCTTTGATTAATTCAAGCAATCTCGCTCTTAATTGCTCAACGTTGTCAATATCCATCTTTTGCTTCAGATATTCGTAGTTGGGCTTGGTAAATGACAGCAAAAATACAATATCATAAAAATCGCGTCCCTTTGCTCGCTTGCGGCCAACCGCGGCGTTGATTTTTTGCGATAACAATAAATCCGGCGGGGTTACAAAAATTTCCGTAAAGACATCAAACTTATTCAGTATTTTCCTTTCCGGCTTATAGGAAACTCCATGGGCCAAACTGTCAATCTGGATCAGGATTTTTTCAGTTTGGTGAGCTGAAAGTCCGCTGCCAAAAAGAAGATCAGGCAAGCGGACATTGCAGCGATAGGCCTCTTGGCCCACAATATCTATTTCAACCTTAAATCCGTCCGCTTCCAATCCTGCCTTAATCTTTTGGGCAACAGTCTCGAACGCTTGTTCTGATAAACCAAAATTATCAAAATCAATATCTTCCGAAAAGCGATTATTATCATAAACAATTCTCAATGCCGTGCCGCCTAAAAATGAAAGCTTCCCGGCATATTCTGAAGCGAAAATTATTTCTAAAATTTTATACTGCAAATATTCCCGAAGGAGAGAGCGCTTAAACGCTCTTAAGTTTTGCGGATATTGCTGTTGTATTTGTTCTATGGTTAGCATTAGTGCTGTTGCTTAACAAAATTCATAAACTGTTTAGCCCGCTTTTCCAGAACAGGGCTGTTGAATGCCTTGACATACCGATTAAACTTGGATAGATCAGCTCGCGCCAGAAAATCCCGGCCGTTAAATCGCCATTCCTGCAAATCCGCCGGTCTCGCGCTCTTGGAGTTAAGATACAAGTAATCCAAAACCGCTTTTTCCATTTCGGCCAGCTTGAGTGGCTGCTGGCCTATCTTCCGTAAGGCATAGCCGAAGAAAAGTTGCGGCTTTAGGTTACGATATAAAAATTCGCCAATTGGCGTCTTAAACTTCTCCGTCTTCTTGCTGGTGGCGGAAGTTATGGCATACACTCCTTCCGGAATTAAGCCATAATAGGACAAGGCCATTTGAAACGAAACATAAGAAGGCGCATAGAGCTTGTTGGCGATCAGGAAAAGCTTTTCCTCATTCAACTGCACATCCACAAACATATAATAACCGCGGCGCAGCTTCCTGAGATAACCCTTGTCCTGCCATTCGTTCAAACGCCGACGATGAAATTGTGGCTCAATCTTGCGAATGTCCATCAAGGAAAATACGAAAAAATCCTTTAATTGTGCTTGAAGTTGATTATATTGCATATATCCCTAAAGAATGCTATTATCCACACCCTTTAGAAACAAAATAACATATAATCTAAAAAAAGACAAATCCCCACAATAAATTACCTGGCAGCATTAATCACAGTATTTTCAAGCAATTTAGCCACCGTAATCGGCCCCACTCCGCCGGGAGTAGGAGTGATTAGGCTGGCTTTTTTTGAAACCGAAGCGAAATCCAAATCCCCCTTCAACTTCCTACCTTCGAAAGAGACTCCGGCGTCAATCGCCACTACGCCTTGCTTGACCATACTGCCTTTAATCATTCCGGGCTTGCCCACGCCGGAAATCAAAATATCGGCCATTCTGGTAAATTTCGGCAAATTTTTGGTGTCCTTGTTGCAGACGGTTAGGGTCAAGGGCAGTTTGACTAGAATGTTCTTGAGCGGCTTGCCGATCAAATCCCCAGAACCCACCAGCACCACGTGCTTGGCCTTAAAAATAATTCGATGGTGCTCCAGAATTTCCATCACCGCGGCTGCGGCTGGCGGCAACATTTGATTCTCTCCAATCAATAATTTACCCAAAGAAACCCAAGTCAAAAAATCCACGTCAATCTCCGGCCTGATCCGGTTGAGTATGGCTTTCTTGTCCAAACCCTTGGGCAGAGGCAGTTGGACTATAATTCCATCCAAAGGATCTTCTTGAATGGCATCCATTTCCACGATCAATTGAGACTGTGAGATATTTTCCGGAAACCGGTATAGCGAAAACTTGACGCCAATAGCTTCGGCAGCTTCTTGTTTTTTGCGGACATAGGTCAAGGAAGCTGCATCGGACCCAACTAAAACTACGGCAAGGTGCGGCCTGGACCGCCGCCTTGCGATTTCTTTTTTGAGGCGCTTTAAGATATCGTCGGCAATTTTTTTGCCATCGACTACAATAGGCTTCATAGACTTAAGCATTTTACCATGTAACCCAATTCCTTGTATAATCGTTATAATGGTTACAGAAAAACAAATTAAGGCCTTGGTTAGGCAGGCTCAGCAGGGGGATACCGAAGTTTTTTCCGAAATCTATGATTTGTACGCGCCGAAACTCTACAATTTTCTTTACGCTCGCCTGCGGCATAAAGAAACCGCCGAAGATTTGCTGAGTACGGTGTTCATGAAGGCCTGGGACAACTTGGGTTCCTATCAGCCTCGGGCTTCCGCCAAATTTTCGACCTGGCTGTTTCAGATCGCCAACTTCACGCTCATTGACCACTGGCGAACTAAAAAAGACGTCATAGATATGAGCAAGGTCGAAAATCTTTCCATTTTCGCCCAGGAGGCGAAGCTTTACGAAAATTACGAATTTCTTTTTAGCGAACTGATCAAGCTGCCGTCAGAATACCAGACAGTGCTGGAGCTGAGATTCAGGCAGGACTTGTCTGTTTCAGAGACGGCAGAGATCATGAACAAAAGTGAAGTCGGAATACGAGTGCTGCAGCATCGGGCGCTGAAGCTTCTCAAAAAAAACTTAGCCCTGCGGGGAATCACAGAATTATGAAATTTTTCAGAAACAATGACAAACTGAAAGAGATGCTGAAGCAATCGCAGCGCGATTTTTCCTTTGATCAGAAAGCGGTTAAGCAGACGGTTCTGGCGCATGCTGGGACTCATCAGCCCGTTCTGCTCGCGAAAAGTTATCGCTTGGCTTGGGCTTACACTTTTGCGGCCTTAATGCTGTTTATCGGACTCGGCACGACCTTAACGTATGCCAATACTGCCAAACCCGGGGACCGGCTCTATGCGATGGACACCCTGCACGAACAGGCGATCTTGAAGCTGCCCCTGCCAGCGCAGACGAAAGCCAAAATCCAAGCCAACATTGCCGCCGAACGGACAGCGGAGCTAAACCAAATCAAAATCACCGGCAACAAAGTCGAACTGAAACTGAAAGCCGTCGAAACTTCCCAGCAGTCGCTGACGCAAGCAGTTGACAAAATTACGGAGAATCGCGCCAAATTCAAATTGCGCGGAAAAGAAAAGAGCGTCCATCAAATGGACGCGGTCCTGCTGAAACTGGAACAGCTGGCCTCGGAACAAGAACAAAAAGGCATCGAAATAAAACAGGAGCTGTCCGATCCCCTAGACCGGCTCGAGATCGAAAACCGGCTTGAGGAAATCAAAAAGGCGAGAACCAAAGCTCACCGACACCTGCTCGATCAAGAAGTGGAGATCGAGGGCCCAACCAAATATTTGGACAGTCCTTTGTAAAAATCACGCTGGGTAGCAAGCTGCCCGCTGACCCCGGCCCAGACCAATTGCTTGTTTTCCAAATCAAACACTATTTTATCCAAGACCCGGGCCGGGACTTGGGGATTTTGGAAAACTTCCAGCTGGGAGGCGGATAATTGCAAATTGATGCTTAAAAATTGCGACAACGCGCTGTATTCTTCCGCTCGCAATAACTTATGCGCCGTATACGCTCCGGCCGCGGTCTGCCAATCGGAATTGGAATAAACATCAGACAGGTAGGCGATATAATTTCTGGTTGCCTCTTTCGGCTCGGCCCGCTTAAATTCTTCATCGGTAATCCCCATGGCCGCAAGCAATTTAAGCCATAGTTCGCGGTCATGGCCAAGCTCGTCGCTGCGGCTCTGCTCCAACAGTGAGAGCGATGTTTCAGCCAAGGGGTCGTTTGACTCCGAGAGGTTGCCTATGGCGAAGCCCAAAAATCCCGGGTCGCCGGAGGGGCTGCCCCAAAACGCTTCTTCTGCCAGGAACCGCTGGAGCATAAACTTGCGCATTTTTTCAATCCGCGGCTTAGCGCCTCGAAGCAGCTGCAATTCGGTCCAGGCTTTGACCTCTGTGCCAATAAAGGCAAACAGCCACTCGATAAATTGTTCGCCCAATAAATTTTGGATTGCTTCTTCGGGTTTCTGCATGATTCTATTGTAAGCTGGCTTACGCCTTTTGTGCAACTGTGCTAAAATGGCCTTATTAACATGCCTTTCCCGGACTCTGCTCCAGGATCTAATCCCAAACCCAATGCAAGCTCAAAATTTCAAAGAAATAGCCCAGGGTATTTACAATATCATCGCCAGTGGCTTAATCGTCTTGCTTGAATGGGTTCGAAAAAAATCCCCTCGTTAAAAAACCCCGCTGCTCGCGAGCTGCGGGGTTTTTTAACCTCTCATTATAATCACGGTTAAATAAAAAATATAAAACGCCACGAAAACTCCGCCTTCCCAACGCTCCAGCCGGTGGTGCTTACCAATAAACATCCAGCCGAACAGCAGCACTGCGGCGGCGGCGGCGATCATAATATCGAAGTTCAGATCGGAATTGAGGGGCAGCGGCCGGATGACCGAACTTAACCCCAGAATCAAAAAGACGTTGAAGATATTCGAACCCACGACATTGCCCACGGCTATATCCGGGCTTTTTTTGTATGCGGCAACCAGAGAGGTGGCCAGTTCCGGCAAGGATGTGCCCACGGCGACGATGGTCAAACCAATCAGGGCCTCGGATAGACCAAAGCTCTGGGCAATGCTAATCGCCCCGTTGACAATCCACTGGCCTCCGACCACCAACCCGAACAGGCCAAGTGCAATCATCCCGATGGAACGGAATAACGAATACTGCTTGGGATGAGCCAAAAACTCCTCGCCTTGGGCCTTGGCAATGCCAAAAGTGTAGTAAAGGAAAATGATAAAGAAGGCCAATAAGGACAATCCATCGCTGCGCGTCAATAAATCAAAATCCATCCGGTCAACCAATCGGTCGTTGGCCATAAAAAACACCAAGGCAACGGCCAGCAAAGACAATGGAATCTCCTTCCAAACCGTGCCCTTGGTGACTTTCAGCGGGTAAATCACCGCTGCCAAGCCCAAGATAAATAACATGTTGACGATATTGCTGCCAATGATATTGCCAACGGCGATGTCGGTATTGCCCTGCATGCTGGCAAAAATATTCACGAACAGTTCGGGTGCCGAAGTCCCGAATGCCACAATGGTCAATCCGATGACCAGATCTGAGACTCGCAGCCGCCGGGCAATGGAGGAAGCTCCGTCCACCAAAAGATCCGCGCCTTTGATCAGGACTGCAAAGCCTAGCAAAAACAAAGCGTAAGTAAGCATGTAAATATTTTACACTTTTATCCGGGTGTTGACAAAACCGCCTTTTTCAGGTATACTATACTGTTTAATAAGCGAAAGGATCAGACATGTCGAAGCTGGTGACACTTTCAATCCTGATCGCTATTGTCTATTCCTGGGAAGACCTCAAACGCTTCCTCTGGATGATTATTCGCTCTAAAGCTCGAAACAAAAACACAACTCGCAGTTTGCATCTCGATCAATTCGTCGCAACTGTCTTGATGTTTGTCAGCTTGCCAATAAGCCTGATGTATTTTTTGACCAGCGAAATAGACTTAGGTCACAAACTAATCTTTATCGCAGTAGAGCTTTTGCTCATATCTATTTTGGCCTGGAGTTTGGGCATTTTTCTCAATCGCCTGCGGTTGCTCAAATTCGCCTCCGGCGCGGAAAAAATCGGCGTAGTCGCCTACTCTGTCATGGGTTTGGTCAGCCCGGGCCTAAGGTGGGTTGATCCTTGGAACATTGAACGAAGGCTCATCGCCAAATTTACTTTATTCCTGAGTATTCCCGCTCTGGTTGGCTTGGCGTTAAAACAGCTGGTCAATTGGAGCCCGACAACCGAAGCTTTGCCCAACCTCGATTTCTTGATCCAAATAGCAGTGGCCGGCCTGATGATCAACGTGACAGTCGAATTCCTTGAGCGGCACATGAGACGCCATCGCTGGGTCTACCTGTCTGCTTATCTTCGGATTGTGCTTGGGATAGCGATTGGTTTTGCCCTCATCCGCGGCCTAAACTAAAACAGCCCGGTCGACTGACCAGGCTGTTTTTTTAATTTAGTCCAAGGACAAAGAACAAGGACTTAAGCAAATCGAATTGATATTGGATCGAGATGCCACGAACTTCTCCAGAGGCGGATGGCGGTTCCAAACTTGGAGCAGTTGATTCCACAGGCGGTTTGAAATCAAAGGTTGGCGGCTGAAAGCTGCCTGTGGGCGGCTGTGACATCTCTGGTTTTTGCAATGAATCGGAAGGCCTGTCAAATACTCTGTCCTCGGAGCGCTTTTGGCAGAATCGGCCGTTCCAGCTGCCACCCTCCTGGATACACTGCCTCTGCGGATTGAATTCTTCCCTTTTTGGAACAGGAAGATTACCGTCCTCTTCCGGCCTGCGCTTAGATGCTTCATCCGATCCGCCAGCTGGAAGATCACCTTCGCGCCGCGGCTCCTCAATCCCTCGGCCCGGAAACTGCTGCTGGCCTGGAAATCCTTCGCCGATCTTTTCCTGAAAAAATGCATTTCTCTCTTCCGCCCGCTCTTCAAACTTTCGGTACTGGTCTTCAAACTTAAATTCATACCGGCTCTCGAACCGCTGCTTCAAATCCTGCGGGATTTCCCGCTCAAAATGCTGCTCAAATTTACGAACCTTATCAGGATCGTCTTGCACATCAAGTAGTTTTCGGAAATTGGCCGCTTGTTGGCGTTCAATCTCGCGAAACTTCGATTCAAAATTCGCGACTTCGCCCTGCAACTCGCCCTTAAGCTTTTCCAGGTATTCGATATCAGCGGGATTGAATGAGCCTAAGCGCTGGGCAAAATTGCCGTCCTGCTTCATCCGCTCAGCCATTTCCCGCTTGCCCACCTCCTCCATTTCGGCAACAAACTTTTGCTGCTGGGGCGAAAGCCTGGTTTTCAAATCTTCCATGGTTTTGAAAAAATTGGCGTCCGGCACAACCTCACCGCTCTCAACTCTGCGGTTTAAGGCCTGAAACTCTTCAGTCAGCGCCTGGGCATTTTGGTCATCGCCAAACCGGTTCAAAAATTTATCAACGCTCTCCTCATGCTTCTGCTGAACGTGCCGACGGATTTCTTCACTCGGCACAATATCTTTAATTTCATTCATGAGCTTGAGGTCCTCAACTTTGCCTTCTTTGAACTGAAACATGGCTTCGGTGATGGCTTGGCGGACCGCCTCCGAAGGGCCTGTCTCGATTCGCTTGCTGATATGCTCGGCAATTTTGGCTTTCATTTCCGTCATCTTTTCAATCATTTCCGGCGGCAAATCGGCCCGGCTTCGGAATTGTTCCACCACTTTCATGCGCGAAAGGCCGGAACCGGGCAGTTGCTCGACATATCTTTGAAAAGTTTCAGCCTTGCGGGTGTCAGAACCAGAAAGCGTTTGGAGGTTGTTCTCGACATTGTCCAAAGACGCTTTGATGGCTTCATCCAGCGCCTCGTACCCATCTGGCAAATGTTCTTTGGCCAGTACCAGCGCCTCGGCCGCCGCAATGCCGGAAAACGGCGTCTTGAAATGTTTAAACGCCGCAGTCTTAAAAGCCTCGGCGGCTTCGGCGGAATCATCAGACGCTTTCAGCACCGCTTCGGAAGCCACAGCCAGTGCCTCTCCTTTGGTCCTTATAAAATCCGGGATCACCTCCGGATGATGCGCAAAAAGATTTTCTTGAATACTCGACAATACTCTAGGCGCGACAAATAAATTATCTTCCGCGACTCTGGCCGCCAACTCCTTGGCAAAATCCCCGTCTTTGTCTTTGATTTTTTCAATTTTATCCCGCACCGCGCCGAGCCTTGATTGGTAATCATCCAAAATTCCGACAACTTTTTCATTGCCGGGATCCAAGCTTTGCAACTTCACGGCTTCGGCTAAAGTTTTGTCTGATTGCCTCTTGAGCAGCGCTGCTGCTTTTTGGTCAGAAGCAAATGCCGAATATGCGGCTTTCTGGACATTGCGGCCGAATTTTTTGAAGCTGTAGCGAACTGAATTGAAAAAATTATTCGGCACGACCGGATCAAAATCAGCCGGCAGGCCAAATTCGGCTTTGATATCAACTTCGCCATCTGCAACCGCTTCGGCCGAAGTGGTTAACTCCTGTTCAACTTCAGCTCTGATCTCTTCCGATACCTCCTGAGCAAACGAGGCTTGAGGCAAAACTATTAATGACAAAGCCAAAAATCCTGACACGATAATTAACTTGCGCATAATTTTTGTTTTATTTTTTGTTTCTGAGAGCTTTTTTCTCTTATATATAATTATAGCATATTTTCAAATTTTATGCAACATCCCAAAAACCGCAATCCTTAGCGGTTGCGGTTTTCCCTTTTTTAGAACATTTACATTTGCTGTCCGGCGCTGTCGTTTTTGCACATCTTGCAGTGCTTGCTATGCATAATCAATTCATAAAGCGCGGAAAGGCCGACTAACACGTAAACCACTTTCGATACGGCCGATTCCATGCCGCCAAAGATCTGGCCCACATCCCAGCCGGTTAACGCCCAAACGCCCCAGTTGAGTCCGCCGATGGCCAGCAGGATAAAAGTGACCATGTGTAATGCTTTCAAGTTTGTCTCACCCCCTTTTATATAGGCTAGTTATTAACTTAAGCAATATCACTATAGCACAAATTAAATTATCCCTCGCCAACCAGCCCGGGTTTAGTTATTAGTTAATGGTTAACTCCGATTGTTCGCTTTACTGGCGTAATCGTGATACGATTAATTAAGAATCAAGGATGGACAGTTGAATAAAAAATATGCCAGAAGCAAGGCGGTTCGAACCCAACAATCGGGACTTAGAGATTGAACAACTCAAGAGAGACTTAAGCAGTTTTGGCATTCAACTTGAAGCCGCGACTGAACAATCGGAAACGAATTATGAACAGATGTCGCCGGATGAAATCATTACGCGGTTAGTAGAACAGGGAGCCGAGTTTGGTCCGGATTTAAGAAAAGCGTTGAAACGAGCGCTGGCGGGCTTGGGAGGCGCGATGGTCAATGTCAGCAACAAATCTATCCGTGTCTTGCTTTGAACAAAGCGCCAGCCATGGACAAAATCCGAAAAATTTACTATAATATAAGAAAGTAAATCAAGAGGCCGCAAAAAAACCTCTTTAGTAATATATACTGAAACAAAATCAGGCTAGAATCTAATTACATGTTAATTACATGAATGAACAAACAGAAAAGAATCGCGAGGCTGCCCGGGGAGATTTATTGCAAAAAATCGAAGACGCTATTGATCGGGTGGTTGATTTAGGCGAGGAGGCCATGGACCTGGGCATGGACGCGCTGGAAAAAGTCGGTGATAAGCTGGAGCAAAGCTGGCTTGCGCATCAGATAATAAAGCGGTACGACCGTAGAGGATTTATTGATCCCCGGTTGATTAGTGGCTCTTCCGATGAGTATCTGTTATCTGTGCACCAAAGGATGAAAGCATTTACCGGGCTTTTAGAGGAGGAAAAAAAATTCATAGCCGCTAGCCCAACCGGTAACGAAGTTCAGGATCGCCGTGTTCTTGATGAGCAAAACGCTTTAATCGAAGGCAATGCCAGGGATTTGGAAATTTTGCTGACAGAAATAAAAAAGAGAGGACTTGAAAATGCTGCCGAAATTGGATAATTTATTTTAAATTTATTGTCTTGCTCGTTCCAAATAATCACTACTCCTGAAACAAAAAATAATTAAAATAAAAAAATATAAATAGAGCCAGGGGCGATATTCCTCCGAGAATGGATTCATCGGATCCTTACTATAATCCTGATGCCGAAAGTTTAAGGCAGGGAATAATTGAAAAACATCAGGCTAGAATGGAATCTGAGCTCGCAGATGCGCTTTGCCCGCACGGCAATATAAAATGGCAATGCCGCAAATGCCACGAACAAAACGAAGCCAAAAGAGACGCAGAAATAGAAAAGATGAGAGCCGACGCGGTTGAGGAAGCAGAGCATTTAGCAGAAAATAAGAATAATATTTATGAGCCAAGACATTGATCCAAAAAATTTAGGAATCAACCCCGAAGAAATGCTGACGGATGAAATTCGGGAGAGTTCGCTGGTGTCAACCCGCCCGTCGCAAACCGGAGAATTGGTCTCGGAAGAAAAAGCTATAAGTTACCAGGAGAGGAGAGAGCTGAAATTTCAGGAAAAAATAGCGATTTCGCTGGAAAAACTTGCCGGGTATGAGGATTCCCAGTTGCTGGCCGTCTATCCGGAGTACGCTTTTAACGGTCAAACCACGGAATCCGGCGGGCCTTTGGAGGTTTTAACTGTTGCTGAAATCAGGGAAAAAATAATCCAGATGAGAGACCCGCAAAAAAATTTTTCCGGCGCCAGACCCGGCATTGGAGCGGGACCGGAACAGATTATTATTGTCTATGATGACTTGCCGCCTTTGACTCAAACAGAGGATGCAAAAGCCCGCTGGCGCGATTTTTATTCGCGGACCAGGGAGGGTAAAGAACTATTTACCCCTGAAGGAGATCGGAGATATATCGAACGGCTTAAGTTTGAGGCTCTGAACGAATTGCGCGGCCTGCGCGACGACCGGAGGATAGCGATCCGGAGTATATACGATGAAGAACTGCACATTATTGCCGTGGGCGAGCTTCGCGAACTTGTTTTGGACATGGAGAACCCAGAAAACAAACTGACTCACGGCCAGGCGTTTGATTTTTGGATTGAAGAGTATTATGAACCGGAACAATATGTACAGCGAGAGAGGGCTGATCTGGCCTTGCGAGACATCCGGCAGCGTGAACACTTGCTGGCGGAGTTGGCCGAATATAGTGACGACAAGCTGTTAACCTGGGTTTATCCAAATGAATCTCGTAATTTTTCAACTGGTCAACACGTGATTATGCAAGACTTGGCAGGCGATTTAAGGAAGAGGATAAATCAGGCTGATCATGACGAATTAGATTGGTTCAGCCACGCCGGAGGAATTAGAGTGATTGCCGTGGGTGAGGTTGACCTGGGTTTAATCGAGCAAAAAATCAGGCAAGCCGAGCAAAATTTCCAGGTATTGCTGCAGCAAGTCATCAGGGAAGCTAATCAACGCCAAGTTAAACCCAGAAAAGACAGCGGGATAATTGACATAATCCCGGTTGACCGCAAATCCTTGCCAGGGGATGAAACATGAAATATCTTTGTGGTATTTGCGGCAGTGTAAGCCACCCTACCGAGGAACATATAAGCCTGATTGAGGAAGAAGCACAGGCCAAACGAAAAGCCCCGCTGTCACACGCCCTGGATGTACTTGCCCGTTTGGATACGTCTCCTTCAACCCAGGAGACGATAGATTTCGTAAACCAGCCAGTGGAGGAATGGCTGAAGCAGACGAAAAACGCCTGGTTAAAAAAGACGATTTTGGCCGAAAGGAAGAAACACGAGTCACGGCGATTAGATACTTTATATTCTGAAGCTATATTGAAGTCAATGTACGGCAGATTGCATGATGCCGCAGAATCAAGGCCGAGAGGCATGACACACAAAGAATTTACAGCTTATCTCGTCAAAAAAATGAGAGAGTTAGAGCTTTTTCGCGGTTTCCATAGAATCTGGGCTAAAAATCTTAGCCGTTCAGAAATAGAAACCATATATTTCTATGCGCTTAAAGATGCCGAGGATTTGTTGAAAATGCTGGAAGTCGGGCCGGGGCCTAGCCGGGACGCTGCTAGCATAATAAGGCTGCTTCACCGGCGGGACGATTTGGACGGCGTACAAATGATTTTACTTGATTGGGAGCAGGTCAACGATACAAATTTAGACGAATCTCACGCCAATAATAATTTATCAGCATTGATAAAAAAGATAGATGAAGCTGGAGATAAAATAATGAGAGATTTGTCCGGCACCACAATGTCTTTCGCTGACGAAAGACTGGAGAGGATCGTGCGGCTTGATGCCTGGCAAGCGGAAGACAATGATTGGTGGCTGAGGCCGGCAAGTAAGAAAATAGACGAGGAAAATGAGCGGTTCTTGAAAGAATTTAATGATGAAACTCCCTAATTATAAGACAGTAACCTGGCAGCTGCTGCCGAACTCTTGAAAATCTTGACTTTTTTTTGTATACTATCTGGGCTTATCAGGGCCTCATCGTCTAATGGTCAGGACACCACGCTTTCAATGTGGTAATCCGGGTTCGATTCCCGGTGGGGCTGCCACAAATCTAATTCTCGTATAATAAAATCAAACTAAGTAAACATGAGCACATGGAATCCGAAGAATCAAGGCAAAAAGAATGGGAGATCAGGACAGCCGAGCTGAAACCAATCGTGGACAGGACGAGAGACTTAGAAACTCTAGGAATCGACGCTGTTTCGGAATATCAGGTCATGATTGCTGAATTTGGCAATGCGCTTCTGGCCAAATACCCCGATGCCCCTAAGTTTATGCTTTGGCATATTCTCGCAGGCAGCAGTCCTGACCCAAATAGCCCAACCTCTGACTTTGACACGCCAGAAGGATCAATAGAAAAATTTATTCGCAACAAACTTGGCGGACAGCAAGGCTTCATCATTGGCAAACTACTGAGTCTAATTGGATTGGCGCTGATACTTATGGTTCTTTTGTTTCTCTCGCGATTCGCGCAAGAAGGAGAAAACTTTTATCCCATGCGCGTTTTGGGCGAACAAATCGAATACTCGCTCATTCCGACTGAGAGTGGGAAGATCAATTACAAAATCGAACAGCTGGATGACAGCGCTTTCTCTTCGCGGAAATCCGCAGCACTTGACGATTTTGACAAAGTCAGACGAAACTCCGAAAAGTTCGTGGAAGAACGCCAAGAACTTCAAAAACGAGCCGAGAGCGTCCCCGATGAAAAAACCAAACAGGAACTCCAGGCCGGCCTTAATGCCGCGGTGGAAAACCAAATCTGCGCGTTAAACGATGCAATTGCCAAGGCTCCTGAGGAAGAACGGCAAAAGCTTCTGGAAATCCTGGCAAAATCGCAGTAAATGCGAAATTCCTAAAAGCCCGGCCATAATTGGACGGGCTTTTAGCAAAAGTGTGATTCTGCCATTTTGTTTCGAACGTTATTTTTGTTGTTTTTGCAGGCTTAACCGCCTGTGAGTTTACGTTAGAATCAGCAGAATTCACACTTGCGCGGCAACTGATTCATCCGTATAATCCTTTCATATTAACTCTAGCCCTTCCATATAATTTGTCAAGCAATGAATCCCGTTAGAAATTGGTTGCGCTTAATCGGTAATAGGGCGCAATGATAATAATTTTAGTTAAGTCTAGATAGAGCATATTGCATATATTAAAGCCGGAGGTTAATCTATTTCTAACAGGATGAAAATCACAAGCCCCGCGTTTGAGCACGGCGATATTATCCCCCAAACTTACACTTGCGACGGAATGGACATCAGCCCCCCGCTGTTGTTTATTGACGTCCCGAAAGAAGCCCAAAGCCTGGCCTTGATTATGGAAGACCCGGACGTGCCCAAGACCATCCGGCCGGACGGCTTGTGGGTGCATTGGCTGGTCTGGGACATGCCGTCGGACGTCGCGGAAATTCCGGAAGGAGTAGAAGCGCCAGGGGTGATTGGGCAGAATACTTCAGGCGAAGCGCGCTACCATGGCCCTTGTCCGCCCCAGGCCGAGCATCGCTATTTCTTCAAGTTGTTCGCGCTGGATATAAATTTAACCGAAGCCCGCATCGCCAGCCGCGAGGATTTTTTCGCCGCCATGGCAGGACATATCTTGGCTGAAACGGAACTGATGGGCAAATACAACCGACAAAAAACATGAAACCGAAATATTTTTTAGTCGTTGTTGCCTTTATCACAGCAGGCTTGTTGGCGACTATAAACCAGGAGCCTCCTGCGCAAAACCTACCCGACGCAATCAGTTATGAGCAAACTGCTCAACCGGTAGCCACAGGAATCCAAATTGAGCAACTGCCGGATGAGGTCAACCTGGCAGTGCCGTTTACCAGCCAGGCGCCTCATAAAATTTGGGATGAAGAGCATAATGAATTCTGCGAAGAGGCTTCAGTGCTCATGGCCGCCCACTACATTCAAGGACTGCTCATTGCCAATGCTGACTACGCAGAGGAGCAGCTGCAAAAAATCAAGAACTGGGAAATCATAACGCTTGGATTTCACAAAGACACGACCGCGCAAGAAACTTCCAGAATATTGACCGAATATTTTGACATCGAAAATGTCAAACTGCTCCGAGACCCAGATTTGGATCAAATCAGGAAATTCTTGGCCGAGGGTAAACTGATCGTCACACCGGCCGCTGGCCGCCTGCTCGGCAATCCCAATTTTCACAGTCCAGGACCCTTGTACCACATGCTGGTCATCAAAGGCTATACCCAAGACGGCAAGTTGATCACCAATGACCCAGGTACCCGCAAAGGAGCTGACTATATTTACGACCCGGAAGTCATCATGAACGCCATGCATGATTGGAATGACGGCGACGTATACAATGGACAAAAAATCGTGATTATTATTGGGTAACAAACATGAGAATCCTAGCGATCGAAACCAGTTGTGATGAAACCGCCGCTGCGGTCATTGAAAACGGCAGGGTCAAATCCAATATCATCGCTTCCCAAGCCAAGCTCCACGGCAAGTATGGCGGCGTGGTGCCGGAGGTGGCTGCTCGCGAGCATGTGCCCGCCATAATCCCCACGATCAAGCTGGCTTTGAAAGATGCCAAACTCAGCTTAAAACAAATTGATGCAATTGCGGTTACGCAGGGACCGGGACTTATGACGTCGCTCATGGTCGGAGTGGATACTGCCAGGGCTTTGGGGGTGGCTTTGGGCAAACCTGTGATTCCGGTCAATCATTTGGAAGGGCATATCTACGCGAACTTCACGTATCACGTATCACGTAACACATATCATATCTTTCCCGCGCTCATCCTCATCGTCTCTGGAGGACACACGCTTCTTGTCCTCATGAAAAATCACGGCAAGCTAAAAATCGTCGGCGAAACCGTGGATGACGCGGCGGGCGAGGCCTTTGACAAAACCGCCAAGCTTCTGGGCCTCGGTTATCCTGGAGGTCCGGCGCTTGCCAAGCTGGCAAAACAGGGCAACCCTCAAGCTTTTAATTTTCCCCGCCCCATGATCAATTCCAAAAATCTAGATTTCAGTTTCTCTGGCCTTAAAACCGCCGTGCTTTATAAAATCACGAAACATGTACCACGCAACATGTATCATAAAACTAATCTTGCCGCCTCTATCCAGCAAGCCATTATAGACGTCCTGATTGCCAAAACCGAACAGGCTATCAAAAAATACCGCCCGAAAACCATCATGCTCGGCGGCGGCGTGGCGGCAAATAATCTTTTGCGCCAGCGCTATCAACTATTATCTATCAACTACCAACTAAACGTAACCATCCCGGCTTTGGAATACTGCACCGACAACGCCGCCATGATCGGCTTGGTTGCTTACTATAAGATCAAAGGTCAAAGATCAAAGGTCAAAAAATACGGACCATTCTCCGCAGACCCGCACCTTATGTTAAAATAAAATCATGGCTGATATCCCAAAAACTTACGACCAGTCGAAAGAACCTGATATTTATAAGCTCTGGGAGCTATCCGGTTACTTTAATCCTGACAATCTTTCCGGCAAACCGTTCACCATCATGATGCCGCCGCCCAATGTCACCGGCACTCTACATGTGGGTCATGCGGTATTTTTGACTTTGCAGGACATAATGATCCGGTTTGAACGAATGCGCGGCAGAAAAACGTTATGGCTCCCTGGCACTGACCACGCAACCATCGCCACTTCCAGCAAAGTTGAGGCTATGATCTACAAACAGGAAGGCAAAACCCGTCATGATCTGGGACGCGAAGAATTTGAAAAACGAGCGGCGAAATTTGCCCAGGAAAGCCACGATACCATAGTCCATCAGGTTCGAAGAATGGGCGCATCGTGTGATTGGTCACGGGAAGCCTATACTTTTGACCAAGACCGCAGCCTGGCAGTCCGAACCGCCTTCAAGCGGATGTATGATGACGGTCTTATCTACCGCGGCTTCCGCATAGTCAACTGGGATCCCAAGCTCAAGACCAATGTCTCGGACGACGAAATCGAATGGAAGGAAGAAGCGGCACCGTTTTATTACCTCAAATACGGCCCCTTCACCATTGGAACCGCCAGACCAGAAACCAAATTCGGAGACAAATATGTCGTGGTCCACCCCAAAGACGCCCGCTACCATGAATACAAGCACGGCCAGCAACTGGAAGTGGAATGGATCAACGGCAAGATCACGGCCACTATTATCAAGGATGAGGCGGTGGACATGGAATTCGGCACCGGCGTTATGACCATCACGCCCTGGCACGACGCGACAGATTTTGAAATTGCCAAGCGACACAATCTGGATAAAGAACAAATCATTGATGATCGCGGTGTGCTCCTTGCAGTTGCCGGCGAGTTTGTTGGACAGCACATCAAAAAAGCCAGGCCACTGATCGTGGAAAAACTTAAAGCCAAAGGCTTAGTGGAAAAAATCGATGAAGCTTATTTCCATCGCGTTGCCACCAATTCGCGCGGTGGCGGCATCATTGAGCCACAGATCAAAGAACAGTGGTTTGTCGATGTCAATAAAGAAACCAAAAACAAAAAAAGCTTGAAGGAGCTAATGTTGCAAGCAATAAAGTCAGAAAAGATTAAAATCATTCCGGAGCGGTTCGAAAAAATTTATTTTCATTGGATTGAGAACCTGCGCGACTGGTGCATTTCGCGCCAGCTTTGGTTCGGCCACCAAATTCCTGTCTGGTATCGTAGCTCCGAAATCTACTGCGACGTTGAACCGCCAAAAGGCCAAGGCTCCACCTCCGCCAAGGCTTCGGCGGACAAGTGGACTCAGGATCCCGATACCCTCGACACCTGGTTTTCTTCCGGGCTTTGGACCTTCTCAACCTTAGGTTGGCCACAAGAAGCTACTGACCTCAAAACTTTCCACCCTACCGATGTTTTGGAAACCGGCTATGACATACTCTTCTTTTGGGTCGCGCGCATGATTCTGATGAGCGAATTCCTTTTGGGCGACATCCCGTTTCGCACGGTCTACCTCCACGGCCTAATCCGCGACAAGGATCGACAAAAAATGAGCAAGTCCAAGGGCAATGTCATTGATCCCTTGGGTGTAATTGACACTTACGGCTCTGACGCCTTGCGCATGGGTCTGATCGTGGGCAATCTTCCCGGCAATGATTTACCGCTTTCGGAAGACAAGGTCCGCGGCTACCGCAACTTCGCCAACAAAATCTGGAACGCCGCAAGGTTTGTTATTTCCAATTGTTCTTCTCCCCTTGCGGGAGAAGATGTCCCGACCTCAGTCGGGACAGACGAGGGGGGAACAAAGCTCACCAAAGATGACAAAACCATCCTCAAAGACCTCGATAAATTCGCCGCAGCAGTCACCAAAAAGCTGGAAAAATTTGATTTTGCCCACGCGGCCGAGGATCTCTACCATTACTTCTGGCATACGTTTGCCGACAAAATCATCGAAGAATCAAAAACAAAATTAGCCGATCCAAAAAAACGCGCTTCCGCGCAATTGATGCTTAAAATCATGCTCGAAACCCAATTAAAACTTTTGCACCCCTTCATGCCTTTTGTCACCGAAACCATCTGGCAGCTGGAGCATAAGGATCTTCTCATGATCCAAAAATGGCCTAAACAATAAAGAGCTAACCCTAGGCCGGTTCAACGCCTCACATGGTATGTGAGGCGTTAACTTTTTTATCAAGGCTAAACAACATTCTACCTTTTTGCCCGTACGGGCAAAAAGGTAGAATGTCAAATATGGTCGACTCTGGCGGAAAGGGTGGTGATAAATTGGCTGATGCCTAATTCGTTCGCCATTCCGGATCCCGCCGACGCCAAAGCTTTGGCGGGCAGGCAAGTCCGGGGTGATTTTGCCAAGGCAAAATCATCTAAATTTAACCGGGATGGCGAACGAGGCATCATGCTCCGGCAATCCGGAGGGGTTGTCTTTTTCGATGATGAGGCGACCAAATTCGGTTTCCGGCTGGGTAAATTCCAA
Organism: Candidatus Doudnabacteria bacterium RIFCSPHIGHO2_01_FULL_46_24; assembly: GCA_001777575.1. GTDB lineage: Bacteria > Patescibacteriota > Doudnabacteria > UBA920 > O2-02-FULL-48-8 > O2-02-FULL-48-8. Next base: position 89,489 of record MFEL01000018.1, read on the forward strand.
GACATCCTCAAAAGGCACGTACTCTTCAGTCATCCAGCCTGCCCCGTACCCAGACGAAGTCTGTGGTTCGGGGTCTCCCTTTGCCTGGAAACCCTTCTGGGCTAAGATTTTTCCATCCTGGTCTTCCAAGCGCGCCGGCAAATTGGCTTCAAAATACCAAGTGCCCCGCGCCTTGCCCGAAACCTGCATGGGGCTAGTCACCAGCTGGCCCCAAGTCGGAGTGTCAATAATCACTTCCGGGTTTTCCTGCCCCTCTGGAGTGACTTCCGGCTCCTGCTTACTGGGGGCAAAATACAGCACAGCTAGGGCCAACGCGACCAATAAGAACACTTTGACGATATTTCTCATGGCACCATTATAACCCTGCAAAAAAATAAAGCAACCCGAGTATTTCCCCGGGTTGTTACATGATACGTGTTACGACGTGGCCTACGCGTTATCCGCAGCTTCTGCCGCCTCTTTTTCGCCCAAAGCCTCCGGCCGATAGCCTGTGCCGGCTGGGATCAGCTTGCCGATGATGACGTTTTCTTTCAAGCCCCGTAAGTAATCGGTCTTGGCCGTGATGGCCGCTTCAATCAAAACGCGGGTGGTTTCCTGGAACGACGCGGCGGCCAGAAACGATTCAGTATTTAGCGATGACTTGGTGATGCCCATCAGCAGCTGCTCTATCTGCGCTCCCTTACTCTTGCCGACTTTTTGGTTAGCCAAAGCCAGCCTGGATTTATCAATAATGTCCCCGATAGTCAATTCGGTACTGCCCGCATCAGCTACCCGGACCTTGGAAAACATCTGTCTGACAATAATTTCAATATGTTTTTCATTGACATTCTGCCCCTGCGACGCGTAAATTTGTTGGACTTCTTTAATAATGTAATCTTGGCAGGCTTCAATGCCTTTGAGGTGAAACAACTGGTGCAGGTTGAGGTTGCCTTCGGAAAGCGGCTGGCCTTGGGCCACCAGATCCCCTTCCTTCACAATCAAGCCTAGGCCGGTTGGGACAGTGTACTCCTTAAAGCTTTCTGATTCGCGCACCACAGTCAGTTTGCCCTCAGACAACTTAACCACGCCCGATGCCGTGGCTTTTTCCATGCTCCCGGAGGCGCTGGTAAACAACGGATCGCCTTCCGACACGCTCTCTCCATCCTTGAGCTGCAGCTTGCTGTGGGCAGGGAGCGGATATTCGTCTTTGGCCACTTCTTTAGCATCGATCTTGATAACCGATTCTTTGCTCGAGGATTTGACCGACGAGACGAATCCATCAATTTCTGAAATGGCGGCTTGCCCTTTGGGCTCGCGCGCTTCCAATAACTCTTCCACGCGTGGCAAGCCCTGGGTGATGTCCAAGCCGGCCACGCCGCCGGTATGGAATGTTCTCATGGTCAGCTGGGTGCCCGGCTCGCCAATGGCTTGGGCCGCCACAATGCCTACGGCCGCGCCCAAAGACACGGGCTTGTTGAACCCCAGGTCAAAGCCATAGCATTTGCCGCACACGCCGCGAGTGAGGTGGCAGCGCAGCACCGTGCGCACTTCCACTTCCGAAGCGGAAGATTTATCAATCATTTCCGCGGTCTTGTCATCAATGAAGCCACCAGCTTCCAAAAGCACTTTGCCGGAGGCGTCCAGAACATCTGAGGCTGCCACGCGGCCAAAAATCCGGCGATGCAACGGCCGGCCAAGGGCTTCGGACTGGGCACGCGTGATTATCCGGCCCTCTTTCGTCCCGCAATCTTCACCGTTAACCACAATATCCTGCGCCACATCCACCAAACGACGGGTAAGATAACCTGCGTCAGCGGTGCGGAGCGCCGTATCAGTCATCCCTTTTCTTGAACCATGAGTGGAAATGAAATATTCCAAAATATTCAAACCTTCCTTAAACGAATCTCGGGCCGGCAGCTCGATAACCTCGCCCGCCGGGTTAGTCACCAAGCCCTTCATGCCGGCCATCTGGGCAATCTGCGAAACCGATCCTCTAGCCCCGGAATTGACCATGGAATATACCGAACCGAATTCATCCAGCGTGCTGGTAATCGCTTCCGTCACCCTATCCCGCACCTCGGCCCAGATTTCTATGACGCGGTTGTAGCGCTCCGAAGCGGTCAGCAAGCCTTGCTGGTACTGCTCGAAGGTTTTGAGCACTTCTTCGTCGGCTTTCCTAAGCAGCTCGGCTTTGATTTGCGGCACGCGCAAATCATCCATGCCCCAGGAAATTCCAGATTTGGTGACATAATGGAAACCCAAACGCTTGATATCGTCCAAAAGCTCGCTGGTCCGCTCAATCCCATAGTCCCGGTAGCAGACTGCCACTGCCTGCTGCAGCCGTTTCTTATCCATGACATCGTTTAGGAAGCGCATGCTTTGCGGCAGAACTTCGTTAAACATCACTCTCCCGACACAAGTCTCAATTATGCCCTTGGCTCCCCATTGGCCGCCAAGCCTGATTTTAACTTTGGCCTTGAGACTGATGACATCCGATCGGTAGGCCAGAATTGCTTCTTCGGCCGAGGCGAAAATTTTGCCTTCGCCCCGCTCGCCGGGCCTGATCTTCGTCAGCCAGTAACAGCCCAAGACCATATCCTGGTTTGGTCCCATGATCGGCTCGCCCGAAGCTGGCTTCAACAAATTCTTAGACGAAAGCATGATATTGCGCGCTTCATCCTGGGCCGCGGTAGTCAAGGAAACGTGCACGGCCATCTGATCGCCGTCGAAATCCGCGTTAAATGCCGGACAAACCAAGGGGTGGATTTGGATGGCTTTGCCCTCAATCAAAACCGGCAGAAAGGCCTGGAAGCCCAGGCGGTGCAGAGTCGGCGCGCGGTTAAGCAAGACATAGTGGTCTTTGGTCACCTCTTCCAAGATGTCATAAACCTCGGTCCGGCCCTGTTCGATCAGGCGGTTGGCCGAACGGACATTGTGGGCATATTCGCGTTGGATGAGTTTGGAAATCACGAACGGTTTGAACAGTTCCAAAGCCATTTTCTTGGGCAGTCCACACTGGTGCAGTTTAAGGCTGGGGCCGCCGACGATGACGCTGCGGCCGGAATAATCCACGCGCTTGCCCAAAAGATTCTGGCGAAAACGCCCCTGTTTGCCCTTGAGCATGTCGGCTAACGAGCGGAGTTTGCGTTTCTGGCCGGTCGAGGCCGTGACTTCTTTGCCGTGGCGGATGGAGTTGTCAATCAGCGCGTCCACCGCTTCCTGCAGCATGCGCTTTTCGTTGCGGGTAATAACTTCAGGTGCGCCGATTTCCAAAAGTTTTTTGAGGCGGTTGTTGCGGTTAATGACGCGGCGGTACAAGTCGTTTAGGTCAGAGGCAGCGAACCGGCCGCCGTCGAGCTGAACCATCGGCCGCAAATCCGGCGGAATCACCGGCAGGTTTTGAATAATCATCCATTCGGGACGAATCCCGGCTTTGATCATGGATTTCACCAGCTTGAGCCGACGAGTCAATTTTCGATAACTAACCCCCTCGGCTGTGGCGGTCTCCTCTTGCAGTTGCAAAAATAGTTTCTCTAAATCGATCTCTTCTAAAAGCTGGGAGACGGCAGAAGCCCCAATCCCGGCTTGAAACACGGGCCCATATTTCAGTGACAAGTCCCGGTATTCCAGTTCGGAGATAATTTGATACTTCTTGATCGATTTCAACTCTGAGCGGGCCAACTCGCGGATGGATTCCAAATGCTCCGATTCGTGAGCGAGCATATCAGTCAGCCTCACAACTTCCGCGTTCTCCGTCTCTTTTTCTCCCGATTTGCTTTTTGACCTGGCTTGGTTGATCAAAACCTCATACCTAGTCTCGATTTCTTTTTTCTTGCCCTTAAACTCCCGCTCAATCTGCTCGGCGATTTGCGCGCGGGCATCCTCGTCGACGTTGGTTATGACATAAGAGGCAAAGTAGACGACTTTCTCCAACTCCTGCACCGACAGATCCAAAATTAACCCGATGCGCGAGGGCACGCCGCGCAAAAACCAGATGTGCGTAACCGGGGAGGCCAGCTTGATGTGCCCCATCCGCTCGCGCCGCACGGCCGAGCGCGTCACCTCCACCCCGCACTTGTCACAAATTATCCCTTTGTAGCGGATGCGCTTATACTTGCCGCAATAGCATTCCCAATCCTTGATTGGTCCAAAAATTTTCTCGTCAAACAAGCCGTCCTTCTCCGGACGCTGGGTGCGATAGTTGATCGTCTCCGGCTTCGTGACTTCCCCGTAAGACCAATTGAGAATATCCTGAGGAGAGGCCAATTTGAGCCTGACGGCTTTGAATTCTTCTGTTGCTTGGATAGCGCTCATGGAGATTGATTAATTACGGATTAACGAATTACGAATTGGCAATTCGTTAATTCGCAATCCGCAATTGAATTCTAATTCTTTTTAATCTTCTTCTTTTTAGCCGATTTGTCTTCTAAATCAAACGTGATCTTCTCCGGCTCTTCCTTGTCAGTGGTGGCAAGCTCCCTGACCTTCCCGGCCTGGTCAGCCTCAGTCGCTTTATCACCGACCAGTTCCACATTCAAACACAGGGACTGCAATTCCTTCACCAATACCCGAAATGACTCAGGAACGTTGGGTTTTTTGATCGGCTCGCCCTTGACGATGCTTTCATAAGTTTTCGCCCGGCCGACTACGTCGTCCGATTTAATGGTCAGCATCTCCTGCAAGGTGTGAGCCGCGCCATATCCTTCCAAGGCCCAAACCTCCATCTCCCCAAAGCGCTGGCCGCCGAACTGGGCCTTGCCGCCCAAAGGTTGCTGGGTAATCAACGAATAAGGGCCCGTGGAGCGGGCATGCATTTTGTCATCCACCAAATGGTGGAGTTTGAGCATATAAATGACGCCAACCGTGACTTTCTCGGCAAACGGCTCCCCGGTCTTGCCGTCATACAAGGTCAACTTCCCGTCCTCCGGGAATCCGGCTTTCTTAAGCTCTTCTTTAATCACTTCTTCAGGCACCCCATCCAGCGCGGGAGAGGCGACTTTATAACCGAGCTTCTTGGCCGCCAAGCCCAGATGAGTTTCCAAAATCTGACCGATATTCATGCGGGATGCCACCCCCAACGGATTCAAAATGATATCCACCGCAGCGCCGGAGGCGTCAAACGGCATATCTTCCACAGGAATGACTTGGGAAATCACCCCTTTGTTGCCGTGGCGGCCGGCCATTTTGTCGCCAACTTGAATTTTGCGCAGAACCGCGATGGAGACCTGGATGGATTTGATCACCCCGGATGGCAGCTTGTCGCCTTGTTCGCGCGAAAACTCCCTGATATGCACGACTTTGCCGTATTCGCCGTGGGGCAGAGTTAAGGAAGTGTCTTTGACGTCGCGGGATTTCTCGCCGAAGATGACGCGGAGTAATTTTTCCTCCGCGGTCAAGTCGGTTTCCCCTTTGGGAGTAATTTTGCCGACCAGGATGTCGCCGGCCTTGACCTGCGCGCCAATTCGGATAATGCCGTTTTCGTCGAGATCTTTCAATTTTTCCTCGCCGACGTTGGGGATGTCGCGCGTGATGATTTCCGGCCCCAGTTTCGTATCGCGTATGTCCACCTTGAAATCTTCGATATGGATGGATGAATACCGGTCCTCAGCCACGATCCGGCTGGAAATCAAAATAGCGTCCTCATAGTTGCCGCCTTCCCAGGACATAAACGCCACAGTCACATTTTGGCCCAAAGCCAGTTCGCCTTGGTCAATCGCCGCACCGTCAGCGATGATTTGTCCGGCAGAAACTTTCTGGCCCTTGCTGACGATGGCATGCTGATTGATAGATGTCGAGGTATTGGAACGGACAAACTTTTGCAGTGAATAAGTATACTTTTTATTACTTTTGTCCACGATGACAATCTTGTCTCCGGTGACGGAAGTGACCAGCCCGTCAACTTCGCTGATCGCGACCTGCCCCGAATCATAAGCCGACTTACCCTCCACTCCAGTGCCCACGGTCGGAGATTCCGGCTTGATGCAGGACACGGCTTGACGTTGCATGTTGGAACCCATCAACGCGCGGTTGGCGTCGTCATGCTCCAAAAACGGAATGAGAGACGTGGTGACAGAAATAATCTGCTTGGGGGAAACTTCCAGATAATCAATTTCGTTGGTTAAGGCAATGGATGGTTCGCCGCGGACCCTGACTGAGGTTCGTTCATCTAAGAAATAACCCTGTGCGTCCAAAGCGGCGTTGGCCTGCGCGATCACCGCATGTTCTTCTTCGAATGCGTCCAGATATTCAATCTCGCCTGTCGCTCTGGCCACGGTTTTGCCGTCCCTATTTTCTTTGACCACTTTGCGGTACGGAGTTTCGATAAAACCGAAATCATTCAGCCGAGCATAAGAAGCTAGGTGAGCGACCAGTCCGATATTCGGCCCTTCCGGCGTGGTGATCGGACAGAGGCGGCCATAGTGGCTGCGGTGGACGTCCCGAACTTCAAACCCGGCGCGTTCACGCGACAATCCCCCTGGCCCCATGGCTGAAAGCCGTCGCTTATGCTCCAATTCGGCCAAAGGATTGGTCTGGTCCATAAATTGCGACAATTGGGAGGAGGAAAAGAATTCTTGGATGACAGCCACAATTGGTCGGACATGGATGAGTTGAGCCGGGGTCACGGTCTCGCTGTCGGCCAAACTCATGCGGTCTTTGGCAATTCTGCTCATGCGGGCAAGGCCAATGCGGAACTTGCTTTGGATAAGCTCTCCGACCGCGCGAACGCGGCGGTTGGATAAATGGTCGATGTCATCCCAAGCTCCCTGACTGTTATTGAGCCTGATGACCTCGCGGACGATGTCGCTTAAATCTTGTTTGGTTAAAATTTTGTCTTCGCGCTCCTGGATGTTCAGTCTTTGGTTGAGTTTGTACCTTCCGACTTCCGAAAGATCATAACGGTCAGCGTGGAAAAACATGGCTTCAATCAACGACCGGGCGTTGTCCACGGTGGCCAAATCCCCAGGCCGGATGCGCTTATAAACTTCTTTGAAACCATCGTCCGCATTCTTTGATGGATCTTTGTCCAGAGTGTTTTGGATATAGCGCAGATCGGGATTAGTGTCCACATCGGCAAAGGCCGCCAAAATTTCTTCGTCTGACGAAAACTTAAACACCCGCAGCAAAGCGGTAATGGGAATCCTTCGCTTGCGGTCGATTTTTACGCTGATCACGCCATTGATGTCGGTTTCGACCTCCAGCCAAGCGCCGCGGTTAGGGATGATTTTGGCGCCGTACCAATTGCGGCCGCGCTGAATTTCGGCCGTAAAAAATACACCGGGAGATTTGACTAACTGAGAAACTACCACCCGCTCCACGCCGTTAATTACAAAAGTTCCTCTGGGAGTCATCAGAGGAAAATCACCAATATAAACATCTTGGGTCTTGTTCTTGCCGGTAATCTTGTTGGTCAACTTGACTGAAACGTAGAGGGGGGCTTCGAAAGTAGTATTCCGCTCTTTCGCGGTTTTCTCGTCGTATTTCGGTTTGTCAAGGAAGTAATTTCCAAAAATCAGCTCAAAGTTCTTGCCAGTGAAATCTTTAATCGGGTTGATCTCTGAAAACAACTCCCTAAGCCCCTTGTCCAAAAACCACTGATAGGAGTTGGACTGCAATTCTATCAAGTTAGGCATGGCCAACACTTCGTGAAAGGGTGTGAAGTATTTACGGTGTCCCTGAAAGTGTTCTTTCTTATACAAATCGAGGCTCAAATTGGGATTTTTGGGGCGGAGAGACATAAAAGAATGTAAAATATTGACAGAAAAAAGGGCTAACTTTAGCCATTTTTCGCGATATGAGACACAAAAATAACCTCTTTTTGCGCATATGCAAAAAGAGCCGCGGAGGCTTTAATTTCTTATTAAATTATAAGTCACATCTATATATTACTCACGCGCTCGATTTTGTCAAGGAGGTACGGTAAAAGCCATAGGCAAACAGCAACATGAGCAGGCCAAGGCTTAAAAAAATCACTTTCAAAGATACGGCGTCGGCCCAAGCTCCCACCAGCACCGTCGGCAATGTTGCCGAGGCCTGGAGAAAAACGTACAAAGCTCCGTAAATACGCCCCCGGGCGGTTTCGTTGGCATAGGTCTGAAGCAGCGCATGGGCTGGGGCAAAAATATGGGCATTGAAAAATCCGGCTAGCAGCCCGGCGGCAAAATAATAAGCGAAGCGGAAAGGCAAGTCGTTGAGCAATCCAAAACTGGCAATCATCAAACCCATGCCGGCAAACCCGATCGCCACCAGCCGGTGGCGGCTGAAGAACCGATTCTGAAAACCCAAACTCAATGCCCCAAGCAAAATACCCAACCCCAAGGGTGCGATGACCAAAAACGAACCGCTCTCTAAATTCAACCCAAGCCACCTGTCCACAAACACGGGTGCTAACATAATCAAAATTCCGTTAATCAGCTGACCTAAGATCAGCGCAATCAAAGGGAAATGCAAAAACTGATCATTCCAAAAATACCTGACACCGCCCTTGAATTCGTGCCAGACGTTCTCCAAAAATTCAAACTTAGGTAAGTTTGGCTTCAAGGCTGGAAGCGAGAGCGTAGCTATGCCGGCGATCCCCAACAGCACCATGCCGATGAAAAAAATCGCCTGGAAGCCGAAATACGAAACGATCGGGCCGGCGGCGGCAAAACCCAAAACCATGGAACCGTTGGCCGTGAAAGAAAAGTAACTGTTGGCAATCAGCACTTGCTCCTTCTTAACCAAATTGGGTATGGACGGCGCTTCTGACGGCAGATAAAACTGGTTAAGGGAAGAATACAAAAACGTAACTCCGGCCAGAGCCCAAAAATTATTTTCAGACAACAGGAAGAGCCCCAAGACCGCAGCCTGCGCAAAATTGACAATGGTCATGATCCATTTCCGGTCAAAACGATCCGCATACACCCCGGCAAATGCGCCAAAGACCAAAGTTGCGGCCCCAAACGACAAAATGATCAAAGAGACAGCCAACGAAGACTCAGTCAGACGAAACACCTTAATCAGCACCGCGTAACTGAGTAAGAAATTGGTCAATTGGGAGCAAAGCTGGGAAACCCAGAGCTTGGTAAAATCAGTATTCTTCAATACGGATAAATAGGCGACAAGCGTCATCTTTTAGACTTGGTTATATTTGGCGGTTTTTGATAAAAAGGCAAAACCAGCCGGCTAAACTTCTTTTCCTTCTGGCCAACCTCAACTCCGGCAACCCGAATGTTCAGCCCATACGCCAAGGCATTGGCAGTGGCAACGCCGGTCCTCACCCGGCTAAAAAAACCTGGCCCTCTGACCACTATAATTTTTTTTAAGTCTGAAATTTTTTTCTTGTTCTTTTCAATAAGCGCGGAAATTTGCGGCATCAAAGTTTCGGACAATCGCCTCGTCCGCCATTGTTTGGAAAACTTTTTGTCCTTCACGAGCAGTGTGATTTTGACCAAATCATTGTCCGTGGTGTCAATAAACAATGTCATGAAATTTTAGCAAGCTCCTCTCTGATCAACTTTCGATCGTCCCATTGAATATAACCGCCCCTGACAGCCATCTTCTGTTCCGCGCCTTTTCCAGTGACAATCACCAAGTCCCCCGCTCTGGCTAAACTTAGCGCTTTGGCAATCGCTTCTCGCCGGTCGAGAATCTTGATGGCTTTCAGGCTGCCCGCTGCAACATCATCAATAATTTGCTGGGGGTCATCATCGTACGGGTCTTCGTTGGTGACAATGACAACATCCGCAAACTGATCGGCGATCTGGCCCAGGATTTTTCGACGCGACACGTCTCTGCCGCCGCCAGTCGAGCCCAAAATATGAATAATCCGATTCTTAGGCCATTGAACAATCGAGGCATACATCTGGCGCAAGGATTCCGGCTCCGGCGCATAGTCAACCAGCACTTTGAAATTTGGACCGTCAATGATTTCCATGCGGCCAGGAATATTCTGCACTTTTTCCAATGCCTGTCTGCAAACAGCCAAATCTATACCCAATGCTTTGGCCGTGGCGATCGCGGCCAAAGCATTATAAAAATCGAAGCGCCCTTTCAAGTGCAGATTGAAACTCTGATTGCCCACTTCGAAGCTGATTCCCTGCTCCGCAACAGTCAGCCTCTGTCCACGAATGTCTGCATTCGAGTTTTGGCCGAAGCTAATCACTTGAGGAACTCTGAAATTCGTAAACTCAGCATAATATGGATCGTCCACGTTGGCCACGATGGCTTTTTTTGCCTGGGCAAATAATTTCAACTTAGCCCGTTTATAGTTCTCAAATCCGCCATGAGCTTCGAGATGCTCCGGTGTGAGGTTGGTAAACACGCAAACATCAAAATGAACGCCGCGGTGGCGGTGGTGCTCAATGCCTTCGGAAGAAACTTCAAGAACAGCATGAGTGCAGCCAACCTTAACTCCCCTGGCCAGAATGCTCTGCAAGAAAAACCGTCCCGGCATAGTCATCTTCAAATCATTCAGTTTTTCATCTGAACCGATTTTGAAATTCACAGTTGATGTTGCCACCACTTTTCCGCCAGCTGGCGGACCCGCCTCTTCAAGAATCTTAGCAATCAGGTTGACTGTAGTGGATTTGCCATTAGTGCCGGTAACACCAATCACGACCAGCTTTTCCGAAGGGTTGCCATAAACCACTGCCGCCAGCCACGACAAAAACCGGTGATACCCGCTCACCACACGTCTGCCCACCAATTTTTTAATCAAATTCTTGATTGCGTGCACGCCTACTATCATAACAAAAAATCGCCCTCAGGGCGATTATGCCACCTCTCTGTGCCGTTCCACTTCCTTTTTGTGGCGCTGGTGGAAGCGGACCAATTTGATGACTTTTTTCACCAATTTTTTGGGATCGGAATCAAACACGATATTCCGCCGGCCGCGTTTGGCGGCTTTAAGAATATGGTCAATCTCCGTTTCCGTGCCCCCGGTACCGGTAAGTACTCCGATCACTCGTTTTTCCTCAAAGGCCGTGGTGAATTCGTTGATCGTCCCGATGCGGCCGCAGATGACAATCACGGCATCCGCCGCCCGGGTCATGAGCATGTTGCGCCCCGAATAATCAAAACCGGTATAGATAATCAAGTCCATGTAACCTGTAGGTAAATGGTACGTGTTTACGTGAGCGCTGCGGGAAATTGCCGGAGAGAGGCCAATGGAAATGCCGCCGGCCGACTTGGCTCCCCTCGTCGCCCACTGTGGCACGCCAATGGTCGCGCCGGTTAACAGCACCGCACCCTGCAGGGCAATCTGCCGGCCAACCTCATAGGCTTTTTTGAAGGCGCCGCGGGCGCAATTGTTTTCGGCGGAACCTGAGACGGCGATTTTATACTGCATAAATGTGATGCGAATAATACAAATTTTATGCGAATCTACGGATATGCAAATCTCGGAGAATTGGCATATTTGCCAGATCCGCATTACATTCCTAGATCCGCATCACACTAAACTATTGCCTCAACAGCTTTCGGACAAGCCGGGCTTGCTTATAGACATTATACCAGACCGGGGAAAAAACTAAATCAAAGCTGCCCGGATAGACCACTTCGAACCCGCCAAAAGATTTTTTGAAGCGTGTAATTCCCGCCCAGGAGCCGGTTGGTTCCCGCCCATCTTTGATGGGCGAGGCTCGCCCAGACTGTGTCTGGACGGCTATGCCACCAAAATCGTAAGTTGCAAGTCCCAGTCTTTTTGCCAATCGTATGGCTTCCCAGTGCAGCAAGTAAGGCGCCATGGCATCTTTCATCTGCCACGATGAACCGCCGTGCACATACGCGGCCGTTGAGCCAAACAAAGTCAGGAGCATGGCAGCCAAAGGTTGTCCTTTATATTCCGCCACCTGGAGTTTCAAAAATTTCGGGGAAAGATGCTCATGCATCTGCCAATAATAATTCTGCGGATGCAGTTGAAACTTGTTCCGACCAGCGGTTTCCAGAAATAACCGGTAAGCCACGATTAAATCTTGTTTGCTTCCTTCCCGCACCGTCACTCCCTTACGCTGCGCCAAATTGATGTTGTAGCGGGTTTTGGGCTTCATGCGCATCAAAATTTCTTCGTCACTTTTATCCAGACTCAGCATCCAATTATGGCTGGGCTGGGTTTCTTTTGGTGACGACGGCAAGTTGAGTTTTTCATTCGGTTCCACTCGGCTGAACACGATCGAAGTATCCTCGGACAAACTCTTCAAATCAGCCAAGGCTGCTTGGGCGTCCCCCAACGGCCCTCGCGGGCAATAAGCATATTTCTTATTCAGCGGCAGGGCGATTTCCAAAGCCTGGGCCATGAATTGATCAGAAGAAAATCTATGTAATCTATACCCGAAACTTTCCTGAAACTGCCCCCAGGCCCAGGATTGCAAAATCGAGCCTCCGAGCTCGACCACTTTCGCATCCCATTGTTCTTGGGTTAAGCTTGAGATCATATAGTAAAAACGTTGAGAGGTTACGACGCCCGTATCGTGAGAGGGTGACGTTAGACGTTTAACTCTAAACGATACTGGCTTCGTTACCGACTAACGCTAAACGACGAGCTATTTGCTAAAACTTTTTAACACAAACCTAACCTTGTCCTGAAGTTTTGTTATCTCATTTGGCACGGCCTTTAATGCCTCCCGCGCTTGCTGTTGGCTGTAGCCCAAAGCCAAAAGCGCATCCACGGCATCCGAATGTTCCCTGGCCACCGGCATTTTATCCGCCTCTCCTTTCAATTTGTCCTTCAGCTCAATAATCACCCGTTCCGCGGTTTTTCTCCCGATGCCGGAAACTTTGGTGAATACACTCGGATCTTCAGACACAATGGCGGATTTGATCATGTCCACGGAAGCTAGAGACATGATGCCTAAGGCTGATTTCGGTCCAACTCCCGAAACAGTCAAAAGCAGCTCAAAAAATTCGAGCTCGGCAAGCTTTTCAAAGCCATACAAAGTAATCTGGTCTTCGCGGACATAAGTGTGAATTACCAAGCTTAATTCTTGACCTGTTTTCAGGCTGACATGCAAAACCGGAGTGACAAAAACCTTGTAGCCGACTCCTGATGTTTCCAGAATGATGTAGTTGACCGCTTTATGACTAATTTTCCCTTTAATTGAACCGAGCATAAGTCTATTATAGAACTCCTTGATAAAAATGCCAAAGTATACTATATTAATTTACTGATCTTCTCTGACACTGACTGACGGAGGAAACTCATGAATCTGACCGATTCGCAACGCAGATTGTTGAAATCAGCCGACTGTGACGGTCGAGTGTTCGCGAGGCTAAGTCGAGAACTGGAAGAACTAATCCAGGGAGGATACCTCGAAGAGAACGTATACAACGGCAACTGCTACCGGGTTCGAAAAACTGCTGACGGGAAAAACGTCCCTCCCTGACGTGCTGGCCGACGGCGTCTATGCGACCGCCAAAAGCGTCGACTCTCTATAGGGATCGGCGCTTCTTTTTTTTACCTTAGGCCTCTATACAAAAATTTCTTAAATCTGTTAAACTGCAATTTGAGCCCTTTACAACCATCACGAGCGACTGCTTTAGATCAAGGTCCAACCTTGATCTAAGAATCATCTTTAGCTAAAGGTTGGACCTTTCGCTAAGAGCAGTCGCAGCCGCCTTGACTCGCAATGGGTTACTTTTCTATAACTATGAATTTTAAATTAGTATCACAATTCAAACCCGCCGGGGATCAACCCCAGGCCATTGAAAAACTCGTTAAGGGTCTGAAAAAAAATTACCTCTACCAAACACTGTTGGGTGTCACGGGCAGTGGTAAGACTTTTACCATGGCCAATGTCATAGAAAAAACCCAGCGGCCGACTCTGGTCATTTCCCACAACAAGACCCTGGCTGCGCAGTTGGCGAGCGAATTTCAGGATTTTTTCCCGGACAATGCCGTGCATTATTTTGTTTCCTATTATGATTACTACCAGCCTGAAGCCTATATTCCCCGCAGTGACACATATATTGAAAAAGAAACCGAGATTAACGAGGAAATTGACAAACTACGCAATGCCGCCACGCAAAGTTTGCTTTCGCGCCAGGATGTTCTGATCGTCGCCTCTGTCTCGTGCATTTACGGCCTGGGCAACCCGGGCGACTATCTGGAACTTTCCATTCCGCTCAAGGTCGGGACGAAAATCAAACGCGACAAGTTCCTGCGACGGCTGACTGATCTGCAGTTTATGCGCAATGACGTGAATTTACAGCGCGGGACTTTCCGCGTGCGGGGGGATGTGGTGGAAATAATTCCGGCTTCGGAAGACAAAATTTACCGGATAAATTTTTTTGGCGACGAGATTGAGAAAATTACCCTGCATGATCCGTTGACCGGGCAAGATTTAACAAATAGGTTAACGTTGGACGGCAGCGCGACGCGTATCGGTAAACGTGAACCGGCAGGCGTCTTGAAGACGTATTACGCCACCGAAAAACGAAACGCGCAGCGCCGCCCATCAACGCTTGACGCATTAACTATTTTCCCGGCTAAGCACTTTGTCACGCCGCGGGAAAAAATGCTGGCAGCCATCAAAAATATCCAAAACGAACTGGCCGAGCGGATCAAGTTTTTCAAAAGCCGGGATAAACTCATAGAAGCCCAAAGGATCGAGCAGCGCACCAACTTTGACCTGGAGATGATGGTGGAAACCGGCTTTGTTAACGGCATTGAAAATTATTCCCGGCATCTGGATTTCCGCCGAAGCGGCGAGCCGCCGTCCACGCTCATTGACTATTTCCCGGACGATTTTTTGCTATTCATTGATGAGTCGCACATCACTTTGCCGCAGATCGGCGGCATGTACGAAGGCGACCACTCTCGCAAACAAACTTTAGTGGATTTCGGCTTTCGTCTGCCCAGCGCCATGGACAACCGGCCATTGAAGTTCGAGGAGTTTGAGAAAAAAATTGACCAGACAATTTTTGTCTCGGCCACGCCGAAAGCTGAACGCGAACTCAAAATTTCCAAACAAGTCGCCGAGCAGTTAATCCGCCCGACGGGATTGCTGGATCCAGAAATAGAAATCCGGCCGATCAAAAACCAGATTGACGATTTGATGGAAGAAATCCAGACACGCGTCAAAAAGAAACAGCGCGTGCTCGTCACCACTCTGACCAAAAACATGGCCGAGGAACTATCAAATTACTTGACCGAATACGGAGTAAAAGTCCATTATCTGCATTCCGACGTGGAAACCTTGGAGCGGCTGGAAATCCTGCGCGATCTTCGCCTGGGGGTTTATGACGTGGTCGTGGGCATCAACCTTTTGCGCGAAGGCCTGGATCTGCCGGAAGTTTCCCTGGTCGCAATACTCGACGCGGACAAGGAAGGATTTTTGCGAAGCGAAACATCGCTCATCCAAACCATGGGCCGGGCCGCCCGGCATGTCGAGGGGCGCGTGATTATGTATGCTGACCAAGTCACGGGGTCAATGGACAGGGCTATGAAAGAAGTCGAACGGCGGCGCAAGATCCAAGAAGCATACAATAACAAACACGACATTACGCCGATGAGCATCCAAAAAGCCATCAAGGAGTCGCGTCTTGCCGGCATGAAGCAGGAAACAGAAATCAGTAAACAGAAATCAGAACTAGACCTAACCCGGATGGACAAGAAAGAAATCGCTTACCTGATTGAAGAGCTGCGCGACCAGATGGATCTGGCGTCCCGCAATTTGGATTTTGAAAAGGCCGCCGCTCTACGGGACCAAATCCAAGTCATTCGCGACAAGAGTCGCATGAAGCGGCATAAGTTTGGTTAGTAATTAATAACGAGTAACAAATAAAAAGCTCAACGCTTAATTGACCGTCATTGGTTTTTTTGCTAAACTTTTGAAGTTCTCCTTATTACTAATTACTCCTTACTATTTACTATGCCTAACACTAAATCCGCCATCAAGGCCGCCAGGCAAAATATCAAGCGCCGGGTTGCCAACCTCCTGACCCTGGAGAAAATCAAAAAAGCCGCCAAGCAGGCGCGCAAGCTTAAAACAGCTGAATCGCTGATTGAGGCTTTTTCCGCCCTGGACAAAGCCGCCAAAAAGCATGTCATCCACAAAAACAAGGCTTCGCGCCTCAAATCCCGGCTGTCGAAACTTTTAGCAAAGAAATAAAGTTGAAACAAATTGAAATACAATAGAAACAGGCTCCGTCACTTTCGAGGTCTTGGAATTTAATATAACTATTTCTATTTGTTTCCATATGTTTCTATTTTGTTTCTATCTGTTTCAATTGTATTTCTACTCTGTTTCGCCTTCTGTATTTCCTCAATCGCCTTTCTAATTGCCTCGACTGCCTCGTTTTTATCTCCGAAGCCGGTAATCTCAACGGTTTTCTGCTTTTGCCTGGCGACTTCGGCGTAAAAATCTCTAAATTTTTGTTTTTCTTCTTCGGTCAGATTTCGTTCCAGTTCATCTGCGGGAACGGCAATGATTTTATCATCTTGGACTCCACGATCCAGTTGTTTGATCACGGCAATCGGACGGCAAAGAATAATGCTGCCGGAGAGTAAAATTTTTTCGGTCAAAATAAAGACGTCAAGAGTGTCGCCGTCGCCTGTGGCTGTTTGAGGGATAAAGCCATAGTTATTTATGAACCGCAAGCCCTTCTTAAAGACAAAATCCACAAACATTTTATCTTTGTTTTCGTCATATTCAATTTTATCCACGGAGCCGCGAGGAATTTCTACGATAACATTAAACCGCTCCGGGCTTCCGAGAGGTGTATCTTTAAGCGCCATATTTCTCCATGTCTTTCCAGTTTGGGCCAAGTTTGGCTTCGACCACGATCGGCACCTTCAATTGATAAACCGATTCCATAATTTGTTTGAGCTTAAGGATAAGCTCATCAACTTTTTCTGGTTTGATTTCGAACACCAGTTCGTCATGCACAGTCAGCAGCATTCGGCAATCTCGTGATTCGTGATTCTTGATTCGTGATTCGATTTTTATCATGGCCATTTTCAAAATATCCGCAGCCAGGGATTGCATGGGCATGTTGACGGCCGCGCGCTCGGCAGCAGCCCGCAGCCCCCAATTCGGCGAGTGAATGTCGGGGAAAAAACGCACCCGGCCCAGCGGATTTTTGACAAACCCGTCTTTGTGCGCCTGCTCAATGACGCTGTCAATGTATATTTTAAGCTGCTTAAACACTTCATAATATTTTTTGATATGCTCGCCGGCTTCGGCCCGCGTCATTTCCGACCGCTCGGACAGGCCAAAAGCCGACACGCCATACAACACGCTGAAGTTGATAGTCTTGGCATCGCGCCGCTGCGCAGGGGTGACTTCTGATTCCTTCACGCCGAAAATACGAGCAGCCGTGGCCGCGTGAAAATCGCCGCCGTTTTGGAAAATTTTAATCATTTCGGGGTCATTGGCAAGCGACGCGGCAATGCGCAATTCAATTTGGGAATAATCAAGCGAAGCCAGAACGTATCCTTTGTCTGCCACAAACGCCTGGCGGACTTGGTTGCCCAACTCGGTTTTGATCGGGATATTTTGGAGATTCGGCTCGGATGAAGACAGCCGTCCAGTAGCCGCAATAGTTTGGCTGTACTGCGTATGCAGTCGGCCGTCTTTGCCCACTAACTTTGGCAGGGCATCCAGATAGGTGGATTTAAGCTTAGTCAGTTCGCGGTAGTCAAAAATCGAATCAACAATTGGGTGCAAACCCCGCAATTTTTCCAGCTGCCCAGCCGCGGTGGACAAGGCCTTGGTCTTGCCGGTTTTACGCAGGCCTTCTACGGGAATTTGCAGCTTGTCAAACAAAATTTCGCGCAACTGGATGGGGGAAGCAATATTAAACTCGCCGCCAGCCAACTTGTGGATTTTTTGAGTCAACTTACCGATCTCGCTCTCCGCGTCTTTCGAAAGCCGGGCCAAATATGCCGTATCGAGCTTGATGCCTCGCTTCTGCATATTTGCCAAAACCTGCATCAGCGGCAACTCGATCTCTTGATATATCCCAAAAAGCCCATGTTTTTTCAATCGTTCAATCAGCACGGCCAAATCTTGCGGCTCATAACTGCGCTGACCGGGATTCAAAAGATACGCCGTAATTAGAGCTTCTGGTTTCTGCTCTAAAGAGGAGTTCTTTTTAGTGTCAAAGATTCCCTTTGACACTAATCCTGGTAAGCGATTAATTAAAGCCTTAATCCCCAGTTCATTCAATAATTTTATAACTTTCTGCCTATCATAATCTCCGATTTTTGTTTTCTCAAAATCGAAATCGAGATGATTTTTTTGATCAATGTACGCAAGTTTTTTTGACAAATGTGCCTTATCTTTTCCGTCAACAAGTTTTTTCAGAATTCCCGGCTTGATTTTTTTGTCTTGTTTTTCTACTGCTTCATATACACCGTCGAGCGAACCGAAGGTTTTGATCAAATCCAACGCGCCTTTTTCGCCAATACCGGGTACACCCGGAATATTATCCGAAGCGTCCCCGCGGATGGCTTTGTAATCCACCCATTGCGATGGCTTGAGGCCGTAAATTTCCACCATTTTGTCCGCGTCAAAAATTTGGATATCCGAAAAGCCGATTTTGAACCGGTAAACTTCCGTATGGCTGTCAATCAGCTGCAGCAAATCCAAATCCCCGGTGACAATGATGTTCAAAACATCTTTCGCCGTTTTGGCAGCAATAATACCCAGCAAATCGTCAGCTTCAAATCCCGCTTTTTCGTAAATGGGAATATCCAGCCCGGCCAAAATCTCTTTGACTTTCGGCAGCTGCATGGTCAGTTCATCAGGCGGCGCTTTTCTCGTGGCTTTGTAATCCGCGGCCAATTTATCGCGGAACGTCCCCCCGGGCACATCAAAAACAACCACGGCATGCGTGGGTTTGATGTCAGCCAGCGCTTTGAAAAACATGGAAAAAAATCCAAAAATCGCCCCGGTGGGGAATCCATCCGAGTTGCTCATGGCCGGCAAGGCATGGAAAGCGCGGTGGAACAGCGCATGCCCATCAATCAATAAAAGTTTTTTCTTGAGCTCCATAAGGATAGAATAACAAAAAAGCCCTTTCGGGGCTATTCTATCAGTCCGAGCTTGGCCAGGCGCGATCGGATGGCGCCTGTTTTGCGGCCAAAGATTGCCGCTAATTCCTTGACGGGCAGATTTTGCCCAAACGATTCCCGCAGCTTTTGATCTTGCTCTTCATCCCACGGCCGGTAAGCGTTTGGGTGAGTCTTCCTGGTCTGTTCAAAAGTCCCCTTAACCTCCTCGCTTGGCTCATTGACTTGCAAAATTTCTCCGCCGCTTCCGCGGATAAAATTTTCGTGCATCTTTTTTAGTTCCTTGGCCTCGAGCCTGCCAAATACCGCTACCGCTTCGTCCGAAGCCTGGCGAAACTCCTGGTCAGCCTCCAGGATTTCCGGGTGAACCTCAAACGTTCGCTCATTCCAGCCCAAAAGATGCAAACCAGCCAATGACCGGACTCTTGATAACGCCACGTAACCTTGCCCAAATTCAAACACGGCTCGTAAATCCATGACCGCCGCGTCCAGGCTCATGCCCTGGCTTTTGTGAACCGTGATGGCCCAGGCCAGGCGCAAGGGCAGCTGCGTGATGGTGGCCAGCACCCGGCCATTATCTTCCACAGTCCAGTCCATGGGCTCAACGTGGATTTTCTGGCCGGTGTGAGTTTTAACGATTGGATAACCAGATTGACTGTCGAAGCCTGCGACCAGGCCCAGAGTCCCGTTGACAAACCCCTCGCGCGGATTATTCTTGGTAAACATAACCGCGGCCTTGGGCTTGAGTATAAGCCGCTCCGGCGACAAACAGGTTCTCTTCAAGACTTCCACTAATTTCGGCCGGCCTTTTTGGCGCATGGCAAACGTCCGCGGCTGGCCGGGCAGCTGGTTCAATTTTTCCTCGTTGACGCGATCCACGTCGGCATTGTGCGAAAACAGCTTGGGAATGTTTTGCGGATGATTGTCAGCCTGGACGATCCGGCCCTCCAGATGCTGCAAATGGCTGCCGTCATTATTGAATTTATTGCCCCGAATCGCGCTCAAAATCGTCAAAAAATCCAAATCTTCCTGCCGATACTGCTCGGTCAGATAGCAAACCGCCAGCTTGGCCGCAGGCCAGGCTTGGGACTTGTAAGCAAACCGGTCGAAAAGCCCTTGCAGCAGTCTGGGTTGCTGCTCATCCGCGCTTTGCACCGGCGGCAGCTGGAAAAAATCGCCGACCAAAATTATTTGCAAGCCCCCAAACGGCTCCTGATTTCTTTTAATTTCGCGGCAAACCGCATCCACCAGTGACAAGGTTTGAGCCGAGAGCATGGAGACTTCGTCAATGATCAAAACCTTGGCCCGGTTGACCCGCTCAAAGACATAGCGATTGCCGCTCAGCCGGTCCAGCTCGTAACGGTCCAAAAAAGTTTTGATGCCAATGCCGCTCCAGGAATGAACAGTCGTGCCGCCAATGTGCGTGGCCGCAATGCCGGTCGAGGCCGTGATGGCCGGCTCAATCTTGCGCTGGCGCAAATAGGAAACATATTGGTTGACGAGGTAGGTCTTGCCCGAACCCGGCTCGCCGGTCAAAAACACGTTGGCCCCGGTTTTGAGGATATTAAGCGCTTGTGCTTGAGTCATAAAGTATCGATACCGCTACTACGTATACGCAAACCACGTGGTTTCCGCAGTTATTTCTTGTTGATCAAATTCACGATCAATTTGATGATCGTGTCTTTCTGTTCCCGCTAAGATATCGATACTTTTAGTTTGCTGTCTAATGCTTTGGCCACTCGCCCAAGAAATTTTAGACTCGGGTTGAAGTTTCCTTGCTCCAAGCGGGAAATGACTGGCTGTTTAGTACCAATCCTTTTGGCTAGTTGCTTTTGGGTCAAACCTTTTTGCAAACGCTTGGCAATCAACGTTTCTACCAAAGCAAACTCAACGCCTAATTCATCATAGGCTCTTTTAACCGCTTTGTCTTGCAGTAATTTAGACTTGAACCGTTTATATTCCATATTACCAATATAACTTATAAGTTATAACTTGTCAAGGCCTTAAGTTTACTCTTGGCTCTGTCTAATTCTTTCCGGGGCGTTTGTTGAGATTTCTTAACGAACCCTGAAAGCAGATAAATTTTACCTTGACAAAAGCAATAAAATATTCTCACTTCCTGTCGGCCTCGAGTTCTTAGCTCAAATAAATTCCCGGTAATTTTTTTGCTATGCGGCATTGGCAGGCGGTAACTAAATCTTTCCAGTAAATCAACGGTTCGCAAAACTTTGGCAATCGTCTGCTTCTCTAGCGAGAAAATAAATTCTTCTATTTCTGAGTTAGTAATTATATCCATAAAAGGATTATTTTTTATTGATCAGATTCACGATCAGCTTGATGATTACGTCTTTCTGCGAAGGATCAGACTCCGCCGTCAGCAGCGTCACGGCGGTCAGTGCCGCATCATTGATCTTGCGCTCGCCGCGCCGGTTGTAAAAAATGTCGTTCTGGATCAGATACTGCAAAAACAGCAAGGATCCGACGCGCTTATTGCCGTCCACGAACGGGTGCCCCTTGACCACAAAATACAACAAGTGCGCCGCCCGCTCCTCCAAACTTGGGTAAAGCGGCTTGCTGTTAAAAGATTGGTCAATGCTGCCGACGATGGAAGCCAGCTTGTGGCTGACTTCCACGCCGAACAGATCGCTGGCCTGTTTCGCGTTTTGCAGACGCTGCCGGAAGCGCTTGATGCTTTTGAGCACTTCTTCATAGTTAAGCACTCTACCCGGTTTTTCGCTGACATTACTGATCGCCAGTTTCTGCTCATCATACAAATTCAAAACAAACCAGGTGTTGGCGTAGTCGGAAATGATTTTCAAAAGTTCGCGTTCGTAGCCCTCGGCCCGATACGATTCCAGCGCCTGCTGGATGAGTTTATGCGCGGTTTCCAGTTCCTTGAGTTTCGCCACGTGAGCTTCGGGAAGGCGCTTAGCGTTGACGACAAACCCCTTGATCAGATAGTCGCGCATTTTCTGCGTCGCCCAGATACGAAACTGGGTTGCCCGTTTGGAATTGACCCT
The DNA here is from genome assembly GCA_001777575.1 of Candidatus Doudnabacteria bacterium RIFCSPHIGHO2_01_FULL_46_24. Taxonomy (GTDB): domain Bacteria; phylum Patescibacteriota; class Doudnabacteria; order UBA920; family O2-02-FULL-48-8; genus O2-02-FULL-48-8. The sequence goes on from MFEL01000018.1 coordinate 111,476, forward strand.
GTATCCCACGGATAAAATAAAATCAAGATTATAAAATTTTACCGGTTTATCAGAATTTGCAATGTGCAAATTTTGCACATTGCTTTTTTCTGCCAATTCCCCTGATTTTATTATGTTTCTAAGGTGCTTGGCAACAGAACTCCGATCAGTCTGAAAAAGCTCAGAAATGCCAGCTTGGGTCAGCCAGACAGTTTCATCATAAAGACTAACCCGCAGTTCCGGGCCGGTTTCGGCCTTATAAATGACAATTTCGCCCTTGTGTTCTTGCTTGTCCATACTTGTCCATAATAGAAAAACGGCCTTCGAAACGTCTGACGTTTCTTCCGCCGCCTTTATTATTATACTCTATTCCTCGGTCACGCGGAAGACTTCCTCCACATCAGTAATTCCGGCAAGCACTTTCAAGATGCCGTCTTGGGCCATGGTCAGCATGCCGGAGGCTAGAGCCTGCCGCTTGATTTCCGTATTCGACGCGCCTTGGTTGATCAGCTTCTCGATTGATTCGTTGACTACAAAAATTTCATAAACCCCGACCCGCCCCTTATAGCCCAATCCTTTGCATTTGCCGCATCCCGGGCTGTGATAAAATTTCAAATTTTTCGGCACGTCAACTTTGGCATTCTTGGGAACGGCGGCCAAAATTGTTTCCACGTGCTGAATAAGTCGCGGAGCCGGTTGATACTCAACCTTGCAGGCTGAGCAGATCTTGCGCACCAATCGCTGTCCGATGATGGCATTGATGGCCGGGGAAAGCGTAAACGGTTTGACGCCCAAATCCAAAAGCCTCGGAATGGCCCCGGCCGCATCGTTGGTGTGAAGGGTCGACAACACAATATGCCCGGTCAGCGCCGCCTGGCAGCCGATTTCAGCCGTTTCCAAATCGCGCATTTCTCCGACCATGACAACATCCGGGTCCTGCCGCAACACCGCGCGCAAGCCTGAGGCAAACGTCATGCCAGCTTGCGCATCAATTGGGGTCTGGGTAATACCGGCAATTTTGTATTCCACCGGATCCTCCAGGGTGATGATCTTCACCCCCGGCTCATTGAGTTTGTTCAAAATGGCATAGAGCGTGGTGGTCTTGCCGCTGCCGGTCGGGCCAGTGGTCAAAATCATGCCATTAGGCTTCTCCATTTCTTTCAGTAGCTGATCATAAGCCAGCCCTTTGATGCCCAATTCTTCAAACTGAAGCGCGCCCTTGTCCTGCCGCAAAATTCTCATTACCACTGATTCACCGAACGCCGACGGCAGCACGGAAACGCGGACATCCACCTGCTGGCCATCATATGTGAGGCTAAATGAGCCGTCCTGGGGCGTGGTCGTGACATTGAGCTTGAGCTTCGACAAAACTTTGATGCGGGAAACCAGCTGGTGCTGGAGCTCGCGGGACAGCACCGTGACATCCTGCAGCACCCCGTCGATGCGGAAGCGGACATGCATGTCTTTGGCTGTTGGCTCCACGTGAATGTCCGAGGCGTCCAAATGCAACGCGTTGCCCAAAAGCATTTCTATCACTTCCGTGGGCGAAGCATTGGTCAGTTTCTCCCCCATGTCCTTGAGCGTTGCCCCGCTTTGTTGGAAAGATTTGCTTATTAGGAGAATCTCCTGTGATTTTCTTTTGCCGGACACCAACCGGTCATACATGCTGAGCGCTTTGTTAAAACTGCTTTGAGAAATGATGAACAGCTCGACATAATAGCTCTGCTCTTTGAGCTGGCCCAAGAACTTGTTAATCTCATCGCTTGGTTCAAGCGCCCCGAGCTTGATATTCCGCCCTTCTTTGTAGAATGTAGCGACCTTCAAACGCTCGGCTTCTTCCTTGGGCACGATTGCCAAGGCTGCATGATCAACCGGGAAGCCGTAAAGGTTGATATAAGGCAAACCAAAAGACTCGGCAGTGCGCTGGGCCTGCTCTTCCTCGTATTTGCGGTCAAGTTCCGAATAGATTTGTTTCAGCCGGATGGCCTTGTCATCGGCGCTAAGCATGCCATAAGTATAACAAATTTGTCAGCTGATTGCTTCGCGCAGCTTGCTCAGCACCAAGCTTTCGGTTTGGTTCAAGTTTTGGAACGATTCAAACCTGATGGCCGAGCCCTGAATCTGGGGCTTATATTCCAAAAAGGCCTGCGGCAGATTGACCGGTGAAATTGTCTGGCCGAAAATTTCGACCTTGTCCCCCCGTTCCACCATAAAAAAGAAAGTCTTGGCAAAAGACAGCTGCAATGTCATTTCCTTGATAACCATGCCCACGTCTTCGGCCGTGGCTTCGGCCTTGTCAACATCAGAGGCGACAATCATTGAATAGACCAAAGACAGCTGGGGGTCTTGTTTGAGGCGGGCCAACACCCGGCCCCACAACTTCAGGAATCCCATAGACTTGCTTTTGTAAAGCCGGCTCATGATCTGCGGCTGGTCCGCGCCGAGGCTGATCAAATTCGAAGCTTTCAAAAAAGCCGCCGGAGTCGTGCGGACATGCTGGAAACTGTTGGTCTCGGCAATAATGCCGGTCAATAGCGCCGTGGCGATGGATTGGTCGAGAAGCGAACTTTCAAACACGGAGATGAGATCAAGCATAATCTCGGAGTTGGAAGTGGCAGACAGGTCAATTAAATTGTACGAGCCATAGCTTTCATTTTGGGCGCTGCGGTCAATGTTGATGATCGGGGTTTCAAAAAACAAATCCGAATTCTGGATATAGAACTCGCCTAAATTTTCGAGGCTGAACACACCGATGCTGACGATTAAGTCAAACGGAAAATTGGAGCTGCGGAAACTGACGTCCTTATCGCTAAACTGCCCCTTTTTCGGTTTGACATAAATCGACAGCCGTTCCGGTTCCTTTTTGTAGCTCAACTCATCAATCTCCGACGCTTTGGTGGACAAATCAATGACAAAACTTTTGGCGATGCTGAGGTGGTCTTTGACCTCCTCAAACCCGGTCAAAAAATCGAATTTGGCGTTGGGGGGACCGGGACTGATTAAGACTACCTCTTTTTCCAGTTTGCGCAGGAAAGTCCGCAAAGCCAAAGCCGCCGACAGATCATCACCCGAGGCCTGCGGCGGGGTCAAAATCAAAATACTGTTGGCTTTATTCAGTTTATCCGCGATGGGATTGAGTTCTTCTGCCTGCATAAATTCATTAAGAAATCTTAATAATATACAGTGTTGGCAAGCCAATGTCAAACTGTTAAAATAAGCTATGGTCCAAAGCTTTGAAAATCTCACGCTGAAGCAGGTGAAAAAACTGGCAGCGGACTTAAGTACGCAGCTTAATAACAGCAGAGCCAAGATCGGGCTGGTCGGAAGCTTAGGCAGCGGCAAGACAACTTTTGCCAAACAATTTGCCCACCGCTTAGGCCGGATCAGACTGAAAAGCCCGACGTTTACCGTAATTGACACGCATAAATTCGGAAAAAAAATTCTGCACCACATCGACTTATACCGCCTCCGCCATTATTCAGAGCTGCGGGCCATCGGATTTGAAGAACTGCTTCAACCAAACACCGTGATTTTGATCGAGTGGGCGGATAAATTTAGGCAAGTAGCAAAACAGTGCGGCTTGCTGATTGAATTTAAGTTTACCCCACAACACAATAGACGCGATGTCAAAATTACTTTTAAGTAGCATAATATTCGCCAGTCTTTTGCTGACGGCCCACAAAGCCGCAGCGGGGACAAATGACGCCGTCAGTATGCGCAACTGGGGGGCTGTTCAAACAGCCAAATTGGTTTTGCTAAACCAAGCCCCGCCAGCGCCACCCCTGCTTGACCCTGAGGAATTGAGTCAAATTGAGGCGGTGGTGGCAGAAACCAATCAAAAAAGTGCCTCAGCCAAACTGGTCATCGAAAACGGACGCGCGGTGGAATTTGAGCGGGGCCAAAACGGCCAAAGCGTAGACGTATACGCGCTTTCTCAGCTGCTTATAAAACAAGCAGGTCTCGCCTTCGTCCCCATGTTCGTTTCCCAGCCAGCAGTTAACCTTGCCGACACCAACAGCCTGGGCATTGCGGAACTCGTGGCCGTGGGCGAATCGGATTTTTCCGGCTCGCCCAAAAATCGGATTCACAACATCAAGGTCGGCAGCGCTAAATACAACGGCATTATCATCCAGCCAAGTCAAGAATTTTCTTTTAATAAATTCCTGGGCGACGTGGATGCGGAAAACGGCTTTTTGCCCGAGCTGGTGATTAAGCGCACGGGTGTCGTGCCGGAATTCGGCGGTGGGCTCTGCCAGGTTTCCTCCACCGCGTTCCGGGCCGCCATGAATGCCGGCCTGCCGATTGTGGAACGGCGGAACCATTCCTTTGCCGTTAAGTACTATGCCCCGCAAGGCACGGACGCCACTATTTATCCGGGTTCCACCGACCTGCGCTTCACCAATAATCTCTCCTCCCACCTTCTGATTTGGACACGAATCGAAGGCTATAAATTATACTATGATTTTTACGGAACCAAAGACGACCGGCTGGTTGAATTTGACGGCCCGACCCAGTATGATAAAAAGGCGGACGGCTCCATGAAGGCGATCTGGACGAGGCACGTCAGCTTAAACGGCCAACAGAGCGAGCAAATCTTCAAAAGCACTTATCTGCCGCCGGCCCTGTTCCATCCGGAAGAGCAGGCCACTACCCCAAACCCGCAAACGCCGCCGGAGCCTGCCGAAACTACACAACCCACACCAAACGAACAGCCATGACATTAACTATCGCTCTGGTATGACAGCCGTGCCCGTTCTTTCAAAATACTCCCTATCAAAAACCAACTGAAGCAAATCTTGCTCCAAGCCATGGCCATTGCAGTGCGTGAGCATACCCAAATACGATTGGATTGTCTGGATAAAAGATCCTTGACTTAATTGCCCGGCTTCAAATTTATTGCGGGCCAGTGCTATTTTTCTAAACATCCGCCTTTTAGTCTTATTTCTCAAGACTATATGATGGGGCAGAATTATATAGCCCAGAGAATCAATTCCTTGCCCAAATTTTCTGATCGATACTTTATCGGGGTGCAACGATAGCTGCAGTTCTTGCTGCAAAAGATGTTGAATGGTAGCGCACTGGTTTATCAGCTCGTGTTTATTCGACGATAAAATTATAAAATCGTCAGCGTACCGAAAATAATGCCTGGCATGCAGCCGATGTTTAATAAACTGATCTAGTTCATTCAAATATATGTTGGCAAAAATCTGCGAGCTTAAATTCCCAATCGGAAGTCCTGTAACTCTCTCTCTCTCTCTTGAAAAATTATCCACAACAAAACTTTTAACAACCTCTTCAATTAGCCACAAAAAGTGTTTGTCGCTGATTTTATTTTTAATTATCTGCAACAGCTTCTGGTGAGAAACGCTGTAGAAAAACTTGTAGATGTCGCATTTGAGCGCAAATACATTCCTGCTATTGTTGCGGCTTACCTTTCTTAAAGCGATTGCCAAATTATTAACAGCCAAATGCGTTCCCTTATCCAAACGGGAAGCATAGGAGTGGTAAATAAATTTGGGGTCAAATATCCGATACAGTTCATTAAAAATCAGATGATGAACCAGGCGATCACGAACAGTCGCCTTGCTAATAACCCGGTGTTTCGGATCCCAAATATGGAAAGTAATATAAGGTCCGTGCCGATAAGTCTGATTCTCAAGTTGTCGGTGAAGTTCAAAAATATTATCTTCCAAGTGCCGCTCAAATTCCAAGACATCCCTCTTCTTTTGTTTCTCTTTCCTAAATTCGTCCCAGCATAAAAATAAATTATCAATATGCAAGAATTGCCTATTCTCCATAAATTAACCGAATTTTATAAAACATTTTATCTCTATCTCGCCTCTTTTCCTCAAAAGGATAAATATGCCCTTGGCGCCAAATGCGAAGGCTATATTATTTCAACTCTTGAATTATTATTGGCAGCGGAATACGCCAGCAAAAATCAAAGGCTGCAACTAATACAGCAGGCTTCCGTCAAATTCGATATGCTTAAGTCTTTTATCCGTATCGCCAAGGAGCTGAAAATTCTGGATCAGAAAAAATACATCCGCCTGGAAGCGGAATTACAAGAGATCGGCCGCCAGCTGGGAGGCTGGCAGCGATCTTTGAGCTAAAGCATAGACGCAACCCGAGGAGGCACACGCCGCCGGAGTAGTTGTCGTTGGCATTCAGATTCCTGTTGTCGAACTTCAACTTGTCGTCGTTGGCCTTGAAGTAGAGCGAGTGCTGCTTCGACTGCCAGAATTTGTCTTTTTCCTTCCACTAGCACCGGAGAATAATTACTTATCCTCCTGAATTTCATTTCGTCCGCAATGGACGTTGAAAAAAGACAAGTAGTGTCTATACTTTTTGCATGTATAGGATTTCAGCGGCTTAAGTCCGTAAACTTAAGCGCATTAACCTACTTTCAAGAATAATTTTATAACAAAAGAAAAACGGGAGCAATCAAGGACTGCTCCCGTCCGGACTCCTCCGAGAGTCCAAAACCCAAAACCCGAGAAACCGACGAATGCACTACCCGAGGAGGCACACGCCGCCGGAGTAGTTGTCGTAGGCACACAGATCCCCGCAGCCGAACCACAACCGGTCGCCGAAAGCCCTGAAGTAGAGCGAGTGCTGCCCCGACTGCCAGAGCACTGCGGCACAGTCCAAACCCGGCGTCTGGTAATCGCGCGCCAGCACGTCTGGGTAGGTGGTCAGCGCTGCTGCCGGCTCGATGACCCCGCACAGCAACACGTCCGCAGGCAGCGTAGCCATCTGCTCCCGATCTGCCGGGATCGAAAATCCCTGCAGGCAGTTCGGGGAATAGCCCAGCACAACCGAACCTTCGGCCAGCTTGCGCAGCAGGCGGTTGTGGCTTTGGGCCACGACCTTGACCTGCTTGGCCAGTTCCCCTTCGCGGTAGTTCTTGAAGCTGCGCCCGGGAAATTGCTGCTCGTAAGCCCGCTTGACCCCGGCCAGCAGCTTGTCGTCGGTAAACTGGCCTAGATCGCCAATCTGCATTTTCGGCAACGCCAACGGCAACACCATGCCATGAGTAGGCAGGTTGGCCATGAGCGGATCAGTCGCGAGACGGCAGAGAATCGCCGCGAACCGCGCTTCGAACTCGTCAGCTGACATGAACGCGCTGCCGCCGAAGTGCTCCACGAACCGCTCGAGACGCGCCGCAAAGTCCACTTTCGGCTGGTCGAGGTAGAACGACCGGTTCGCATCCACAGCCTTGGCCTTCATGCCTTGGGGTGGGATGCGACGGCCGTTGCTGTCGAACAGCGGTTTGATCGGCTCTTCCAGCACGAACTCGCCCGATTCGTTTTCCGTGTCTGGCTTGGTAATCTTGAAAACGAGCCTGCCGCTCTTCACGGCTAACGCGTTCTCATTACCGCCAAGGTTGCTGATGAGCGAGCGGTAGTCGTTCCCGCTCCAAGGCCCCAACGTTTCCCATTCTATGAGTTTCATATTTCCTCCTTCAGGCTAACTTGCCCGAAGAACATTTGCCCCTTATCCCGAGGCCCAGGGTCCGAGTTCTGTCGGAGCCGCAGTTGTCCCCCTGATTGCAGGACATCGTATCCTAGCCATTTTTGACGAATTTGTCAAGGCTGGGTTACAATACCAATAAGTATTCATCAACCATGAATCCCGTTAGAAATAGGCCAACCTCTTCCTTTAATATAAGCTCGTTGTTTTATCAAAATTTAAGCAAAATTAATTATCATCGCGCTTTGTTTCCGTTAAGCGCGGCTGATTTCTAACGGGATGAAAAAAAATTACCAACCGCCCCAAATCATTCTTGACCGCTACGCCAAAGTTTTGGTGCGGTTTGCGCTGGGCGGCGGCAAGGGTATCAAAAAAGGCGATGTCGTGCGCGTTTCCAGCAGCGAATCCGGGCGCCAGCTGTATTTAGCCGTGTGCAACGCCGTGATTGACGAAGGCGGCCACGTCCTGCCGCATTATTCGCCGGATGACGAACAAGGCGATAAGCGCCGCAACGAAAGCTTTACCCGATACTTCTATGAACACGCGCAGGACCACCAGATGGATCACTTCCCGCATAAATATCTCAAGGGCTTGGTCGAGCAGATGGATCATTCAATTTTTATTCTGGCTGATGCCGACCCGCATGCGCTCAAAGGAGTCAATCCTAAAAAAATTATGCGCCGCGGCGTGGCCTTAAAGCCGTTCATGGACTGGCGGCACAAAAAAGAGTGGCAGGGCAGATTTACCTGGACCATTGCGCTTTATGGCACGCCGGCCATGGCCGCCGAAGCCGGCCTTTCCCCGAAAGCGTATTGGAACCAAATAATCAAGGCCTGCTTTCTTGACCAGAAAGATCCAATTGCGAAATGGAAAGATGTTTACCGGAAATTGGAACACTATCGCCGAGCGTTAAATCGGCTCTCGCCCCGAATTGACCGGCTCCATGTTGTCGGGCCGGATGTCAATCTTTGGATCAAACCGGGCGAGAAAAGGCTGTGGCTGGGCGGCAGCGGCCGCAACATTCCCAGTTTTGAACTGTTCACTTCTCCAGACTGGCGCGGCACTAAAGGTTGGATTCGGTTCAACCAGCCGCTTTATCGTTACGGCAGTAAGGTCACCGGCATTCAACTTTGGTTTGAAAACGGCCAGGTTATCAAAAGCCAGGCCAGAACAGGCGAAAAGCTGCTGAAAGAAATGATTGCCACGCCTGGCGCCAATAAGGTTGGAGAGTTCTCCTTAACCGACCGCCGCTTCAGCCGCATCACCAAGTTCATGGCCGAAACGCTGTTTGACGAAAACATGGGCGGGCCCCACGGCAACACCCACATCGCCCTGGGCATGTCTTACCGCGATACGTTCGACGGCAACGCCGCCAAACTTTCCAAAAAACAAGCCGAGGCCCTGGGGTTCAACGACTCGTCTGTCCATACCGACATCATCTCCACCGCGCCCCGCACGGTCACGGCGCATCTGAAAAACGGCCAAGAAAAAATCATCTACAACCGCGGTCAGTTTGTCATCTAAGCCGCATGCGATGGTCATGCTATACTTAAGACATGATTCAGACCAACGCGGATGAAATAGACATTGTCAATCCATCACCCAAAAAAAACGAGGGGTTTTTCGAAGCAACCCTCCGGCCCCAAACCCTCGGAGAGTATGTCGGCCAGGGCAAAATCAAAGACAATCTGAAAATTTTCATTGACGCGGCGCAAAAAAGAAAAGAGGTCCTGGAGCATATCCTGCTCTACGGCCCGCCGGGCTTGGGCAAAACCACGCTCGCCCACATCATTGCCCGCGAAAGCGGAGTCTCGATCAAGGTCACTTCCGGCCCGGCCATCGAAAAAAGCGGCGACTTGGCTTCCCTGCTGACCGCGCTGGAGCCCAATGACGTTTTGTTCATTGACGAAATCCACCGCCTGCCCAAAGCGGTGGAGGAAATTCTCTACCCGGCCATGGAAGATTATTGCCTGGATATTGTCTTGGGCAAAGGCGCCGGAGCCAAAGCCTTGCGCTTGGATTTGCCGAAATTCACTTTAATCGGCGCCACCACGCGCATCGGGCTGATTTCCGCACCCCTTCGCGACCGTTTCGGTTCCACTTACCGGCTCGACTATTATGAAGAAAATGAAATCGAGCAAATCATCGAACGGGCCGCGCACATTCTGAAAATCAAGATTGACCGCGGCGGCAAACAAGAAATCGCCAAGCGCAGCCGCCGCACCCCCCGCATCGCCAACCGGCTCTTAAAGCGCGTGCGCGACTTTGCCCAAGTCAAGGCGTCGGGCAAAATCACTGGCGACATTGCCCATGACGCGCTCAACATGCTGGAAGTGGACAGTCTGGGCTTGGATGCCAATGACCGCCGCCTCCTTTCCGCTTTGATCGAAAAATTCAGCGGGGGGCCAGTCGGGCTTTCCTCCCTAGCCGCAGCCACCTCAGAGGAGCAGGAGACTTTAGAAGACGTCTATGAGCCATTCTTGATCCGCATCGGATTTCTAGCCCGCACGCCCAAAGGGCGCATCGCCACCCCTGCGGCCTACGAGCATCTGAGGGTATCTATGAAACAAGCCAAAGGGCAAACACTACTATAATTTGCAATTATCAATGGTCAATAGAAAACTGAAAATTAGAAAATTAATTGAAATTTGAAATTTGTAAATTGATAATTCTCCCATATGCTCAACGTCTACCAACCCACTAACCTTCTGCACACCGGCATTGCGCTGGTTTTTTACCTGCTCATGGCCGGCTTTGTAGTCTATAGTTTTTTGGCGCTGTATGCCCTCAACCGCTTTGGCCATTCCAAACTTTTAGCTACGGTCATTTCGCTGATTTACATTGTCATCATCGCCAGCCTGTTTGCCGCGGCCCAGACGAATCTGAATAGCATTAAATTTTGACATGTATCTACCAAGTCTCAAAAAAATCCTCGGCGAAAGCCAGTTTCCCGGCCAGCAGGAAAACGAGGAAGTCTGCCTGGTCATCCGCCAGCACTGGTTCGTGTTTTTCATGCGCCTTACGCTTTGGCTCCTGTTCGCCGCCATTTTGCTCGCCACGGACTGGTACATCGGCCGCTACGCGCCGGTCCTAGCAAATTCACCCTATGCCGAAATCGTCTCGCTCATCAAAAGCATTTACCTCATGTTTTTGATGTTGGGACTGCTCATGCTTTGGACCATTTATTATTTGAACATGCAGATTGTCACCAACGAACGGCTGGTGGACATTGATCAGCATTCGCTTTTGCACCACAAAATTTCCGAGCTCTACCTCTCGCGCATGCAGGACGTCACGGCCGAAGTCAAGGGCTTGTTTCCGACTTTTTTCAACTACGGCAACGTCTACATCCAGTCCGCGGCTGAAGTTGAGCGGTTTGTGTTCACCAACATCCCCAACCCCACAGCCGTGGCCAAGCTCATCTCCGACCTCTACGAAAAACTCCCGGTTGATGAAAAACAAAAAGGCCGGACAGAATAACTATAGTGCAATATCTTTGTTTTAAAGGCTCAACCGTCGGTTGAGCCTTTGCGGTACCTAAAATAGGCATGGCACAAATAGGTACCAGTGATTATAAAAAGAAAAAAGCTTGGGCAACCGTGGCGGTCGCCCAAGCGAGAATGCTCACCGCGAGGCGGTGGCTTTTTGATAGACAACTGTGAAGAACTGCTCCCACTCGGGGTGGACCACGACGTGAATCGTGTCCTGCGACCCTTCGGGGATGAACGCCAACATGCCCACACTCTCAAGGTCCGAGAGTATGAACAACAGATCGCGGCGGTAGGCCGAGGACTTGCCTTTGAGGGGCAAATCGAACGCCTTGCCGATGGTGTGAGTCGGGAGTGCCGTGCGGGCGTTGGGGTTGCTTCCCTGCAGCCGCCCCTGGTATTCCTCGCTGCGCACCAGACTGTTGACTTCGATTGCCTGGAAGTTGCGGCCGGCAAGCAGCCGCGCCTCATTGGCGATGTAGATCAGCAGCCCGACCGTGGCCGGCTCCGAAGCGACGTACGCCTGCCGATTTTTCGGATCCCTCTCCGCAATCGGTGACTTACCAGCCAACCGCGGCGACAGTCCGTACTGAGCGTACGGGACCGGCAGGGGTACCAATCGCCGCTCTGCGGTGACAGAGCCAGTCGCTTGGCGCGTGGCCTCCTGGATCGCCGCCAAGTCCTCAAACTTGAGCTGTTCAACCTGCTCGGGCGTGAAGAAGGTCCACATGCGGCTGGGGGCCACCCGGTCGTCAAAGCGGTTGCGGTGAAGCGCAAACCGCTTGGCGTACGAACTGGGGTCCTTGCGGAAGTTGGCCAGCAGCTCCCACGCCTTGATGACGCGGGGATAGTAGGTCTTGCCGAAGTCCGGCAGACGTTGGAGAGCCGAATACACCCCGGTTCGATAGTAGGGAGTGTTGCCGAAGTACACCGAGGCGTAGCTCAAACCGTGACGCTTGATTGCCGCCGCAGCCGTACTACTGTTCACCGAGCCACCGGCTGCCGCAGACAACACCCGCAACACTCGACCCATGCCGTCGTGGTATTCCTGGACGGCAAAATCTCCGCGGTTGCCGAACAGTCGGATGGTGCGGCTAAACCTGCGCGCCATAGCCGGAATGATTTTCTCCGGCATGAGCCGCTCGTCATAAACCACCACGTCCCCATAAACCGGCTTTGTCACTGCCGGAATCAGGCGGCGGTTTTTGCCAGTCCCAACCCAGCGCGCCTTGCGCGTGACGCGCGTGCCAATCTGCCTCCGCTCGGTCTTGATAACCAGGCCTTCCTCTTTGGCCGAGGCGCGGGAGAATTGTCCAAGGCCACGAGGTCCGGTCGGCGATTGTGCATCTGCCTCGCAGTAGCTTTCGACGAAAGCTACGGACGCGAGCAGGAACGGATCGATTCGCGGAGTGACTGAAGTACTGCCAGACTCGAAGAGCGGCCAGTACTTCATGCACCTCGCCGGCGCGCCTTCAGCCTTGGGGTGCCGCAGCAGCCAGAACTCTTGGGCGTCTTGCAGCAGCCTCATCCGCGCCTCGAGCAATTGAGGCGTGAGCTTCTCCCGATCCTTGCCCACTCCGACAATGCGATCGAAGGAGGAGGCGTGCAGTGCAACGATGCCGGCAAGCATAACTATTGCCAGTATCAGCAGTTTCTTCATTGTCTCCTCCTCTGGAAACAAAAAGGTGCCCGGACCTATTCCGGAACACCAAATCCTAGCATTTTAGGCCTCTTTCGTCAAGCACTGCTCTTGACAAATTGGCCAGAAAGGAGTATACTTAGGGGTTTCAAGCTGCCCATGCAACAGGAGAGCTTGGAACAGCAGATTTCAATATAGAAGGGGGGGATATTTTTTGAAGGCAAGAGGGCGACCGGCGTGCGCCGGGTATGTCGTGGGCTTTGAAGTTTCCAAGCATGATCCAACGCGGGTCAATTGGAAAGTCAAAGTCCAGGCCGGCCCTCGAGCGCTCGTCGGCAAGAAGTTCTGCATTGAGTCGCACCACGTGCCCAAGAACATTCACGAGGGCATGGACGTGTTGTTCGATGTGGACGACCACGGGGTAGGGAAACCGGTGGCGATCAACGTGTTCCGCGTGGTGATCGTCGCCAACCGTTAACCGCTCGGGTAGTCCCGCACAAGGCGGGACAAGGAGAGCAGAGATGAAGCGATTCACGTCGTTCCTCGTCGTCCTGGCCGTGCTGTGCATGGCCAACCTCGCGTTCGCGCAGGCCAACCCGGCAGGGCTGCCGACCGGTCCCTCGACCGGCGGCGTGAACCCCGCGCAGACGCCGCCCACCGCGACCTCGCCGGACGCCGTGCGCCAGGCCATGGCTGACAAGGCCAAGGCCGACGCGACCGAGAAGGCGACCAAGGACAAGGCGGCCATCGATGCGCGTCTCTCGATCGCAACGGCGCAGGCCGAGGCGGACAAGGCTGCGGTCGATTCGCGACTCGCGGTTCTCAACGCGCAGATTGACGGGCAGCTCAGCACGAACGCCCCGATCAATGTGGCCGGCGTGAACCTCACGACGACCATGACAGCGGCCGTCCCGAGCGAGAGCGACCCGCTGTTCCGGTCGTTCCTCCGCGGCATGGCCGAGGAGTACGGGGTCAACTACAACGACCTCGTTAAACTCCTGCAGTCCCGGAAGGCCGGCACGTCGAAGCAGGCCGTTGAGACGCTCTTCGCCGCGCGGGAGAAGAGCTTCAGCGACCGCATCGAGCAGCGGCTCGCCGAGCTCGCGACCAAGGCCGAGGTCAATACCCTCGGCTCGCGCATCAACGGCGCGGCAACGGAAGCCGCAACGGCCATCGCCGCGGCGGACACAGCTTCCAACGACGCCGCATTCGCCCTCGAGGGTGTCGGCGTCATCACCAACGCCCTCAACCGGGCGACGGTGACGGAGCGGAGACCGACGCCGGTGCTGTCGATTTTCGGCCACAGTAAGGCTGTGGAGCGGCCGTTGTTCGAGGATCCCCTCGTCATCGACCGCGTCGTCGCGCGAATCGCCGCGCTCAGGAAGACGGGCGTCATCAAGTAGTAGGCCTAATCGCGGACTCTATATCCGCGAACAGGTCTCGAAGTGTGACAGAAGGCAATCCCACAGTGGATTGCCTTCTTCTTTTTGTGCGCGGAAATTAATGCTTAAATTTCCGGCAGGTGTTTATGAGAACTTCATAAACCCCTTCACGATTTTCGAGTAAATCATTATTCCAAAACCTAAATTCTGTTATTTTATAAGCACTCAAAATGCTCCAAAGAATTCGCTCGCAATCAGTTTGGGTTTTCCTTAACTGCCGACGGCGGTCCTTGAAATTGGCTTTGTTATATACTACTCCCATTTATTTGCTTTAAACACAACTCCCCCGCTAGGGTTTTGGCTTTAGTGCCTAAGGCATTGCGGCGGAGTTCTTACTTTATTTGATTCTCTTCCACCTTCAAGACCTGCGCATCCTCGGCCAATTTCGGCAAGTGATGTTCTTCCGTGGAGGTGATGAAGATCTGGTGCCCGCTTAAATTTTCCAAAAGCTTGGCCCGCCGGGTTTCATCCAATTCCGAGAAAACATCGTCAAGTAAAATGATCGGCGGCTTTCGGTGCTGGTCCAAAAACCTGGCTTCCAGAAGTTTCAGGGCCAGGACTTGCGCGCGCAATTCGCCCTGCGAAGAATTATTGAGGTTATGCTCACCGTCTTTTTTGAACATGAAATCTTCGCGGTGCGGACCCGCAAGGTTTTGCCCCAGCCGAATTTCCTGCGGGCGCAATTTTCTTAACTGCCCCAAAAACTCTTCCTTACTCGGGGCTGCAGGCGCATACTCGATCTCAAACTTATTCTCAAACCCGGTCAGGTTCTTAAGAATTCCAGGCAGGCCCTGCTTAAGAAACTCCGCCAGAACGGATCTGGCCGCGTCAATCTTCACTGATATCTCAGCCAGTTGCTCGTCCCACAGTCCCAGTTCGCTCTCTTGAGCGCGGCGCTCGAACAATTGCTCCAAAAGCGCTTTGCGCTGTTTGAGCACGTAATCCAAAGACACCAAGTCAGCCGCGTACTCGCTGAAGGTTTGGGCCAGGGTTTCGTCCAGGAATCTTCTTCTGAGGCTGGGCCCGAGGCTGAATAAGTTTAAGTCCGGCGGAATAAACAGCACCGCGGCAAACGAGCGCCAGAGCTGGCGGGAAACTTTCTGCCCGTTAATTTTGAACGCGCGCCTAAGGACGGGCTTGGTTTGGACTATGGCTTCAAGTTCCAGGCCATCCCGGACTTGACGTGTCCCAGACCCCGATCCGGGATCCGGGATCCTATCATGACCCCTGTCAAGATCCCCGATTTCTCCCCAAGTCCTCGCCTCGGGGATGGACATAAAGGGAGAGCCTGTTCCTTGCGTCGGGGGTGGGGCGCTGTGCATGCGGGCTCCAACCCTAAAAAAATCCTCTCCTTTTTTGACCAATACCTGGTCCGCCGCGCGAAAGGATCTAAGCGCGGAAAGATAATAAATGCTTTCCAGAAAATTGGTTTTACCCGAAGCGTTCTCCCCCAAAATCAAAACGAGATCGGAGTTTATCGCGACCTCAGCTTTTGAGTAATTTCTAAAATTATCTAAGGTAATTTGAGTTAATCGCATAATATCCTAGTATCTTGATATCCCAATATCGATATTAGGATACTGAGATATTTAGATATTGACTCTAGAGTTTAATCGGCATGACGATGTAGAGGTAATTGTCGCGGCCCTCGGGGACAATTTGAGCAGGCGACGCGTCATTGATCATCCGAAACACCACTTTCGGCTCAGCCAGATTGTTCAGGCAGTCAAGCATGTACCGGAAATTAAACGTTGCCGTATTTTTCTCGCCCGTAACCTTAGCTGAAACCTTGGTCACGTTTTCACCGGCTTGCGCGGAAGAGGCATTAACCGTTACCCCGTCTTTATCCACGCTGATTTGGACATTGTTCGATTCTGGCGCAAATAAACTGGCGGCCTTAAGCGCATGTGTCAAATCATCTTTGGACAACCCCGCCTCGGTCTTAAACTCTTTGGGGATGATTTGGCGGTAATCCGGATAATTTCCGTCAATCAGGCGCGAGATTATTTCGGTTTCGTCGAATTTGAACAGAACTTGGGTTTCTGAAAAATAAATCTCAACCATGCCCTTGCTGCTGCCGAGGATTTTGTAAAGCTCCATGACAGTGCGGGACGGCACAATGGCTTCGCGGGAAGCGCTGACTGGTTGGTCCAAAACCACCATTCTTTCAGCCAACCGGTAGCGGTCAGTGGCGGCAAGCCTAAGTTTACCCTCTTCGAACGCCATAAAAATTCCGGAAATTTCCGGCTGGGTTTCGTTTTGAGAGGAGGCCCAGACGGTTTCAGAAAGCGCTTTCCTCAACTCTTCGCTGTCGATTTTGGTGTAAGCTTCATCTAAAACTTGGGGGATAAGCGGGAAGTCTTCGGACGAAAGCCCGCGAATATTGGTATGGTAATTCTCCGATTCCAGGCTTAGGGTGGTGTCTTTAACACTCATAGTCACCTTGTCCGTTGGCAGGTTAGTGATATATTCATTTATCAGCCGCGCTGGAACCGTCAGCGCCCCCTCCTCCTCCACCTTGCCGCCGATCCACGTGTTGACCCCAATTTCTAAATTAGTAGAGGAAAGTTTAAGCCGCCCTTGGTCGGTTTTGAGTAAAATATTATTAAGTACGGCCAGAGAGTTGCCGCTGCCCACCACCCGGCTGACCGCAAACAGACCTTTTTTTAAGTTATCCTTAGTGCATACTAACTTCATAAATTTATAAAATGATAATGATAATAGAAACTGTTAATTTGTGTATTTGTTAAAATTATCTATTGACGAATTGCGAATTAACGAATTAATTATTTGAATTACTGTTTTTATTTTGGGTGTAAGTTGGGTATAAAAAACCGAAATCCGAAACCCGAAATTTTTAATTCACAATTTATCCCTATGGCATATACAACCTATCCTTAATCAAATCAATCTCCTGTTTGAGGCTGTTGCGCTCTTTCATGTGCCGCTCGATCTTGTCGACGGCGTGGATGACTGTGGTGTGATCGCGGCCGCCAAAGAATTCGCCGATGGACGGCAGGGACGTTTCCAATTCGCGGCGGATGATGAACATGGCGATTTGTCTTGGATTGACGTACTCCTTCTTTCTTGACTGTTTGAGCAGGTCTTCCACGGAAACATTGTAGAAATCCGCCACCACCTCAATGATTTTTTTGGCGGAAATCCCGCGTTTTTTGGGTGGGGTGATGACGTTAACTAGGATACTTTTGACCTGTTCGATGGTCGGGTTGGTGTTGTTGAGTTGGCAGTAAACCATGAGCCGGTTTAAGGCCCCCTCCAGTTCGCGGATGTTGCTCTGGATGGTTTCCGCGATGTAAGTTAGGATTTCCGGCTCAATGTTATAATTTTTTTCCCGGGCTTTGGTTCTTAAAATTGCCAAGCGGGTTTCCAGATCCGGCGCTTGGATATCCGCCACCATCCCCCATTCAAATCGGGACACCAGCCGCTCTTCAATGGCTGGAATTTCCTTCGGCAGCCGATCCGAAGTCATGACCACCTGCTTGTTGTTTTGGTGCAGCGCGTTGAAAGTGTGAAAAAATTCTTCTTGTGTGCCTTCGCGGCCGGCCAGAAACTGGATATCATCCACCAACAACACATCGACGTTGCGGTAAAGGGATTTGAAAGTGTTGGTTTTGCCTGCAGAAACGGCAGTCACGAATTCATTGGTGAATCTTTCCGAGGTTACGTATAAAACCTTGGCTTCCGGGGTTTTTTTAAGCACCTCTGCCCCGACAGCTTGCATTAAATGGGTTTTGCCCAACCCCACGCCCCCATAGATGAACAGCGGGTTGTAGATTTGCCCGGGCTTTTTGCTGACTGCCTGGGAGGCGGCGTGCGCCAATTGGTTGTTGGAGCCGACGACAAAACTGGTAAAGGTGTATTTGGGGTTGAGGTTTTGGTTTTCCGCTCGTTTGGCAGATTGGGGCCTGACCACCTCTTTGGTTGCGGGCAGCGGCATGGCTGAGGGGCTGACAATCTGATACTTAACCTCTTTGATTTCCGGAGAAATGGTTTTGAGCGCTTTCAGGATCTCTTGGTGATACTTGTTCTGCAGCCACTCTTTGGAAAATGCGCTCGGCACGCCAACCGCAATTCCGATTTCACTCTTTTCAATAATTGAGGTGTGCTTAAACCATGTGGTGAAATTAGCTTTGCTTAAAGTTAACTCCAAATTTCCCAGTATTGCCTGCCAAAGTTGCTGATTAGTCATAAGTTAGGTCAACCGTCATTTTAGCAGATTAGTTATCAACATGTAAATCCTGAAATTTTGGCTAATCTTAGCCTAAATTATTTTAGAGTGTTAATAAAGTGTGGAATGCTGGTTGAAAGCTTGTGTGAGCGGCAGCCTAGGTGACAAAAACGAGAAAATTTAGTATAATCATCTGGCTATGCAACCGACATATAGGCCGAAAAAATTGAGAAGAAAGCGTGTGCATGGGTTCCGAGCTCGCATGAAAAGCCGAGCCGGCCGCTTGGTTTTGTCGCGCCGACGCGCCAAGGGCCGGAAGCGGCTGACAGTTTGATGAAGCCAATATTTCTTACAAGTAAAGCGGATTTCGAGAAATTCCGCACCAG
The DNA here is from genome assembly GCA_001777575.1 of Candidatus Doudnabacteria bacterium RIFCSPHIGHO2_01_FULL_46_24. Taxonomy (GTDB): domain Bacteria; phylum Patescibacteriota; class Doudnabacteria; order UBA920; family O2-02-FULL-48-8; genus O2-02-FULL-48-8. Next base: position 130,072 of record MFEL01000018.1, read on the forward strand.
CAAAGCGTTTTACAGCGAAGGCATGAAACTGCGGGTGGCTTGGTCGAACCAAAACTTTCCTCGTTTTGGTTTTATTATTCCAAAAAAAGTCCTGCCTAAAGTTTCCGACCGCAATAAGCTCAAGCGCCGCTTGCGCGCGATCATCCGCGCAAATTTGAGCCGGGTTGCCAGCAAAGACCTGCTCATTTTCCCGAAATCGGGCGCCATCAGAAAAACTTACAAGCAGTTAAATGCTGAATTTATTTCCCTTTTAACCCAAGCGAGATTATGGAAATGAACACGGTTCAAGTATTGAATAAAACACTGGCCCTGCCTATGGTTGGGGTGATTTATCTTTACCAAAAAACCCTCTCGCCTGATCATGGAATTTTTCGAAGCCGCTACCCCTATGGTTTTTGCAAGCATTACCCCAGCTGCTCCATGTATGCCAAACAGATTTTTATTAAGCGGGGCGTGCTGGGTTTGCCTCGCGTAATGCGCCGAATTATCTCGTGCAACCCCTGGAGCTTGGGAGGAATTGATTTGCCATGATCAGTCAGATTTTTAATCAAGCTTTGGTTTATCCCCTGCTGAACCTGCTGGTGTTTTTTTATAATTATATTCCGGACATCGGCGCGGTAATTATTATTTTGACCGTGATTGTCCGGCTGATTTTGTATCCGTCCTTCCACCGCTCACTTAAGCACCAGCGCGCGCTTTCCGCCCTGCAGCCCAAGATGAATGAGATCAAGGAGAAATACAAGGACAATAAAGAACAGCAGGCCAAGGCCATGATGGAACTGTACAGTGCCCACAAAGTCAACCCGTTAAGCTCCTGTCTGCCGCTTTTGGTCCAACTGCCCATTTTGATTGCGCTTTATCAGGTGTTTATTCAAAGCCTCAACGGCGCTGGCTTGCAGGGCATTTACAATTTTATCCCAACGCCCGATAAGATTGATCCCATGTTTCTCAATTTTATTAACCTTAAGGACCGCAATGTCTGGATGCCGGCCATTGCCGCCATCCTTCAGTACTTCCAAAGCAAGCTGACCCTGCCCAAGGCTTCCGGCGGAGACACCATGAGCAAAATGATGGCCATGCAAACCTTGTATATGTTTCCAGTTTTGACTTTCTTCATCGGCTTGCAGTTCCCGGCCGGCCTTACGCTGTATTGGATAGTCACCACTCTTTTTGGCATCGGCCAGCAGTATTACATTTTGCGTAAAGAAGCCAAGGAGGCATTGACATCATGAATGAGAAAGAGTTGATAAAACAACAGCTCCTGGACCTGCTCAAACACATGGGGTTTGATGCGGACATCCTGGAGCGACAGGAAGAGGGGCGGATGGTGTTTAACATCAAAACGCAAGATGCTCAGCTTTTGATTGGCAAGCAGGGGGCCAATCTTGAGGCGCTGCAGTACATCATTCGCGCCTTCAGCCGCAAAAATCCGGAGTCCGAGCGGTTCCCGTTCGCACTGGATGTGGATGATTACAAAGACAAGCGCGTGATTTATCTGAAAGAACTGGCGCGCCGCGCTGCGCACCAAGCGCGCAGCAGCAAGCGCAGCGTCGGCCTGCCGCTGATGCCGGCCTTTGAGCGCAAAGTCGTGCATGACTACCTTTCACTATTTGCCGATATTTCCTCTGAAAGCCAGGGAATGGAGCCCAACCGCCGCGTGGTCATCCGAAACAAAAAATCTACCCCCCAGCAACCCTCAGACGACTTCGTGTTTATAGAAAATTCCTAAACCCGAGATTGACAAAATGATTGCTGGCGGTTAGCATTTAAATATACAAGGCGGCGGAAAGGCCGTTTTTGTATTTATGAACAATAACTTCTCAAAGACAATCCAGCGCTTTGCTGATTGGGCCAAGCTGAAGCTTGGTATCCACTTAAATCGAAAGCCTTATGCGATTTATTTCAAACCGCGCCAAATCTGGTGGGTAAACTTAGGACAAAATATTGGTAGTGAACAAAACGGCAAGCATAAAAATTTTGAACGGCCGGTTTTAATTCTTAAAAAATTTAATGCTGAAATATTTTTGGCAGTTCCACTGTCAAGCCAGGTTAAGTCCGGAGCTTTCAGGGTTGTGTTTCAGAAGGGCAATAATAATTTCACGGCCAATCTTTCTCAAATTAGAGTTTTGAGCAGTAAACGCCTGCTTCGTCAGATTGGTAAAATGGACAAACAGGCATATGAAACGATTAAGCAGGTGTTCCACAAACTGGCGTGAATCTTAAATAATAAACGGCTCCCTATTTCTAGGGAGCCTCGGAACTCCTTGCGGAGTCAAAATGTATTTATACATTATCAGCTATCTGAACTTTTGTCAATAGCGCTGCCATAAGAAAATTATTTGGACCTGTTCTTAAATAGTGGTTATAGAGTTCCCTTGTTAAAGCCTCAAAAGTTTTCCACCTGTCTCGACCACAGTACCAGAAGCTTCGCTTCGGTACGTGGCATGCTTGGTCGGGCAATTAGTTTTTGATATAAAACAAAGAAATCATAAACCAAAACAGGATCGAGAGATCGTTTTTGAAGTAAGGGACATCAACCAACCCATGAACAACTATCGTAACCAGGAACATGGCTGCGGCCAAGCGGAGGGGGGTTGGTTTTAGTTTGTGTTGCTTAAGGCAAACAAGGATCAGAAAGAAAAAACTTAAGAGCCCGAGCATGCCAAGTTCCAGCCAGAAGTTAAGGAAAATATTGTGGGGGTAATTAAGAACTTCCTGCTTGAATTGCATGCTTTCCAGAGTATGGCGAAAGCCGGAGAGACCGTTGCCCAGGATCGGACTTTGCAGAACTGCCCGCGCGGAATATTTGTAGAGCTCAAGCCGCGCTGAAGCAGACGGGTCGGTTAATATTTGTTTTCCCGGATACAATAAGGCCGCGGCTGTGATGGCCAGTGCCAAAAACGGCACGACAATTTTCCAAGGGATTTTTTTTGCAGCCAAAATAGCCAAGACAACCAACACAGCTAGCCAAGCACCGCGGGAGAAGGTTAGAATTAAGGCGATCAATCCCAGTCCCGTTGTCCAAAACAATAGCTTGCGGTTGATTAATGTGCTTTTGGAATAGATTAATGCAAGAAAAAAGGCAAGCAGAGGCCCAAGATATAAAGCCAAAGCATTTGGATATTCGAACACGCTGACAATTCTTTTGACGCCTTCCCCAAACCCCCAGAACCGCAGAGGCAAACCCAAAAGCGTGACGTACTGAATAAGCCCGAACAGACTAATGACTAATATCGATAACGATAACAGCGTCAGCGGCAGCTTGAGGTCGCTTTCTTTTCTAAGGATCAACACGCAGGCATAAAAAAACAACACAGGTTCGATAATAAAGGCTTTCAGCTGGCCCAGGGCCTTGATCGGCTCCGGTGAAATAATCGTGGAAATTATTCCCGCCAAAACAAAGGCTATTATGGCCAGGTTTGCCGGGCCGAGTTTTTTTAGTTCCGCAACCAGGCTCCGCGGGTGAGTGAAAAAAACAGCCAACAAAAAAATCGCCAAAATAATTTCCAGCAGAGTGGTGGGCAAGCCAAAAATTGTAAACCGAACCAGGTATGTCGGCAGCAGGGCCAAGACCAGCCCCAATAACCACCTATTGATTTGCGTTAGCCGTGACATTGATTCGAATGCTGTTTTGGATGACTTCGCCGTTTTGGAGTTTGACCACAGCTGTCAGCGTCTGCCAGCCTTTTTTTGCACTCTCAACCGTGAAGCTGTAGGGCGGCGAAATTTTGGAGCCAAGATATTCCCCTTCCAAAATCAGATCCAGACCTGCCACACTGCTGCCGCTGATGTTGACCTGGACATTGAAGGGCGCGATCACTTCCTGGTCATTGACCGGAGTTAAGAAACTAACTTGGTTTGGGAGCAATTCCGGGCTGATACTGCCGTCATCCTCTTCGGTCGGAGGAAAAGAGTAGCCAGCCGCCTCCGCCCAGGCCCGGACCGGCCCTTCCCAATCGGGATTGTCCGGCATTTCGGAATGAATAACAGTATAAATTCTGGTTTCAACAAGCTCTTGAGGAGTTTGCGCATTTGCGCGTTTGCCGTTTTGTTTGTTGATTTTGACCGCTATGTGTACGTCATCGAATTGCTGCGGCAGAGCGAACTCAGCAAAGACCTCAGTTTTGGTGGACTGGGTGTATTGCGTGGGCAGTTTGCCGGAAATGGCATCCACCACTACGTGCTGAATCCCGGCCGGCTCGGTGAACTGTTCCGGCGGCGTATCTGTCAAAGCCGCGCGCATGAATTGGTTCCAAATCGGGGCTGCGACGATGACGCCGTCCGCCCCGGCTCGCATTTCTTCCCCGCGGCTGTTGCCGCGCCACACGCCGGCTACGAGCGAAGGCGTGAACCCGATGGTCCAGCCGTCTTTCCAGGCCTGAGTGGTGCCGGTTTTGGCAGCCACGACGCGGTCAGGCAAGACCAAGGGGGAACGGGACCCAAAGATGAAACTGCGCGCGTCGTTGTCTGACATGATACTCACAACCTGGTAGGCGATTTGCGGGTCCAAAACTTCTTCGGCGTTATCCTCGTATTTTTCCAAAACATTTCCCTTGCTGTCCAGTACTTCCAGGATCGGGGTTTTTTCATGACGCACGCCTCCGGCGGCAAATACGCCCATGGCCGAGACATGGTCTATAAGCTTGAGTTCGCAGCCGCCCAAAACCAAGGCCAACCCGCAGCGCTCGGCGCTGATGTTGGAAGTAATCCCCAAATCTTTGGCCAGGCTAATGGCTTTATCCACGCCGGTTAGAGCCAGAGTTTTGACTGCCGGCACGTTTAGCGAACCGGCCAGCGCTTTGCGCATGGAGAGAATGCCGTGGTTTTGCCCGTCATAATTTTGCGGGATGTATTCATCGTTGCCGTAAGTGCCGAATGAGGTTTTGACATCCACCAGCATGGTGGCTGGCGAATAGCCTTCTTTGAACGCGGCCGCGTAAATATACGGCTTGATTGACGAACCAGGCTGGCGGTCGCGCAAGGCGACATTGACCTGGCCGTCATGCTCCTCATCAAAGAAATCGCGGGAGCCGACCATAGCCAGAATTTGCCCGGTTTTCGGGTCAATGGCCACCAAGGCGGCGTTGTGTGCCTTGTTCCGGTTTTCGTCTTTGGCCACCCCTTCGGCAACAGTTTTTTCCGCAATTTCCTGCAGGCGATAATCCAAGGTGGTAATGATTTTTAAGCCGCCTTCCTCCAAAGTTTTCTCGCCGTATTTTTCAGCCAGCAGATCCTGGACGTAGAGCACAAAGTGTGGAGCGATGATGGCATCTTTGATTTTGCTGAAAGTCACTTTTTCGGCTTTGGCTGTATCATGCGCAGTCTGAGTGATGTATCCCTGGTCCAGCATTGCCGCCAGCACGAGATTTTTGCGGTTTTCCAGCCGGTCGCGGTTGGGACCGGAGGGCGAGTAGAAGGTCGGAGCCTGGGGCAGGGCGGCAAGGTAAGCCGATTCGGCCAGAGTCAGATCGCGGGCGCGCTTGCCAAAATATGTTTGGGACGCAGCCTCGATGCCGTAAGCGTTTTGGCCGTAAGGAATTTCATTGAGGTACAATTTGAGGATCTCGTCCTTGGTGAATTTTTGCTGGATTTCAATGGCCAGGACTATCTCCTTGATTTTGCGCGTAAAAGTTTTTTCGCGCGTGAGTATGGCGTTGCGGACAAACTGCTGCGTGATGGTCGAACCGCCCTGGCCAGTCAGTTCTCCGCGCGTGATGTTGCGGAATACCGCCCGCAGAATCCCCCGCCAATCAACACCCGGGTTGTTGTAATAATTTTTGTCCTCAATGGCGATGGTAGCCTCTTTCGCATAATCGGGAATTTCAGCAAGCTCAATCAATGTTCGTTTAGCCTCCCCGTGAATTTCATAAAGCAGGGTCGTCCCGTCCCGGGCGTAAATTTTGGTTGATTGGGGGACTATGCGCGCATTAATTTTGTTGGGGTCAGGCAGTGAGAGTGAGACCACAGCGAAAGTCAGGCTGACCAGGATCAAAAATGCCGCGGCCAAATACAAAGCCAGCTTGAAGATTCTCCTGCGCAATTTTTTTTCCTGTTTCAATCTTAACCATAGGCCTCGTGGCAGGCTCCAGACCGATTTCAAAACCTTTTTGAAAGAAGGCGAGCGATGGTTGCGGTTCCAATTGGAGTGATAATGTTGCATATATGCTTGGTTATTGTATCAAAAAGTTGCTATAATATCTATCATGAATGATCCGAGAATACGCGATCTGCTCACACGCGCAGTGTCAGAAATTATAGACCAGGGGCATTTGGCAAAACAATTGGCTTCCGGCAAAAAATTGCGGGTCAAGCTGGGCATTGACCCCACCAGCCCGAATCTACACATTGGCCGCGCGGTCGTGCTTTGGAAATTGCGCCAGTTTCAGGAATTGGGCCATCACGTGATTTTTATCGTTGGGGACGGCACGGGGGTTATTGGGGATACCTCAGATAAGGAAACTGAACGACCCATAATGACTCGCGAGCAGTTAACCCAAAACATGAAAACTTACGCCGAGCAGGCTTTTAAAATTTTAGATAAGAATAAAACAGAAGTTCGCTTTAATTCTGAATGGCTTTCCAAGCTGGGTTTTTTTGAAATTGGAGAGATGGCCGATCTTTTCAGTTGGCATGAATTTTCAGCGAGAGAAGTTATCGCCAGACGAGTGAGAGCGGGTAAAAGAATTTCTTTGCGTGAAGTTTTGTATCCGATCATGCAAGGTTATGATTCTGTGGCTGTCAAAGCTGATGTTGAGCTTGGAGGGACAGACCAACGATTTAATCTTTTGGCTGGACGAACGATTCAGCCTTTATACAAACAGTCTCCACAGGACATTGTCATGACCAATCTTTTAGAAGGCACGGATGGCCGCAAAATGAGTTCAAGTTGGGGTAATGTCATCAATATCACCGACGAACCAAATGATATGTTCGGCAAGGTTATGAGCATCGATGACGATTTGATAGTCAAATATTTTGAGTATGCCACTCGCCTGCCGATGGCTGAAATCAAAACGATTGAACAAGAACTAAAAAGCGGCGCCAATCCCCGCGACATTAAGAAACGACTGGCCGGAGAAATCGTTACGCTTTACCATGGGTCCAAAGCCGCAACTTCCGCATCCAAAGAGTGGGCAAAAGTTTTTTCCCAAAAAGAAAAACCCTCTGAAATCAGAGAGGTGAAAGTGAAAAGCAAAGCCATCGTTGACGTTCTGGTGGAAACCAAGCTTGCGTCAAGCAAAAGCGAAGCCCGCAGGCTCTTGGCTCAAAAAGGCGTAAAGGTTGACGATGAGATTGCTTCAGAATCAGTCACGGTCAAACCAGGCATTATCATTCAGGTCGGTAAGAGAAAATTTATAAAGCTTTTGTAGCGTGCCGATCCCGGATCGGAGTCCGGGACAAGTTTATTGGCTCTGATCAAGAGTTCTCCCAACTCCCGCCCAGGCGATGGCTGCCGCGTCAGCCGCGTCATCAGGCTTGGGGATTTTTTTTAGGTTTAGAAGTTTGGCGACCATGCGTTGGACCTGGCCTTTGTCCGCCTTGCCATAGCCGGTGGCTGATATTTTGACTTGCAAGGGGGTCAGTTCAATGATTTTGAGCTTGTGCTCGGCGCCGGAAAACAGGACGATTCCCCGCGCTTGACTCACGCTCATGGCTGTCTTGGCATTGGTGGTAAAAAATAATCGTTCCAGGCAGAGGCGGTCAGGTTGCCATTTTTTGATGAGCAAGTCCAAGTCTTTTTTTATTTCCAAAAGTCTTTTGGCCTCGCTTTCACCAGGCATAGTCGTAATGCACCCGCTTTCGAGCAGCGCAATTTTTGATCCAGTTTTTTGCAGGAATGCGTAGCCAGTCCGACCGATCCCCGGATCAATCCCTAGAATAATCATAGGTTTACATTCGAGTGCACATTGACGACATCGTCGTCATCGTGCAGCGCATCAATCAAAGATTGGATTTTCTTTTTATCCTGCTCGCTGGCTTCGAGATTTTGAGCCGGCCGCATGATCAATTCACTGCTTAGAATTTTTATACCTTTGTTCTCAATAAACTTTTTCGTTTTTTCCAGATCAACGGGCAGCGTGTAGACTTCCAAACCATTTTCGGTTTCTTTGACATCCTCAACCCCTTGATCGATAAGCTCTAAAGCGAGATCTTCAATGCCAGGCTGTTTTTCCACCAGAACCTGCCCTTTGGATTCAAACATCCATGCCACTGATCCTTGCTCACCCATACGGCCTTCGTGTTTGGCAAAAATGGTCCGGATCGCTTGTGCTGCGCGGTTTTTGTTGTCTGTCACCGTTTCAACTATAAACGCCGACCCTCCGGGCCCGTATCCTTCGTAGGCTGCCTGCTCAATCGCGTCTTTGCCTTCGCCCGATCCGCGTTTGATGGCGCGTTCAATGTTTTCGTTAGGCATGGCCGCTGCCCTGGCCTGATCAATCGCCATGCGCAGCTTGAAGTTGAACACGGGATCAGTGCCGCCGCCTCCGCGCACGGCCACCGCGATGTTTTTGGCTAATTTGGTAAAGACCTGTCCGCGTTTGGCGTCAGTCACAGCCTTGGCTCTTTTAATTGTCGCCCACTTGCTATGTCCACTCATGAAGCTATTATAGCAAATTTATCTTATAAATTCATTGAATTTTAATGAGTAAAGTCTAAGCGTTGTCTAATTCTTATCGCAATTGCGTATAAAATTAGACAAGCGCAGTTTCTAAGAATTAAATAATGTCAATGTTCTTAAAATATTGTCGTAAAGTCTGTTCGTCACTTGGATCCAACAGCGAAACTTGAATTACTGTAACAAATTTCGACAAATCGTAGTAGTTAGTTATGAAATCAACTTCGTCCCTTGGGTCATAAGGATAAGCCCAAACGGTGCGTTGCAAGGAGTAAAATCCTATTTCCTTAAGTTTCCGCCGCAACTGATCTGCTCCGCTTTTATGAGTTTTGGTTGGGATGTCAGCCAGCACCATCCACCATGTTTTATCCCAGTTGTCAGGTTTGTTTATATGGAGATTTTGAAAATTTATGCTCCTTAATTTGCTGCGGCCTTTTTGGGTGACTTTTAAAAGAAAATTTTTACCCTGCGGGATCAATTCAACGTCTTTTTGTTGCTTAAGATAATAGACAGATTTCAGAACGCGCTGTTTTTGTTTGGCGTTGAATTCCTTGGATTTCAATCCCCGTCTGCCGGATACGCTGTTTAAAAGTCTTACGGCATTTGGGGCAACTATGGCCAGGCTGACGGCACCTGCGATCAGGGCCAGGGCTAGTATTATTTTCGAGGCGGTTTTTAAGCCTTGAATTTGTCTTTCTGTCAGCTCTATCTTCCGTCTGGGCAAAGCTTCTTTTACGGCTTGTCTTAGGCTGGTTTTTTCATAGGCTTTCATATTATACTGGCATAATACTCTTGTCTAAAAAATTACGCAATTGCGTATATTTTTAGAATTGGCGGATTACTTGAATGAGATTAGGATGGTAATTTCGCCTTTGATGGTTCTTTTACTTTTGAGATCGGTGGAAACTTGTTCGGCTGTTCCTCGGATGAACTCTTCATAGACCTTGGTTAGTTCACGGGCCACCACGACTTTGGCTTCGGGGAAATTTTTTGCGATCAGCTCGACTGTTTTGGCAATCCGAAAAGGCGAATCGTAGCCGATCAAAGTGCTTGCGGTTTCTTTGGCCAATCTAACAGTTTTGATGAGCGAGTTTTCTTTGCGCGGCAGGAAGCCGACAAATAAGAAGCGGTCAGTGGGCAGTCCCGCAGCGCTTAAAGCCGCAATTACAGCAGAGGGTCCCGGGATTGGAACAACTTTGATTCCCGCTTCCACGCATGCTCGAACCAAGCGAAATCCCGGATCAGAAATTCCCGGTGTGCCGGCATCAGTGATCAAAGCCCCATTCGCAGTTGATAGTTGAGAGATGATATTTGGCAGAGCCTTATGCTCATTATGCTCAGCGAACTGGATAATTTTTTTCTTGGGGATTTGATAGTGTTGCAGTAGTCTGGAGCTGTGAGCCGGATTTTCGGCAATGATAAAATCGGCAGACTTGAGGGTTTCGACGGCGCGCAAAGTTATGTCCTTGAGGTTGCCGATAGGAGTGGAAACTATAAAAAGCATACTAAATGAGTGTGGTCGAGGCTACCTTGTCCTTATCGTCCAGAGTCATGATGCGCACGCCTTGGGTGGCGCGGCCCAGGGTTGAGATTTTGCCCAGAGGGGTGCGCAGGGTCTGGCCGTTTTTGGAAACGACTACCAGGTCGTGCTCCTCGGTTTTATTGACCACATGCATGGATTCGATTTTGCCGGTTTTGGGTGTGACTTTCAAGGTCTTGATCCCACTGCCCCCGCGATGCTGCCTTTTGTAGAGAGACAGGTCGGTTTTTTTGCCCAGGCCGTTTTCCGTGACAATCAAAAGCTGTAAGTTTTTGAGGTCATCCTTTTTGGAAATCAAATCCAGATTGACCATCTCGTCACCTTTTTTGACGCGGATGCCCCGCACTCCGGAAGCGGTCCGGCCCATGGAGCGCACGTCTTTTTCATCAAAGCGAATCGCCTGGCCATTGACCGTGGAAAGCATGATTTCGTCGTTGCCGGCGGAATATTTCACAAACCGCAGCTCGTCCCCTGTTTTGAGTTTTATCGCAATCAAGCCGGAGCGGCGGACCTTGGCAAATTCTTCAATCGGAGTTTTTTTGATCAAGCCTTGTTTGGTGGCCAGCACCAGGAATTTGATGGGGGTCTTTTTGGAAATCGTCAGAACGCTTCGGACAGTCTCATCGGTCGGCAGCTCCAGGAAATTGACCAACGCCTGGCCCCGGGCCACTCGGGAGGCTTCGGGCAGTTCGTAAACTTTAGTTTGGAAAGCCCGGCCCTTGTTGGTGAAAAACAAAATGTCATCGTGCGTATTGGTGGTAATCAGCCACTCGACCACGTCTTCCTCCTTGGTGGTCATGCCAATCACGCCCTTGCCGCCGCGGCCTTGGGTTTTGTAAGTGTTGGGGGGCACTCGTTTGACATAGCCGGATTTGGTGATGATGACAATTGCCTGCTCTTCCGGAATCAAATCTTCGACCTTGAATTCGCCGATCGGCTGCTTGACCAAAGTAGTTTTGCGCTCATCGCCGTATTTTTGTTTTACTTCCAAAAGCTCGGTTTTGATTACCGCGCGCATCTTTTTTTCCGAACCCAGCAGGTCTTCCAGCTCTTTGATCAGTTGCCGCTTTTGTTTCAATTCTTCGTCAATTTTTTTTCGCTCCAAGCCAGCCAGGGCGCGCAGCTGCATTTGGAGAATAGCCGTAGCTTGGACATCAGTGAATTTGAATTTACTCATCAGGGCGGCATGAGCCTCTTCCGTGGTCTCGGATTTCTTGATGGTTTGGATGACCGCGTCAATGTGGTCCAGCGCTTTCTTCAAACCTTCCAGGATATGAGCACGTTCTTTGGCTTTTTTGAGGTCATATTCGCTCCGCCGCTTGATGATGGTCAGCCGATGCTGGATGTAGTACTCAAGGATATTCTTCAAATTCAAAACCCGGGGCTCAATGCCATCCACCAATGCCAGCATGTTGACGTGGAAAGTCTCTTGTAGAGAGGAATGCTTGAACAATTGATTCAAAATTTTGTTGGGCAGCGCTTCTTTTTTAAGTTCGATAACGATCCTTACTCCGTCTTTATCCGACTCGTCCCGCAGATCCCTGATGCCGTCCACTCTTTTATCCTTGACCAGTTCGGCAAACTGCTCCAGAAGCGAAGCCTTGTTCACGCGGTAGGGAATCTCATTGATAATAATTTTGTGCATCCCTTTCTCTTCCACAATTTCGGTGCGCGCGCGCATGACAACCGGACCTTTGCCCGTGGCGTAAGTTTGCTTGATGGCGTTCCAGTCGTAGATAAAACCGCCGGTCGGAAAATCCGGGCCCTTGATGTGTTCCAGTAAATCCTCTGTGGTCAACTTGGGCTCGTCAATCAGTTTAACCGTGGCATCCACGACTTCGGAGAGGTTATGCGGCGGAATGTCCGTAGCCATGCCTACGGCGATGCCGAGGTTGCCGTTTAGCAAGAGATCCGGCAGTTTGGCCGGTAAGACTTTCGGCTCTTGGCGCGTGGCATCGTAGTTGTCCATCCAATCCACCGTGTCTTTTTCCAGATCGGCAAGCATTTCCTCGGCCAGCGCGGTCATCCGCGCTTCGGTGTAGCGCATTGCCGCCGGCGCGTCGCCATCCATGGAATTGTGCACGAAAATTCCTGAAGCCAGGGCAAAATTATGACTACCGTCTATGGTTAAGTCAAAGACGTCTTCTTTGTTTTTAAGCTTTTCAATTTTAACAATTTTGTGATTGCCGCTTATTTCGTGTCTAATCAAATCGGAGTTTCCATTAAAATATTTTTCCAGTCCTGTATGCCACAGCGGAGCTGATCCGTAGGTGTAAATTTGTTCCCGAGTATGATCATAAGTCGCTTCATCAATACTGCCATAAGAACGTATAGCTTCCCGGCAAATTTTAAGAAATTTTAGCCTACCGGTTTTATTTGTTGTATGGTTTTTATTACCCTTGATTATTTTTGCTCGGAACAAAGTTTGGTATGCAGGATCCAGCCAGAGCTTTTTTAGAGTACGAGTTGCCCGTTCGCTTAACTCTTTTCTTTTTTCAGGGTGAAGGGCTATGTATTGTTTATTCATCTCGCTTAAAAAAATCCTCATTTTTTCCCGGTATTCAGGTCGTTGCCAGTTTTGCTTGTTTCTTTCCGAGATTTCAGCAGCTTTTTTAAGCCGGTTGTCCGGATTTCCCCAGTAATTTTTGCGCCCAGCCGCGATTTTCTTACGATATTCGGGGTCTTTGTGCATAAGCACTGCTTGTTCGTAATGGACGCGCCAGTGTTCGCCCCAATTCAAGCGGATAATATTCTCAGGATTATTGTTTAATTTATTAAAATCTGCATGATGGCGAACCCTACCAGTATTTTTGAAATAACGTTTTTCGTTAAGGTTGTAATTATCAGCTAAATGGTGTGCGGGTATCCATTGTCCTGTTTTGTTTTGATAAATTAATAAATAACCTTCCCGGTTCAAGCGATCTGTTTTCTCTGAAATTTTGGTATAAAGCGGCATCAGTGAATCAGTTTTACTTAGTAGTTGGGCTTGCTTGAAAGAGCCGTCTTTCAACATAAAACGGTGATCGGGTGTGCACCGGATTTCTTGACCATTATCTAAAGTGACTTTGATTAACTTTGCGGCTTTTTTTGTTAGACGTGGATTTTTTATTTCAGCAATGGAAACAAGACCAATCGAATTTACGGTATAAGTATAATTTTTTTTGCCGTTTTTGTATTCTTGGATTAGTTCCTCGAAATTTAGATTTCGACTATCTGTTAATTTAACCTCAGTATCTTTTGTAAAACAGCCGAAGTTGCCTTGGCCATCGACGAGCGGATAGCGCATGGCGAATTCCTGGGCCATGCGAACCATGGAATCATAAACAGCCACGTCTCCGTGGGGGTGGTATTTGGCCAGCACTTCCCCGACCACAGCCGCGGATTTGCGGAACTTGGCGTTTTGGCGGAGCCCCAGTTCTGACATGGCATAAAGAATGCGCCGATGCACGGGTTTCAGGCCGTCGCGAACATCAGGGAGCGCCCGCGACACAATTACGCTCATGGCGTAATCAAGATAGGACTCTTCCATTTCCCGCTCAATCGGCCGGGGATTGATTTTACCGATGTTTTCCATTTTAGTTTCTTAGTTCCTGATTGCTTTGCAAGTCAGCCAAATCCAATTCCAGGATTTCTTTGAAAACCGTCTCTGGATGTTTTTCGAAAAAGAGATTTTCAAAGACCAATGTCGCGTCCGCAGCTTCTAAAGGCGGGAACTCGAGGATGCCGAAGTTTTCGGTCTTAGACAGCGCTTTTCGCACAAATGTCTTACCTTGGCGATCCAGGAGCTTGATGGGATTTAGAGCTTGACTGGCAATGTCTAAGTTAATGTTGTTGATATCCGAGACATTGAGAATATCGTCGGTTGGATTATTGATGGTGAAAAAAAATTTAGCAGCTTCAGCTGTCAGCTCCACCCGTTCCACCTTGACGAATTTCTGGGAAGCTTCTTGTTGTTCCTTTTCGGTTAAATCAATCAGCTCGGAAGCGTTAAAGCTGCCGATTTGTGAGCGAAGCGAAAGTCCCCAAATGGCGACCACGATGACGGCCGCGACGGCTGTGCTCCCCCAGAGGATGCGCATCCTGACCGTATACGGCTTTTTTTGCAGATTTGAGATAAAGTTTCGAATGTTCATCCCGTTTAGAAGCAGGTCGTGGTCAAGCGATCTGGGTTAAATTTATAAAATAAATAATTTATGCCGGGCATATATATAAAACAATCTTGGGATATTGCGCGACCGCGGCTTCTAACGGTACTCATCTTTGCGGATCCAATACCACAAGCTTGGTAATATCTCCCGCCAAATCTTTTTTCTTGATTGTCAACTTGTCGTCTTTAATCGGCTCACCCATCTCTTTGATGAAACGGTCAACTCTGTCAAAATTGCCTTTTAGTCCTGAGATGGCATAGGTGTGGGGAATGACATAAAATGGCTCCAGTTGAGTCGCGATTTTGGCGGCTTGTTCGAAATTGAGTACGCTGCCGTTCCCGACTCCAATTAAAACTACATCCGCCCCTTCCAGCACCTCTTTTTGCGTATCAGTGAGGGTGGACTGTTTGATCAAGCCCAAAAAAGCAATCCGGATATCTTCCAGCTCAATGCTGTAAATGATTCCCCCTCCCGGATCGCTCTCGGCCGGCGTGCCCAGAATGCCCGCACCCTTGATTTCGTACTCGCCGCTGCCAGCAACCATAAACGGCTCCCCTGAAATGGAAGAGTAGTTGCCGGATAGCGGACTTTTGGGGTTGCTGACGATCACCGCATCCGCAGCTCCGCGGACGGGCGACAGCCCGGTATTGCTCCCGAAAGGGTCCGTGATAATGGTGATATCTTTGCCGACGATTTTGAAGCTGGAAATCCCAAACCAAGAGATAGTCATACTTAGTATATCAACTTTGATAATTAATTGCTTGACAACGCGTAGGCTGGATTTAAGCTAAAATATATATATAAATTCTAGTTCCCAGTAATAAACTCCCGGCGGAGCCGATCAAAGTTGTATTACTGAGCATAGCTTAAATATTTTACCAAAAAAGGGCTTGATTTTCAAGGAGAATAAGCGTATAATTTGGAAGCTTATGACAAATGTGGCAATTACCACTGACTATCAAACCATGCAGGACCTGCTCGCCGCGCCGGGCAGCGAAATCACAGTTCCCAAGGCTGGGGACGTTTTGGAGGGCACGGTTTTGTCAGTGGGCAAAAACGAAGTCTATCTTGACATCGAAGGCATTGGCTTAGGGGTTGTGCGCGGCCGGGAATTGTTTGACGAAACCGTTCGACTGTCTGCTCTCAAGATTGGAGATAAAGTCTTGGCCTCGGTGCTGGAGTCGGAAAATAAAGAGGGCAATATAGAACTTTCTTTCCGTCAGGCTGGGCAAGAGCGAGTTTGGCAGACTTTGGAAGAAAAGATGAGAAGTCGGGAAATTATCAACACCAAGATTTTGGAAGCCAACAAGGGCGGTTTGATGGTTGAGATAAACGGGGTGATGGGGTTCCTTCCCGTATCTCAGTTATCCACCGAACATTATCCTCGCGTCGAAGAGGGGGACAAAAACAAGATTCTGGAGGTGCTCAAAAGCTATATTGGACAAATGTTTGACGTCCAAATTATCACGTCAGACGCTCACGACGAAAAGCTAATCGTTTCCGAAAAAGCCACCAGCGAAGAGGCCTTGCGCGCCAAGGTCGCCAAGCTCAAAATCGGGGAGATTGTCGAAGGTGAAATTTCGGGAATCGTGGATTTCGGGATTTTCCTCAAATTTGGCGACGGGCTGGAAGGACTGGTCCACATTTCCGAATTGGCCTGGAGCAGGATCGAGCATCCCAAGGATTTGTTCAAAGTCAGCCAGAAAATCAGGGCGCAAATCATTTCTATCGAAAAAGATCGCATTTCGCTTTCCCTCAAGCGGCTCGAGCCCGATCCCTGGCTGGAATTGATCAAAAAATACGAAGTCGGTCAGACTGTCAAAGGCAAAGTTATCCGCCTCATGCCGTTTGGCGCTTTTGTCGAACTGGAGCCGAACGTCTTCGGCCTTGTGCATTCAGTCGAGCTGTCCAACGAGGAAGTCAAAGACCCGTCGGAGGTGGTCACGGTTGGGACCGAAATGGATTTCAAGATCATTACCATTGAACCCCAGGAGCATCGTTTGGGATTGTCGCTTCGTGCTGTCAAACAGGCATAATCAAAAACCCGCTTCTACGAGCGGGTTTTTTTTATATGCTTTGTTCTATTTGGAGCAGGTCTTGGTAAATCACCTCGTTGTTTTCAACCCAGTGGTCCATCGGCGGCTGTTTGTACAAGCCGTTCATTTGTTCAAAAGTCATCCGCGCATATTTGATTTTTGAGCCTTTCGGGTAATTTTCCAAAAATCGATTCATGGCGACCACGCCTTCGGTCAGGTTATCGCCCATGTCCCAAAGCGTGGATCCGCCGATGCCCCAGCAGTTGGCTGTGGTTTTGGGATATTTACGGCACAAAGTGCTTTCCGCATTGGACAGAGCCACAATTTTTTTCCAATTTTTCAAAGTGATCAGTGTCGGGACCGTATCAGTAAGCGGTGAGCCGTATGCCGCAAGATATTTGGTAACGCGTCCGGTCAACCGCTGCTGTTTTTCATATTGTTCCCGCGCCAACCTTTCGGCATACTTTTGGGTTGCTTTTTCGGACAGATACTGCAGGAATTGTTCATGGTCGCCGATAAAAAAAATAAGGCCCTGGCCGTTGGCGCTTACCGCCGAGGCGTAGGTCGTATGAGGAATGATCAGACTTATCAGGCTTGCCAGGATGAGGAGGATAATCAATTTGTGTACAACGGACAAGGAAGCGAAGGATGCTTTCAGCGGTTTGATTTTTGGTTTGATGATTTGGAGAATGTCCATGAGGAATGGGATGCAACGCTAACGGTATCAAATTTTTATTCCCTGGTCAATCTTTTGGTGCCGGGGGCGGGAATCCAACCCGCACGGGGTTTCCCCCAAGGGATTTTAAGTCCCTCGTGTCTAGCTGTTCCACCACCCCGGCTTTTGGAGGCCACGGCGGGAGTTGCACCCGCGTATGGCGGTTTTGCAGACCGCAGTGTTAGCTACTTCACCACGTGGCCGACTTGTAATATTATAGTTTACTCGTTTGGTTTATAAAAGCCCCCGCCGTTTAGACGGGGGCTTTATTTTAGTTTATATATTTTAAGTGCTTTTTGTACCGGCCTGTGGTGTAGGCCACCCAAGGACTGAATCCTCTGGCCTCATATTTTTGAAGCGCGATGTCGAGGTTGAATTTGCAATCCCGCAATTGGTCAATGGTGTAAGGGGAATTTTTGTTCCAATTGATTTGGGCCAGTCCCACGTCAATGGAGCCGTTTCGATTCAACCCCTTATTGTCCCTGGTGCATTCATGCGTGCCATTTTCGGCTTTCAAGATGGCAATGAAGGTTTTACAATTGCTTCCGAGTTTGGAGCAGACATAGGCTTTGATTGCCGGCTCATGCATGTAGATCTTGCCAGTGTCAGAATCAACGTCGATTTTGATCGGGTCTTCCTCGATTTCGACTGGTGTGGCTTCTATATCCGGAATTATGATTTTGGGAAAGTTTTTTATTTCAAAGACGAGCGGGGTTTTGTTTTGGGCTGAAGCAGCGGCGCTGTGAGGAAACAGCGACAAGGTCAGCGATGCGATAGCAGTGACCAGGATAAGCCGGTCGACTGCACTCAACCGTTCAAAACGTGCTGTCATTGAAATTCCTAAACTTTTTTTGAACCGCGCTCCTGTAGCTTGGGACAAAAAAAGTCGGTTTAGACCTTTATTAAAGAACAAGTTCATGTTGCCTGCCCCGCCCCCGCCGAGGCGGGGGACGGGGTACGCAACTGAATAGCTTAGCATAAAACCGGCCTCTTGTCAAGGCTTAAAAGGCGTGCTAAAATTTGTGAGCTTAAGTGAGTTTTTGCGCGGGTGGCGAAATTGGTACACGCACATCCTTGAGGTGGATGCGGCCGCAAGGCCTTGGAGGTTCGAGTCCTCTCCCGCGCACCACAAACGAACTAAACGGCTTTTTGGAAGCCAGAAGGTGGGACGCGCGAAGCGCGTCCCACTGATTTCCCCCCATTTTCCCAAACGAATTTG